>CAJCHZ010000001.1 GCA_903970165.1 Betaproteobacteria bacterium
GGGGAAACGGGAGATTCCCAACAGCGCATGCAAGGCGGTGTCCGCCCGCAGCAAACTGGTGTGTGCGAAGCGCCGCGCTCCCACGACCACCGAAACTAAAAACGCCGTGAACGTCTCGACCGGATCGATAGCGTTCGGAGAAGTGAGAGCGAACGGCAAATGCTGCCGCACCGCTTCGCGATAGCCGATCCGCCGCAAAAATTCGAAGAACACCACCAACCCACCGAACGGCGTGACCGCCCGTTGGGTCTCGCGTAATTCCACTTTCTTCCCGCCCCAAAGAGCGGTAATTTTCCATTGCACTGTTTTGTCCTCCTCGGTGTTTCTTCTAACCAGCTGAAACATTACCGAGTTAGGGTGGAACAGTGCTATTTAATTTCGGGATTCAGGCTAAGTTTTAGTCCTTTCCAATCGGTGGTGTTGGGAAGCACGAACTGGGCCTGCCGAATCTTGCCCGGCAACGGGTAGCCGGCGTCCAAACAACCGGTCTGGAGCACCTTTCCGTCCTGACTCTCCACGGTCACCCTCAATATTCCTGGCACACCCGCGATGCCGTCATTTGCGAAGCCCACGATTAACCCCAGGCAACCATCGCCGTTATAACTCCAGATGAAAGACGGCCGCACGCGATAGCCGATTCGGCGACTGATCCGGTCGAACGCCGCCGGATAAGCCTGGTAGTAGCTCATCAGATTTTTTGCGCTGATCTGGTGAAAGTTCCAGAGCGACCAGTAATTCGCACCGATATCCATCACATGAGCGATCATGTTCTCGGCCGGGGATATCCCTTCATAGGCGCCGCGTGGATCGGGAGGTTTGCCCGGAAGTCCCTGCTCGAGTAAGGCCGCGGTCCAGGGCGGACGATTGCTGAGCGCTTCAATCTGCTCGTTCTCGATGAAAATGGTGTCGCTCCGAATCCAATTGTTACTGCGGACGGTACGGTCTAGTAGTTCTGAATTACCAACTCGGCTGAAATCCGGTTGCGTATTGGTCAGTAGAGGAGTCTTCGAAAAGTGCTCGAGTTGGACTTCGAGCATGCTCGTCCAAGTGCGCTCGGCTGTCTGATCGTTGGGGAAAGGATTGTTGCCAAACGGCCAGGTGTGCCCTTCGCCCCAAAAGCCGTACATGAAGGTATCCATAAACTCGATGAGCGGATGGCCATTGAATTCCGCTGCCAATAAACCAACAAGTTCTTTGAACGCTTGCTGAAAAAAAGGATCGTCATACCGCGGCTGATAACGCGAGTGCGGGTTCTGTAGATATCTTTTCGCCGACGCGCTGTTTTCCTGATCGGCAAGCACCAGATCCACCTTCGGCACTTTGTCGAGGACGAAGTCCGGGAGGGCCGCTTCGTGTGTATAGTCTGGAGCGCACATCTGAACTCGAAATCCGATCCGCTTGTTATTTTTCTTCGCCAATGCAAGGACGAGCTTCAGATAGTCCGGGAGATCCAGGCGCCCTGGCCGCGGCTGTATTTCTCTCCATGTCGGACGCACATAAAGCAGCTGACCCAATGGAAATCCAACCAAGTCTTCGATCGCCTGAGGAATATTGTCGGACTTGATCTCCCCCGTGCCGCTGTCTGCCGTGATATAGGTGATCAATCCCATGCCGTAGTTCGGCACGACGTTTTCTGAAGGGGTAGTGGTCATCACCACGTCGTCGGTGGGAATGACCGCATCCGGTGGGTATTGAGGAAACGGACCCTGATTGAGGCGATCGACCACGAGCGGACCAGAGCCGAAGTCGTAGTTTCCCCAGTTGTGCGCGGGAACGTGCGCCTGCACTCCACCCATAGCCAGTTCTGCGGCTACGCCAACGACAGCAGTACTTTTTATAAAATCTCTGCGCCGCATCGGAATCGTCTCCTCCCACCCTTCAGAACATATCATTCCCGACCTAGTAAGCCACATTCGAGAAATCTCCCGGGAGGCAGTCTGACCTTTCGGACAGTGCCGGTTGCGGCAGGAGTTGTAGGAGATGGCGCGATACCCGCAGCGGGTGCACTCATCGAGGTGACCGCCGAGTGCGGCGGTACGACAACGGGAAATGGCCCGCAGCAATTTGACATGCTTCCAACGGGGCCAGTGCCGATTTCGTTCGAGGAAAGCAGTTCCCGCGGCGCGGATGAGATCGGCCACCTCCAGGGGCGGCCGGCTCACCGACTCTTTCAACTTCAGCGAATCCAAAGGACTCGCGGTCGCGTGAAGATGGCGCTGCGAAAGATGCAGGTAAATGGTGGTCTCTTTCAGATCGCGATGACCTGACAGGATCTGAATGGTGCGCAGATCCGCGCCCGCTTCCAGGAGATGTGTGGCGAAACCGTAGTGCAGCGTATGTGGGTAGATGACTTTCTGGAGGGCAGCTCGCTGGGCGGCTCTTTTGCAGGCATGGTAGATCGCCTTGGGAGTGATGGAGAAGAAGACTTCCTTTGTTTCTTTGTTTCATTGAACTTTGCCGATAAAAACTCCAAACGCGGGGATGATGAAGTGAGCGAGTTGTGTTGACTCGGGTCCAATCTCCGGCGCGGCAAGCAGGGATTTGGCAGAAGGCCCCTTGATTCCATGGGCGGCGAGATCGAACTTTACGGTCCTTGCTTCCGCGCTCATGTTGAGCACGATGAGGACCGCTCCGCCGCTGCCTGGCTTCTTGCGCAAAAAGGATAGGACGTCCGGATCTTCCTGATTCAGCTGCAGATAGCGTCCATCGCGCAATGCGGGTTTGCTTCCCCGCAAAGCGAGCAGCCGTTTGTAGAAAGAAAGGATAGAGTTGGGGTCTTGCGATTCGGCCGCAACAGTATATGATCCAGCGCTGGGCGGCACGGGCAGCCATGGGTGCTGCGAAGTCGTGAATCCAGCGTTTACTGAGGAATCCCACTGCATCGGGGTTCGTTCCCCGTCGCGACCTTTCTCTTCAGGCCAGCCGATTTTTCCAATGGGATCCCGAACGTCTTCTTTGCGAGCGGGTTCTGTTGTCCTCATGCCCAGCTCTTCGCCGTAGTACATCAGCGGCGTGGCGCGAGTGGCGAGAAGGAGCGCAGCCATGAGTTTGGCGATTTGATCGTTGTGCACGCCGTCGCCATACCGATCCCACTGCCGCGGCTGATCGTGATTGCTGAAAAAATAGTGAGGCTGCCCACCGGCGGCATTCTGGTCAATTTCGTTCAGCAAGCGGCGGAAGTCCGGCGCAGACAACTTGTTTACGTCAGCAATCTGGAAATCCATCGGTAACTGAACTTCGTCATTCTTTGCGCCATACATCTTGGTGAGTTCGGCAATATTGGGTTCGTCGGCTTCGCTGATCATCACTGGATTTCCCGGATACTCGTCCACTACCCTTCTCATTTCGCGCAGAACTTCGTGGACTTCCGGCAAGTTGTCCGTGTATTTGTGCACGATATTCGGATCACCATAGGCGTTCTTGCCGGGGAGAATCGGATCGTCATGCAAATTGGGATCTTCAAATAAACGTGAGACGGCGTCGATTCGAAAGCCGGCCACGCCGCGTTTGAGCCAAAAGCGCATGGCATCGTACATTGCTTTGCGTACTTCAGGGTTCCGCCAGTTCAGATCGGGCTGCTCCGCATAAAAATGATGGTAATAATACTGGTTGGTGGTGGGATCGAACTTCCAGGCCGAATGGCCAAACCACGATTGCCAGTTGCTGGGAGGCTGGCCCATCGCCTTTCCGTCACGCCAGATGTACCAGTCGCGCTTCGGATTAGTTCGCGAAGATCGCGACTCCTTAAACCACTGGTGCTGGTCCGAAGTGTGATTGGGAACAAAATCCATGATTACGCGTATGTTCCGCTTCTTTGCTTCACTAACCAGGTGATCGAAATCGGCGAGAGAACCGTAGAGCGGGTCGATAGCGGTGTAATCGGAAATGTCGTATCCGAAATCGATCAGCGGCGACGGATACATTGGGCTGATCCAAATCGCATTTATACCGAGGTTCTCAAGGTAGTCCAGCCGCGAAGTAATTCCGTTGATGTCACCGACGCCATCGCCGTTCGAATCCTGAAAGCTGCGCGGATAAATCTCGTAAATGACCGCATGCTTCCACCAGGGATCCTCCACCTTCGCTTGAGCATGATCCCCTTTGGGGGTTTTATCGGAAGTGTTCTGCGCCCGGCCGGGACCTGCAGCCAGGCAAATGCACAGCGTTGTCATGGTGAAGAAAAGCCTCGCGGGTTTAAACACGGTTGCTCTCCCTTTTTTTGCCAAAACTCAAATACTTTTCTCAATGCTTTGCGTATTCAAGTTCCGCAATTGTTCCAACAATTTGATCTCGCGTTTTGCAAGCTGGCTCTTCATTCGCCAGCTGCCGAATGGAAAGCGTTCATTCAAGGTGCGCATTTAGGAGGATCCCCGTTCAAGGACCGCATCAGGGCTTTGGCTTCAATCATGTCGGGATTGAATTGAAGCACGCGGAGGGTGTAAGCCCGCGCTTGATCGAATTGTGCGCTGGAGCAGAACACGCGGGCCAAGTTCATCCCGATGGCGCTTTTCCCCGGAACCCGCTCGAACGCCTGCTTCCAAAGAGAAACAGCGCGCCCGACATGCCCTTGCTGCGCTTCGATGACGCCAAGATCCGTCGCCGCCTCGGTGGCAGTCGGATCGAGTTCGAGAGCGTGCTCATAGTCTATTCGCGCTTTTGCGAGTTTGCCGCGCTTTTGCTCGATAAATCCGAGGGCAGCCAACAATGCAGGATCGTCCGGCTTTTCCACAATGGCTTTCCGCAGCTGGGACTCCGCTTCCGGCACCGCGGAGGACATTCCACCGTCCGCAAGCGAAGCCCATGCCAACGCCAGATCGCGAGTATCGTCCGTTTCGGAAACCGGCGGAAATCGCACGAGTCGCGGCTGCGCTGGTGGGTTCGGGTTTGGTACAGGCATCGGAGGCAGACGCAGGATGCGATGATCCGTTGCTTGCGTGTGATCGACATCCTCGCTAGTGACGGCGGGCATGTGACATAGCCTGCAATCGGGCTTGTTCGCATAATGCTTGGTCCCGAACGAAGAACCATGGCATGCAAGGCATTTGCTCCGGTAGTAGGAAATTGTCTCTTCCGCAGTGGGAGACGAGTGGGGATCATGGCAGCTCACGCAGGACATGGCATCTCCCGACTTCCGTTTGCACAGGCTTTGCGTCAAGGCCTCCGACTGGCTGAGCGCGCGCAAGCTTCGCGAACCGTCATCAGCGAACACAAAATAGTGCGTGTAATCAGAGAGACTGTCGCCGGGCTGAAACTCGTAGAGATGTTTTCCAGGCTGCTCGATAGCCACATTTCCTTCCAGGTGGCACTGCATGCAAATGTCGTCGCGGCGAGCCGCAAGAAGCTTCACAGGATTGACGATTTGACCCCTGGAAGACGCGTGCTCCGAGCCCGGACCATGGCACCGTTCGCAGGTGATGCCCGCGTGGGTGAAAAGCGGGAAGGAATACTTGTTTTCTGTGCCCGGCATGGGGGCTGTCATGTTGCTGGTGTGGCAAGACAGGCAAGCCGGCAGGGCAGGCAGAGTCATCGGGATTTCCCGCGCGGATTGGTACGCAGGAGCCATATCCCAGACGCGCTTCTGCGCGTACCAATTAATCGGCGATTCGAACACAAATCCATCGACGGAGAAGAGGTAGGTGCGTCCCCTCCGGCCCGAGCCGATGAAGTACAGTAATTTCCGCTCACCATGCACCAGCGAATCACCCGGGCGCTCGAAACTGAGCCTCACCTCTCCTTCGTCGGCGTACACACGAAAGTTCACATTCGATGCGCTGTGATGAAAACTGCCGACTATCAGATCGGCATTTGCGGGGCCGCTTGCCTGCGCCATCGCGGTTTTCATGTAACTCTTATAAATCTTGGCATGGCAGGGGGCGCATGACTCGTTCCCGGCATATCCGTTCGGACCGGAAGCCACGTGGTTGACACTGGCCGTCGTGGATTGCTGTGCGAATGCAGACCAAGCAGTTGTAAGCAGGAGTAGGAACAACATCTGTTCCACCAACTGACATTTGGCTCTTCGACTCTCTTGCATGAAAGACTCCGCCCAACTCACTTCGCCCCTTAGTGGCGCAGACTTGCTGATCTACGCCTAGCCATTGCGGGTAGGGCGAAGCGAAAAGCCACTACGATTCTGCATAAAACAAAGCGCGAGGTCCGCCTCAAGGCTTCGCATCCGGGCCCTGTTCCAGCCGCGCGGCAATCTTGAGCTCGCGCTCCGCGTCTTCGTCCCTTCCCAAATGACGGTATGCTTGTCCCAAGAGGTGATGCGGAATGGGGTTATTCGGGTCCATGGCCAGTGCGCGCTGCAGCGCGCGGATGGCAAGCAGGGTCTCCCCTTTCTTCTCCAGCACCTTCCCCATCAAAATGTACGGCCCCGTCGAGGTAGCATCGAGCCAGATCGATCTCTGCAGCAGTTTTTCCGCCTCTTCATAGTTCTGTAGACGGCTGTAAGCGTCCGCCAGCTTGTAGTACACTGCGGCCTCTCCCGGATTCACCTCTAGCTCTTTTTGCAATTCCCCGACCGCCTCTGGAATGCGGGACTTGTAGAGATACAGCTCCCCGAGCAAAAGGTGCGCTCGCGGAAGCTTGGGATCCAGTTCCACCGCCTTCTTTCCGTACTCCTCCGCCACCGGCGCAAAATCCTGCCGCAACAGCATACGTGCAGTGAACAAATACGCCGCTGCCGAGTCTTCGCGCACGCCGAACATGCGGGCGAAGGCCTTGCGCGCGCTGGGATAATCCTTCGTCTGCATGTAACAAAGACCAAGTATGTACGCGGCATCGACGTTCGCGCTCGGATACCACGTCTGGACCTTCTCGAGGGGCACAATCGCTTCCGCAGGTCTTCCCGCGAGGTAATAAGACAATCCCAGCAGCTGCACCGCCTCGTTATCGCCAGGATCTTCTTCCAACGCTTTTTTGAAGTTTACAGTGGCCTTCAGATAGTCGCTCTTCTTGTAATAGACCAATCCGAGTTCATGCGAAATCCCTTTCAAATCCGGATGCTTCGCGCCAAGCGCTTCAAGCTGCGCGATCGCCTCGTCGAATTTGCCCAGTTCTGAAAGCCGCCGCACTTCGGCAAACTCTGTACCTTGCGAACCGTCCAGCTCTTGCCTGGCTGCTTTGCCAGGCTGCGCGGGCCATCTGTAGGAAATCACTCGCGCCGACACCATGCCGGAGACAGCCAGTAAACCGGCCAATAGCCCAGCCGCTAAAGTGACAGCCATACCGTGAACGTGGGTCATCGCAGATCTCTACGCCTCCGTCCCGACCTTCAAACCCCCGATGCTGTTGAAACTTGAGCACATGAAGGCTCTCCTCTAGTGTTGGACGTTCTTCGGATTGCTGCTTATTTGTTCGAGATTCTCGCGCGCTAACTTGTGATTGGGATCGATCTGCAGGGCGCGCTGAAAATGCATCTTGGCCTCGGAAAGGCTGCCCGTTTCAGCCAGTGCGCCGCCCAAATTGGCCTCCGCATTGGCGTCGTCCGGATGCAACCGGATGGCCGCGCGATAGTGCTCAATTGCTTCGAGGAATTTATCTTGGGAGACAAGAGCATTCGCCAGGTTGTAGTGCGCGTCAAAATTGTCTGGCTCGGCCCGAAGCGCGGCATACAGGTATGGCAGGGCTTCGTCGATTCGCCCTGCGGCCAGGAGTGACGCGCCGAGGGCGTTATTGGCGGTGCCATTTTGCGGGCGAAGACGCACAGCGAATTCGAAGTTCAGTATCGCCTCGTCTTGCGCGCCACGACCTTGGAGCATAGCTGCCAAGTTGTAGCGTGCTTCGAAGTCAGCGGGATTTTTTTCTATGTTGTGCCGGGCCATCGCTTCCTGCAGCACCATGCGCGGATCTAGTGTCGAGCCCGGGGGAGCATGCGGTAGAACTTGGAGCCAAAGGTGAGCCATCTCATCTCTAGAGCGATTTCCGCCGACCACCTGTCGGGGAGGATCGTTTGGGTTCGCAGGATTTCCGCTCGAGTTGTCATAGATATAACGCATGGAGATCGCGGTCCCCCGCGGCAAAGTTACGCGATCTGCGTAGTAGTAGATAGCTTGCCAGTTCAAGTTCCATTCCGGGATGTGAATTAGTGTTTTTGACGAGCCATCGGGCAGAATAGCGAGGGCTTGTAGATCCTTGCCGAGATAATGGGCGTGGGGATAGATCGCGAGCAGATCAACATCAACCGGCAGCGTAAATTCGTCGGTGACCAGGAAACGCTTATCGCCAGGAGGAATGTTCAGCTGCTTGTCGTTTTCCAATTGGAGCAGCAAGGGAAACTGGGTCGCTGGTTTTTCAGTGAAGTACAGGCCAAGACTCGGCCGGATTTGTTCCAGCTTGCCGGAAGGCTGCAAGTGTATGTTCAAAACCAGGTCAGTGTCTTTGTCTAGGCGCAAAGACATGCCTTCTGGCGCCGGCCTTGGGACGGTGCCCGGTTTCCAGAAGAGAAAATGGCTGTCGGGATCAAAGGTTTCTGATTCGATTTTAAGTTCCATGCCGGGGAAACCAGCGCGCGGCTCCGCCTCCATGCGACGCGCGGCTTGATTGCGATCCACCAGAACGTTCGCATGGTGTACAACCCGTTTGTCTCCGGGCCGGATCTCGATGGCTTTTAGCCAACGCGTGCGATCAACAGGCGTTCGGAAGATGAAATTCCAATACATGTCGGAGCCGCTCGCGGGAAGAGTGTACGGTCTTTCCGCTTCGACGATTTCATCCGGGCGCCCGAGTTGCCAGCCCGCAACAAATTGTGGGGCCGCGGGTAAATTAGCGGAATCGCCCTCGACCGCCCCCTCTTCCACCCACTTTTGAATGAGGGCGATCTGCTCCTCGGACAGGCGGAGTTCGTCGGCAAATCTCAACTCTTGAGGCTCGGGCAGCCATGGCGGCATGAAGCGCTTCGAAGTTACCGTTACGATCTGACGGGCGCGAGCCTTAACGTCTGTATAGGTAAGCAGCGGAAATGGGCCAGCTTCGCCGGGACGGTGGCAAGGAGCACAGTAACGAAAAACAATGGGCGCGATGTCGCGATTGAAAGTGGCTTGTTGTATGGGAGGCGTGACGGCCTGCCTTGCGGCGGTACCCCGGTGTGACGCGTAAGCCGCCGCAGCAGCGGAACCAAGTCCCAGCAGGCACGCGACGACGGTTCGGCCTGAAGACGTCATTCGTCGTCCGTGATGAAGCATCCCACCCCGGTTGTATTTGGTGGCGGTGTTTTCCCGCTGAGAGCGGCCTGGACGGCATCTTCGAGTTCGTGCGTGGTGGCGGTGGGGCGGGCGCGTCCGAAATCCCGGTACAAATCATCGATTCGGCCGTGGTAAAGCAAGCGGTGCTTGCCGTCAAAAACCGCTGCTTCCGGGGTCACCTGGACTTGAGCCAGAGTAACGAGCGCGTGCTGTGGATCGCGCAGTGCAGGGAGTTTGTAGCTGTACTCGCGTTCATGTTGGCGAATTTGTTCTGCAGTCGTCTTCCGGCTGGGGTAGACGAGCCAAAGGTTCACTTTGGCGCTATACTCCGAGCCGATTCGCTGAATCATCGGCGCATAACGGTTGGAGATTGGGCAGTCAGTGCGCACGAAGATAAGCACAACAGGCTTTCCTGCAGCTTCCAAGAAAGGGTCTACTGGAGTTCCATCGAGACGCAGCGCCGTCTTTTGGGCGGCAAGCAAGGAGGGCATTGCTAGAACGAGAACCGCCGCCGCTGAAAGGAAAATGAAGATAGACGATACTTGTTCTAAAATGAGGCGACGACGGCGCATCTGAGTTGTATCCTGCGAAACTAACCCCATAAATGTTACTTCGAGGCGGAACACTCTGTCTAATGCCCCGCCATTTTATTCGCGCGTTCCTCTCAAGCCACCAAGAAAAAAACGGGGAGCCCGCGAGGGCTCCCTGTCGGTTTGGGGTGTGTTTTCTTTCCTTTGTTAGAAAATGAATCTAACGCCAAACTGCAGTTGACGCATGCCAGTCGGAGAACCCGGTGAGTTATCGCCCTGGATGTCCGTGATTTGACCCGCGGTGCCGCCGCAGTCGACGCAAGTGTTGCCCTGGTTGCCGTTGAATGCCAGGACGGGGTGGTTGAAGACATTGTAAGCATCGAAGCGGAACTGCGCCTTGTAGCGCTCCGTGATGTTAAACGTCTTCGATAACGACATGTCGTCGTAGAAGACGTGCGGCCCGCGATAAGAAAAGAGCCCGAGATTGCCGATCTGGCCGCAAGCTGGAAGAGAGAAGGGCCCAGACGTCGGTCGGGCAAAGGTACAGGAGTCAACGCCCGCGTTCGCTGCGCTAACCTGACTCCCATAGGAAAGCGGAGCTACGGGAACGAACCAGTACAACACTCCATCCACCCTCTGCGTGCCGGTCTTCAGTTTCTCACCATTAATCACATTTGGCAGGCAAGGTCCCGCATCCGCGATGACACCGCATTCCCCGATGCTAGGCGTCCATGGCAGACCGCCGCCCCAGGTCAACGTGTTGCTGACTTGCCAGCCGCCAACCGCAAGATCCATTGCCCGGCCGGCGTCGCTCAGGAATTGTTTGCCTTTGCCAAAGGGAAGTTGATAGATCGTGTTGGCCACGAATTCGTGGTTTCTGTTTTGGTCGTTAGGACCGTAGGCGTACCTCTTGTCTACGTCGTAATAGCCCGAATTATACGCGTAGGCTCGCGAGAAGGTGTAATGCGCGAGAAACTGCAGTCCGTAGCTCGTCCGTTTTTCAGCCTTTATTTGAAGTGCATTGTAATTATTGTTGGCGTCGTTGCCAAAATAATTGCCGATGCCCCCTGAGCAACAAGGCGTGTAGCCGGTACCCGTGTAAGGGAAGGAGTAAACACCGTTCAAGAAAAACTCGCGGCGCTCGTTTGACGGTATGCTTGGCATGAAGGACACTGAGCAAGTCACTGGCATCCCCGAACAGCTTACAGGAGCGGTGCCGGTGCCGATAGCCACGTCGTTCAAGTTATACGAAGGACCATCTCCGTCAAACATGTGAGTTCCTTTGTTGCCGATGTATGTCACGGTGATGTTAAGAGTAGAGGTCACTTGGCGCTGAACCGTGGCGTTCCATTGATCAATCGTGGGAAGCCGCTGAACCCTCGGACGGATATACGTGGAAGCTGTCCCGTCAGGCCCGAGCAGCGGCAAATAACCGTTCGTGTTCAAGTCGTTGATAAGATTCGCAAATGGGTATGCTGGCGGGCCGTTAACAAGGTTGAAAACCGCGCTGCGATTATCCGTGTTCGCGGGGTTGATGATTGAGTCTGAGAGATTTTGCGATGCGAGAACTGGCAGGTTTTGCGTGACGGCGTGGCCGAAATTGGAACCGAAGACGCCAATGTCGAACCCGCGGCCGTATCCGAGGCGCAGAACGGTCTTGGAATCGAATTGATAAGCAAAGCTGACACGGGGAGCGAAGGCTTTGTACGTGTTCGCCACTCCGCCGTTGAATGAAACGCCGCCATAGCCCGCCACGAGCAGCTCGCCATTATTCAAGTCTCCAAAACCGGCGTTGCCCTTGGCGGTGACGGCCTCTGGATTGTAAATTTCCCAGCGCAGGCCGTAGGTCATGGTGAATTTCGGGCTGACGCGCCAGGTGTCTTGGCCATACAAGAATTGGCGCCACTGGTGGCCGATGGCTTGAACGTTGGGCGGGCTTACGAAACGCTGGAACGAAGTGACGTCGCCGAGCAGCATGGTGGCCAACGCCAAGCCGTTGCTTCCCGCGAGGGAAGTATCGCCAGCGTCAAAGTTCAAGATTCCTGTGCGGCTGGAATCGCTGGGGATGCGAAGGTTAGTGGCGTAGCGAATGTCCGCGCCAAATTTAATCGTGTGATTTCCTTGAGTTCGCGTCCAGTTATTTACGAACTGGATCTGACGTTCTCTTTCCGTCAACGGGCAGTTGCAACGGCCGATGTTCAATCCATCCCCAAATGCGGCCAAGCTGCCATTTCCGGTAAATTGGAACCCGGAGAGACCGCCCGTGGTTGGCGGACCCTGGATGCCAGGCCCTGAGTTCAGACCGGGGAACCCGAATCCGTCCATGGGGCTTGCAGACGCGTCGGAGTAATGTGTCACCGGATTGTACTGAAACCATCCGATGCGGAAGTCAGTAAGCCAATGCGTGCCGAACGCCTTCGTGAAGCCGCTTGCGAGGCTGTAGTCGTGGTTAATGGACGAGCCATTCAAACCGCCAGGCCCAAAGCCGGCACCACCGAGGGCGCCCAAGCCGCCTAGACCCGACAAGTTGAAATAGTCAAGGCTGAAACGTCCAAAGACTTGATAGTTATGGGGAGCGTTGTAATCAATTCGAGTATCAAACGAATACTGATTGTAAGGACCGTTGCCCGTCGAAACGAAGTTGTTGTTGATTCCCGTTATAGTTGTACCAGTTCCTGCAACAGGAACCGTCGGCGTCGGAAACTCGGCAAGAAGCTTGCCCATGCCCGCCGAAATCATCGAGATGGGAATCATGTTATTCGCGAAGGCAGTGCGACCGGATCCATCCGCTGGGTTCCCCGTGGTCGGATCGTAGATTTGGCCACTATGAACGCCGTTTACAACTGGCCCGTACGCGTCGAGATACTGACTCAAATCGCAGAAGCCAGGCGTTGCGCTCGCGGCGTTCGTCGCGGGATTGCAAGTGCTTACCACTTCCGCAGTCGGAATCGTGTACAAGTTCGTTATGCCTTGTATCTGTTTTGTGCCTTGATAATCGCCAAAGAAAAAGAGCTTGTCCTTGAGGATAGGCCCGCCGACGGAACCGCCATACTGCTTCCAGGTTGCAGGAGCGAGCGGTACGCCAGGCTTGTTCGTGAAGGGGTCGCGCGCCTGCTGGTCGCTATTCCGATAATAGTAGAAGCCGCTGCCGTGGAAATCGTTTGAGCCGGACTTGATCTGCACTCCAACCGTGCCGGCGGTCGCCTTGCCTGATTCCGCGTCATAGTCCTGAAGAGCTATTTTCGTTTCCCCGATGGCGTCGAGGTTAGGATTGACGACGATGATGCCAAGGATGGCGTCTTGGTTATCTGTCCCGTCTAGTTCGAAATTGGTTCCCGAAAAGTGTTGTCCATTGACGAAGATTTGTCCGCCGCCTTGGGGGTTTTCGGTTGCGGCGTGGCTCCAGCCCACGAGCTTCTGGGTGCCAGGGGAGAGCAGCTCGAAGTTAGTGAAGTTGCGATTAAGGACGGGCAAGTCTTCGATGTACTGCTGAGTAAACTGGATGTCCACATCGGCGCGATCCGTCTGGAGTTGAGGAATGTCGCCCGTAACCTCGACGGTTTGCGTGACTGCGCCAACCTGCATGGCAGCATCAACGGTAGAGGAAGTGTCCGCGGAGACGGCAACGTTGGGGATGTCGTACGCTTTAAAACCGGTTGCTTCGATGTGAATCCTATAGGTATCCGGAATTAAGTGCGTAACCGAGTAGTTTCCGCTCTCATTCGTCGTCGTGTCGTAGGTAAAGCTCTTGGTCGTGGAAGTGACAGTAACTTTGGCTCCGACGACGGAATTCCCCTGAGGATCCGTCACCGTTCCGATGATGCTGCCAAACACAGCCTGCCCAAACGAGGTAGTTGCGCAAAGCGCGAATGCGAGGCCCAGACCTAGAGCCAACCCCAGTAAAGCTTTACTCCTCATTGCACCCCTCCTAGCAACGCTTATCCTCAATCGCACAAAGCAGAACTCACACAAAATCATTAGCTCCAAGGCAGCTGGAACAGTGCGGTCATCGAGACGTAGTGCCGGACGGTCCTCGCGTGGCCAGAGTCCTGGCACACACGCGCCGTTTCAAAATAAAAATGGAAAACCCGGCGACCTGCCAAGGCGACCGCAGTGTACAGCCCCCAAAACTCCTCGATCTTTACTTGGCCGAGCCCGAACCCTGTTCACCGTCGAGGTCGTACAAGTCCTCAAACAAAAAAACGGGCACGCAAACCAGGGTCGGCTTGCATTTGTGATTGTGATTGGCTATATCAGTTTCTTGAGTGACGTGGTAAGTTTCCGAGGGTCTGATACGGTTACGCGACATAAGCTATGCTTTCACTAAGAGATGCGTCGGCGTTACCTCGGTGTTACAATCCGCAAACGGTGGTCCCTGTGACTGAGAAAGAGCTGCAGCTAGGACAACTCGAAAAACTTCTCGCCAGCCGCTCCCTCCATGGGTCGGAGTCTCTCTGCAAATTGCTTCGATATCTGGCTAATTGTTCCCTGGAACATCCTGGTAGTTCACCCAAGGAGTACCAAATTGCGACCGAGCTCTTTGGACGCCAGCAGGACTTCGATCCTCACGTGGATTCCATGGTTCGCGTGCAGGCTGGGCGTCTGCGCACTAAGTTGTCCGAATACTATGCCACCGAGGGCGCCGAAGATCCCATCCAGGTGGAAATCCCAAAGGGCACTTATGCCCTTACGTTCCACTCGCGCCCAACGGCTGCCGCGAAAAGTACTTCTCAAACGGCTTCCAAGACTTCGGAAGCTGCGCGCAGCAAGGAAGAACCTCGCCCCAGGTGGATCGCCGTTCTCCTTCCTGCGGCAATCGTCATGACAGCCGTTCTATCGGTCTTTGCGGACCGTGAACTTACGAAGGGGTTTGCTAGTGGCTCGACAGTTGCCATGCCCGCCGAACCACCGGCAGTCTTCCGCGTCTTCTGGAGAGGGTTTCTGACCGGTCCCCAGGAGCCCTGGGTGATCTTCAGCAATGCCACCTTCGTCGGTCGTCCGGACACCGGCATGCGCTATTACAATCTTGCTCGGGACGGACGTACCAATACGTTCGATCATTACACGGGAGTCGGCGAGGTCCTGGCCGTCCACGCGCTGGACAAGGTCTTCTCTTCGCTTCGCCAGGACGTCCGTGTTAAGCGCGGCAGCCTGTTTTCTCTCGACGATGCCAAGAACAATGACCTGATCTTCATCGGCTCGCCCTCCGAAAACCTGGCGCTGCTTGAAATACCCAGCACACAGGAATTTGTGTTCAAGCAGGTCGCTTCTGGGCCGAGAGCGGGAAACATGGAGATCTTAAACGTTCACCCGCAATCGGGAGAGCCAAAACTCTTTCTCGCTACTCCGTCGGAACAGCCGCTCACCGAAGAGTATTCGGTAATCGCTTTGGTTAAGGGCCTCGATCCCGCGCACTCGGAGTTGATCCTGGCTGGCACTACCACAATCGGAACACAAGCCGCAGTCGAGTACGTCTGCCAGCAGAACTCGCTGCAGGAATTGCTCCTACGGCTGTCCGTTTCGAGTTCGGGGGAGTTGAAACCATTCGAAGCGGTCATCCGCGTGAAAGTCGTAAAGGGCGTGCCGGTCGGCTCGGAACTTGTGGCCCTGCGCAAAGGCCCCGCTTAGCAGGATGCTGAATAGGTCCCTGAATGTTATCCCAGTCTGTAGCTCAGGCCTTCAGGTCTGACGGATCTGCCTTTCGCGATACTACGAAAAACACAAATATTGACTTATTTTGTGCCGGATCCTGGTGGTGTTAACCGAGGGTCGAGATCTTCAGCCTGCTTGAATTCTTTTTTTGCTTCTTCGAGCTTGCCTTGCTGGCGTAAAGCCATGCCCAACTGAAAATGCGCCTGCGCATAGTTGGGAGAGGAATTGATTGCCGCTCGGAATTGCAAAATGGCGCCTTCGACGTCTCCAGCCTGGAGCAGCCGTCGGCCAGAGTTCGTGGAGAACAAGGCGGCTTGCTCGCTGGTTTTCTGTTTGGCGAGCTCTGCACCCACTTTGCTTTCCGCTGCCGCGCCTTCGGCGTCTCCCAGTTGTCGCAACACCCCCGCTAACGTTGTGTGGGCGCCGGCAAAGTTCGGCTGGAGTCGAATGGCTTCTCGCAGCGCGCTAGCCGCGTCTTGTAATTCTCCCTGCTGTTTCAGCACGGTTCCCAGAGTGTAGTAGGCCTCCGCGTAATCCGGCTTGGCGTGAATGGCTGCACGCAGCTCTTCCGCCGCTGGTGCAAAATCTCCTTGTTGCCAGAGCGTCACACCCAGCGTGTAATGCGCGTCTGCTTGACTGGGATCGAGTCCAGAGGCTTTGCGGAATTCAGCAATGGCTTCCGGAAGCTTGTCTTTGAGTTTGAGCGCGAGTCCGAGATTGTAGTGCAGCGTGGCGTCTTGTGGCGCGAGTTTCAGCGCTTCGAGAAACTCGGCCATAGCCGAATTGAAATCTGCAATCTGTAAATAGGCAGCTCCTAGATTGCCAATGTAGCCGCTGTCGTCCGGGCGCAGCCTGATTGCCTCTTTGAACTCAGCGATCGCGCCTTGACCGTCTCCGCTCTGCAAGAAACTTAATCCCAGGTTGTTATGAGCGTCGGGATTCTGTGGTTGAAATTTTGCTGCCAGACGAAATGCCGTGATGGCTTGTTCCATTTCACCGTTACGCTGGAGCAGCAAACCCAAAGCGTTCTGGGCATCGGGATAATCCGGTTTCAAACTAACGCAAGCTTGCAGCTCTCGAATCGCCGGGTCCGTCTGCTCCTTGTTGCGTAGAATCTGTCCGAGGTAATAGTGTCCGTCCGGGCTTGCTGGATTCAGTTCAACCGCGCTTCGCAGTTGCTCTTCGGCTTCCGTTAGAGCATTCGCCCGATAGCGGAGCACACCAAGATGAAGATGCGCTTGCGCAAATTCGGGCTGCAGGCGGAGAGCTTCGGAAAATTCCGCGGCGGCATCCTGAAGATTGGATTTCTGCACCAACACGGTTCCGAGATCGTCATGCAGTTCCGCGCGTTGCGGTTCCAATTCGATGGCTCGGCGCAGTTCGCTAATGGCGCCATCGTTGTCTCCGGAAAAATCCAGCGCTCGCCCCAGCGTTCGATGTGTTTCGGAATCATCCGGAGCCAGTCGGGTGGCTTCGCGGGCCTCGCGCACAGCAGCGAGCACCTCTCCTTTCCGAATGAGCGCATTGCCAAGATTCACGTGCGCTTGCACAAACGCAGGTTTTAATTTCACCGCAGTCCTAAAGCTTGCAATCGCCCGATCGATTTCTCCTTGCGCGAGCAGGACCCAACCCAGAGAATTCTGCCCCTCGGCACTTTGCGGCACGAGGCGCACAACTTTCTCAAACGCGGCGCGCGCAGCAGCTAAATCTCCCTGCTGGAGCGCGGTCAAACCCTGCTGGTAGGTCGCACTCGCGCGTGACGCGGCGTCGGCCTCTGGAGACTTCGCGGCTTGCCCAGCCCAAATTGCCACATTTACGCCGAAGAGAATCAGCAATGCCGCGCCGAGTTGAAAAAAAACGATCCGGCGATGGAAGAGATTTAATTTCACTCGAAAGAGTCCTCTGACGAGTCCTCGAAAATACTAACATGTTCACCGCCGCGCGCTTCCTCGCAAGCAGTTCGGTTCAGCACTCACCCGAATGAACATTGTCGCGCCCGTCCTTGCTATGATGGGTGGTTGATGACGCTCCATTTCTCGTTTCTCCGGTTTCCCTTCTTCCTGGGACTTTGCGTCTGGCTTGCCACGCAATCCGCCAGTACCCCAACCTCCACCACTGGAACATCCGACAGCGCAAACGTTAAGCCCATCGCGCATTTCACCGATGTGGCGCAGAAAGCTGGGCTGACGGCTCCGGTTATTTTTGGCGGCGAAAACACAAAAAAATACATTATTGAAACTACGGGCACCGGGGTGGCCATTTTTGATTACGACAATGATGGCTGGCAGGATATTTTTGTCGTGAACGGCACGAAGCTGGAAGGCCTACCATCTGACAAAGCCCCGACGAGTCACCTCTACCATAACAATCACGACGGAACGTTCACTGACGTCACGGAGAAGGCTGGGCTGACGCACACGGGATGGGGCCAGGGCGTGTGCGTCGGCGATTACGACAACGACGGCTTCGAAGATTTATATGTCACCTACTATGGAAAAAATGTTTTGTACCACAACAACGGCAACGGCACTTTCACCGACGTCAGCGAAAAAGCGCATGTCGCGGGCAGTGGAAATATGTGGGGCACGGGCTGCGCCTTCGTGGACTACGATCGCGACGGCAAGCTCGACTTGATGGTGGCCAACTACGTTGACTTTGATTCCGCGACTGCACTTTCGCCAGGCGAGCGCCCTTCGTGCATATGGAAAGGGGTTCCGGTGATGTGCGGCCCGCGCGGTTTGCCGTGGGCCAAGAACATTCTGTATCACAACCTCGGCAACGGCGTGTTTGAAGATGTGACAGCCAAAGCGCACATCGATCAGACCAAGGGGCACTACGGGTTCAGCATTTCCACATTTGACTATGACGACGACGGATGGCCTGACATTTTTGTGGCTTGCGATAGCACTCCCAGCATTCTCTATCACAACAATCACGATGGCACGTTCACCGATGTTGCCGTCGTTGCGGGCGCGGCGTTCAACGATGACGGGCGCGAGCAGGCCGGCATGGGCTCCACGGTTGGCGACTATGACGGCGACGGCAAGCTCGATCTTTTCAAAACGAATTTTTCCGACGATACCGCCACACTTTACCGGAACAATGGCGACGGTACGTTTGACGACAAAACTTTCCCCGCGGGCTTCGGCCTCAACACGCAATACCTCGGCTGGGGCGTCATGTTCGTTGACGTGGACAATGACGGCTGGCCCGATTTGCTGCTCGTCAATGGGCATGTTTATCCGGAAGTAGACAGCCAGGGCCTCGGGAGCAATTTTCAGGAGCCGAAGATTCTTTATCACAACAACGGGAACGGAACGTTCACAGATATCTCCGCCAATGCGGGGCCGGGGATTACGGCCGTGAGCTCTGCTCGTGGGCTGGCGGTGGGTGATTTGTGGAATGAAGGGCGGATGTCCGCGGTCATAAGCAACATGAATGCGCTACCGATGCTGCTGGTGAATGACGTTCGCAACGGCAATCATTGGATAGCTTTCCGGACGATTGGAACGTCGTTTTCTTCTGGATCGGGTGCCAGCAAATCCAACCGCGATGGGATTGGCGCGAAGATTACGGTGAAAGTCGGTACGCGGACGCTGGTCGACGAAGTCCGTAGCGGGTCCAGCTACGTCTCCAATAGCGATAGCCGTGTTCATTTCGGCCTCGGAGCCGCTACCAGGATCGAGTGGGTACAGGTGCGCTGGCCCAGCGGACTTGTCGAACGCTTTGAAAACCTGCCTGTTCACGAGATTCATACGCTGAAGGAAGGCACCGGCACGCCGGTCCATCCATCTCCTGCTTCTCCCAAGCCCTGATTCGATTTAGGGCGCACCTTGGGAGCGGTTGGTGCATGGAGGAAAGGCGGGAGCAAACTCCCGCACTCCTAAGGGATTCCTGGTTAACAATTACCGGCCACCCCTTCCCCTGTTTTTCAATACTGTTCATTTTAAAGGAACTTAAAAGAGAATCCGAGCTACTTGTGTTCACCGTGTTTACCGTTAACCCATCGTCGGCTGGCTTTACGCCGAATATTTCTTTGAAACTTCGTATCTCCTCCAGAATTATGTTCTTTAAGGAAAGGTGTTCGTATTGTTCGGGATCGCGGCCGCGTTCGCCTTCGAGGCCTTCGCAGCACTTTTTGTACTTGCGGTCAGCCCCACAATGGCAGGGGTCATTGCGGCCTGGTTTTCCAGATGGTCTTCGTTGGTGTTCCTATGAAAGGAGTATAGCCAACGGGAACCTGGCATGGAGTCCAGAAGAGCATTCTGAATTGCGCTAAGATAATATGATTCCCGCGAAGATTTGCGGAGGTGTGACGATGCTCAAGAGATGGATCGCAACCGGTGCCCTGGCACTTTGCTACACAACGGCGCTTAGTGCTTTGGCGCAACAAAAGACCTCAGACGCAGAGGGACACGCGTGGTGGCAGCATGCGGTGTTTTATGAGGTGTACCCGCGGAGCTTTGCGGACAGCAACGATGATGGTGTTGGGGATTTGAATGGAATTGGCTCGAAGCTGGACTATTTGAGAGACCTCGGGGTGGATGCGATCTGGATTACGCCGTGCTTCCCTTCTCCGCAGGTGGATTTTGGGTATGACGTTTCGGATTATGAGGCGATCGATCCGATGTACGGAACGATGAAGGATTTCGATCACCTGGTGGCGGAAGCCAAGAAGCGGAATATCCGTGTGCTGCTGGATTTTGTGGTAAATCACACATCGGATCAGCACAAATGGTTTCAGGATTCGAAGTCGTCGAAGACCGCGGAGCACCGCGACTGGTACATCTGGCGCGACGGCAGGGGGCCGGGGCAGCCTCCGAACAACTGGCTTTCGACATTTGGATTGTCAGCGTGGAAGCTGGACCTGGAGACGAATCAGTATTACTACCACTACTTTTATCCGCAGCAACCAGATTTGAACTGGCGGAATCCGGCAGTGGAGAAGGCCATGCTGGATGTGACGCGATTCTGGTATAAACGCGGCGTCGCGGGGTTCCGGCTGGACGCGGTGGACTCCCTCTTTGAAGATGAAAAACTGACGGACAATCCAGTGCTGCCGGGGACAGACAAGTTCGGGCGTCCGAACATGGACGAGAAATACAACAAGAAGCTGCCAGAAGTGCACGACGTGATGCGTAAATTGCGAAGCACGGCGAACGAATATGGGTCAGTGCTGATTGGGGAGACGTGGACGTCGGACGTGAATGAGCTCAAAGATTATTACGGCGAAAAAAATGACGAGCTGCAATTGCCCATGGACCTGATGATGACGGGGTTCACGGGGCTTTCCGCAAATCAGTACCGCAAGCACATCGGGGCATTGGATGCCTCTGGGCAGTGGCCGGTCTACGTGATCACCAACCACGACATCGTGCGTTCTTATACGCGGTATGCGGATGGGGTGCACAACGACAACATCGCGAAAATGCTGGCGGCGATGTATCTGACGCTGCGTGGCACGGTGGTGATGTATTACGGCGAAGAGATCGGCATGGAGAACAACGACCCGAAGAGCAAGGAAGAGGTGCAAGACCCGATCGGCAAGCTGGGCTGGCCGGAGGAAAAAGGGCGGGATGGCGAACGCACGCCGATGCAATGGAACGATAGCGCGAATGCTGGGTTCAGCAAGGCGAAACCGTGGCTGCCGGTGCCACCCAGTTACAAGACGCACAATGTGGCTTCCGAGCGAAAGGACGTCAATTCCGTTCTAAGTTTTTACCGGCAGCTCTTGACGATGCGGCACAAAGAACCAGCGCTACTCGAGGGAAGCTACATTCCGTTGAATGGCGATGATCCCAACGTGTTTGCCTACATTCGGCGCTACCAGGACGAGGCGATTCTGGTGGTGCTGAATATGTCGGCGAAGGATCAGAAAGTGCAATTCGATCTCTCGTCGCTGGGGTTCAGTATGCCGAAGCTGAGTGTGTTACTGACGGACGTGTACAAGCCGATGACCGGGATAGCGGATGGATTGCCGATGGAGCCCTATGCCGTGTTCATTGCTAAGATTTCGCAGGCCTCCGCAGGAAAATAAAAAAGTGGTAAGTGACCGCGAGGTACCGGCGGCGTCTTGGGCTCGGTACCGCATGACGGATTTTGCCGGATACGACTTAGGCGCCCCGCTTCGATGGTATTCGCGTATTGCTGGGACGTAAATCACATCGTGATTGAATGTGCTGGAGGATCCCAGGTTGCTTGCGGAGAAAGGAGCGGTTCGTTCGAGGCACGCTGCCAGGGGCCGAATGGCAGATCGAGCGCTGGCGCGGCGAAGGCCAGTGACGCGGCCAGAAGCAAAATCGCCGATGCGAGCTTGAGTTTCATCGGATTCTCGAGGGCGGCGAAGGAAGAACTGATGGGTGGTCACACCAATTGAACTGCGCACACAATTCATTTTGGAGGTCTGGGATTTTTTGGTGGATCGAATTGCATCGTGCGGGTGATGCCTTCGCCTTCTTTGACGAAGAGTACTTGATTGGGCTTGATGTCTTTCAGGGTTTCGACGATGCCGCTGGGCCAGCGGATTTCGAGGAGTTCTATGGATTCGGCCTTGCCGATGCCAAAGTGGACGCGAAGATCGTTCTGAGAAAAATAGCCTCCGCCGCTGCGCACTTCGTCGATTTGGGGGTGGAGACTTTTTTCGCCGGGGAGATGGGTGACGCATTTGATGCGCGCGCCGATGCCGCTACGATTGGATTTCGTACCGATCGTTTTGATTTTGATCCAATTGTTGCCGGTGCGGGAATCGCAGCGCAAGAGTTGCGGGAAATCGTTGACGGTGTTGACGACGATGTCGAGAGTGCCGTCGTTGTTGAAGTCGCCGAAAGCGCAGCCGCGCGCGGCGACGGGGATGGAGATGCCGGGGCCGGCGTCATTGGAAACATCGCCAAAAAGGCCATTGCGCAAATTCTTATAGAGTAGTTTGCGCTGCGCGTAGCCCGCTTCGGTTTTGAGCTGCTCGACTTCGGGATAAACGTGGCCGTTACAAATTAAAATGTCGGGCCAGCCATCGTTGTCCATGTCGAAAAAGCCGCAGCCCCAGCCGAGATACTGAGTGTAGCGGCCGAGGCCGGCGCGAAAAGTGGTGTCTTCGAAATTGGCGTTGCCGAGGTTGTGGTAGAGCGAAGGCGTGTCGCCGGCGAAATTTGTTTTCACCAAATCGAGATTGCCGTCGAGATCGTAGTCGGCGGCAGAGATGCCCATGCCGGCTTGTGGCTTCCCGTCGGCGCTAAGGGCGCAGCCGGCTTCGATGGCGATGTCGGCGAAGGTGCCATTTTTTTTATTTTGATAGAGGGCGCTGGCGGTCGAATCGTTGGCGACGTAGATGTCGGGCCAGCCATCATTATCGAGATCGGCAGTGAGCACCCCGAGGCCATAGGTGCCGTTGGCATTGAGGATGCCGGCTTTTTCGCTGACGTCGGTGAAGGTGCCGTCGCCGTTGTTGTGATAGAGAATGTTTTTGCCCCCAGAGAGTCCTGGTGGGCCGCAGGCAACCATGATGCCTTTGTAGAGGCAGGGGCCGGATTCGGGGACTGGTGCGGTTTTCAGATTGAGTTCGATGTAATTGGCGACGAAAAGATCGAGGTAGCCGTCGCGATCGTAATCGAGGAAGGCGCAGCCGGTGTTCCAACGCTTGCCGGAGCTGGCGACGCCGGCTTTTTCGCTGACGTCGGTGAAGGTGCCGTTGCCGTTGTTGCGGTAGAGAACATTTTTGCCGAAGTAGGTGACGAAAACATCGTCGAAGCCGTCGTTGTCGTAATCGCCGACGCAGACGGCCTGTCCCCAGCCGGAATGGAGCAGGCCGGCTTTCGCGGTGACATCGGTGAAGGTGCCGTCGCGATTATTCTTGAAGAGGTGCGAGGTGGGCTCCTGACCGGCGGGGAAGCCTTCGAGGCGCCAACCGTTGACGAGAAAAATATCCAGCCAGCCGTCGTTGTCATAGTCGTAGAAAGCGACGCCGCAGCCCGTAGTTTCGAGGAGATATTTGTTCTTGTGCTCGCCGCCGAAGATTGTTTTGGCGTTGAGGCCGGATTCGCGGGCGACGTTCACAAAGGATACTCCGAGATCAACGGAGGAGGCAGTCGCAGCCGGAGAAGCAACCGCGCCCTGTTGAACAGATGCGGGGAACCACTTTTTCGGAAGAGCCAAGGCAAGAATTTTCTCCAACGGGAGCACGATAGCAGAACGGCTGAGCGATTGGAGAAACGCGCGGCGAGTAGAAAACAAAAGAACCGATACCTTTCCTTGCAAGCGCGGTGCTAGAATCCGGCGCTTCCCTTTATAGTAAGGCCAACGACGCAATGCAAGCACACCACCCAGCAGGGGCCACCAGAATGCACATCATGCCGGCAACAGGTCTTCCCTTTTATAGACAATTCGGACGGAGTTGGCTGAAGCGGATTGGCTCGTGCTTTTTGGCCACCGTGATGCTCGGAATAGCTGTTCCAGCGGGTTTGAGCCAGCAAACGGCGGAGAACGGACACGATCTGGAACTTTCGCGCGCGGTGCGCCCTTGGGAATTTCTACCGATCACCGGAATGCGCGCGGGACTGCTGGGAAATGAATCCGGACGCATGGAAGCGTGGGTATATCCGCTTAAACTTTTTCGCGACTTTCGCCTGAAATTTCATGCCGAAGGACGAGTTCTGGCGGCTGAATCGCTGGCGAGGACGGTGACGGTGCGGCCGGAGTCGGCGACGATTCTGTATGCGGGGGATACGTTCAAGGTGCTGGAAACATTTTTTGTTCCGGTACGGGAACAAGGTGCCGTGATCCTGCTCGATGTGGACACGGAAAAGCCTTTGGAGATTGAGGCCGCTTTTCACCGGGATTTTCAGTTGGAATGGCCGGCGGCACTTGGTGCGACTTATCTGGACTGGGCAACGGCGCAAAATGCGTTTTATTTCGGCGAAGAGCTGGGGAGGTTCTCGGCGCTGGTGGGCTCGCCGACAGCGGCGGATCCCCATGCCGAATTTCAGACAAATTATTCCGAAGCGCAGGAAAGTTCGTTTCGGCTAGGGCCGACGGCCAAAGGCAAGGAGAGAAAGCTGATCGTCATTGCCGCATCGCTGGAAGGCAGAGCTGGAGCGGAGAAAACGTATAAGCAACTCACAGCTTCTTACCCAGACCTGCTTCGCGAATCCAAGCAATATTATCGCGACTATCTCGCGAGGACCGTGAACGTAGAGCTTCCTGACGCCCAAATTCAGCAAGCTTACGATTGGTCGCGAGTGAGCGTGCTCCAGGGAATGGTGAACAATCCGTATTTAGGCACCGGACTTGTGGCGGGGTATCGCACTTCGGGGGAGAGCCAGCGTCCGGGATTTGCTTGGTTTTTTGGACGCGATTCGTTTTGGACTTCGTTTGCGCTCGATGCGGTTGGGGATTTTTCGAATGCCCGAACGGCCCTCGAGTTTGTGAGCAAGTACCAACGGGAAGACGGCAAGATTCCGCACGAGATTTCGCAGGGCGCGAATTTTGTGCAGTGGTTCAAGGACTATCCGTATCCCTACGCGTCTGCCGACGCCACACCTTTGTACATCATTGCGGTGAATGATTACGTCACCGAGAGCGGCGACACTGCGTTTGCGAAAGAAAAGTGGAAGAGCTTGTGGAAGGCCTACGAATTTCTGCGCTCGACGTACGACGAGCAAGGCTTTCCAAAAAATGTGGGAATTGGACACGGGTGGGTAGAGGGCGGGCCATTGCTTCCCGTGAAGACGGAGCTTTATCAAACTGCACTGGGGATTGAAGCGTTGCGCACGCTATCGAATCTGGCGCATGTAACGGGGCAAGAAGAGGCGAGCAAGTCGCTTTCACAGGGCTTCGATAAACAGAAACCATTGATGAATGCGGCGTTCTGGATTGCTGAGAAGAAGCGATTTGCGTTCGCGCTGGACAATGACAATCACGCGGTTGACGAACCGACCGTTCTGGCTGCAGTGCCAATGTGGTTTGGCTTGCTCGACGAAGCGAAAACAGACGCGATGATTACGCAGCTTGCTGATCTGGACCATCAAACAGACTGGGGCATGAGGATTATCTCGGAGCATTCGCCCAGGTTCAGCGGCGGCGGGTACCACTACGGATCGGTATGGCCTCTCTTCACGGGCTGGGCGGCCGTTGGGGAGTATCGGTATCACCGCGCCTTCCCTGCCTACGCAAATTTGCGAGCCAACGCCCTGCTGACGTTGGATGGTTCGCTCGGGCACGTTACGGAAGTGCTCTCAGGTTCTTACTACCAGTCGCTTTCCACGAGTTCACCGCATCAGATCTGGTCCGCGGCCATGGTAGTCAGCCCCTTGTTGCGTGGCATGTTCGGACTGCAGCCGGATACCAGAACCGGGACTCTCACATTCGCGCCGCATGTTCCCGCCGATTGGATCTCCTTCGGAATTGGAAACGTTCCAGTGGGAGCGGAGAAGTTACACTTGCACTATTCCAAGGATCCCGCAGGTATCACTCTGGAAGTAAAGGCCGGCAGCGACGCTACCAGCCTCATCGATTTTCAGCCAGCAGTGAGCTTGCGCGCGAAAGTTCTCGGCGCTGAGTTCAACGGCCAGCGCGTGCCGTTTCTGGTTGAAACCAACGGAATCGACCAACACGTGATTGTCAGGATTGCGGTTATCGGAGGAGCGAACTTACTCAGAATCAGAACACGCGATGATTTTGGCTTGAGCTACTCTTCGAGTTTGCCGGCGATTGGAACGACATCAAAAGGCTTACGGATTCTTTCTGAATCATGGACGCCGGCGCGGGATCGACTCACTCTGATCGCCTCGGGGCATGCGGACAGCCAATACGTTCTCACCGTGTGGAACGGGCAGCAGATCGCTTCCGTCGATGGAGCGAAACTCCTCAAGACCGAAGATGGGAGAACAGAATTGATCCTCGATCTCCCCAAAATCGGCGATGCGGCCTCATCTACCGTGACAGTTTCAATCCAATTCGCCATTGCCAGCAAGAAGCGCGAACTCACAAAAAAGTAGGTTGAACAGAGTTTGTTTGGAGTTGAGGATTGGCTGGAACTGATTGAAGAATAGACCGCCCTCAGAATCGAACCTACACCCTGAACCATTGGCGAATCTAGAGCCAATGGAATTTCAGGAACTTAGCAAACACTTTCAGGAGCGTCCAACTAGGGCTCGGTCAGAAACGCCTAATGTCCCGTACCTGCCCAAGTTTTTGTACCAGTTTCCATCAGAGTTTACATCCCAGCCATAGGCTGCGAAATTGGTTTTGGCACCCCTGGGTTATAGGCCCCGGGGGCAGGCGGCCTGTGCGCCTCTCCGATGAATCCCTTCCCTCGTACGTTCCGAAACTGCTGCTGAGCAGAGACCGTCATTTACAGAGGGTTCCGGATACGGTATACCAGAATAGCCTGGCCAGGTAGGCGGTTCGGATTGCGGGTGCTGGAGGCCTCTTGGTGCCGGGGTCCGCAATGTTTGGAGAATCTGTGAAAGCATGATTTTTAGAATGAGCCGCGTCCTGCTGACTCTCGCCGGTTGCGTGGTTGGCATGCCATGCTTTATGGCCCTCATGGGGAACGTGCCGTTCGCTGCAAATGCGCAATCCAACGAAAACCCCGATCGCAAGAACTATTCCGACGAGATACGCAAGACCTATAACTTCATGTTCGGCAAAGATAACTTATCGCTCCCAGGCAATGCCGCCATCGAGGGCAATGAGTTCATTCAGCCTGGCGCTTTTCCTGAAGCCGCGTACTGCGGGCATTGCCACGAAGAAGCCTACAGCCAGTGGAGACAGGCGTTACACTCGAATTCTTTCCGCACGCCGTTCTACCGCACTAGTGTCAATATTCTGATACGCACCAAAGGCATCGAGTTCTCGAGGCACTGCGACAGCTGCCACAATCCGATCGCGGTGCTCTCGGGAGGGCTGACACAAGATTCGCACGTCGATCGGGGCTTTGACGCGGATGGCTTGACCTGCATGACCTGTCATTCGATCCAGAGCTTGCAGTCAACTTCGGGCAACGGTGGCTACGTAATGGGCGTTCCCGCGGTGATGGTGGACGAGAACGGCAAGCGCATTCCCGGGCAGGTTCCGTTCGCCGATATCCTCGAGCATCCCGAGAGGCATTCGAAGGCTGTGATGCAGTCGTTTTACCGGGCGCCGGAATTTTGCGCTGCTTGCCATAAAGCCAATCTGCCGAATCCGCTGAACGAGTATAAGTTCCTTCGGGCATTTACGGTTTATGACGAATGGCAGAACTCGAAATTCTCGAAACGTAATCCGCTTACCTTTTACTCAGCAGACTTCGCTCCCTGTCAGGGTTGTCACATGCGCCGCGCACCGCCCAGTCTCCCCGACTACGGCGCCAAGGACGGCTCCTTCGCGTCGCATCGCTGGCTCGCGGGAAACACAGCCGTGCCATTCTATTACGGCTTCGACGAGCAACTCCGGAAAACCATCGAATTCCTGAAGTCCGGCAGGTTCCTCAACGTGGACATTTTCGCACTGAAAAAAGCGGGTGACGAAAAGATGATCGCGCCGTTGGGTTCCGTGGCCTTTCGGCTTGAGCCGAACGATACGGTGGAGGCGTACGTCGTCATCCAAAACAAAAACATCGGGCACTCGCTAATTCCCGAGGTGCGCGATCTGTATGAGGCTTGGGTCGAGTTGACAGTGAAGGATGCCGCAGGAAACGAGATCTATCACAGCGGTTTTCTGAAGCCCGACGGCACGTTGGATTCGCGGGCGCACAGCTTCACCAACCGGCCAGTGAATCTGTCCGGTGAGTTTGTCGATAATCATAAGGTCTGGACGATCCATTCCATGGCCTATGACAACTCGATCCAATCCGGACGTTCGGCGCTAGTGCGCTATGCATTCCAGGTTCCGCCGGGCGCGAAGGGGCCGCTTAGCATCACGGCGCGTGTGAACTACCGTCACCTGCGCCAGAGCTATCTAAACAATGTGTTCGGTCCCGACCATCCGCTTTATCCCCTGATCGAGCTCGCTTCACGCACGCGCGCGTTGAACCTGGGGATGAATCCGCCAACGCCTGCTGAGGCCAGCGACAATCAGGACTGGATGCGCTGGAACAATGTCGGCATCGGATTTCTGGACCAACAGCAATATTCGGACGCCCTTGAGGCTTTCCAAGAAGTCACGAAGCTGCGTCCCGACTACGAAGACGGCTTCGTGAATGTGGGGCTAACCTACATCGAGTGGGAGAAATACTCGCTTGCGCGGCCCGCTCTGGAGAAGGCGCTGCAGTTGCATGCGGACTACGCTCGAGCGCTCTACTACCTCGCACTGGTCGAGCGCCGCGAGGGACATCCGGAAGCCGAGGTCGCCGACCTGCAGACCGTTGTCCAGCAGTTTCCGCAATCGCGCGATGCGCGCCGCGAGCTCGGAATCGCTTACTATCAGCAACATCGCACCGATAACGCTCTGGAGCAGTTTCAAGCCCTCCAGGCTATCGATCCCGACGATCTAGCTGCGCACTACAATCTCGCCATACTGTATCGACGCAAAGGCATGAAGGCTGAGGCTGCCGCACAAGCGGCGATGTATGCCACAAAGAGAATCGATCCTGAGGCTCCGACGTATTCGCTCGATTTTCTACGCAGGCATCCTGAAATATCGACCGAAAGCGTTCCCTGGCACATGCACACTGACCTGAAGGCCAGCTCCGGTAGCGCCGGCGGCAACGGCACTGGTCAACGATAGTCGAGGAGGAATTGTGTCGCATTCGAGCCGCCGCAAGTTTCTTCGTTCGCTAAGCCGCACCGCTCTTGTTCTTCCCTTCTCGGATCTTCTCGCTGTCGCAGCTCTCCGACAACAGGATTCTCCACCCAAACAAAAGATTGGTCCGATCGAACGCAGCTACGACGCCAAGCCCGCCCCTCCTGCCCCGGGCCCGAAATCGCCGATCGAAGGCACGCCGCTGGATGTCAGTTTCGTGGACGTCGTCAGAGGTTCGGGGCTCGACGTGGAAACCATTTACGGCGGCGTCGGTGAGAACAAGTATCTTCTGGAAACTACAGGCTGCGGACTTGCTTTTTACGATTACGACAACGATGGCTGGCTCGACGTCTTTTTCGTCAACGGCTGGCGCCTCGAAGGATTTGCCCAAGGTCACGAGCCGCATTGTCGTTTGTTCAAAAACAATCGCGACGGCACGTTTACAGATATCACGAAAGGCACGGGCCTCGAAATCCGCACCGGTTGGGGACAAGCCTGCTGCGTCGGCGACTACGACAACGACGGCTATGACGATCTGTTTGTTACCTACTACGGCCAAAATGTCCTTTATCACAACAACGGCAATGGGACGTTTACCGACGTAACGAAACGCGCCGGGCTGATACAGCCGGGGCCGAAAACGCGGTGGAATACCGGCTGCACCTGGGTCGACTACGATCGCGACGGTCATCTCGATCTGTTTGTTGCGAACTACGTGGATTTTGACTTGAAGACGGCGCCACTCCCCGAGGAGGGCCCGTGCACGTACAAAGGGATTGTCGTCGCGTGCGGCCCTCCGGGATTGGCCGGCGGAAAAAATATTCTCTATCACAACAATGGAAATGGAACCTTCGCAGACGTCAGCGAGAAAGCGGGCATGTGGAATGCGGTTGGCACTTACGGACTTAGCGTCGCGGCCTCTGATCTTGATAATGATGGCTGGCCGGACATTTACGTCGCGAATGATTCTGCTCCTGCCACGCTTTACCTGAATCAGAGGGACGGCACCTTCAAGGACGTGGCCATCGAAAACGGAGCAGCGCTTTCCGCGGAGGCCAAACCTCAGGCGGGCATGGGCGTTTCGATTGGCGATTACAACCGGGACGGGAATCTCGATGTTGTGAAGACGAATTTCGCCGGGGATACCGATTCTCTCTACACCAATCTCGGCGATGGCGTCTTCGAGGACCGTACCTATCCCAGCGGACTTGGCGTTAACACGCGCCTGCTCGGCTGGGGAGTCGGCTTCTTCGATATGGACAACGACGGCTGGCTGGACATTTTGATGTCCAACGGCCACGTGTATCCTGAGGTCGACAAATCCAAGGCCGACCTGAAATACGCCGAACACAAATACCTCTACCGTAATTTGCGTAATGGGCGCTTCGAGGAGGTCACCAATCAGGGCGGCCCGGGAATTCTGGAAAACGCTCCGGCGCGCGGGTGCGCCTTCGGCGACTACGACAACGATGGCGACCTTGATGTCGCTGTGAATTGCGTCAACGCGATTCCGCAGCTCCTGCGATGCGATTCGACGCTCAACCGAAACTGGATCAAGATCAAGCTCGTGGGTGTGAAATCAAATCGCACCGGTATTGGTAGCCGGGTCCTGGTCACGGCGAAGACCGTTTCGGCTGCGGAGAAACCACTCGTGCAGATGGACGAGCTACGCAGCGGTGGGAGTTACTTTTCGCAGAACGACATGCGCATGCACTTTGGCCTGGAGAAGGCCGCGAAAGTTGACCTGATCGAAATTCGCTGGCTGAGCGGCCAAATCGACAAGTTGAAAGATCTCGAAGTAAACCGCCTATACGTCATTCAGGAGGGCGGCAAGATCCTCAAGTCGGAAGCGTTGAAGCCCGCTATGAAATCGTAGCGTTCGAAGAACGGGGAAACTGCACTGTCAACGAGATGCGATACTCACACACACTTCTGCTTGGAATAGCGATGCTCGCGCCGGCCACGTGCCGTGCGCAGGTGAAGTGCCCCTGGATCAATGAAGCAACAGCAAGCGGGATACTGGGCGGTCCTGTGTCACTGACCGCCAAGCTCAGCGGTCATGGCGCCGGAGTTTGCGAATTCTCGCGGCAGGAAGGCCCAGTGATCTACCAATTGCGCGTTTCGGTCAGCGTCATGACCGACATTCCAAAAGAGTTTCCCACGTACCTCGCGCAGTGTCCGCCGAAGAGCGCTCCGCTCCGCGGCATCGGCAATGAAGCGGTAATGTGCAGCGTCCAGGGCAAGGGGGCAGAGGCCGGCGAGAGGGTTGTGGGCCGCGTGCGCGATCAGGCTCTTGTTGTCTTTTTAAGTTCCAGCGTCCAGGACGATCCCTCGATGACGCAGGAGATGCGCCGTCAGAAGGTGAACCTGGCGGCAGAGCAAGCGGCTGGAATCCTTTTCTAGAGTGGTTTTCGCCAGGTGTTGGTGATTGATTTCCAGAATGTCCGGGCTCACAAGGCGGCTCCTTTGAAAATGCATTCCTTGCACATACTGCTCTTTTTGGCTGCAGGGTTCGCGGCTCACCTGTCTGAGACGGGACAGACCAACTCATCGTCCGCTGCGCAGCCCAGCATCAACCAAGAGGCTTTAGCAGCCTATAGCGCTGGCACCGCGGCGGCCACGAATAACGACTTAAAGACCGCGGAAGCACAGTTCGCGAAATTCGTCGGGCTGGAGCCTCAAATCGAGGAGGGCCACAGCGCTTTGGGCGCAGTTCTGATGCGCCTAGGGAAACTTCCCCAAGCCATCACAGAGCTTGAAAAGGCGCGCGAGCTGAAGCCGGGGGATATCTCCGCTCACATCAACCTCGCTCTGGCCTATGAGCAAACAGGGGCAAACAAGAAAGCGTTAGTTCTGTTTAGAGAAGTGGAGGCCGAAGTGCGGCAAAAGCCCGCTGCGGATTCCTCTCATGGGCTTCCTTCCTACGTTCTGGAAGCCTATGCGCGCTCGCTGGCCGCCACGGGTCAATTACCCGCGGCAACCTCCAAGATGAAAGCCGCCGTCGCCGAATCGTCCCAGAACGCTGAGCTACATGACGCCTTGGGCACCCTTTACGCACAACAGCGGAGGTGGTCTGCGGCGGCCAGCGAGTTCAAGGAAGCGGTGCGTCTGCAACCACGGTTTGCCGCGGCGCATTTGCATCTGGGGGCAGCGCTGGCCGCACAACAGCAGGTGCTAGCGGCGATCCAGGAATTGAATCTGGCTTCCGCGCAAGCGCCCGAGAGCGCCGTGGCCGCCACGGAGCTGGGCAAGGCGTATGTGGCTAACAATGAGGACGACGAAGCCGTCGCGGAATTCCAGCGCGCGATCAGGCTCGATTCCGCTTACATGGACGCCAAGTATCAACTGGCCGAATTGCTCCAGCGCACGGGCAACAATCCTGATGCTGTTCCGCTGCTTCGCCAGGTCGTGGCAGCGGAGCCGGACAACGCGGAGGCAGGCGCGAGCCTGGGGTTGGCGCTTTTGCTTGCCGGAAATGCAAAGGATGCCATTCCGCTTCTGAAACGCAAACTCGAACAAAGGCCGCGCGACGCTACGGCACACTTGAATCTGGCAGCCGCATACCTGCAGATGAACGAACTTGATGAGGCCGTGCGTGTGCTTAGCTCCGGGCTGGAGAACAATCCCGGGAATTACCAGCTGCACTACAATCTTGGGCTCGCACTCAAGCTGAAGGATGACAATGCAGGTGCGATTCCTGAACTCGCGGCCGCGGCCAAATTGAACTCCTCGGCGTATGAGCCGCACTACACGCTGGGTGTCCTTTACATGCAGGATGGCCAGTACGACGAAGCAGCCCGCGAACTCTCGATGGCGATGAAGCTGCACCCTGATAACGCCGATGGCTGGGCCACGTTGGGCAGCCTCTACCGGAAGATGGACAAACTGCCGGAAGCCGCCGACGCTTTAAGGGAAGCGATTCGCCAAATGCCCGACGTGCCCGACTCGCATCTGACCCTGGCAACCGTACTGGCGCAACAAGGTAATGCCGCGGAGGCCGCCGCCGAACGCAAGAAAGGGGCGGAGCTTGAGCGCGTGGTGATGAATCGCCAACGGGCCACCGTATCCACAAATTCAGGCAATGCGCTGCTTCAAAAAGGGCAGGTCGCCGATGCCATCGAGCGCTTTCAGGAGGCGCTCAACCAAGATCCCAACTATGCCGAGGCACATCGCGGGCTAGCGAATGCACTGGAACGGCAGGGCAAAAAAGAGGAAGCCGCCGCCGAACGGCAAAAGGCAAACAATCCTGAAAGGCCGCAGCTCTAGCTATGGGTCGCCGGTCAGCTACTACTATGTCCCATATATAACCTTACAGTTTTTTAGTTCAGTTCAGGGCTCATCGCGGCCTCCAATGAAGTCTTATTGGAGGTCATATTGTTTGTATTCGTGATGTAAAGGAGGGGAGCGATGAGCCCTGAACTGAACTAAAACTTCCTTAATAGTAGATGCCCGGCCTGTGGACTTTGGGATCATCGGATTCACCAGCCACGAATGAAGTCCGGCAGATTAAATCATTGCAGTCTAAAAGTCCAGTATTATTTACATATAGATTGGCACGCTTGTCTCACGAGGTGATCGGAATATTTGCCATTCGCGAATAGCGAATGTACAATGGACCCATGCAATTGAAACCACAAGACGTGGTCGTCTTGATAAAGCTCCTCGAGTCTGGGGATAAGAGACCCCCGTACGCTCAGATTGCCAAGGACCTCTTCCTGAGCGCTTCGGAAGTACACGCCGCAGTCCAGCGCGCACGCTCGGCTAGGTTGCTTAATACTGGCGATCTCGGCGACGCCCCCAACAAAACCGCTTTGGAAGAGTTTCTAATTCACGGGTTGAAGTATGCCTTTCCGCCTGAACGTGGTGAACTCACGCGCGGCGTGCCTACCGGATATGCAGCGGAGCCTCTTAAGAGCCGCATCTCCGCCGGAATCGATCCTCCCCCTGTCTGGCCGTCTTCCCTGGGGAAGACTCGCGGGTATTCATTCGCTCCTCTCTACAAGACCGTTCCACAAGCGGCATTGCGCGATCCTCGTCTCTACGAGGTACTCGCGCTGATTGACGCGATTCGTGACGGAAGATCTCGCGAACGGCAAATCGCAGAACAAGAACTCAAGGCCAGGTTACAGTCCCCGGAATATGCAGAACTCAAATCTTGAACTTCTGAAAAAAATCGCTAAGCGACTGCGCCCGCTCCTCAGCGAAGTCGTGTTCGTCGGAGGGTGCACTACGGGCTTGTTCATCACCGATGAAGCTGCGGCGGAAGTCCGCCCCACGTTCGATGTCGATGTAATCGCTGAGATTGCCTCCTACGCAGACTACGTCACCTTTTCTGAGCGGTTGCGAGCGCTAGGGTTTCGAGAAGACACGAGCAAAGACGCGCCTCTATGCCGTTGGCTGATTGACGAAATGAAACTGGACGTGATGCCCATCGACGAAAAGATTCTCGGCTTTTCGAATCGATGGTACCGGGCCGCTATGGATGCAGCACAAGAGACTGAGCTTGAAACGTCGCTTCGTATTCGTCTAATCACTCCGCCATATTTCATCGCGACAAAGCTTGAGGCATTCAGGAGCCGCGGGCGCGGCGACTACACCAACAGTCACGATTTAGAGGATCTACTCACCGTCATTGATGGACGCGAAGTGATCGTTAAGGAGATAGCCTCCGCGCCTAGAATACGATCCTACATCGCCGAGCAGTTCACAATTTTACTCCAAGCCCGAGCATTCCTTGAGGCTTTGCCCGGCTATCTCTTGCCAGATTCCACTAGTCAAGCGCGCTTTCCTATTCTCCTTGATAGAATCAAACAAATCTCCGCCATACCCATCTGCTAGGCACCCACACAGTTTGCGAGTCTTCGGAGTTGACTTCTGTCTTTTCTTCGCAGGGAACGTGAGAGTCATCTCACAAGTAATGCGCGAACTGCCGTAGAACTTGAACTGATAAATGGCTGGATCGGTAGTTCAAGCCCATTCCAGCCCGTTTTTTATATTCATTAGGTTACCGGGGCGTCCCAAAACCTCACCCGACAATCCGAGCCACACTTCTCCGACTTCACTGCACCAACTGCGTGGCCACTCCGAGCGCGGTGAGATATTCTCGTTGTGCCGCCTGAATTACCTTGAACCGAAGCGCATCACCAAGCCGGCTCCGCGTTGGAGATTGTTTTTGTGATCCTCCACGCCATGGCCGAAAATTGGCGGCGGTTTGCTAAGTTTCCCTGCCCTGTTCGTACACACCACGCTTCATTTGTTTTGAATCACTTAGAGGGCCCTCAGTTGTGCAGAGGCACCCCATTTGCAGAGTCTTGTGCACCAAGTGTGCACCAAATAGCCTTCCGAAAGAGAGCCCCGAGCAATCCCACATCTGAGTATTTCCCCGATAGCCCGTAATCCGTCCGTAGGAGCTAATTCAGCGTTGAGTGCGCTCCCCGTGCACTTTCACGACAACATCGACTAGCGGCCCAGCCACAGTGCCCACCGAATCGTCTGGAACATATCAAACTGCCATGCGCTTTCGCTCCAACGCCATCGTCAACAGCCCGCGTCGGCCCCTGTATGCGTTCTAATCGCACGCATTACAGGCAAGCTGGCGCCGGAATGCTCTTTGCCTCACTGCCCGCTGACGTTGCTTGTTTTCTACCGACCCCATGGACTCGACATAACGCCTCAAGGTTCGGCGTAGCTTCTCTCTCCCATGGAATACACGGGCCTTCACTGCGCCGACCGACAAACCCATTATCTGAGCGGTTTCTCCTGTGGACAGTGCGCCAAGTTCCCGCAATTGAATTGCTCTCCGCGTGCCTGGAGGTAACCGATTTACGGCGGCGGTGAGAATCCGCTGCTGTTCCCGCTGCAGGCAAGTGTCCTCGGGGTTCGGGCTCACGTCCGGAACATCCAGGGCCACCGCAGTGTCGTCTTCTGAATTTGATTGCACGATCGGTACCTCACGAGTTCCACGCCGCTTACGCAGAACCATAAGTGCTTCGTTGACGGCGATTCGTGTCAGCCAGGTGGAAAACAAAGACTGGCCCTCAAACTTCTTCAAATGAATGAACGCTTTTTGGAAGCTCTGTTGCACGACATCCTCGGCGTCCTCCCGGTTTCGGGTCATGCGCTGAGCCAATGAAAAAACCCTTCGCTCGTGGCGCTCGACCAATAACTCAAATGCGTGAGCGTCGCCGATTTTCGCGGCAGCTACTAGAGCTACGTCTTCCGGTGCAACCAAACGATTAGGCAAAGAATTCGCCGCATTTGGTTCGTCTATCGCCATCATGAATTCGACCGGCATGCTGCATCTCCTTTTCGTGCTCTCACCAAAACTGCTCCTGGTTGACCGGCTCATCCGCTTGGCTAAATTGAGTCGCAACGGGTAGAAGCCGCTTTCACCTTCGTCTGCCTACGCGCTACGAGCTAGCTTCTTTACGCTGGCGTCTCCGGCATGGTGATCTTCAGCACGTCTGCCTTTCGTGCCGGCCAAACGCCTTAACGTTTCTTGCCTCAACTGGCGCTTCGTTCAAGCCCCACCATAGAAAGCAACCCAGTTGCCAAAAACTGACATGTTTCGGGAATTCTGAAACTCATTCATTTGCATTGAGATAACGACGAGAGAGAGATTCGTGAGGTTAAGGTGCCAGCCTGTCGGTGCCAAGCAATGAGCACACCGCTAAATTCTTCGCACGGCAGAAGAACTGTGTCAGAACGGAGAACTTTTCGGACGATGTCCCACAAGCCGACTTCGCGGTACGAATCCGATTAGGCGGTCAAACTCCGCTGCAAAAGCGAGCATCGCGTTTGCCCTCGCTCACGGACTCGCTAAAGTGCTGCTCCGCCTTCATGAGATGAACGGCTCGCATCAAGCTTCTGCGGCTGGCGGAACCGCCTCGGCTGCGCCAAAGCTGCGAAACAGAGCCACAACGCGATCAGAGGCATCTGGTGCGTAGAACATCTCCGTGTTCGCCATTGTGCCCGCCGTCATGGAACTCATGCGGGAGAACATCTCCGCCTCGTATGCCGCGATCGCGACGCCAGGCGTGTCTTCGCTGAGGAGAAACTTTGACAAGACCACGATGGTCGTACAGTTCCAGTAAGTGCAACTCGCTGAGGTTACCGTTAAACATGCCGGTGCCGGATGAACCGGAATTTGTGCCGGTGATCGTGACCGACGTGCCGACCGGCCCGCTGCTCTTGAGTGAAGGGCGGTCGACGCGCAGTCGGGAAGCTTGAAAGCAACTTGGGAACAAACATTGTCCGGGAGCTCACGGCTTGGTTGGAACCCAGGCGGTCAATGAGTCTTGGCGAAAGGCACTGGGCGAGCTCGATTCGATCCCCACCGGCCCTATATCCTGATTTCCAATACCATGTCTAGCGATCTGCGATTTCATTCATGAAGGTCCAAAACGCTTCCCGTCTTTCGGGTTTATGAAGTTAGCGGCCTTACCAAACTAGGGCACATTGCCTAGCTTCCTAAATCTTATGAACATTGAACTCCGAGTTATCCGCTCAGAGCTTGGTGTCAGTTTGCTCTTTGTCTTGGAGCCAGAGGTTTGGCGCGCAACCAGGCAGTTCGACAGTCGCTATCTTGCAATCCATTTGTTTTGTGAAATTTAGGAAATCATTTGGACGCGTGCGTCGCGGTACGCGACGTGCTCCTGTAAAGAGCGAGGAGATGCTCTATGCATGGGTTTTCGATTGGTACGATCTTTAGAGACAACTCCAATACTCTTGTAATCGTTTCAGGCTCCACTGTGTTCGATCTCGGAAAGCTACTTGCAACTTCTGGCGCCGGCTCTTTGCCGTCAGGCTTTGGATTGTCCGAGATGCTGGATGGTTGGGCAACATGGTTCCCCCGAATTAAGCACGCGGTCGAGCCAGGTGAGGACCAGGACTCTGGCGGTTTAGACGCCTACCGCATCGCAGACGTCTCTGAAGTTACATGGCGCGCTCCGATTCTTAAGCCTCGCAAGCTTATCTGCATGGGAACAAACTATGCCGGACATGCGACGGAGGTCTCGAGCGATCCGCTCAAAGCACCGTACTCCTTTATCAAATCAAGCAGCAACACGCTGCGCGGATCAGGTGCCACGATTACGTTGCTGGATGTTGCCAACATGAACGACTGGGAGATAGAGCTCGCCGTCGTCATCGGGAAGGCTGCCCGGCGCGTGAATGTAGCTCGAGCCATGGATTACGTCGCGGGATATTCGATTATCAACGACGTTTCTGCGCGGGATTGGGTTGCGTCCAGTCCCAAATTCCTTGGGATTGATTGGGTCGTGGGCAAGTCCATTGATGGCTATGCCCCCATGGGGCCGACGTTCACGCCGGCGGAGTTTGTGGCTGACCCGCAAAACCTCAACCTTGAGTTGACGGTTAACGGGAAGGTCATGCAGAGAGGCAACACCTCCCAGATGGTCTTCAATATTGCGCAGATCATCGCGCACCTCTCCCGAATCATGACGCTCGAGCCGGGCGACATTATTGCGTCAGGAACGCCTGAGGGGACTGGTTTTGGGCACAAGCCCCAGGTCTTCCTGAAGGATGGCGATATCGTCCACTGCACCATCGATGGGCTTGGAACGCTCGAAAACAAATTCGTTCGATAAATGCCGCAGTTGCCGCGTACCGCACTCACTGCACTGGGGGCAAGAATGCTTAGCGTTTTGAAACTCGGACATGCGGAGTTCAAAGTCCGCGACCTCGATAAGATGGCGGAGTTCTACAAGAATGTGATCGGCTTGACCGAGACCGGGCGAGAAAAAGATACGGTTTACTTAAGCACCTCAATAGACCACCACTCGATCGTTCTCCGAGCAGGCGCGGACAAGGCCTATTTGTCGAAGATTGCGTTTCAAATTGCGCCTGCTGATTCGAAAGATCTGACTGCTTATCTGCGCAGTCATAGACTGGATACTGAGATACGCACCGGCAGCCAGCCAGGGATCAACGAGGTGATTCGAACCCACAATCCCGATGGTGTTGCCATCGAGATGTATTCGGAGTTCGAGCCGTCCGCGCATTCCTACAGCATGCGCGGGATCAACCCTTTGAAGCTTTCGCATGTTGCCTCACTGACGCCTGATGTGAAGAGAATCGTTCAGTTCTACACGCAGGGAATGGGCTTGCGCTTCTCTGACTCCATGCAAGATTTCTTCTATTTCCTACGGTGTGGCGCGGACCATCACACGATCAATCTCCTGTCCGGAGACTATTCCGCGGTCCAACACTTTGCCTTTGAGCTCGCCGATATCTCTCATATCACTTCCGCATGCGACACGCTGGCGCGCGAAAAGGTGGAGATTCTCTGGGGTCCGCTTCGCCACGGGTGTGGGCACAACATAGCGATGTATCACTTCGACCCCGAAGGGTTGATCATCGAACACTGCGCAGAACTTGATCGTATGTCGAATGAGGGACTGGGGTATTTCGACCCTCGTCCATGCCATGAAGACCGTCCACAATATCCGAAGGCCTGGGACCCGAAGGCGGCCATTGCCGTCTGGGGCCGCTTTCCACCTCCCGAGCTGTTCAATACGGGCGTGAGCACCGTAGCCCACCGGATGACACGCGACGAATAAAACGTGAAAGTGCACGCTGCGCTGCGGGTTCATCGTCTTAGATCCGGCAGGTTCCGATCTCACAAACAGGAGCGATTCGAATCATGATCACCAGAAACACCGAGCGAACTGGCATCGTGCTTCCCAATGGGTGCAAGGCGGTTCACGGAGCCTCGGCAAATATCAAGGAGCCGTTTACCTTCACGACCCTGGCCATGCATGAGTTGGACGCGGGAGGTGGGCACGCGTACCACGGACAGTTTGGATTCATCCCTTTCCGTGACGACTCCCGGCTCCCACGCCACATTCACATCGAGGAGCGTTACGGGCAGGATTTGGAACTGGTCGCTGAACGGATTCTGGTGCTAAACGGCGTCGCCCTTACTGAACTGGCCGGTGAGATTTATGTTACGGCACCCGGGACGATGGTGGAGATCGAGCCAGGCATTCCCCACACCTGGACTGCGTGCCCGCCGGGTGTCGTCTTACCGGACGGAGTCATTTCCGAAGGCCAGTTCCTGATGGTCTACGAATACTCAGGACAGACCGGCTTCTATCCCACCAGGAGTACAAAACCAATTTCGAGCACTGCGGAGTACGAGCGATATGACGGTGATCTCGAAGCGATTCGGTTTCCCAGACTCAGCGCGAGCGAGGTCATCGCAACAGGGACTCTCATCTGGAATAACCAAACCACAAAGGACCTGCGCCTCGCCAACTGAGGTGCAACGAATTATTTCAATTCACTCAGAAGTAAGGAGATTCCGTAATGATCGAAAATCTGATCGATGGTCGATTTCAAGTAGTTCATGCCGCCAGTATTACGGTATTGAATCCGTCAACGGGCGAGAAGATCGCCGACTGTTTTGAGACGCCGGCGGCAGAGGTGGAGAGAGCGATCGCTTCAGCCAGAAGCGCGCAGCCAGCCTGGGCGCGGCGCCCCGCGATTGAACGAGCTCGCATCTTGCATCGGGTCGCGGAGGGGATACGCCAGAAGCGCGAGCATATTGCCAGGACCATCTCCGCGGAGCAAGGCAAGCTATTGAGCCTTGCGGAGATTGAAGTCGACTCCACGGCGGATTATGTGGACTATATGGCGGAATGGGCAAGGCGGATCGAAGGAGAGATCATACCCAGCGACAGGCCGGATGAAACCATCTATCTTCATCGGAAGCCGCTCGGAGTAGTGGGGGGCATACTTCCCTGGAACTTTCCCTTTTTCCTCTTTGCCCGAAAGATGGCTCCGGCTCTTATCACAGGAAACACCATCGTTATTAAACCGAGCGAAGAAACCCCGCTGAATGCCTATCTTTTTTCGCGCATCCTGGTTGAGTGTGAA
>CAJCHZ010000002.1 GCA_903970165.1 Betaproteobacteria bacterium
TGGCGGGACGAGTGCGGTGGCTCCCTTGTACGCTGGCCTGATTGCGCGAATCAACCAAAGCCTGATCAAAAACGGAGGAACAGCGATGGGCTTCGTCAACCCGCTTTTGTACGCCCAGACTATTCCCGCGGGCGTGTTTCATGACGTGACTTCGGGGAACAATGACATCTACGACGACTTGAACGGCGAATATGAGGCGGGACCGGGGTGGGATCCTTGCACGGGATTTGGCTCTGTCGACGGGACGCAATTGCTTGCGGCCTTGCCAGGTCTGCAACCCGTAGTAGCGCCGACTCCTACCGCGTCGGCTAAGCGAGCGGGAAAATCTTAACTGTCTTTCGGATACCGACGCATACAAGCGAAGCGCCAAAACGTCGTGGCTGTGCTGAGCCGCCACTGCGCTTGTCATCGTTCGGGCATACCCGAAAGCTCGACTGTTCTCTCTAGAAGTCTCGATCTTTGACTGGCAACTTAGACTCGCAACTTAGACTCGTAGTTCGGCACGAAAACACCTACAGCAGAAATTGGCAAAGCGAGTGTGCAGAGAATTGCTGCACGGTGTATTCTATTGTGCTTATAGAGCGAATAAGTTTTCCGCGCGTCCCGCGGGGATGATGGAATCCGACTAAAGAGGGCCAGCCCAAGCTATGGATAATGAGACTTACGCAAACGTTGAGAACCACAACGAAATAATCAGCGTACCGCACGGGCTAGAGGACACGCAGATTCAGGAGTGGCTGGAGTCGCTGGACTCCGTGCTGGAAACGAGCGGGCCGGAAGTAGCCGCGGAGATTCTCGAGAGGCTTCGCGCGCACGCAACGGTTTCCGGTATTGATCTTCCATTCTCCGCGAATACGCCCTACGCCAACACGATCCCTGCGCGGCTCGAACCGCTTTTCCCCGGCGATCAGGAGCTTGAGCGGCGGATTAAGAGCTTGATCCGCTGGAACGCGCTCGCGATGGTCGTTCGCGCGAATCGGTTGGAAAACGGAATCGGCGGCCACATCTCAACGTATGCTTCCGCCGCGACGCTTTACGAAGTCGGTTTCAACCATTTCTTCCGTGCGCGGACTCCGGAGTTCGAAGGCGACACGGTTTATTTCCAGGGCCACGCGGCGCCGGGAATTTACGCGCGAGCCTTTATGGAAGGCCGGCTTAGCGCGCAGAAACTCGAAAATTTCCGCCGCGAACTGAAGCCCGGCGGCGGACTTTCTTCTTATCCTCACCCCTGGCTGATGCCGGATTTCTGGGAATTTCCCACTGTTTCGATGGGGCTCGGCCCGCTGATGGCGATCTATCAGGCGCGCTACAACCGCTATCTCGAAAATCGCGGTCTGAAGCCGGTCACCGACGCTAAAGTCTGGGCCTACCTGGGCGATGGCGAAACGGATGAGCCGGAGTCGCTGGGAGCGATTACCCTTGCTTCGCGGGAAAAACTCGACAACTTGATCTTTGTGATTAATTGCAATCTCCAGCGCCTCGATGGCCCGGTGCGCGGCAATGGACAGATTATTCAGGAACTCGAGTCAGCGTTTCGCGGCGCTCGCTGGAATGTCATTAAAGTTCTGTGGGGCAGCGAGTGGGATCCTATTCTTGAGCGTGATACGGAAGGCCTTCTCGTCAAGCGCATGGGCGAACTGGTGGACGGCGAATACCAGAAGCTGGTTGTCTCTTCCGGGGCGTATGTGCGTGAACACTTCTTCGGCAGCGATCCGCGTCTGCTTGCGCTGGTGGATCCTTTGCCGGATGAGGCATTGAGGCGTCTGCGGCTTGGTGGACACGATCCACGCAAAGTGTACGCAGCGTACAAAGCGGCGGTAGAACACAAGGGCGGCCCAACCGTCATTCTCGCGCGTACCATCAAAGGCTACGGACTCGGCGAAGCGGGAGAAGGCAAGAACGTCACTCACCAGCAGAAAAAATTAAACGAAGAGGAGCTGCGCGAATTCCGTTCGCGCTTCGGCATCCCGCTGAATGACTCCGATTGCGTTGAAGTTCCGTTTTATCGGCCGGCGGAGGACAGCATTGAGATTCAGTATTTGCGCGCGAGGCGTGAAGCGCTCGGCGGTTACGTGCCGGCGCGAAGCGTTCGATCCGCGCCGATCGTCGCTGATCACAAGGAGCTGTTCAAGGAATTCACCGAAGGCAGCGAAGGCAGGGAAGTTTCCACGACCATGGCGTTCGTCAGCATGCTGCGCAAAATGTTGAAAGACCCCGAGATTGGTAAACTCATTGTGCCTATCGTTCCAGACGAAGCGCGAACCTTTGGCATGGAGTCGCTGTTCCGCACCGTGGGCATCTATTCGAGCGTTGGCCAGCGCTACGAACCAGTGGACGTCAACACGCTCCTCTATTACAAGGAAGCGCAGGACGGACAAATTCTTGAGGAAGGGATCACCGAAGCGGGCTCCATTGCTTCCTTCATTGCAGCCGGCACCGCTTACGCAACGCACGGCGTAAATACGATTCCATTTTTTATCTACTACTCGATGTTCGGCTTCCAGCGCATTGCAGATTTCATCTGGGCTGCGGCCGACATGCGTACGCGGGGCTTCCTGCTCGGCGGCACTTCCGGGCGCACCACGCTTTCCGGCGAAGGCCTTCAGCATCAGGACGGCAACAGTCACGTATTAGCGCTGCCAGTGCCCAACCTGAAAGCTTACGATCCGGCGTTCGCGTTCGAGATCGCGGTGATCATCGAAGACGGCATTCGCCGCATGTACAAGAACGGCGAAAACATCTTTTATTACATCACGGTGATGAACGAGCAGTACTCGATGCCTGCAATGCCCGGAGATGTGCGAGAGGGCATCCTGAAAGGTTTGTATCGCTTCCGCGCAGCGGCGAACCCCAAGTCCAAGCTGCGGGCGCAGTTGTTCGGCAGCGGCGCGATTCTGAACGAAGCGCTTCGCGCCCAGGAAATTCTGGAAACGAAATACGGCGTTGCCGCCGACGTGTGGAGCGTTACAAGTTACAAGGAGCTATATACCGACGCAAACGAAGTGGAACGGTGGAATCGCTTGCACCCCGCGGAGAAACCTCGCGTTCCGTATGTAACCAAGACGATTGGCGACGCGCCCGGCGTACTTGTCGCTGCTTCGGATTATCTGAAAACGTTGCCTGGGATGATCAGCAAATGGATGCCGCGGCGTCTCGCCACGCTGGGCACAGATGGATTTGGGCGCAGCGAAGGACGGACGTCCCTGCGCGAGTTCTTTGAAGTGGATTCGCGCTACATCGCACTCGCCACATTGCATGAACTGTTTACCGACGGCAAGATCGAGCGATCCGTCGTGGAGAAGGCCATCAAGGACTTAGGAATCAATCCGGAAAAAGCGAACCCTGTAGTCTCCTAAAGACTGCAAGCCCACAACCAAAAACGGATATCAATTCTTGGGAGCCGGTGGTTCTTCGGCCATCATTCTCATCATTCTCGAATCTGTCCGAATTGCTCAGCTCTGGCTCGCGACCAGGATTTCGCTGGGTTTGATGCGGCCCGTAGCGAGTTGCGCGATGAGTGGAAGGTTGGCGGCGTGGAAATCGTAGTTTCCGAGTTCCCTGGGGAGCGCCCAAACGAGTTGCTCGAACTCTTTTGCGATGACCGTCGCCTCCAAAATGCTGGCGGCGTAGAAACGCAGCTCCAGTTCGCCCGGCGGCGTTGCGTAAGCGTGGCGGGCGCGCGCAAGTTCCACGCATTTTTCCATCGTGACTCCTAGTTCTTCGCGGAGTTCGCGGGCAAGCGCCGCTTCGGGCGTTTCGCCTTCTTCTATTTTTCCGCCTGGGAACTCCCACTTCAGAGGCGACGTATCGTCGCGTTTCCGCTGACCGATCAGGATACGGCCGTCGGGGCGCTCGATGATTGCGGCTACAACGATTCTCATCGCTTTTTGTCCGTAACTGCCACTTCTTGAAAAACACGGAAGAGTTGCCTGGCGCCGGCGACGAGTGGAGGCCCGGGGGTGTTGAGGAGTTCGTCGCGGACTACGTAGACGTGTTTGTTGCGGATGGCAGGTACGTCTTTCCATGTGGCGACTGCAAAGGATCTTTCAGGCTTCGCTTTGTCACTCGTCGCTGCCCAAGCCAACACAATTATATCGGGGCATGCGTTTGCGACTTCTTCGTCCGTGACTTTTTGTCCCGGGGGCAAAACCATTTCGCCGCCACAGATTTTTACAAGTTCGGCGACCCACGGAGAACAGCTTATGCGCGGATTCGGCCACGCCTCGCAGTAGACGCGAAGCTTCTTCCCCAGCGGGCGGCTTTTCTTCGTGATCTTCGAAAATTCGTTCCGCATTCGAATGATGAGGCGTTCCGCGTGCTTTTGCCGGCCAGTGATGCCGCCAAGAAGACGGATATCGTTTTCGATATCGGCGAGAGTTCGAGGATTCTTGGCGAAGAAGTTCAGCGGATGCTCAAGCAGTTTCGCCACCGTTTCCGCTTTGAACGGAACGGAGCCGATCACCAGGGATGGCTTCAGTTTTAGGATTTCATCGACGGAGCCCATGTGCCAGCAGTCGCCGACCTTTGGCAGATCGTTGACGGGGGCAACATCCACGCACCACTTGGTGACGCCCACCAGAGCTTTCTGCGCGCCAATGGCACAGAGAATCGAAGTTGCGCTTGGAGCGAGCGAGACGATGCGAAGCGATGGCCGTGGCTTGCGCTTGTTCACACCAAAAGTTTAACAGACAGGCGCGGCCGCTACTTCTTGTCGTAGATGTCGACCGCCTTGGTGTCGTTACGCAGTTCGTCGAGATTCAGCCAGTAATACGCGCCGAAAGGCTTTTTCTCGGGCCAGATTTCGTCCAGAGTATCGGCGTCGTAGAGCGTGCCGGCTTTCATGACCATGGCAATGTTCGCAGTGTTGTGGATGTCGTCCAACGGATTCGCGTTGAGGACCATCAAGTCGGCGAGTTTGCCGACTTCCAGCGATCCGAGATCCCTGTCAGCGCCCAGGAAATGCGCGCCGTGGACGCTCGCCACTTCCAACGCGCCCATCGGACCCGTGGCTTCGGAGATCATCCAAACCTCCCAGTGGGAGCCGATTCCATGCGCCTGGCCATGCGATCCGATAGCGCCATAACCGCCGTTCGCGATAATGTCGGCCAAGCCTTGCGCTTGCACGCCGAAGTGATAGTCGGTCAGCGGACGCATCCAACGGCGGCGAAGGTGAGGCATGAGCTCGCGCCAAGGAGTCCATCGCTGGAGCTTGGCGTCTTTCCAAACGTCGCTGATCTGCTGGAAATATTCCTCGTTCCAGGGAGCGGTGCCGCCGACGGTGAACGTCGGCGAGTAGACGGTGTGGGACTGGCCGAAGAATTTGGCGACGTCGCTGTAAAGCGGAACATAAGGTGTGGGGTGCTCGAAGCCGGTCTGACCGTCCATGATCATGCTGATTTTGTGCAGCACATCGCTCGAGCCTTCGGCCGTGACGCGCAAGTGCTGTTTGCGCGCGATTTCCGTGATCCATTGACGCTGCTCGCGATCAGGCTGGTTGTATTGTTTGAGGGCGACGACGCCATAAGAGGCAAGGCGTGTGATTTCGTGCTCGGTCACCTCGAAACTGGTGAGCTCGTTGTAGTGGTCACCGCTGCCGTTGAGAAGAGGGGTTGCCGTCGAGTAGGTGCGCGGGCCGATGGATTGGCCGGCTTCAATCATTTCGGCAAGGGGGAACACTTCTTCGGACCAGGTCGAGGGATCCAGGGTGGTGGTGACGCCGTAGGCAAGATAAACAGCGGACTCGAAATTGTGCGTGGGCGTGATGCCGCCGGACTCGCGGTGGTGATGGGCGTGCATGTCAACGAATCCGGGGATAATGGTTTTGCCCGCTGCGTCAACAACGCGATCCACTCCAGCGGTGGAGCAAGTGCCGACACAGGTGATGCGTCCCGCTTTTGCAATGAGCGTGCCGTTTTCGATGACCTTGCGATTTTGCAGCGTGATGATTCGTGCGTTCGTCAGTGCGATGGAGCCTTGCGGAATCGCCCGCGGAACGCTCAAGTGAATTTCGGTAGTTTCGGTTTTGGCTGAGTCTACGTGATAGACGTAATATTTGTTGGCGTTGCCGAACTCGATGGTTGCGGCGTCGCGCCAGCGCGGATACATGCCGCCGTCAAGGCTGGCGGCCTTAATCGCGAAGACCGGGGCCTTGCGATCGAGTTGAATCGATTCGCGGCCCGTGGTATTCAGCGGCAAGGGCGCAACATAAACATTGTCGCCTTCCTGATAGGCAACGCGCTGGCTGTCCGGCGAGAGTTGAACGAGCGTGGCGTTAGGAAATGTCGCATGCGCGCGCCGGTCGCTGCCGTCTCTTTGGACCGACACTAGGTCCGTCACATTTTTTGTATCGAATGGGCCAGCACCCTTTTCGGCGCGATGCTCTGTGAAATAGATACGGCCTTCGGGTCCGAACTGAGGATGCGCACCGGGACCCTCCTCTCCGCTGACGCGCACGATCATTTGGGGCTCGCCACCGGCTGCGGGTTGCAAAACGATGTCGAACCACTCGTTGCGAGCCCAATCGCGTCCTCGAAGGCTGGCGCCCGACCCGCGCGAATAAGCGAGCATTGTGCCGTCCGCGCTCCAGGTGGGATTCAGGTATTCGCCCGCCTCTTTTGTGATGGCTTGTGGCTCGCCGCCGCTCGACGAAATTGTCCAAAGCTGGCCATATTTTCCGTCTTCCCAGCTTGCAAACGCGATGTTTTTTCCGTCTGGCGACCACGCGGGAGAGAATTCTCCCGGCACAAAAGAGTCCGGCGTGAGACGTCGAGGTTTGCCATTCGGCAAATCCATAAGCCAAAGTTTGTGAACGGCCTGGAAAACGATGCGCTTGCCGTCAGGGGAAGCAGTTTGCCAACGGATGAATTTCGCCTCGAAGCTGTCGTCGCGGAACGGGATCGGCGAATATGTCATTTCAGAGATAGTGCGGTGTACATGGGCGGTGAAAGGAATTGTTTCGACTTTCCCGCTATCGACCCACAGCCTGCGAATCTTTCCGCCTTGCGAAATCACCATGGATTTGCCGTCGGCGCCCCAGACCATTCCGGGCAGTATTGGCATCTGACGGGAAATTTCTTCCGACTCGTCGAGTTCGATGGGGTCCATAATCAGGCGCTCTTGGCCAGTTTGCAGATCGCGCAACCAGAGAGCTGTGCGCGGACCGAAGACATGACCTTTATAGGACTCGGTCGCGTCGGGAAGTCGCCTGCCGAACGCGACGAAACGTCCACTGGGTGAAATCTCAGGCGCGATGGCTCCGCCGCTGGTGCCGCGGTCCTGCTGTTCGTCTTCTCCGCCTGTAATGTCCTCGATTTTGCGCGTTTGCAGATTCATGCGGCGAATTTGTGCGCAGCCCAACATCGGATCGGTGTGGCCGAAGGGATACGCCGAGCAGATTTGGACGCCAAAGTAGAGATATTTTCCGTCGCGCGATATGGAAGGCCAGCTTGGGCCCTTATCTGCGCCGACGAGTTCAACGCCGGAGCCGCCGTCTTTGTGGTACATCGCCAACGACCAGCCAAACGGATTGCCGCCGCGCCGCGTGCCTTGAAGCTGCACGATGATGTAGTTCCCGTCGGGAGTCCAGACGGGGCTGAGCGCGCGTTTCGTGTTGTCGATAAAAACGTTGCGAGGATTTTTACCGTCGGCGTCCATGAGCCAGAGATTGTTTTGGCCTTTACGGTCGCTGATGAAGGCGATCGTTTTGCCGTCGGGCGAGAAGCGGGGAGTCTGGTTAAGGGCAACACCAGAATCCTGCGTAAGGCATTCGGCTTTGCCGCCGGAGGCAGGCACACGATACACGTGGCCCAACAAGTCAAAGATGATCCACTTTCCGTCGGGAGAGATGTCGGGTGACATCCAAGTGCCTTCGCTGGTTTCGAAATCGATATCGCGCGTCGATCCACGCGCTTTTGTGGTGTCCCATTCGGCCGCTGGTTTGTCTTGAGCAGCGGCCCACGCCGTGGGAATCAGCGAGGCAGCAATGAGCCATCCGAAAACACGCAGAGACTTGCGGGCATCAGGATTCATAAAGGATCTCCGAGAAACGTTCGCCGGACCATGCACGACTCGCGGGGCGCTGTTATAAATGATTTGCTGGCTCGGCGTCCAACCAAGGGCTGAACGCGCGTTGTATCACGCAGACGCAACAAACGCAACAAAATCCCGCCCTCACGCAACAAATGTTTCTGGATGCATTGAATCACTTGTTTGACTTCGCCGGAGCCGTGTGATGCACTCACAATTCTTCCGAGGTGAGTGATGACGAGACGGATTGTTTTCGTGGTTTCTCTGGCGCTCCTGGTTTGCGTGGATACGTTTGCAATGCCGCAGGCCGCTCAAAACTCTGGTCAGCAAGTGGTCCACTACAAAGGTGCGCTCGACAATGTGAAGTATGTCTTCGGCGTGGCACCGCCGGTAGCACGGCTGCGTCCTGGGAATATTTTGGAAGCCAGTTCGCTCGACTGTTTCGGAAATGGCATTCAAAAACCTGGCGACACGACCGCCAACGCCAAGGGTGATAATCCTTTAACAGGCCCTTTCTTCGTCGAAGGAGCGGAACCCGGCGATACGCTGGTCGTACGAATTCTGGATTTGCAAGTGGACGGCAATCAGGGAGTCGGAGCCTTTTCGCCTGGATTTGGCGCAATTAATTCGACGCACTACACTCCGTTCCTGGAAAAAGATCCGCTCGCGGAAAAGATATGGTTCTATCCTATCGACCATGCGGACAACACTGCCACTTTTCAGGCGTTGGATTCCGCTTACAAAGTGAAAATTCCTCTGCACCCGTTTCTCGGCTGCATCGGGGTTGCCCCGGCCAATGGCGAAGCGCGCAGTTCGATCGTTCCCGCGGAATTCGGCGGAAACATGGACGCGCCGGAAGTGAGCGTCGGCAACACGCTGTATCTCCCTGTGAATGTTTCGGGAGCACTCTTTTACTTTGGCGATGGCCACGCTGCAATGGGCGATGGCGAAATCGCCGGCAGCGCCATTGAAGTGCCCATGCGCGTGAAGCTCCAAATTGATGTCGTAAAAGGGAAGCACAGCGGCTGGCCGCGCTTTGAAAACGACAAAGAAATCATGACCACGGGAATCTACCGGCCGGTAGACGATGCCGTTCGCATCGCGTTCACCGAACTCGTCGAGTGGATTCACGCGGAGTACGGCCTCTCCGAACTGGATGCCTACGAACTGCTCTCAAAAGTGGCGAAGATTCACCTGACAGAAATGGTCGATCCAAATTACGTCGTAGTCGCTTCGATCGAGAAGAAATATCTGCCGAAGAAGATTGCCGCAGCGGCAAGTGGAACGACGGGAAGTTCCGGGCGCTAACCACGCCTGTGCCCTGGACCTGCGTTAACCGAAGGTCGTTGAAGTAGGCTTGAGTTCATGCGCGCCAGTATTTTGCGGCATTGCTTCGCGCCAAAGCACTTCGTGTACGTCAATGGGTTCATCGCGCCCTTTGAGCTTCATCGCGGAAAGGGGGCAGCAGGGAATCCCCCTGTGAATCCGGTCATAAGTCGCGGCAGAGATTACGATTTGGCCTGGTCCCGCTTGGGAAGTCAGCCGTGACGCAACGTTGACAGTATCTCCGATCGCGGTGTAATCCATTCGATGCTCCGTGCCAAGGTATCCCACTACGGCTTCCCCGGTGTGAATGCCGATTCCCACATGCAGTGGCGGCTTACCGGAAATTGTATTCAGCACCGCAAGGCTTTTCTGCATATTCACGGCCGCGCGTACGGCCGCCTCGGCGTCATTCTGAAGCGCCAGAGGCGCGCCGAAGAGAGCCATCAATCCATCACCAAGATATTTATCGAGCGTTCCATCGTGCTCAAAAACGACATTGGTCATTCGAGTGAAAAAGTCGTTCAGAACTTCCACTGCTTCGCGGGGTTTCATTTTTTCGGCCATGGTGGTGAAGCCGCGAACGTCGGCGAAGAGCAGCGTGATGCGTTGGCTTTCGCCGCCAAGGCGGATGTCGGCGGCCTCCGCGGCAACTTTCTTCGAAATGGCCGGTGAAAGAAAGCGTTCGAGCGCGCTGAGCTGCACACCCTGGCGCTTGACTTCACTCTTGGCCATCACACGGTCCATCACAAGCCCGGCTTGCGCGGCGATGACAGCAAAGACTTCGAGGTCTTCTTGCGTAAACGTGCCGCGCTTGGAAAGATTGTCCACGTAAAGTAATCCGAACAGACGGTCCCGGCTCGCCAGCGGCGCGCACATAGCCGATTGCATACCCGAAGCCACCATGCTCTGGCTGCCTGAGAAGCGCATGTCCTGCTTCGCGTCCATCACCAGCAGCGGACCCTTGCTCTCCATTACCTGCTGAATGATGGCCCGCGAGAGGGCTACTTGCGGTGTGTCCGCCTTGGGGGTCTGCCGATAGCGAATAATTGCGGGCAAAAAAGCGTAGGCTGCCCCGTCGTGCGGCGCCGCGCGAAGAGAATCCTCGGTAAGCAACATCGCGTAGCCGCGTTCCGCACCGTCAATTTGAAGGACGAGATCAAGCAAGCATTGCGTTACGTCTTCGACGTTGGTTTTGTCCGCAAGAGCCCGGCTAACTTGATAGAGAAGCGTAAGCAAGCGGTTTTCACGCCGGAGATATTCGATCCTGGTGTCGGCGCCCACGCGCGTTTCAGACCTTGCCTCGGGCGGCTTGGCGTTTGAGCGGTCTAGCAGCCTGGCCATACTCTCTTGTCCAAGAATTTGTGTCAGGTGTGACGCAAGTTCCGGCGAAGTTTTTGCAACAATCGTCCCCGAAGTCATGTTTTCAAAGCGCAGTGTGACATCGCCGAGGCCGATTACATCGCCGCTCTTCAGCTGAGAGCTGTTGATGCGCACGCCATTGAGCAGGACTCCGTTGGCGCTGTGCTGGTCGGTGACCAGCCAGACTTCGCCCTTGCCTTCGATTCTCGCGTGGCTGCGAGAGATGCTCGAGTGGGGAAGCGTAATATCGTTGGACGCGGCTCGACCAATGTGAATCGTCGAGCCATCTTTCAGCTCGTAAAGGCGCGGCGGAGCCCCGGGACGTTCGATGAGCAAGCGTGCCATGGTCGGAGAAAGTCGCTGCTGCTATGTTCAGGCTCTTTGCGGCTGCGCGCAACGGGAGTCTGCCGGTATTTGTCTGATTTGCAAGCCAGCCACCTGGTTTTGGGCGCGGTTAAAAGAAACGCCACTTCCTGGGCTACCATAGCTGGATGTTCAGCGAGTTGGTTTTAGACCATTTTAAGAACCCGCGCAACGCCGGCACACTGCCGAGCGCGACGGCACAAATCCAGACAACGAATCCCGCCTGCGGGGATATCCTGGAACTCGCCATTCGCGTGGAAAACGGCCTGATCGCGGAGGCGCGTTTCCTCTGCCGCGGTTGCGCGACCTCGATCGCTTGCGCATCCTTTCTGACCGAGCAACTGACGGGAAAAGCCCTCGCAACAGCGAACGCGCTGACGGCAGAAGACATTTCCGCAGCGCTCGGTAGACTGCCGACTGCGACGTTTCATGGTGCGCAACTCGCTGCCGATGCGCTCAAACTGGTTCTTGGTAAATTAAGTTAGCGGCTGCGAGCCCGTCGAGCGCTCTTCACCCGATGGCTTTCTGCAACGTGTCGGGATCATTCAAATTCAGGACGCAGCCTTCTTCATTCGTCTGCATCACTTGAACTTCTCCCGCGCGTTCCCAGACGACCGAGCGGGCCCCGGTTTCCAGCGGCGCTGCCATCAAATCCTGATACAAACTTGAGGAAAAAATCACGGGATGCCCACGCCGGCCCTCGTAAACGGGCAAAACGATGGATTTGCGCGACGTGTAGAAAGTTTCGATGAGTTCGCCCACCAGCGCGGCACTTATCAGCGGATGATCAATTAGAAAGAGAATCATGCCGTCCGTTTCCGGCGGAAGGCTCCGCAGCGCAGCCTGGATGGAACTCAACTGCCCCTTTTCCCAATCCTCGTTGATGACGATTTCGTTCGACTCAAGATTCACTTCTTTCGCGATAGATCCCGCGTCAGCCCCGAGAACGACGCGCCTCACGCCGATTTTGGGATGACGCGCTACGTCCAGCAAATGCTCAAGGAAGGGGCGTCCCTGGTAGGAGAGGAGCGCTTTTGGCGATCCCATCCGGCGCGACGCGCCACCCGAGAGGATGACGGCAGCGAGCATGGCACCCCTTTCAACGTTCCGTTCGGGCCGGGCGCGGTTCGTAAAGCAATTTCTTGTGGGCGGCCGATTCCATGTTCCGGCGAATGGCAATCAGCTCAGCGACGATGCTGACGGCGATTTCTTCTGGCGCGAGCGCACCGATCTCCAACCCCATTGGAGCGTAAACGCGCTGAAATTCTTCCGGACGGTAGCCTTCGTTCTCGAGCGCTCGGTAAACGGAAAGGACTTTGCGCTTGCTGCCAATCATACCGATGTAGCGCGCGGGAGTGCGCACGGCCCAGCCGAGCACGCGCATGTCTTCTTTATGCCCACGCGTGACGATGACCAGATAGCTTGCCGCATTGGGGCGAATTCTCTGGAAACCGTCCTCGTAGGTGGGGTGAATTTCGTGCGCCATGGGAAACCGCTCCACGTTGGCAAACGCCTCGCGGTCATCCACCACAACAATGCCGAAGCCCACACCGCTTGCTGCTTTTGCTACAGCCATGGAAACGTGTCCGCCACCGAAAAGATAAAGCATTGGCTTCGGCAGAATGGGCTCAACGAAAACTTCCAGCGTTCCGCCGCAGATCAAGCCATTGTCGTAAGAGGCTTCGTTGTTAAGGTTGAAGACTATTTTCCGCGGCGCTTCCTTGTGCATGACTTCTTTCGCAGCAGCCCAGACTTCGGCTTCCACACAGCCCCCACC
>CAJCHZ010000003.1 GCA_903970165.1 Betaproteobacteria bacterium
TTCAAGCAGTTCGATGGGTGCGCCGTTTTCGACGATGAATGCGACGCGGACACCGTCCGATGGGCTGTTGGGAGCAATCAGGATTTCGCGGCCAGCAAGCTCGGAGGCGAGATCAGCCACTTCAAACGCGACGTGCGGAACTTGCCGGACGAGATCAGGGACCGCCGCGTCCGCTTCGAAACGCATCCACTCCACGCCAAATTCGCTTTTCTCGTGGCTGACGATAAAGAGTTTCAGGTGTTTTAAGTGGGTCTCACCGGGCTTGGCTTCAGTAGTTGGAATGCCGATGTGATGGTACCGGCGCATTGTTTTTCGCTCCGTGGAATTGGCACAAATTCTAAGCTGTCGTTACCGCGTTTTGAAACCGCGCCCTCGCGACTGGACTTTTGAGGCACGAAGTCAAATTGTACTTCACTGGTTTTGGCACGGGGCAGATTCGGAATGCATGACGGGCAAATCCCAAGGTTAAGTTTGCCGACCATCCGGACCGAGGCAACCAGAGGCATTTCTAGTCCACAGCGCGGTCAAATCCCCCAAGTTCGGCGCCCGCTTGTGATCTTCACGCGTTTCTGGTAACAGTTCAATCAATGAATCTCTCCGTTGTCGTCTCCGACCTCTTGCTGGGATTCCTAGCCGACGGCGGACGTTCTCCCGGCGATCCAGGACGCGCGTGGAAGCACCGATGAGAAAGAAGCTCCGCACGTGGTTGGCTGGTGTGCGTTCGGCCTTTCCCACCGCCTTCAGTCCCTACTGGCGTGTGCTGCCGTTAGGGCGGATGAAGATGTTCCTGGCGGGGTATTTCTTCGTGGGCGCCGCTGGCGGTTTCGCGTTCGATCTATTGCAGCTCAATGCTTCGCGCGTCGGCGGAGGTTTTTTTGGCCCATCTTAATCGGCACGGGAGCGATGGCGGCCAGGGCCGCCGCTATCAAAAAAGTTCGTCTTGTCCCTATCCTGTTTCTACTGGTTGTCTTGACGGCCTGGCTGGGCTACTGGGCCTCGCATGTTTCGCCGCCTCTCGCGGTCCCCGTCGCTATACATCGGCGGGTGCTATTTGATGCGATCGGCATCCTGGTTGGTACCGGTTTCGGGGCTCGATTTCTGCTGATTTTCGCAGGTACCGAGGGCGTGGCCAGCGTGCGTATGCAGACCGAGCTTTCATTGGCCCACGGCATTCAGACGACCCTGGTTCCGACCATCTCTTTCCAGAACGCGAGCTTCGAGCTATACGGCAAGTCGATCCCCAGCACAGAAATGGGCGGCGATTTGATCGACGTCATCGAGAGCGGCGGTGGGTTGGTGGCCTACGTCGCTGATGTCTCCGGCCACGGCCTGCCCGCCGGCCAGCTCATGGGGATGTTGAAGACTGCCATGCGACTCGCCGTGCAATTCCGCCAAAGGCCCGTAGCAGCGCTCGAAAGTGTGGACCGCGTGCTGCCGGATCTCAAGGAACCTGGGATGTACGCCACGCTGGCCTTGCTCCGCTTCGATGGCTCCAGGGAAGCCGAATATGCGCTGGCCGGCCATCCGCCAATCCTCCACCATCGGCACGGCAGCGGGGACACGGCCCGCCTCTCGATGGAACAGCTTCCTCTAGGACTGATCCCCGGCGGTTCCTATGCGAGTAAGCGCGTCAGCTTTTCACCGCGCGACCTCTTCTTGATGGTTACCGACGGCATAACCGAAGTGGCCAATGCCAGAGATGAAGAATTTGGCCTGACCCGCCTGCAAGAGCTTCTGGCACACAACGCTACCAGAGGCTTGCCGGAGATTTGGGATCTCATCATGCGCGAGGTCCGACGACATGGTCCGCAGCAGGATGACCAAAGTCTGCTCCTGCTGCGCGTGCTGGACCCAGTCATCCCTCTCGTGACCTGAATTCCAAAGGGGGCGCAGGGAGACCCGAAACCCAGGGGACCCACAATGAGCGAGCCGCAATGTGCCCCGGGTCTACACGGTGGTGGCTCCCAGGTGACGAGCAAACAGGAAGTAATGCAAATGTTGCAGACGGCAAAGGGTGCGGTCTTTCTCCTTACCCGGACTGCCTCTTATTTGCCTTGGCCTGCACGGAACTCCTCATGGCGTGGCGCAATAGCATGTTGGTCTTGGTCTGGTATCTCCGCCCATAGCTCTTTAACCAATCGATAATGTCCGTGTCCAGACGAATGGTCGCGGGTTTCTTGGCTGGCCGATAGAACTTGCCGATTTCCGCTTTCGACCAGTCGAGAACCTCGGGCATATCGGTCAGATCCATGTCCTCGTTTTTTTTTTGCGGCAATGACGGCGATCTGCTTTTTTTTGCTTCTTATTTGGTTTGTTCATAAATTAACCTCTCTCCCCCGGTTGCCGCTCGCGCCGAGATCAAGCGAATGCTTTCTTCGCCGCGCACCGTGAACACCAGGAAGAGGATGGCTCCCGTATCAATAGCCCCCAGCGTAATAAAGCAGTCTTCTCCATCGTTGTGCAGGTTCGTCGCGCATGGTCAGCGCGCAGGGGTCGTCGAAAGCGAGCGAAGCCGTGTGGAAGTCAATACCGTGCTTGGCAAGATTCGCCGGCTTTTCTTCTCGTCCCACTCGAACCCGCTGCTTCGCACTAACAATCGTAAATACATATGTCAATACAATACTTGCCGACGGCAGAGGACGAGTGGCCCGAAGGAGCTCGACCCCTCGGAGGTCGCCCGCGCCTTAGGATTGACTGATCGGCACGCCGAATCCTCTGAAACGGGCAACCTGTACCCTTCCGTCGTACTCTGATGACTCTAACAATGGGGGCAGGGTAAAAGGGGTAGTGCTCAACGTGAAAATTCTCGCGGGTTTGTGTCTGCTAGCGTGCCTTGCGGGGTGCGCTTTTGGCCAGGATGAAGGGGAGCTTATGGCCAGGAAGCGCTTCCTCCCAGGGGTAGGACCTGGTTTGCGGGCGGTGAAGCGCGGGCCGGACGGAAATTATTATGTTTTGAGCGCGCCGGGATCTTCTGCCTCCGTTTTTGATTCCGCGGGAAAGCTGGTTAAGAGAGTTCCCGCATTCGATGAAAGCAAAGCACCGAACCCCCCAGCCTTGCCGGCCGGGATCACGTTTGGTGAAGACCTTGACGTGGATGCGCAGGGAACCGTGTATGTAGCGGACCGCGGCGCAAACGCCATCAAGATCTGGGACAAAAGCGGAAACCAAAGGTTGGTGGTGAAGATTAACGGGCCGGTGTCGGTCGCCGCACTGCCGGATGGCGAGTTCGCTGTGGCTACCGTGCATGAAGAACATCTGGTGATCGTGTTCGACAAGAACGGGCGCGTAGCGCGCGAGTTTGGTGATCCGGAGACGATTTCCGAACGGCCGGAAGTAAATCGCTTTCTGAATATTGGAATGATGGTGACGGACGGCGCCGGGCATCTCTACTACTCGTTTCCTTATTTGCCGGAGGCAACCGTAAGGCAATACGATCGCTTTGGCTATGCCGGTCAGGATATTCAGTACACAGGACTGGAGGCATGGCCGGCGGCGCAGGCTACACGCAAAGAGATTGAAAGGCAGGAAAAGCGCGGCGATGCGCCGGTATTTAAGCGAATTATGACGGCCGTTGGCGTGGAGCCGGGCACCGGCGAAGTCTGGATGGCGCTGGGCAACAACCTGCTGCACTTTGACAAGGAAGGGAACCGGCGCGGGACCTACAAGATTTATACAAAGGAAGGCGCGCGGCTCGAAGCTAACACGATTCTGATCGAGCCAGACCGCATACTGATTGGAAGCGACCCTCTGGGCCTCTACGAATTCGAACGGCCCGGAAAAAAATCTCAACAATAAATTGAGTTATCCTCAGGTGTAATTAATTTGAGCCTGTGCAAATTTGCACGCGTGCTCATAAACTTAGCAAGAATTGCCGTGCAAAAATGAATTTTCACGCGCGCTTGCACAAAAATCGTGCCTGTGGAAAAACTGTGCAGTAGATGTGCACCGCGGTGCACGTCTTCGTACACTTTTCGCTTGCTCCGGTCGGTCCAATCGGCGACAATCCCGCGCTGACTGATAACGGCAGTTCGAGGGGCCGACAAATCTGGAAGGGCCGCGCACGGTGCGCCAGGGGAAAGCAGGACGCGCCGATGCGGGGATGAATCCCGAAGCCTGAAGAAAGAATTGGACCAACCCGGTTTCCACAGGTTATGCACATCTGTGGAAATGGTCGGGAGAAATTTTCTCTTGCGATGACTACTTCGACGAATTCCTGGGACCGCTTTTTGGAGCACGTGAAGTCCCGGGTGAGCATCAACACGTACACCACCTGGTTTCAACCCACGCGCCTGAATCGCGCCGAAGGGGACAACCTGTTTGTGCAGATCCCCAGCACCGTGTTCCGCCAGGTGCTGACGCGGACCTACGGCGAAATTGTGAAAGCCGTGTTCCATGAGTTGGGGACGCCCAATGTGAAAGTCCAGTACGTGTGCACGGAGGAAGAGCCGGTGGCGGCCGCGCCGGCAGCGGCAGGCGTGAAACAAGCGAAGCTGGATTTCGAAAGCAGCGATCACCAGCTGAATGTGCGCTACAGCTTCGATACGTTTGTGGTCGGCAAGTCCAATGAATTTGCGCACGCCGCGGCGCGCGCCGTCGCCGAACAGCCTTCGAAGGCCTACAACCCGCTGTTTCTCTATGGCGGCGTGGGCATGGGTAAGACGCACTTGATGCACGCCATTGGGCACACCATCAAGAAGCGCAATCCGGCGATGCGGCTGAGTTACGTAAGTGCGGAAAAGTTCACCATTGAAGTAATTAACTCACTACGCTTCGACCGCATGACCAGTTTCCGCGACCGTTTCCACACCGTCGACGTTCTCCTCGTCGACGACATTCAATTCATCGCCGGGAAGGAAAGAACACAGGAGGAATTTTTTCACACGTTCAATGCGCTGTATGAACAGCAGAAGCAGATTGTGATTTCCTCGGACTGCCTGCCGAAAGAGATTAATTCGATCGAGGAGCGGCTGCGCTCGCGGTTCGAATGGGGATTGATTGCGGATATCCAACCGCCTGATCTCGAGACGAAAATCGCCATTTTGCAGAAGAAAGCGGAGAACGACCGGTTTGGATTGCCGGACGAAGTAGCGGAATACATCGCGCGAGCGATCAAGTCCAACGTGCGCGAACTCGAAGGGGCGTTGACGCGGTTGATGGCATACGCCTCGCTGACGGGCGCGACGATTTCCCTGGCTACTGCGCAGCAGGTCTTGCGCAACATCATCGCCACGCAGGAAAAGCGCGTCACGATCGACTTGATTCAGAAGCGAGTGAGTGAGCATTTCAACATGCGCGAGCAAGATTTGAAGGTGCGCAGCAACACGCGCGCAATCGCTTTTCCGCGGCAAGTGGCGATGTACATTGTGAAGCAACTTACGACCGCATCTTTGCCGGAGATTGGCCGGCAATTCGGCGGCAAGCATCACACCACCGTGCTTCACTCGATCAACAAAATTGAAGAGATGCGGAGATCGGATAAAGATTTGAACCGGACAATTACCCGGTTGATGGATACGCTGCAGTAAGTTGGCCGCCTAATCCTGGACCAACTCGAACCACAACTGCTCAAAGTCGAACCCTCTTGTACTTTCGTCGTGAGAGTAGCCTTCAAGGCACTCGACGCAGCCTTCCTTTAGCCAAAGAATAAATCCCATTCCGTATTCGAGACCGCCAACTTTTGCCGTCGGCCCCGGGCGGATGCGCTTGCCCTGGATCGCAGTGTCGGTATGCGGCTCCATCGCGAAGTAAGTGTAAAAACCGGCGCCAGTATTTTCGCGCCGCAGAAGAGCGGCCGATGCCAGTTGGGCTTCCAGCGCCGCGCGATCCTTTGGATACATTTCGCAAATGGCCTTGAGCACAGATTGCTCGAGCCTGGTGAATTCCGGTCTCATGGAGAGCATGCCTTGCCATAATAAACTGCGCGGTGCGCGGGTTAAATTCCAAAATAAAAAGTGTCGCCGATTTCAGAATGGCCTGTGAATAGCTCTAGGAGAAAATGGGGAAAAACTGTTGAGCCTTGTGCAAGGAATTTTGGTTTTGGTTGCGCAGTGTGCGCGAGGCGTGGAGTTTTCATCGATTCCCACAATTCGCCACTTCCCATCCTTGTTGCTACGTTGCTAGCACGAAAGTGTTTACCAAGCTTTCCACAATTCCACCGCAGTCATCACAACAACAAGGCTTATTTTTGTTAGGAACCAGGAACTGCTCTTGTAATGATGAGAGTTGCTGTGAAAAACAGGGCAGGTTGTTAATTGCCACGTGGAGTCCGGATTCCCACGCATTTCCACAGGCTTTTCGTGCGCTGTGGGCTTTATACTTTCCTGAAAAGCGAGTAGAGTACGACAGCGGTAGAAGTGTGACGAGGTACTCGAATGAGCGCACCAGGAACCGCACGCGAGGAACATCAAGCGATGGAATTCAGTGTTACAAAATCGGTGCTGTTGAATGAACTGAGCACAACGCAGGGGGTGGTCGAGCGCAAGACGACAATTCCCATCCTCTCGAATCTATTGGTCGAGGCGCGCGGCAGCCACCTGACCATCACGGCGACAGACCTGGAGCTGAGCATCCGTACGTCCTGCGAAGCGAAGATCAAGAAGGAAGGCGCAGGGACTATTCCCGCAAAGAAACTATTGGAGCTCGTGCGCTTGCTGCCCGAAGGAGAGATCAAAGTTAAGCTGCTTGAGAATCACTGGGTGGAAATAGTCAGCGACAAGAAGAAATACAAGCTGGTAGGCATGGCGAAGGAAAATTTTCCGGCGCTGCCTGTGATGCCGCATACGCTCGTCAAAATTTCCGCCGCGGTGCTGGAAAGCCTGATCGCTAAGACGAAGTTTGCGATTTCGATGGAAGAGTCGCGCTACACGTTGAACGGTGGTTTGCTCATCCTAAAGCCGGACACGCTGGCGATGGTGGCTACGGATGGCCACCGCCTGGCACTGGCGGAAACGGATCAGAAGCTGGCGGGATTGAATGGCGAAGTAAAAGTGCTTGTTCCGAAAAAAGCGATGGACGAAGTAGAAAAACTCGCGGGCGCGGCGGGCGCCGATGCGTCCATCGAATTTGCGAAGGATGAAAGCCATCTCTTTTTCCAAGTTGGCCACCGGCTTTTGATTTCGCGAATTCTCACGGGACAATTTCCGAATTACGAAGCCGTGTTGCCGCGCGACAACAACAAGACCGTAGTTCTGGAGCGCGCTGAGCTCAGCGACGCGGTGCGGCGCGTGTCGCAGCTTGCCGATCAACGCTCGCACGCGGTGAAACTCGCGGTTTCAAGAGAGGGAATTGAAATTTCCGCGTCGAGCCCGGAATACGGCGAAGCCAGGGAAAACATCGAGAAGGAATACAAGGGCGATGACATTGCCATCGGTTTCAATTCCAGCTACATGCTGGATTTTTTGGCGGCAGCAGCGGATGGACCGATCAGCATCGAGCTGAAGGACGAACAATCGGCTGGCCAGATGCGGCCGCTCGCGGATGAATCCTACCGTTACCGCTACATCATCATGCCCATGCGGATCTGAAGTGCGCCCGCTGGGTTGGTCCTGCATATCAAGTGAACAGCTATGAGAGTCATTTGCTCGCCAGCGACGGAGGCGGGTGTCGCTGTATTACGGGCAACTCGGAAGGAATGCAAAATGACGGACGCGGTGGTTTTAGCCAAGAGATCATCCCATTCAGCTAGCTTCCGGGCTCATACTCTCACGTAGGCAGGTGATAGGTAAACCGGAACTAGTCACGTGCTGCAACCTGGCCCCACTCCGTGAAATCTTTGGGTGTCTTGAAGCAGGCGACTGCCCTCGCCCGATGCCCTCCAGCCAGTTCATCATTCGTTGACTGTCTACTACGTCGTCCGTAAGATGGAACGAATTCATTTCCTCCGGAATGATCGGTCAAACCATCGCTCGTTACCACATCGTCGAAAAGATCGGCGGCGGTGGCATGGGCGTGGTTTACAAAGCCGAAGATATCGAGCTGGGCCGTTTCGTCGCCCTCAAGTTCCTGCCCGATGATGTCTCTCGAGATCCGCAGGCATTGGAACGTTTCCGCCGCGAAGCTCGCGCAGCCTCCGCTCTCAACCATCCCAACATCTGCACGATCTACGACATCGGCAAGAGCGGCGAGCAGTCGTTCATCGCCATGGAATTTCTTGAAGGTGTAACCCTGAAATACCGCATCGGCGGCCGGCCGATGGAAACGGAATTGATTTTGTCTCTCGCCATCGAGTTGGCCGATGCTCTGGACGCTGCCCACTCCAAGGGGATCGTGCATCGCGATATAAAGCCCGCCAATATCTTCGTCACCGAACGCGGACACGCCAAGATCCTGGATTTTGGATTGGCGAAGATGGCACCAGCCACCGACGCTTCCCGCCAAGTTGCCTCGGGAAACACAGTAACGGGGACGGTGGACGATCAGCATCTGACCAGCCCAGGTTCTACCGTCGGTACCGTCGCTTATATGTCGCCGGAACAAGTAAGAGCGAAAGAACTGGATGCACGGAGCGACCTATTTTCCTTTGGCTCGGTGCTCTATGAGATGGCGACGGGCGCTTTGCCCTTCCGTGGAGAGAGCTCGGGAGTCATCTTTCATGAAATTTTGGACCGGGATCCGATCCCTGCAGTCCGTCTGAACCCCGGCCTTCCCCCCAAGCTGGAAGACGTTATTAACAAAGCCCTGGAGAAAGATCGCGAATTGCGCTATCAGAGCGCCGCGGAAATACGGGCCGACCTCAAGCGGCTGAAACGAGAATCGGACTCTGCCGGGACCGCTGTGACGACTTCAAAAGAAGGGCAACGCAAGCGGGGAGTGGGCATGAAGATTGCTCTGGCCGCTGTTTCAGCCGTCCTTCTAGTCGGAGGATTCGTGGTTTGGAGGAACTCCTCCTCGCACAAGTCTCCTCCGACACCCGAGACGAGCGCTCCCGCCCCGCAACCTGCCGTGCGGAGTGTTGCGGTGCTGCCATTTCGCGCACTCTCTTCTCGTGCCACGGAAGAGTCCTGGGGCATCGGCATGACGGATGCGATCATTACTCAATTGGCTTCACTGCAAAATCTTGCGGTGCGACCGACCAGTTCGGTCTTGAAATATGCCAAAGAGCCTGTCGATCCCGCGAAGGCTGCGCAGGAACTCGGAGTAGATTCGGTCCTGGATGGCACCTACCAACGCGTCGCGGGAGTTATGAGGGTCTCGGTGCAATTGGTTGACCGCCAGAACCGCGCCATGCTCTGGGCGGACCATTACGACCTGCGAGCCGATGACATGCTGAGGTTCCAAGATGAAATCGCGCAGAAAGTCGTGGAGGGAATGCGCGTGCAGGTTTCCGGCAAGGAGCAGAAATTCCTTGGGGAACGGTCCACTGCTTCTCCGGAAGCCTACAACCTGTACCTGCAGGCACGATTTTACAAGAACGAATACTTCATGCAGACGAATCACGAGAGTCTGCAGCATGGCGTGCACGCTCTGCAGGAGGCCATCACTTTGGACCCTTCGTTTGCCGACGCCTATGCCCTGCTGGCTCTTTTCCACCTATTGGAAGCTGCGAACCTCGCCGAGAATGGCGCCGAAAATCTAGCCTTGGCCGAGAAGGCCGCGCGTCGGTCGCTCGAACTGAAACCGGATCTGTTGGAAGGACTCAACTCTCTGGGAGCGATTCTGAGCGAGGCCGGCCGGAACGTGGAGTCGATCCGCACACTGCGGCGGGCGGTAACCTTAGCCCCCAATTCAGACGCTGTCTGGGACGACCTCGGCTACGTTTACCACTATGCCGGTCTGGACGACGCGGCCGAGAAAGCTTACCGTCGCAGCGCGGAGCTGAATCCGACCACTACGCGGATTCACTGGATGCATGGCCGCATGCTCCTTTATGTGGGACGCGCATCCGAAGCTGAGCAAGAGATGAGACAAGCCCTGGCGGAAAATCCGAACCAGTTCAAGGCAATGGCATTTCTGGGCGAGTTCCTTTACTACCAGGGGAAATTGGATGAGGCGGAGCCCGTGCTGAAGCGCGCCGAAGAACTAAGCCGCGGCAGTGGCGACAACAGTGCGCAGTTCATGGCAGCGTTTCTCTACGCTTCCAAAGGCGAGCGAGACAAGGTAGACGGAAAGATTTTGAAAGCGCGGCCGCAGGAAGTCACTGATGGGGATGCCGCCTACTGGACGGGAGGCATTCACGCGTTACTGGGAGATCGGGAAGAAGCACTCGCATGGCTGCGCCGAGCAGAGGAAGTTGGAAATCACAATTATCCCTGGTTCCAGCGGGATAAGAACTACGATAAGCTTCGTGCCGATCCCGAATACCAGCGCATCATGGAAGAAGTTCGGCGCCACTGGGAAGAGTACAAGCAGACTTTTGGTGAGGCTTGACGCTTTGCGGTCGTCGAAAAAATTTTTTCAGGCTTTCCTCCAAGGAAATTGACGCGATGGATAAGCGCTACGACGCCAGATTTCAGGCGGTGTTTGACACGATTCCTCAGATGCTCGAAACGCCGAATCCAGCGAAAAAACATATTGGATTTCACGCCCGGCCGGAGCCGCCTGCGAAGTCCGCAAAGCCTGCCAACTGAAGTGTAAACGACACAAAATAAATACCTTACGGATTCCCGATTCCCTCTTCGGGCCTTGAGAATGTCGCTCCGTTCCGCTATACTGATGTGGCTGTCGATTCGGTGTACAGCTTCCTCAAAATCGGCACGTCGGCCAAGCGAATTCGGCCCAGCCATTTAGCTTCGCGCCAGGAGCTTTTGAGCCGGATGCTTGGAGTTAAGAAGTCTTCGCCACGTCTCGCTGCGCGAGACGGGATGGAGCAGGAACCCTACGAGTTCCGGCCGCTTGCGACCGGGATCAAAGGGTAAGGCGACGTACGGAGCATTCCGCGAGCACGCCTTTCCTCGCTTCACAAGGTTTTTGAAAAGTTTTCGAGCGCTGAGGTTCAACGCATGGCTCGAAGTCCGCCATTGCGCGGAAGAGATTCGTCACGGAGCGTACTTCTCCAGGAGCATACATGGGCGACAAGGAAGAAGCGGTCGGCGGAAAAGCGCAGGGCCACCAATACGACGCGAAGTCAATCAAAGTGCTCGCAGGGCTGGAAGCTGTGCGCCTGCGCCCCGCGATGTACATCGGCTCGACGGGAGAGATGGGCTTGCATCATCTCGTGTGGGAAGTGGTTGACAACTCCGTTGACGAGGCGATGGCCGGCCACGCCGATGAGATCAACGTCATCGTGCATGCGGATGATTCCGTGACGGTGACGGATAACGGCCGCGGGATTCCGGTGGATATGCATGCTACGGAGAAGCGGCCGGCGGCGGAAGTTGTGCTGACGGTCCTGCACGCCGGAGGAAAATTCGACAGCGACACGTACAAAGTTTCGGGTGGGTTGCACGGTGTCGGTGTTTCCGTGGTCAACGCGCTTTCGGACCGGCTGGAATTGGAGATTTCGCGCGATGGCGCGGTGTGGGAGCAGTCCTACGAAAAGGGCAAACCCACCACCAAGCTGAAGCAGACCGGCAAGACGCGGAAGACCGGAACGCAAGTTACCTTCCATCCCGATCCGACCATCTTTGAGAAGACGGTCTTCAGTTTTGACACGTTGTCTCAGCGCTTGCGCGAACTGGCGTTCCTGAACAAGGGCCTGAAAATCACGCTAACGGATGAACGCACGGAGAAAACCGCGGAGTTCCGCTTCACGGGCGGAATCAGCGAGTTCGTCAAGCACCTGAACCGCGGCAAGTCGGCGCTGCACGATTCGCCGATCTACATCGAAGGGAAGCGCGGCAACGTTGAGATAGAAATCGCGCTGCAGTACAACGACACTTACGGCGAAAATGTTTTTGCGTTTGCGAATACGATCAATACGGTGGACGGCGGGACACACCTTTCCGGTTTTCGCTCCGCGCTGACACGCACGATCAACAACTTCGCTTCCGCGGCCGGGATGTTGAAAGAACAGAAGGACGAAGTGACGATCACGGGCGACGACGTTCGCGAAGGGCTCGTGGCGGTCGTCTCCGTTCGTTTGCCGCAGCCGCAGTTTGAAGGGCAGACAAAGGGCAAGCTCAACAGCGACATCAAGGGCGATGTCGAGCAGTTGGTGAACGAAAAGCTGGGCGAATGGTTTGACAAACATTCGACGGTGGCGCGGCGCATTATCGGCAAGTGCATTGATGCGGCGCGCGCGCGGGAAGCGGCGCGCAAGGCCCGCGAATTGACGCGGCGCAAGTCGGCGATGGATTCGAGTGGATTGCCCGGGAAGCTGGCGGATTGCCAGGAACGCGATCCTTCGCGATGCGAATTGTTCGTCGTTGAGGGCGAGTCCGCCGGCGGCTCGGCGAAAATGGGCCGCGACCGCAAATTCCAGGCCATCCTGCCGCTCAAGGGCAAAATCCTGAACGTGGAAAAAGCGCGTTACGACAAGATGCTGGGACACGAGGAAATTCGAGCCATCATCACGGCGCTGGGCACCGGCATCGGCAAAGACGATTTTGACGCCGGCAAGCTGCGTTATCACAAAATCATTTTGATGACCGACGCGGACGTGGACGGTTCGCACATCCGCACGCTGCTGCTTACGTTTTTCTTCCGGCACATGAAGGAACTGATCGATCGCGGGCACATTTACATTGCGCAACCGCCTCTTTACCGCGTGAAGCGCGGCAAAACGGAAAAATATATCCGCGACGAACGCGAATTCGCGCACGAGCTGATGAAGCGCGCGACGGAAGACCACGTGGTGAAGGCGAAAGAGGGCGTGTCGCTGGAAGGCGCGGGGCTGACGAAATTTTTGCTGAATGTGCAGGAATACGAGGCAGCATCGGCAAAGCTGGGGCGGCGTTTGCGCGAGCAGGGACTAGTCGAGCTGCTTGCGGAGAGCGGCCTTGAGAAAAAGACCGACTTTGAGGACAAAAAAGCGCTCGAGAAACTGTTGAAAGAAATCGAGAAGGCCAAGCTGAAGCTCGAAGGCAAAGTGGCTTTCGACGAAGAACACAGCCTCTACGAACTTCAATTCGGGCCGCCGCACAACCAGAAAGTGAACTGGGCGCTGGCTTCGACCGCGGATTACAAGCGGTTGCGCGGGCTGGCAAAGCAGATCGAAGAGTACAACAAGCCGCCGTTCACGGTGGCGCGCAATGGCGACAAAGTGTCCAAGGAAAGAGTGCAGGACGTGCTCAATTACATCGTGGAAGACGCGAAGAAGGACTTCACGATCACGAGATTCAAAGGCCTGGGCGAAATGAACGCCGAGCAATTGTGGGAAACGACGATGAACGCGGATTTGCGCACACTGCTGCAGGTGAAGCTCGAGGACGCGGTCGCCGCGGAAGAGATTTTTACGACGCTCATGGGCGAAAATGTCGAGGCGCGGCGCAAATTCATCGAGGAAAACGCGCTCGACGTCGTGAACCTGGATATTTAGTTCATCAGCCATGCTTTATCAATTGGGATGGGCGACCTTGCCGGGACTGCGCGGATTGAGTTGCAGCGAGTTTCGCGCGACGCCGACGGATGCCCCCGACAACGAGCGCGGAGTGGCTGTGGAATTCGCCAGCGATGCGGAACGTGACGAATTCTTGAGGCGGATGGAGGAATATTTTCGGGCGCGGCGTTTTACAAACGCAGCCGACGCGTTCGATACGGTGAAGGCGTGCGCTTTGGAGTACGCAGCCAAGCGATAAGCATCGGCAGGGAAGGGCACGATGTATCGTGCCTTTACGACGGAATTTGAAAGCGACAGCGAGGGGAAATGGCGGACGAAACAAACAAGTCGATACTGCTGCCGGTGGATATCGAAGCCGAGATGAAGAAGTCGTATCTCGACTATGCGATGAGCGTGATCATCGCGCGCGCTCTGCCCGATGTGCGCGACGGATTGAAGCCCGTGCAGCGGCGCATTCTTGTGGCGATGAACGACCTTGGCCTGGCGTCCAATCGTGGCTACCGCAAGTGCGCGAAGATTTGCGGCGACACTTCCGGCAACTACCACCCACACGGAGAAGCCGTCATTTATCCCGCGCTGGTGCGGCTGGCCCAGGATTTCAACATGCGCTACCCGCTGATCGACGGGCAGGGAAATTACGGTTCCGTCGACGGCGATCCGCCGGCGGCCATGCGGTACACGGAAGCGCGGCTGGCGAAGATCAGCGAAGACATTCTCGCGGACCTCGAAAAAGAAACCGTTGACTTCGTTCCGAATTTCGACCAGACACGCGAAGAGCCGTTCGTTCTGCCGTCGCGCATTCCGAATTTGCTCGTCAACGGAGCAAGCGGCATCGCCGTCGGCATGGCCACGAACATTCCGCCGCACAATCTGCGCGAAATCGTGGAAGCGGCGATTATTTTGCTGGACAAGCCGGACACGCCGCTCAAAGAAATCATGAAGATTGTGCCTGGGCCGGATTTTCCGACGGCTGCTTATATTGCCGGGCGCGAAGGCATCGAGGCTGCCTACCGCACGGGCCGCGGCACCTTCACCATGCGCGCCAAAGCCGCGATCGAGGAAGTCGGCAAAGATCGCGAAAACATCGTCGTCACAGAAATTCCTTACCAGGTCAATAAGAAAACGCTGATCGAGCGAATCGCCGAGCTGGCGCAAACCAAGAAAATCGACGGGATCTCCGACGTGCGCGACGAATCCTCGCGAGAGGGAATGCGAATCGTCATCGAGCTGAAGCGCGGCGAAGAATCGCAGCTCATCCTCAACAGTCTTTTCAAGCACACGCAGATGCAGGAATCGTTTGGCATGATCCTGCTTGCGATCGTAGCCGGGCAGCCGCGCGAACTGGGACTGATTCCGCTCATTAAATTGTTTCTGGAACACCGGCGCGATGTCGTCGTCCGCCGCACGCGCTACGAATTGCGCAAAGCCGAAGAGCGCGAGCACATTCTCGTCGGCTACCAGGTTGCGCTCGATCATCTGGACAATGTGATTCGCATTATCCGCGGGTCTTCGAGCCGGGCTGAAGCCAAAGAAAACCTGCTTAAGTATTTTTCGGATCAGGAAGTCACGATCACCGAAGGCGGGAAGTCCCGGAAGATCGAGGGCGTCAAGCTCGATGGCAGGAAGTACCGTGTTGCAGGCCTCGAGGGCGAAATTACGCGCTCCGTTTCCGACGGACTGACGCCCATTCAAGTCGACGCTATCCTCGAATTGCAGTTGCATCGCCTCACGCAGCTTTCCGTTGACGACATCCTCAAGGAATTGAAGTCCATCCGCGAGACGATTGCCGAGCTGAAGGAAATTCTTTCGAGCGACAGGAAACTGAAGCAGGTCATTACCGGGGAATTGCGCGAAGTCCAGAAGGCTTATGGCGACGACCGGCGCACGCAAATTGTCGACAAAGTGGACGAGATCAAGCTCGAAGACCTGATCGCCGACACCGACATGCTCATCACCGTGAGCCACGCCGGCTATATCAAGCGCACGGCGGCGGACACTTACCGCCATCAATCGCGCGGCGGGAAGGGACGCATCGGCGCGCGCACCAAGGAAGAGGACTTCGTCGAGCATCTCTTTATCGCTTCGGCGCACAGCTACATTCTGTTGTTCACGTCGAAGGGACGCGTGTACTGGCTCAAGGTATACGAGCTTCCGGAAGCGGCCGCAGCCACGCGAGGCAAGGCGATCTCCAGCCTCGTGAAATTCCAGGAAGACGAAAAGCTGACGGCGCTGGTTGCCGCGCAGAACCTCGAAGAAGAAGGGCGTTTCGTCTTCATGGCCACCAAGAGCGGCACCGTCAAGAAATCGGCGCTGACGGAATTTTCGAATCCGCGCTCGACCGGAATCATCGCCATCAATTTGGACGGGCCCGATGAACTGATTGGCGCGAAGCTCACGGACGGCAAGAAAATGATCTTTCTTGCGAGCCACGAAGGGCAGGCCATCCTGTTCCGCGAGACGGAAGTGCGGCCGATGGGGCGCAATGCCGGCGGCGTGAACGGCATGGACCTTGACAAGAGCGACCATGTCGTCAGCATGGATGCGGTTCAGCCGGACTTCGAAATCATCGCGAAGGAGCACAAAACGACTTCGCAGAATCTTGAAGAACTGGAGAACGAGCAGATTAAGGATTCGCTCGTCACGCTGATGCTCACGGTTTCCGAGAAGGGTTACGGAAAGCGGACGCCCCTGGCGGAGTATCGCATCACGTCGCGCGGCGGCAAGGGCGTTGTCAACATGAAGACGACCGACCGCAACGGCTCGGTCATAGCCACGCTTCAGGTTACGGAAGAGTCCGACGTCATGATCATCACGCACGACGGAAAAGTGATTCGCGTGCACGCGAACGAAATTCGCGAAGCAGGCCGCTCGACGCAGGGCGTGCGCTTGCTACGCCTCGATGACGAAGATTCCGTAGCCGCCGCCGCCGTGCTGCAAGAGGAGCAGGAAGAAGAGAAGAAGTAGGCGACGCTTCAACTGGGCGTAGTGTAATTGCGCCCTACAACCACGCTCACTTAGTGTTAGAATCCTCAACCTTATGCAAATGACGCGACGTTTATTCGCACTACTTTTCTTTTTTTCCGCGCCGCTGTTCTTGTTTTCGCGGGCGCAAACGCCGGAAAAGCCCGCCTCCACCAGCAAGTACATCGCGTATATCGGCACCTACACTACAAAAACCAGCAGCAAGGGAATTTACGCGTACAAGTTTGATGCCGAGAAAGGCCAATTGACCTCGATTGGCGCTGCGGCCGAGACGCAAGATCCTTCGTTCCTTGTTGTGCATCCGAACGGAAAATTTCTCTACGCCGTGAACGAAATCGGCAATTTTAACGGAGGCAGCAACGGCGCAGTAAGCGCTTTCGCTTTGGATGCCAAGACCGGTGCGCTCAAATTTCTGAACCAGGTTTCCACACGCGGCGCCGGGCCCTGTTATATCTCGTTCGACAAGACCGGCGCGTACGTTCTGGTCGCGAACTATGACGGCGGCAGCATTGCCTCGTTTCCTGTGCACGAAGATGGCAGCCTCGGAACGGTCAGCGGATTCGTGCAACATTCCGGCAGCGGCCCGAACAAAGAGCGCCAGGAAGGCCCGCACGCGCACTGGATCGGCACCTCCCCGGACAACCGCTTTGCGCTGGCGGTCGATCTTGGGCTCGACCAGGTGCTCGTCTATGGCTTCGACGCCTACAAAGGATTATTTACGCCAATGCTTTCCGGTTTCGCGAAAGTGAAACCCGGAGCGGGTCCGCGCCATCTCGCATTTCATCCCAATGGCAAGTTTGCGTTTGTGCTGAGCGAAATAGATTCCTCGGTTACAGTTTTTTCCTATCAGGCAAAGACCGGCGCGTTTTCCTCGCTGCAAACCATCTCCACTCTCCCGGCGGATTATTCCGGCCCGAAGGAAGCCGCGGAGATTGCCGTGCATCCTTCCGGAAAATTCCTGTACACCTCGAATCGCGGCCACGACAGCATCGCCATTTTCGCGATGGACCCTTCCAAGGGGCGGCTCAAATCGCTCGGGCAGGTCCTGACCGGGGGCAAAACGCCTCGCCATTTCGCGATCGACCCGACCGGCAGGTACCTTCTGGCGGAAAACGAAGAGTCGAACAACGTGGTGGTCTTTCACATTGATTCCGCAACCGGCGCCTTGACGCCGACAGGGCAGACGATCGACGTGCCTTCGCCGGTGTGCATAACATTTGTCGCAGCGCAGTAGGGGCTTTGTTACAATTCGCCTTCCATTCACACTTTCGGGGGAAAAAATGTTTCGTATCCAACCGGCTCGTGGCCACATTCTGCGTGGGCTTGCCTTGCTGTTCTTATTTTCGTTGGCGGCGACGGCTGCGCTTGCCGACGGAGAAACCGCGCCCGCTCGTGACCCCAAGCAGGCCGTAGACGACGCGTACACTGCGAAAATTCGTAAGTACACGACACAGCCGTTCTTTACCTCACCTCTTGTGGACTATCTACCGGCTTCGAAGAGTGTCCCGACTCCCGAAGTGGTGCTCGGCGACGTCGCCGGTGCGCCGGGAATTCTTCCCTACGCCGAAGACGTGTACAAGTACATGCGGCTGCTCGAAAAATCCAGCCCTCGCGTAAAGGTTTTCTCGATTGGCACGACGGAAGAAGGCCGCGAAATGATTGCGGTGGCTATTTCTTCTCCGGAAAATTTGAAGAACCTCGAGGAAAATCGCGCGCGGCTTGCAAAGCTTGCCGATCCTCGCACCATCAAACTCGATGACGCCGAAGCCGACCGTATCGTCGCGCAAGCCGTCCCCGTCTACTACATCACCGGAACGATTCATTCTCCCGAGACTGGGGCGCCCACGGCATTGATGGAGCTGGCCTATCGTCTTGCGGTCGACGAAAGCCCTTATATCCGCGAAGTTCGCGACGGCATGATTACGCTGATTACCCCGGTCGTCGAAGTGGATGGCCGCGACCGCATGGTAGACATTTACCGCTGGCATCTCTCTCATCCCAAAGATTTTTATCCCCCGCTGATTTACTGGGGCAAGTACGTGGCGCACGACAACAACCGCGACGCCATGGGCGTGACGCTCAAGCTCACCGAAAACGTTCTCAACACATACGTCGGCCAAAAAGCTCAGGTCCTCCACGATCTCCATGAATCCGTCCCGTATCTTTACGACAACACCGCGGGCGACGGCCCCTTCAACGCCTGGGTCGACCCGATTCTCACCGACGAATGGGAAATGATTGGCTGGCGCAACGTGGCGGACATGACCAAATTCGGCATGCCCGGCGTTTTCACGCACGGCGTGTTCGATACGTGGTCGCCCGGCTATCTTATGTTCATCGCCGCAATGCACAACGGCATCAGCCGCTTGTACGAAACATTTGGCAACGGTGGAGCGGACACGCTCACGCGCACGCTCGATGCCGACGAGTACTCGCGGACCTGGTGGCGGCAAAATCCGCCATTGCCGAAAACGCTCTGGTCGCAGCGCGACAACAACAATTACGAGCAGACCGGTTTGCTCACTTCGCTGCACTTTTTCAATGAGAACAAGCGGCTTTTTCTGAAGAATTTTTATTTGAAGGCCAAGCGCTCCATCACCAAGCCCGGAGCGGAAGGGCCTGCCGCGTATGTCTTGCCCGCCGATGATCCGCGACTGGGCTCGCAAGCTGAGCTGCTGAAGGTCCTGCAGAAGCAGGCCGTCGAGATTTCGCGAGCAACTTCGGCCTTCACCATCACGCTTCCGGCAAAAAAGCCCTCGAAAGCGAAGAAAGACAAAGACTCGAAGGAAAAGGAAGCGGCTCCGGCTCCAACTACCAGGGAATTTCCGGCGGGAAGCTACATCGTCCGCATGGACCAGCCTTATTCGCGCATCGCCGACGCACTGCTCGACTATCAATATTGGAGCCCGGACGATCCGCAGAAAACTCCGTATGACGACACGGGTTGGACATTTGGCGAGCTCTTTGGCGTGCAAGTCACGCGGGTGACCGATCCAAAGGTCCTCGAAGCTCCCATGGAACTCGTAAAAGAAATTCACGCACCCGCAGGCGTTAGTGGCGAAGGCACCATCTATGCGATCAACAACAACGCCGAGCCGGCGCTCGCCACGCTGCGTTACAAATTGCATGACGCTTCCATCGAAGCCGTCGAGGAATCGTTCGAAAGCGGCGGCAAAAAATTCAATCGCGGAACGTTCCTGCTTCATAACGTCAGCCGATCGCAGTTGAACGATGCCGTTTCCGGGCTAGGCTTGCAGGCCTCGCCCATTTCCACGATGCCGTCCGTCAAGACGCATCCCGTGCGTGCGGCGCGCATCGCGTTCGTCCACACCTGGCTCAGCACGCAAACAGAAGGCTGGTGGCGTCTCGCGCTCGACCATCTCAACATTCCTTACGATTACATCAGCACCCAGGTCATCGCGAAGACCAGCGACCTCAACGCTAAATACGACGTCATTCTTTTTCCGCCCGTCGGTTTTTCCGCGAGCCCCACTGCGATCATCAACGGTTTGCCGAGCGCCTGGGGCAATCCGCTTCCGTGGAAGAACACTCCGGAGACGCCGAACCTCGTGGGCAAAAATGACTCGACCGACGACATGCGCCCCGGCCTTGGCTGGGAAGGCGTCGAGCATCTCCAATCGTTTGTGGAAAAGGGCGGCGTGCTTCTGACGGCCACCGATACTTCACGATTCGCGCTGTCCATCGGCCTTGCCGACGGCGTCAGCGTCGGCAACGCGCAGCGCATGAAAATTGTCGGCTCCGTGGTCGGCACGCGCCTCGTGGATGGCGCAAGCCCCATCGCTTACGGCTACGACGAAAAGCTTTCCGCCTATTGCGACAACGGCCCGATCTTTTCGCTGAGCAGTATATCGGGTGCGCGTGGCTTCCGCCGCTTGGGAGCCGAGTCGCACACGCGTCCCACAGGCCGCGGCACGGCCGATGATCCAGACTTCACCGTCGGGCGTCCTGGCGTGGAATTTCCCGACGAGCCCAAGTCCGAAATCTGGGAAGCCCCGGTCGTTACCGAAGAGCAAATGCACAACAACTTCCGCGTGATCCCTGAAGCGAATCGGGCGCGCGTCATTTTCCGCTACGCGGATGGCAAAGACCTGCTTATCTCAGGACTCGCCGAAGGCGGCGATGAAATCGCGCAGCACGCCGCGGTCGTGGATGTCCCCACCGGCAGCGGCCACGTCATCCTTTTCTCCATCAACCCCGTCTATCGCGGCGAAACGCGCGGAACCTATGCGCTCGTACTGAACACGATCCTGAACTTCGATAGCCTGAATGCTGGCCGCAAGTTGGCGGACAAATAATCCGGTGCCAGCGCTAAAGCACGCTCTTTGTAATCCATAGTTCTTGCGGATTCTGCTCCTTTGGGATTTTCTACCGTTGGAGTAGAATCCCGCCCATTATGGCCAAGCCCAAACCGAAGAAAAAAGCGGCTAAGCCCCGCAAGTCTCGAAAAGCCGGCTCCTCCAAGGTCCCGAAAGACGCAGTGACGCTCATCGTCCGCCTTTATCCTCGCGACGGCCAGGAAATGCTCCTCGAAGCCGAGCTGCGCGCATTGGTAGGGCCTACACGCAAAGAAGAAGGCTGCCTCATCTACGATCTCTATCGTTCCGCCGAGCCGCCCATTGCCTTTAAACTCCGTGAAGTCTGGGCCAGCCGCGAGCACCACATGCGTCACACAAACACGCCGCACTTCCTGCGCTGGAACGCTCGCAAGGACGCATTGCTGGCCTCGCGCGACGCCACTTTTTGGAAGCAAGTCCTGTAGTGGGCCTATTTATCGCTTTTCAATTTTCCGACGCGATGTAATACCCGGGCCTCGCACGAATCTTCAAATTTTTTCGATCCACCTGCACTTTGATTTCGTGATAGCCGGTGTCGTTTGTGCCTGCCGGTGCGTAGCTGATGGTGTACTGCGAGTGCAATTCGCCGCCGATTTCGTCGATGGCGTTTTCAATCGAATGGTTTTTATACGTGGAAAGATGCGTGCCGCCCGTCGCCACGCACGCCACATCCATCGCGTGATCTTTCACTTTGTTGTCCACGTGTTCCACGGCCGCGATGGCAATCCCGAGCAAGTCCACTCCGCTGCTGCTGCTGACTTCGCCGGGAGGCACCTGCACCGTCCCCGGCGGAGCGGGCAAAGTCGAAATACCCGGCGGCGCAATCGGATCCGGCCCCTTGTGCTTCCCTTCAGACTTCATCTCAGAGCGCGTCGTCGAAAGACCCACGCTGTAGATCACGATATTCGCGAGCTGCGCCTTGCGCAGAACTTCTCCAAGCCTCGCTTCGCTGCCGACATCCACCGTCTCCGACAGGACAAGCATCACACGCCTTCGTCCGGGGTCGTCCAGCGTCGGCTGTGGCATGCGACTGGCCAGCATGTCCACACCAATGGCCATGGCGTCGTAGAGCTTCAAGCCGGAAGGCCCTGCCTTCAGGCTGCTCACGACATTTTCGATGGCATCGGCATCTGTCGTGAAGTCTTGCAGCTTGTCCACGCCGTCGTTGAAACCTACCACGGCGGCTTCGCCCTCCCGCCCCATCACCGTCTGCGTCAATAGAATCCCGGTCCGGTGCATCTCCGGCAAAAGAGGATCGATGCGCGAGCTGGTCTCGATCAAAATCAACAGAGTGACGGGATCGCCCCCAAGATCGAAATGCAAAATCTTCTGCGCAACGCCGTTATCGGTAATGCGAAAATCCGGAGCTTCGAGATTGTTGACCATTTCGCCTTTGGCATCGCGCACGGTCACCGGCAGGTTCACTAGCCCCACTTGCACTTTCAATTTCGCCTGTGGCGCTTCCTGTACCGCTTGACCTGGCCGCGGCGGCAAAGGTCCTTCAGGGGCTTGCGCCTGCAAAGTCTGGGCACACAGACACGAAACGAAAGCTACGACCAACAAAGGCCATTTGCTTGTGAATTGCTTCATTCCGTCTCCCTAACGAAAGGACCTGATTTCCGGAGTGTACTCAATTCGACGCACCCTCCCCCGAAGACGTTGCCGCAAGCGTCCGCGATTTCTACAATGGCTGTTCGCATCTTTCGGAGATAAAGCCCATGCCCGCAGCACCGCCCAAACCAAAGCCCCAGCACGCACCAAAAGCGCCTCATGAAGATGCCCATTTTATGGCGAGTAAACCCGCCCGGCCTCTGCGCATCCTTGCCGAGTATCTCCATCCACTCGCGCAGCTCAAGCGAGAGGGCATCGCCGACACCATCGTGATGTTCGGCTCAGCGCGCATCGATTCGCGCGAGACGGCACTCGCTCGAGTGACGCGCCTGAAAAAAGTAAACGTCAAAAAACTTTCAAGTGCGGCCCGATCCAAACATCGCAGCGCGATGCACCACGCAAAAAGCCTTCTCGAGATGTCTGGCTATTACGAGGAAGCGCGTCAACTGTCCCATAAAATTACTTCCTGGGCGATGACGCTCGGCCCCAAACCCCACCGCTTCGTGGTCTGTTCCGGCGGCGGCCCGGGCATCATGGAAGCCGCCAACCGTGGCGCCAGCGAAGCCGGCGGCAGGTCCGTCGGCCTATCCATCGAGTTGCCTCACGAGCAATTCGCAAATGCTTACATCAGCCCGGAGCTCAGCTTCAATTTCCATTATTTTTTCATGCGCAAACTCTGGTTCGCGCAGATGGCCAAAGCCCTGATCGTTTTTCCCGGCGGCTTCGGCACCATGGATGAACTCTGGGAGATGCTCACGCTGCTGCAAACCGGAAAGCTCGCCAAGGACAACATCATCCTGATCTACGGCCGCAAGTACTGGGACAAAGTCTTAAATTGGAAGGCCATGGTGCACTGGGGCACCATCAATGAGGAAGAGTACAAAATGCTTCAGTTTGCGGACAGCGTAGACGAAGCCTTCGATTACATACGCGCCCACCTTGAGAAATACCACATGGACGTCGATCCCTCCTTCTTGCAGGCCTATTAACGCCGCTTGGACGCGCATTGCTTACAGGATTCTCTCGCCCATCCTTAGGGCATCTACCCGATGGGTTGCCGCCCCGTTCGTTTGATAGCCTGCGAGAGTTGCTATTTTTGCAGGAGGAAGACACGGATGCGACATCGTAAGAACTTCACGCTGTTTTGGAAAATGTTTTTCGCGGCAGCCACTCTTGCCGGAGCACTGATTTTGTCCAGCGCGCCTCAGTCACGCGCGGATGAATGCCAGGATCGCATTATTAAGATCGACCGCGAATTGCACAAGGCAGCTGCGGATCATGGCTGGGATAGCCCTCAGGCCAATGAAAAGCGCAGCGAGCTTCTTGGCGCTCGGGAATGGTGCTGGGAGCATAGTCACCGCTGGTGGGATGAAGACGGCAAAAGGTGGCATACCGAACACGATTGGGACGCGCACGACCACGACCACCTGCCAAATTGATTTGGCATTGCTTTCGGGCGCAGCGGAATGCCGCTGCGCTCTTCTTCTATTTACAATCCCCTAGCCATTAACCCACTCCCTTACGTTCCAGGATCTGCTTCATGGCGCGCAACCTTTGTGCTGCGCATGTGTTTCATGAATAGAAGGCGCAACCCCGACACCAGTCCTGGAGACGCCTGGGAGGACGCAAATGTTCACGAATGTTCTGAAGTCCATGCTCGGCAAGGCGGCCCTCGCCGCGGTTGTGCTCGGTGGTGCATTGTGTTTCGCGGGCGCACCCAACGCGCAGGCTGATGAGGCAGGTCGCATCCGTTACGATAATTACCGGTTGCATCAAGCCGAAATCCGTCACGGTTTTTACAGCCCGGCAGCGAACCACTGGCGCTATGAACGGCGCGAAGCGTTTGCCCGCGGCTACTACGATCGCTTCGGCTGCTGGCACCGCTATTAAGCTTCACGCAGGCAATGAAAAAGAAAAACGGGGCGCCGGCGATGCGCCCCGTTTCTATTTTCTGAGTTTCAAACGGAATTCAGAACGAATTAATTCTTCGCCGCGGCCTCCAATTCGTCTGAGAACACAGCTTCAAATCGCCGCTCTTCGTCCTGGTCGTGCAGCAGCACAACGGGAACTACGCGCAACGACCTCTTGCACGAATGGCACTGCGTAACTTCGCCCTGCAAATCCTGCAGGAAGCCATCCGTGAAATGATACAAAGCACGCTCGCGCCGGGCATTCTTCTGGTCGCGCGCACCGCAGTACGGACATACAAATTCGACTTTGTCCAGCTGCGGATCGCGGTCTAGAGCAGCCCAACCCGTGCGGCGTACGCCAATTGTTTCCACATTACGCCCATCCATCGGGATAACCCTCCTTCAGATCCACGTCCACAGTCAATGGGATGCGCTAGGGGTCCATTTCGGTTCATCAAAATAAGCCCCTTTGAAATGAGCGCTTTGCACGGGTACCACGCGTGTTTTTCCTCTACTCGCGGGTTTCTCCAAACTTTCGCTGGGATCCATCCCGTCTATAGGATCGTGTTATTGCCCCCCTACAAATGGGCAGCGCCTGTCCCAATCGCTCGGGAACTTGTCTCCTAACACGGTGTCAAACGTAACGAGGACGCGCGCACCTCACATCCCTGCGAGCGCGGCGCCGGTCTCCTGCGGTATTTGAGCAACCCACAGGAAGCCGGCGTCGCAAAAATCTCTATTCTCGCTCGCAGAACTTTTTGGGGAGGTGTGTGATGTCTGTCGAACGTGTACCCAGTCCGCAAACTGATTTTGGTTCCCTGCAAGGTTGTTTCGTCGAAGGCAGCGGTGAACAACGCGCGCGCGAACGACGGATTCGTCGGCGCGCTTTAATTATTTCCGTTGCCACCCAATGCGCAATCATCGCAGCCATTATTCTGGTTCCTTTATTTGGCAAGCCGGAGCGAGTCGCTCTTGCCAATATGACTCCGATTCCACCGTACTATCACAGCAGCTCCCCGGAACGTAGTCATTCTCAGCCAGTTCCGCAACCTCATCGTCACTTTGTGGATCTATGTCTTGCGTGCGAACCCACGCGCATCCCCGACCACGTCAATGTCGATCCGACGCCGCCAGACATTATTCCTGGAACGGACCCGGGTCCTGCGGCGACAAATGGACCGTGCCCAGGATGTATTCCGCTTCACAACGGCCCTAGTCAACCAGAAAGGCCAATCGAAGTGCGGCCTCAGCCACCCAAGCGCGTCGTCATGACTCATCTCGAGCAGGCCATGCTGGTCCAGCGCGTTGAGCCTATCTATCCCCCTCTTGCGATACAAACGCGCCGCGAAGGCAAAGTGGAATTGCGGGCGATCATTGCTACGGACGGCACGATTCAATCCCTGCAAGTGGTCAGTGGCGATGCGCTGTTTCTTCAGTCCGCGCAAGCTGCGGTGCGCCAGTGGCGCTACCGCCCAACCGTGCTCAATGGCCAGCCGGTCGAAATTGACACCTACATCACGGTCGTTTACACCTTGCAGCACTAACCCACATGGAGTGCGGCAGCTCGGCTGCCGCTTTTCTCCACCAAGCGCAGCACTCTGTTTTCTGACAGGATCGACAACGGCCGAACGTATCCATACGCAAAGCCCCAAACGCATGCCCACCCGGGCCACCTTCCGCAAAACGAAAAAGGCCGCCTCTATTCTGAGGTGGCCTTTGGATCTTTCGTTCCGGTTGGCTCGCGATTCGCCTGGAGTCCAAAAACTACCGCAGGCTAGAGAAGAGGCTCGCCGGAATAACGAGTAATGACTTCGCGGGTGCTATCGCGCAAGCGGATTAATTCGTGCCAGGCTGAACTTTCGGTGGCGTTGGAAGCTCCGGTTTCCACGTGCGGATAGATTGCTGGTGAAATGGTGATGGTCACACTGCTGGGGCGCGGCAAGAATGTGCCGTCGCGGAGAAATTTGCGAGTCCCCGCAAGCGAGACAGGAATGATGGGCACGCCGGCGTCCACCGCGGCTCGAAACGCACCGAGCTGAAATGGCCGAATGCCATCTTCACTCGTAAATGTTCCTTCGGGGAATACAAAAACAGAGTCGCCCTCGCGCAACATTTTCTGCATCTGCTCCGATTGTTTCAAGCGTGACTTCGGATCGCTGCGGTCGAACGAAACATGCCCCATTTTCCTCAAGAAAGTCCCGATGAACGGCATGCTGCCGACTTCCATCTTGGCGATGAAGCGATACGAGACGCCGAGACCCGCCATCACGGCGAGCACATCGAAATAACTGGCGTGATTTGCGGCGTAAACTTTCGCGCCGGCGATGTCCGCATTTTCTTTGCCGACAACGCGCACGCGGCAGCCGATCAGCCTAAACAAGAGCTTGAGCGCCGCGGTTGTAAAACGCCCCGCCTTCCCCTGGTCTTTGATAAAATTTACAATGATCCACGTCGGGACGATCCACACAAGAAACACGAAGCAGAAATAAACGCCGTACAAAATTTCCAAGCCGCGCCGCAAGCCAGACCATATCTCCGAGCCCGCGGTGCGCGTCCCACTCGCCGCGGCCAGCTTTGCAATTTGCAGCCATGCCGGGGCTTTCCCTTCCGAAAGTTTTCCTGCGAGATAAAGCTGCTTGGTTTCTTCGCGCCGCAATTTTCCGCTCGAAGTTTTCGGAATACTTCCCGGCGGAATGAGTTCGACGCGGTCCGGCGGGAGACCCAAACCCTGCGAAACCTGTTCGGTCACCGCCGCAGCCATCGCCGCACCGCGAGAGGCTTCGCGCTCGCGCGATTCCGCCACCACGATAAGCTTCTCGGTTCCCGTGGCTTCATCTTTGACGCCGAACGCCACAATGCAGCCCTTGCGAATTCCTTCCACGCGCGCGGCCAGTTCTTCGACTTCGTGTGGATAAAGATTCCGCCCGCCTTTGATGATGATGTCTTTAACGCGGCCGGTAATGTAAATCTCTCCGTCGGCGCGGTACGCGCGATCCCCGGAATTTACCCAGGCATACTCACCTTCGGCAGCCGGCCCCAGGGGCAGCAATTTTTTCGTCGCCTCCGGGTTTTTATAGTAGCCGCTTGTCGCCGAGGGCCCGCGGAACCAGAGAAATCCCTCGATGCGGTCATGCACTTCTTCGCCTCGCGCATCCACGATGCGGACATCGTGCCCGGGAACTGATTTGCCGCAGGACACAAACGAAATGGCCGCCGCGCCTTCCGTGCGCGCGGGCACGGCGCGGCCTTCTGAAGCAAACACTTCGCGATCAATCCTGTCAACGAGCGGCCGGCGGTTCAACGGAGGAAACGTCACGCCGAGGGAAGCTTCGGCGAGGCCATACACCGGCAGGTGCGCTTCGGCGCGAAATCCGTATGGTCCAAATCGCTCGGCAAAACGATCCAGCGTATCGGGATTCACCGGCTCGGCGCCGTTCAATGTGACGCGCCACGAACGCAAGTCCAATCCCTCGATGTCCTTGTCGGCAATTTTTCGCACGCACAATTCGTAGGCAAAATTCGGCGCCGCGGAAATCGTTCCGCCATATTTGTGAATGGCTTTCAGCCATCGCTCCGGCCGCGTGAGAAACGAGAGCGGAGACATCACCGCGAGCGGCACACCGAAATACAGCAGCGTGAGCCACGCGCCGATCAGGCCCATGTCGTGATAGAGCGGAAGCCAGCTCACGCCGACGTCGCCAGGACCCAAATCCAGGGCCTGCCCGATCGCCTGCATGTTGGCGATCAAATTTGCATGCGTAAGCACAACGCCCTTAGGATCGCCCGTGGAACCGGAAGTGTATTGCAAGAGTGCGATGTCGCTCGCTTTTCTCACGCGGCTGCCCGTCAAATGCAACGGCAATGCACCTGGCGAGGGCGGTGGCGCTTTGTCCGCTGCCTCAATCAGTTTTTCCGCGTCCGCGACCTCGGCAAGTGAGCGCACGCGCGGTTTCAGAAGCCGCGCCACAGCTTCCGCCCGGCGAAACGTCAGCAGCATGCACACTTCCGCATTTTGCAGAATCGCCGATTGCCGCGATGCGTATTCTTCAATGCGGTCCGCGCGGAACGGCGGATAAATCGGCACAGGAATCGCGCCGGCCAGCAGGATTCCCGCGTACGAAACAAAAAATGCGCGCGAAGTCGGCAGCATCAGCGCCACGCGTCCGCCCGCAGGCACGCCGCGCCGCGCCAGCTCGGCAGCGCAGCGTTGTGCTGCCGCGTACAGTTCGCCAAACGTCAGCGTCACGCTGCGCTCGCGCCCGTCGGTGTCCTCGGTGATCAGCAGGTGGGCGCGCTCGGCGTCGTGCGCGGCACGGTAACGCAAAACTTCCAACAAGGTCTCGCATGAAAAAACACCGCGGTCTCTCGCTTCACCGCGCAGTTTCTCGGTCGCTACAGCCGCGCGCAACGCGGAAACAGCCCCGACTTCGAGCGTCTCCACATCCGGGGTGGCACGCACGGCATTCGCGAGATCTTCCGGCGTGTTGGCTTCGGCAATGACACTATCAGGCAAGCGCACGCCAAAAGCGCGCTCCAGACGCGCGAGCAATTCCACGCGCTCCAGGCTGCCGAGCCCCAGATCGCTGTCCAGTTGCGATGTTCCGCTGAGCATGGGCAACGCGCCATGGCTGCCCAGTTCTTCCAGCAGGCTTCGAATTACTTCGAGCACGCGTTCGCGTACTTCAGCGGCGTCGAGTTGTGTTGCCGGAGTGGCCACAGGTCACATGAGGAACTTTTTCGCTTTCGCCAGAGGCTACCACGCGGCGATGCCGTTTGCCATTAACATGCACTGGCCGTTGGCGCAACAATTACGCGCTTTTCTGCTTGGCCTGCTGTGCGGCGTATCCGCGGGGCATCAGCGTCGTCGAAAGGTCCACTCCGGAAAGGTCCGCGCCAGTTAAATCCGTTTCTCGCAAAATCGCCACGCCCATGTCCGCGCCGCTGAATTTCGCGCCGTTTACATTTGCCAGCCGCAGATTCACATTTCTTAGATGCGCGCGATAGAAGGTCGCGTTGGAAAGATCGCAACGAAAAAATTCCACGCCACTGGCTTGCGCTTCCGTCAAATCCGCGCCCGGCAGAATCGCTTCCGTCATGTCCGTGTTGCGGAGGTCGGCTTTGCGAAGGTTTGCGGCGGACAAATCCGCGCCGGGCAGTTTCGCCTTGCGCAAGTCCGAACCTTCGAGATTTGCACCGCGCAAAATCGCACCGCTCAAATTAATCCCCTGCAAATCGGCGCGCGAAAGATCGGCGCCCGCCAGATCCGCGCGTGTTCCGCCGTCTTTGCCGCTGAAAAACAGCGCGTGTGCTTCGACGATTTCCGTCAACCGCTTGCCTTTGTGTTGAATGCTCTTGGCTTTTCGCAATCCCATCGTCCTCTCCGCTTGCTGCTGCAGGCCTCTATTTTACGCGGTCCGGGTCCGCGTGACGAGCGTTTCACACCGTTTCCTCCTCTATGGGGCGTTCTTCATAAGAAGACCGCCGGCCGCTGCGGTTTATGATAGCTTTTTAGAAATGCCCGGTTGCCCGGAATGTGAGCGTCGCGCTTGAAGCCCGGAAAGTTAATCCTTCCCCTGCTGCTGACTCTTCTCCTGGTTGTCTCTTTCTCTTCCGCGGCGACGTCTTCAAAGCTTGTGATCACTCACGTCACCGTCATTGATGCCACAGGGCGGCTGCCTCTGCCGGATCAAACGGTGCTGATCGATGGCGGTCGCATCGCAGCGATCGGAGCTTCGGCAAGCATCACGGTGCCCAAAGAGGCGCGCACAATCGATGCATCAGGGAAATTTATAGTACCCGGGTTTTGGGACATGCACGTTCATATCGCCGGCCTCAACGCCGATCCTTCCTGGAGCAAGCAGGTGCTTCTGCCGCTGCTTCTGGCCAATGGAATTACGGGTGTGCGCGACATGGGCGGCGATTTGGACGCGTTGCTCTCCTGGCAGCGCGATGTCGAGTCTGGCGCGGCCCCGGGTCCACACATCGTTGCTGCCGGACCCTTCCTCGCATCGAGCGGCAAAAGAACTCCGGAGCAGTATCCGGTTGCCAATGCCGACGAAGCCCGCGCCGCCGTGGACGAACTTAAGAAGCGCGGCGCCAATTTCATAAAAATTATTTCGATGCCATCGCGCGACGCTTTTTTTGCCCTTGCCGATGAATGCAAGAAGCAAAACATTCGTTTTGCCGGACATTTGCCATTCGAAATCGGAGCCGCAGAGGCGAGCGATGTCGGCATGCACAGCATCGAGCATTTTCTTTACAGCGCGTTCGCGCTGTCTTTTTCCGGGAAGGAAGCGGAGCTGCGTCCTCGCCTCATGCAGGCAGAAAAAAGCAGTGACACGACGGCCTGGGAGCAGATCGCGCACGAAGCCGACGCCACCTACAACGCCGAAAAAGCCGCCGCGGTCATTCAAACGCTAAAGAAAAACGGCACCTGGGTCACGCCCACGCTGGCCTCGCTCGACATCACATCGCATCCCGAGAATTGGAAGACGGACGACCCGCTGCTCTCGTTTGTACCTCCAGCGATGGCTAAGGAGTGGCGCGATTCCTTCGACGACCCCCAGATGAAGCGGCACGCGGCATGGCTGGGGCGCCAGGCATCGAATGATTGGAAGCTGACCGCTGAACTGCATCGCGCGGGCGTGCCTCTTTTGGTCGGCTCGGATTCGCTCGATCCATTTGTATTCCCAGGCGACAGCTTTCATCATGAACTAAGCGAGTTGGTGCGAGCAGGATTTACGCCGATGGAGGCGCTGCAATCGGCAACTCGGGGCGCAGCGCAGTTTCTCGGTCGCGAAAAGGAACTGGGAACTGTTGAGACAGGCCACGTCGCCGACCTCGTCTTGCTGAGTGCAAACCCGGTGGAAAACATCGCCAACACGCGCAAAGTTTGGGCGGTCGTTCGCAAGGGAGCCTTCTATGACCGTGCGGCTCTTGATTCACTATTAGAGCAAGCGAAAAAAGAGGCGGCCAATGTTCGGGAGGAGAAGGAGAAGCAGTAGAGCGGCGATGAAGCTTTTGAAAATAAGGGGAAATGGTCTGTTATAAAGTGAAGCAAAATGAAAAGCGCCGCAACAAACCGCTGCCGATGGAACAGAAGGATGCTTTTGTGTTTCCCTATACTCTTCTGCGCAATCTCCGCCCGGAGCGCGATTGCTCAAGACCGAGAACGCGGTGAAGAAGTCGTCGCCAACCTGGCCGGAGGCCGCGTCATCATCCACGTTGCTCGAGACGCAATCATTTTCGCCGCTATCGACCAGCCGGTAGAAGCGAACTCCATTCCTCCGCGTGCCATGAACATAGACGCAACCCACGTCGGTATTCTTCTCGGCGCCTCGGAGTGGCGCGTTACGTCCGATCCCAAACCCGTCCGCATGGATAAAGACTTCCCCCACGTTTCGGGCAAGAACCCGAAGTATACCGATGCCGGCGAGGCTGAACCCGATCTGGAAACCATCGGCGTCGCCTTTCTTGAAAGGCTGCGTCCCTTGGTCTCCCAACTCCATCGTAAGATCGAGTTCAAGCCTGACGAGGCTCTCTTCGAGGTAATCGTTATTGGGTATGCGCCGAACGATTACGGCCCAGAAGTGTGGACCATCGAATACCGCATCCAGCAGGAAGAGATCGCGACCCGCGGCGACTTCTGGCAAACACGCCTGCTTCGCCCACGGTTCACGCAGCTGTATCCACCGGAAAAGAAGTCCCCCAAGACGCTGGTCGAAATTCGCTATCCAGACACGATGCAAGGCCCAACTTTGCAGCAACTGATTGAAGGGAACGAGCCGGATCTGGATAAGTTGGCGCGCGGAGAGCCGCGATTTTCCAAAGTCGTGGAAAACATAGACCGGGGGCAGACAAACAAGTCCGCGCCGCAGGATACGACCGATTTTCTGCGCGCGGCCTTGCCCATCATTTCAGAGAAGTCCACATTCATTATGGGCATTATGACCGAGCGCAGCTTCAACTGGGTTATTCCACCCCATGAGCCGATCGAGAAGGCTGAGGAAGACAAGAACCGTCCGCCGGAGGCGCCTACCTTGCGCGGGAAAATTAAACCCTAGGATTTAGTCGAACTCTTTCAGGATTAGTTTGCCACGGCCTTCTGACGGCCAGGTGCGGCACCAATGTCCTTGCGATAGTGCATATTTTCAAATCGGATGCCTGCGGCGGCTTTGTAGGCCATGGACAACGCCTCCTCGAGCGATGGTGCTGCGCTCGTGACTCCCAAGACTCGGCCGCCGTTCGTTACTAATAAATCTCCAAGATGTTTGGTTCCGGAGTGGAAGATCTGCACACCAGTATTGTGCTCTATACCGGTTAGTCCATCGATCCTCTTTCCTGTCTCAAACTTGCCCGGATATCCGCCAGACGTCAGAACTAGGCAGACGCTTGCACCGTTCTTCCAGCGAAGATCGGAGCGGTTCAGCCTTTTCGCGGCAACATCAGCGAGTAACTCAGCCAAGTCAAAATCCATCCGTGCCACAATGGCCTGCGCCTCCGGATCGCCAAGCCGGCAGTTGAACTCCAGAACTTTCGGACCTTCTGTTGTCAGCATCAGGCCAACATACAGAAATCCCTGGTAGGGAATCCCCTCGGCCGCAAGGCCACGAAGCGTTGGTTCGACGATCGTCGAGAGGACTGTTTCCCGCAGGCTAGCCGGCAATAATTGGTCAGAAGAATAGGCGCCCATGCCTCCCGTGTTCGGGCCCTCATTGCCGTCAAAGACACGCTTGTGGTCGCGCGTCGGCACCATCGGAGAGGAGCGCTCGCCGTCCGTGAGAATGATGAACGATAACTCTTCGCCTTCGAGCACTTCTTCCAACAGAACGCGATGGCCGCCCGGTCCTAGCTCGTTCTCCTCCATCGCGCGGGCTATGAACTCTCTTGCCTCGTCCGCGTTCGCGGCGAGGACTACTCCTTTACCAGCGCACAAGCCGTCGGCCTTGATTACGAGGGGCCAAGACACATTCGCAAGCGCCGCGTATGCGGTTTCTGCCGAATCAAACGAACCATACATTTTTGCAGTTGGAATGCTGTGGCGAACTAGAAATTCCTTCGAGAAGACCTTGCTCCCTTCGAGCTGAGCGGCCATGCGTGATGGCCCCACGATTGGCCATTTACGCACAGCAAAGGCATCGGAAATGCCATTCACCAACGGCAACTCGGGGCCAACGACCGTCAAATCTGGCCGTAGCCTTTCGGCAAGATTGACAAGCGCCGGAACATCGCCCGCGTCCACGGGAATGCATTCTGCATCTTGGGAGATACCACCGTTCCCCGGCGCACACCAAATCTTTTCGACGCGCGGGCTCTGCTTCAGCTTCCAGACCAAGGCATGCTCGCGCCCGCCGCCGCCAACAACCAGAATCTTCATTCAGATAGCCTCGAAGAGTGCATTTCGACGATAGTCGCAGAGAGACAGGCTGTCAACCGGAGGCTCGTTCTGAACGGAAGGAGGGAGAGGCTTAAGAGCGGCTACGGGCCTGATTTTGAAAAGGCTGGTTTGAGGGAAATGTATTCGGTTTGTTCGAGACTGCCAGCAGTATTTCAGGCTTGGCCCACGGCTCGGATTGGGATCGTAACCCCCGTCGCTGTATCCGAAGAGGCCAGCATGTGACAGCGACCGTCAAAGATGCCACCGGGGTCGATCACCATACAGGGCGAGTGAACTTCGCCTGTTACCACGCCCTTGGCCTGGATCTCTACGCGACCCTTTGCGAAAATCACCCCATCGAAGCGGCCTGAGATGACCACGCGGTTTCCTTCGATTTGCCCCTCCACTTTGGCGCCCTCTCCGAGAACAACGGTTTGCTCGGAGATGATGTTGCCTCTCACGTTGCCGTCAATGCGAAATGTTCCCGTGAGCTGAAGCGTGCCCTCGAGAGTCACACCCTGATCGATAAAGCCGGTCCACTCCTCGCTCACGCCATCTTTTGACGAACCGGGCCACTTCCAAGCCATGAATTTTCTCCTACAAAGTCTCTACCACTTTAGCCTGTGGAGTAAACAAGTCAACGAATCGAACAGGCGCGGTTGTCCAAAGGATACGGTTGAACTTACGGACAGAGCCAAGGAATGAGTTAAAGCAGGCGGTCGCTCGGCGCCTGGGCTACTTCATCAAGCGGTCGTAAATTCCCATGAGCTGACTGTCATCGTAGTATTCAAGAACAAGCTGGCCGGGACGCATCTTCGTTTTTTGTCGCAAGAGGATCTTTGTCCCCAAGTGGCGCTGAAGTTCGTCGATTGCGGCTCGGATGTTCGCATCCATGTGAGCGGCCGGTACGGGGCTGGCGGTCCGGGAGCGGCGCGAGGCCAAGCGCTCAATCTGGCGAACCGTCAGACCGCCGCGGGAGGCACGCTGGGCGTATCGCATCCTAAGATGCGAATCGGCCACCGCCAGCAACGCCCTGCCATGACCTGCGGACAGCTTGCCTTCTTCAATCCAGTCTTGAATGGTTGGTTCCAGCTTCAGCAAGCGAATCGAGTTTGCCACCGTGGCCCGGTCTTTCCCGGTACGTTCGGCGACAGATTCCTGGGTGAGCTGAAATTCGTCCATCAAACGCTCAAAAGCCCTTGCTGCCTCAATCGCGTTCAGGTCTTCGCGCTGGATGTTTTCGACGAGTGTCATTTCCAACGCTAGTTCGTCAGGTACCTGACGAACGATCACGGAGATCTTCGTCAACCCTGCGCGCTGGGCTGCTCGCCAGCGTCTTTCGCCCGCGATAAGCTGAAAGCGGGCTCCGATCGGGCGAACTACGAGGGGCTGGATAATTCCGCTTGCTTGAATCGATCTTGCCAGCTCATCCAGAGCTTCTTCGCGGAAGCGTGTCCTTGGTTGGTAAGGGCTGGGTTCAATCAAATCTATATCGAGCTGTAGAGGGCCAGCTGGAGTAGCCTCGCGGGCTGGTGCAGCGGCAGCTCCAGTTGCAGTTGTGTTGTGTGGTTGCGGTTGAACTGCTGGCGCTGATGGTTCTGGAACCTGCGGTTCAGGCTCCCGAATGAGCGCTCCGAGCCCCCGGCCCAGTGCGTTTCGCGGCATTGGCAATGACCTCCTGGGCGAGCTGGGTGTAGCCTTCCGCCCCTTTGCTATGAATATCGTAAAAAATGATAGGTTTCCCGAAGCTTGGCGCCTCTGCAAGGCGCACATTGCGCGGAATCACGCTTTGGAACACCTGAGTTCCAAAAAAGCTGCGCAAATCGGTGGCAACCTGACGAGAGAGCGTAGTCCGCTCGTCATACATCGTCAAGAGTATGCCTTCAATCTCGAGGCCAGGGTTCAGGGTCCGCCGGATACGCATCAGGGTATCGAGCAGTTCGGACACGCCTTCCAAGGCCAGATATTCGCATTGAATGGGAACAAGTACAGAGCTGGAGGAAACCAGAGCATTCAATGTCAACAAATCCAGGGCTGGCGGGCAGTCCAGAACAATAAATTTGTAGCGATCGCGCACAGCATTGAGGATGGCTTGGAGTTTATATTCGCGATTCTCGGCAAGAACGAGCTCTACGGCTGCCCCGGCGAGGTTTTTGTCGGCGGGGACGACATCTAAGCCATCGACCTGTGATTTTTGGACGATTTTGTCGAATGGCTCACCCAAAATTAGGCAGTGATAGAGGGTTCTGCGGGCAGGGTCCTTCGGGAATCCAATGGCAGCGGTTGCATTGCCCTGCGAATCGCAATCCACGAGAAGAGTGGACTGTTCAGAGGCAGCAAGGCAAGCGGCCAGGTTGACTGCGGTCGTTGTCTTCCCAACTCCACCTTTTTGATTTGCGACTGCGATAATGCGAGCCAATCAGCCCCCGAACCGCGAAAACTTAGCAGAATCCCACGTGGGATGCAACTTGTTTCACGTGGAACACGGGCAGAGCTGTGGATTTTGTCTGGTCTTTATCAAAGGTGTTCCACGTGGAACAAAGTCTGGAACATCGCAGCATTGGTTGTTCCACGTGGAACAGATTGCGGTGTCCCGCACTCAGGCTTTGTTCCACGTGAAACAATCCGGAGTGTTCGGGGACTTTTGTTCCACGTGAAACTATTTGATTCCGTTGCGGCCAGGGGATGCTTTGCTGCCCTCGTCTCACTAGGTTCCACGTGGAACACTCCCAAAAACAAAATGACCACATTCCTGATCTGGTTTCCGTGGTCTGCAGCCTTGACCCTTTCATTGAATTGCACGAATGTTCCACGTGGAACGAAGTGATCTCAAAGAAAAGTGGAACATGCTCAGAGAATTCGAGGCCATATCTTGACTTCGTGGGATCGACAACGCGGATTTCCAGAGTTGTTCCACGTGAAACACACTGCGCCCCGAGACTCCGCCGAATCTGATTGTGATTTGGTTTTTTCGGGAGCGATTGTTACAGTCGCCGACGAAAATATCTTGGATAGCAGCGAAGTCCTTATTTTTCAAGTCGTTAAGCCGACAATCTTAGACTTTTCGTGCTCCCACGAGAAGGTAGCGGCGTAGGGAGTTAGGCACGGGGATCGGCTCTCGCCATTCCCAGTCCATTCCGCGCCGGGCTTGGTCCAGGTCGCGGCCTCCAATCCAGAGGATCACTTGCTTGGCTGCAACTCGTTCCGAGGCCGCCCACGCCAAGAACGGTTCAAACTCGCCGACCGCTCGTGAGCAGACGAAATCCAGCGGGGCGACGTCTTCTCCGAGCTCTTCATATCGGCTAACAATCACTTTTGTATCCTTCAGCTCGATCGTCCGGAGAACTTCGGCGAGAAAGGTGGCCTTCTTCATATTCGATTCGATCAAGAAAACCTGCAGATCCGGACGCATGATTTTGAGGGGGATTCCCGGAAAACCGGCACCGGAACCTACGTCGGCGAGCCGACCGTTTTCCACAGGCACGGCACGGGCGGCAAACATACATTCACAGAAATGACGATATAGTATCTCAAGGGGGTCGCGAATCGCGGTCAAGTTAATTTTATCATTCCAAGTCAGTAGAATCTTCATATACTGTTGAATACAAACAACTTGCTGTTCATCTGCCTGGAGCTGAAACTCGCCGAGAGCGCGCAGGATCTTGTCCGCTGAGAGCACCGCTGGGATGGCTGTTGTCATAAGAGTTACCATAAGGTTACGAACCTGTGGAAATCTCCTTCGCTGGAAGAGTACCTGTTTTTAGTAGGTACCTGGGGCCTGCAACACCCGCGACGGCGTCGATGGTTATGTGCCAAAGCGAAACTGCGGCCAACCCATCGTACGCGATTCGCGCCGTCCCGAACACTGTGCCGATGACCAGTGTGCTCACCAATCCACCCCGCCCCTGATAAAGGTGTGCCAGTGCAAACAGAACAGAAGACACCAGAACGATGCCCCAAACCGGCAACGGTGCGCGGGTTAGGGCAGCCATGGCAAAGCCACGATAGAGGAATTCCTCGCATAGTCCGGCTGTGACGGACAAAGCCAGGAACAGAAGCAGCTCGATCCTCGCATGGGGCAGGATTCTCTCTGCCAAGGCTTGCAGGAAGTCGCGCGCCTTACCTGGCGTTCGGCTCATCCGCCGGAGATTCAGCCATTGCAGCCCACCTAAAGTCGCGGCGCCGACAATCGCGGCAACAGCGACCCGTTCGCGACCGTGAACCAGCAATCCCAATTCCTCAAGACTTAATCCGCGTGCCCGAGCCCTCCATGCGGCTAGGGCTACCGCAAGCCACTGGAAAGCAATCGTAGAAATGTAGAGAGTCATCCGATCCCTTTTAGTCGTATGAGGAGTTGACAGCAGCTTTTGCAGCCGAATGCGGCCGCGCAACGGGAGAACCACACCGAGCACGACAAAAATCAGCCAGAAGTCCCAAGGCATCCGGCGATGAAACCACGTTCGGCAGCTCGACGCAACTTGTTGTCTTGGCGTGTCACGAGCGTCCCGCTGCGAGCCTCGTTATAATGTCTTCGAGCCGAACTAATGTTCTGGAATAAGCGAGGTGTGTTCTTGGCAACCCAGGTGAAACTCACGGCCATGGCAAAAGCGGCGGGATGCGCCGCAAAACTGAACCCAGCGACGCTTGACGCTATCTTGCGCAAGCTTCCGCGCCAGACGGATCCGCGTGTCCTAGTGGGATTCGATACCAACGACGACGCCGGAATCTACCTAATCGGCGAGGGGCTTGCGCTGGTCCAGACAGTCGATTTTTTTACGCCCATTGTGGACGACCCGTTTCTCTTCGGACAGATTGCTGCGGCTAATGCACTCAGCGACGTTTACGCGATGGGCGGCCGGCCGGTGTCGTCTTTGTCCATCGTTGGTTTTCCAGAAAAGGGCGACCCCGAAATCCTCGAGCAAATTATGCGCGGGGGCCTCGACAAAATGAAGGAAGCGAAATGCAGTGTCATCGGCGGCCACTCGATCCGCAACGAAGACATGTTGTTCGGATACGCCGTTACGGGTCTCATCAATCCCAAAAGCGTTTGGCGCAACGTGGGCGCCAAACCCGGGGACATGCTGCTCTTTACCAAGCCGCTGGGAACCGGCGTCATCACGACGGCGCTGAAGAAGGAGCGCGCGGCGCCAGAATCGCTGGCAGCCGCAGTCGCGGCCATGAGCACCCTTAACGCTGGCGCTGCGGCAGCCCTTCGCGAAGTGGAGGAAAAGGCACAGGCGTTGCGGCCAATTCATGCCGTAACGGACGTGACAGGCTTCAGCCTTTTGGGTCACGCACGCGAGATGGCGCTGGGCGATCCTGCTCAAGGACTGCAGCCAGTTTCCTTTGAGATCGATCACGCATCCTTTTCTTATTTTCCTGGTGCGATCGAAGCGGCTCGAGAGGGCCATCTTTCCGGCGGCTTGAAAAACAATCGCGCCTTTATCGGCGAATGCGTGGTTTTTGCTTCGGGAGTCGCGGCTGAATTCCAAGATCTTTTGTTTGATCCGCAAACGTCGGGGGGTTTCCTCGTGGCCATCGGTCCTGAACATGCGGATTTCGCGCTGAGCGCATTCGAACGCCATAACGTTTCTGCGCATCGCGTCGGCCGAGTCCTTCCGAAACGCAATCCTTTAATTCAAGTGTTGTGAGGCTTTTCCTTTATTTTGAAAGAAAACAGAAAAGCCAGTCTCCCGGGAAAATCATCGATTAGACTGCAAGCATGGACACGATTACTCACGGCATCGCCGGCGCGTTGATTGGCAAAGCGGTTTTTCGGGGCGAAGACATGTTTTCTTCGCAGCCGGTGAGCCGGGGACGCATCGTGACATGGTCGCTGATGCTCGGCGCAATCTTTCCTGATTCGGACATGATCCGTGAATGGTTTTCGAGCAATCCGATGCTCATTTTGACCTGGCATCGGAGCATCACGCATTCCTTGCTCTGCATGCCCTTTTTCGCGTTGGCTCTAGCCACCTTGACGCGATGGTTCGCACGCTGGCGCAAATGGGACGCGCCTTCGTTCGCAATATTGGCCGGAATGTATGCCATTGGCATACTCAGTCACATTTTTCTCGACCTGGTTACGACATTCGGCACGATGATTTGGTCGCCGCTCGGGTGGTCGCGCCCCGCCTGGGATTTGATCTTCATTATTGATTTTACGTTCTCTACGATTTTGCTCGGCCCGCAAATTCTCGCGTGGGTCTACCGCAAAGCCGAAGGACTCAAGAATCGGGCGATGATCACGTGGTCGGTTTCGGCCATCGCCTCGCTCGCGATCGCCGCATTATTGAAAAATGTCGGCGCGCCGATTTCTGCACAAACTGCCATTGCCATCATCGCGTTGCTCGCGGCGCTTATTCTTCTTCCTGCGCTTCGCGGCAAGGGGTTGCGCGTGCAGTATGCGACCTGGAATCGTGTTGGGCTGGCTGCCGCGGGCCTTTACATCGCGGGGGCATTTTTCGCTCATCGAGCCGCTCTCGAACGCGTGCAGAAATTCGCTTCGCTCCTTCAGTTGCCGGTGGAATCTCTCGGAGCTCTGCCGCTTCCTCCATCGCTTTGGCATTGGGATGGATTGGTCAACACGCCGCGGGGAGTCTACGAGGTGCGTCTCGACCTAAGCGACCAGATAACAACGAGCACGACAATGTCGCTGAGCTCCATCGAGCACCGCTATTATCCCGATGCTTCCCCGAACCAATATATGGAGGCCGCGAACCGTTTGCCCGAAGTCCAAAAAGTTTTGTGGTTTGCGCGATTTCCGGTCACGCGCTTTCACAAGGAAGGAAGCACGGCTATCGTGGAAATTTCCGACATGCGATTTCCGCAAGTGCGACGGGATCGGCCTGCGTCTTTCACCTACCGCGTGACGATGGAAGAATCCGGGCATGTCATTTCGCAGGGATGGGTAAAAGAATAAAAAGCGCGGCGGGATGCAGCGTCGTGGCGCCAGCGCCAAAAAAGCGCCGCCAAGATGGCGGCGCTACGAAGACCATCGACGCGCAATTATTTTGGCTTCGCTGGATGAACCACAACCTGGCGCTCTTCGCCCATGCCCACGCTTTCGGTGCGGATACCGGGCATATCTTTCAGAGCCATGTGCACTATGCGTCTCTCGCGGGAAGACATCGGATTGAGCCGGAACGGCTGCTTGGATGTCTCTACGCGTTCGGCCGCGACCCGCGCGGTCATCCGCAACTCCTCGAAGCGCAGGGCACGATAGCCGCCGCTGTCCAGATGAATCTTTTCGTGGTAGGCAGGTTCAAGACGCAGAGCGCGAAAGGCGAGGTGCTCGATCGCCTTTAAAAGTTCGCCGTTGCGCTCGAGCAAAATCTCTTTATCGCGCCCGTCGAGATCAGCAATGACTTCGGCTTCATCGCTCGCACCCGTTGAAGGCGATTCCACCGCTTGCACCTTGACCTTCAAATCGAAACCCGCGGCGTGAACGAGCTCTTCGAGAAACGTCCGCAATGCCCCAGCAGCGGCTTGCCGGTCGAGCTTGCCATCGCGGATGAGCTCCTGCCCCATGGGCCTCCGAAAATCCTTGCTCGTTGCAGACGATATGCTTGACGTTTTCCGAGACTACTTTTTGCCGCGCGAAATCTGCTTGGCCGTTGCCGGTGCGGGATGCGTGCGGTTCAGGTACCACTGCTGCACAATGCCCACCAAACTGCTTGTGAGAATATACAATGCGAGACCGCTCGAAAACGGAAAAATAATAAAGCTGCCCGCAAACATGATGGGCATGATCTTCATCATTTGCTGCTGCTGCGGGTCGGAAGCCGTCATGGGGGTCATTTTCGAAACCAGGTACATCGAAACGCCCACGACGACCGGCAGAACGTAAAAAGGATCCTTGGAAGCCAAATCGGCGATCCACAGCCAGTGGGCGTGCCGCAATTCGATCGTTCCGCGCAGTGCGCTGTTCAAGCCGAACCAGATTGGCATTTGCAGAAACATTTGGAAGCAGCCGCCCACGGGGTTGATGCCCTCGCGGCTGTAAATGGCCATCACTTCCTTGTTCATTTCCTGTTTTTTGGGGTCGTTTAGCTTGTATTTTTTGTAGCGCTCCTGAATCGCTTTGATTTCCGGAGCGACACGCTGCATCTTGAGGGTGGTTTTGTAGCTGGAAATGCGCAGCGGGAAGAGGAGCATGTTGATGACGAGGGTCATCACGATAATGGCCCAGCCCCAATTGGTCACATACTTGTGCAGCCACTTCAGCCCGTGGAAGAGCGGCTCGGCGATGAATTCCATGAATCCAAAATTCACGAGCGCCTGCAGGGGCGGCTTCATGGCTTTCAAATCGTCGTAATCTTTCGGTCCCACGTAAACGCGCAGCGCCATCGGCTGCGTCGAAGTGGAGGTGGCCACCTCGGACACCGGCTCCTGCTCATCTTTTCCATCCGCGCCATGCACGGTCCGCGTCTCTTTCCAGTAACGCGTTTCAAGCGAGCCGGAAGCGATGCCGTTCACAGGCAGGAACGCGGCGGTAAAATACTTGTCCTCGATGCCCGCGTAATCCTTGCTTCCCATCCAGACGCCAGGCCCCCATTTTTCCGGGCCTTCTAGCTTTTTGTAGGGCAGGTCGGTTAGCTTGCCGCCCTCGCTGGAAAAGGTGGACACCGTTTCGACGGGCGCCGGATTGGAAACCGTCAAATCGCCGAATCCTCCGCGCCACGCAATGCCCGACTTTACCGGCGTGCCATTTAACTTGACGATTGTTTCCACGCGGACCACGTACGAATCATCGAACCGAAAAGTCTTCGTAACCTCGAAGTGACCATCGCTCCAGACAAACTCGAGTTCCTTCGGCGCTCGAATCGGATTTGGCGGCAGTGCAGCGAGATCTCCGATGCGAGCACCTGGTTCCGGAACCCACGCCTTATACAATGCGGAATTCGCTTGCGCTTCCCGTTGCTGGTCGTCCAGCACGAGAGAAAAAGGCCACCCGCCAACCTGCGCCGCTGCTTCCGGGTGAACGACGTCCAGCACCTTTTGCGGCTTCGCGTCATCTTTGTATTTCTTCAGCTGCCAACTCTTCACCACCCCGCCGCGGTTTGAAAACTCCACGCGATACAGATCGTTTTCAACAACAATGCTGTTTTCATCTGTCGCCGCCATGGGAGGCAGCGAGGCCGCATTTGCCGGAGCAATCGCAGTGGCGTTTCCCGGAGTGGATGGAGCGTTGGGCTTTCCCGAAGCAGGCGACGTGGAAGCGGAAGGAGAAGGCGTCGTGGAATTAGTGGAGGCTGCTGGCGCCGTTATCGCGGGTTTGTTCGCGCCAGGTACATTGGCCGGCGGCTTAGGGGCAAAAAATTTCACCCACAACAAAATCACGGCCATCGAAAGTATCGAGGCGATCAGAATACGCATTTCCGAGGAAAGTTCTTTTTTCTTTTCCGGACCGCTCACAGATGTGCCTCTCTCGCAGCAGCTCCAACGCGGCGCTCATCCTTCGCCGCTTCGTTCGTGTTCGACGGCATGTCTTCTGATTTCTCCGGAACGGGATCGTATCCAAATTTTCGCGATAGGGGTTGGCAGCGTGCCAGGCGCTTTGTTCCCAGCCAAATTCCGCGAATCACGCCAAACCGCTCAATTGCTTCGTAGGCATAACGCGAACAGGTCGGTTCGAATCGGCAGCTTCCTGCAAACAAGAACGACAGGTACGCTTTATATACGCGCAGCGCGGCCAGCGCTACGTGCACCGCGAGCGACTGGTGCGAAGGCGCTTGTGGGACAGAGTTCGATCTGCTCATCTCTTTTTCCGCGGTTTGTTCGCGCGTATTCATCGGCGCACTAGACGCTCTTCATTACCCGCACCAAATCGGCCGCCAAACCGGCAAACTCGGCGTGTCCCACGCTGCTCTTCGGATGAATCACGATGTCCCATCCCGCGGGAACTTCCGCGCGATGGCATCGCACGATCTCCCGAATTCGCCGGCGCATACGGTTGCGCACCACCGCCCCGCCCAGCGCCTTTTTGATGCTGAATCCGAAGCGGCTGACCGGCAGTTGGTTGGCGCGGAAAAAAACTGTGAAATGAGAACTGGATCGGCGTTTTCCTGCGCGGTACACGGCGTCAAAATCGCCGCGCTGCACCAGCCGCGCCTCGCGCGGAAACTTCAGGCGCCCGGGACTATACGGGCGTGAGGCGATGGCGTCCCTTCTTGCGGCGTGCCGCCAGAACTTTGCGGCCACCAGCCGTCTTCATGCGTGAGCGGAATCCGTGCGTCTTCGCGCGGCGTCGTTTCCGCGGTTGATATGTGCGCTTCGGCAAGACAATTCTCCTTTGGTTGCGCGGCCACAGACTTGTCCCACGGACTTGTCGAAGTGTAGCCGGTTTTTCCTGCGCACAAACTACAGCCGTCAGACTGCGTGAGCGACAGGTCTCGAATTTAGTAGTGTAGTCGACCGCCGCGCACACGGTCAAGAAAAGCAGAATGGTGGCAATGGACAGCACGTTCCGTGCTTACGCTTTTCTTGGCGCATAATCAGGAGCACTTATCAGAGGCCGTGCAGGTGTCACGCGTGAAACTACATTCGCCCGGCAAACTCGAAACGCTTTCCCCCGCATGGGACGAATACACGCTTCTCGACTGCGGTTCAGGCCGCAAGCTTGAGCGCTTCGGCGACATCACGCTGGTTCGTCCTGAACCGCAAGCCACCTGGGAGCCCTCGCTGCCGCAAGAACGTTGGAACTCCGCTCATGGCAGTTTCGTTCAACACCATCGTTCGAAACGAGGCGAATGGAAATTTTCCAAACCAGTTCCGCAACGATGGGAAATGCGCCGAAAGAATCTTGCGTTCTGGGTACAGCCGACTCCTTCCGGCCACCTGGGCGTTTTTCCTGATCAAGCGAGCCACTGGGATTGGCTCACTTCACAAATCGAATCGGCGCCTGCTCCTCCAGGGATTTTGTCACTCTTCGGCTACACCGGCCTTGCAACTCTCAGCGCCGCTGCAGCAGGCGCATTCGTCACGCACGTGGACGCCTCGCGCCAGGCCATAAAATGGGCGCGCGAAAATCAATCTCGTTCGCAACTAGACGGCTGCCCGATCCGCTGGATTGTTGATGACGCACAGGCCTTCGTCGCCCGCGAAATCCGGCGCGGCCGCACCTACGATGCGCTAATCCTTGATCCACCGCGCTTCGGTCGCGGCCCCAAAGGCCAACTTTGGAAAGTAGACGAGTCTCTGCCCGTCCTGTTGGGTCAATGCCGCAAGCTTCTTTCTCCTGCTGCAAAGTTCGTGCTGCTCAACACCTACACAACTGTCCTGACGCGCGGCCAGACCCAAACAGAAGCTCTCCAACTGGAATCGTTCCTGAAGGAAATGCTCTCGGACTATCCCACGTCGTTCACGGCGGGGGAATTGGTGCTGGTAGACTCCGCGAACCGCCAAATTTCCAATTCGGTTTTCACCCGCGCCGTCTTAACCGGCTAGTTGCCACCTATTTCTCCGAACAGTGGGACCGCGCGTTTTCGACGGAAACTTGCGCATCGAAGTTCAAACGCCGCTTGCAGACCATCTCTAACCCGATTAAGGTACTCGCGCCAGAGCCCTGGCCCCTCAAGGACGGATTCATGAAGTTATTTCGGTTGTTCGTTGCGCTCGCCACAGCTTCACTGCTCTTTTTCTCCGTGAACAGCGTTATGCCAGCGCAAGAAACCAGCGGTACCAAACAATCCGCTGAAGCGCGTCTCGCGGCTGCCGCCAAGCCCCACGCGCCCGCGCCAGTTGAAGATGTCATCAAAACACTCTCTCGAACGCACCGTTTCGAACAATCCGCCATCTCCCCCGACGGCAACAAAATCGCCTGGGTCGAGGACATGCTCGGCAAAAACGGCGCGCCGTCAGGAGCCACCCGGATTTTCCTCAAAGGACTTCGGTCACCGGAAGAACCGGCCGTCGTCAGCGCTGCGGTGGAAAAGAGGGGTGTGAGGGGGCCAAGTGGACAAATAGGTGATGGGCCGGCCTATCGTCCAAGCGCAGAGGGGGCCGTGGCTTGGTCGCCTGATAGCAATAAGCTCGCCTTTTTGTCCGACGCGGTGAAACCCGGACAATTGCAACTGTATGTGAAGAATCTGGCGGATCAAGGCTCGATTTCGCGACTCACAAACGTTAAAGGTTTCCTCGCCACTCCCGGGTGGTCGCCCGACGGCAAAACGATCGCCGTTCTCTTCACCGAAAACGCCACGCGAGCTGCTGGACCTCTCGTTGCCGAAACTGCCGAAACCGGCGAAATCAAAGACTCTTTTTTCGAGCAACGTCTGGCCCTGGTGGACGTCGCAACCGGGAAGCTCGATCAAATCTCTCCCGCGGACACCTACGTTTACGAATACGGTTGGTCTCCTGACGGTCTCCGTTTCGCTGTCACCGCGGCTCTAGGAAACGGGGACAATAACTGGTACATCGCCGAGCTTTATACCCTCGACGCCGCCACTGGCCTGATGAAGTCCATTTACAAGCCGCCGCTGCAAATCGCGAATCCGGCGTGGTCTCCCGACGGCAAGTCCATCGCCTTCCTTGGCGGCCTAATGAGCGACGAGCCCAGCGTAGGCGGCGACATCTTCACCCTCTCTGCTACCGGCGGTGAAGCGACAAACATCACCCCCGAAATGAAAGGTTCTGCAAGTTGGCTCGCTTGGACGCCCGAAGGAAATGTTCTTTTCGGCGAATACCTGGAAGGGGATTCCGGCATCGCTTCCGTGAATCCATCCACCAAACAGGTGCATGAAATTTTTCGCGACGCCGGTCAAATAACTGCCGGAGCGTGGGGGATAAATCTCTCCCTGTCTCGCGACGCAAAAAATTCCGCCGTTATTCGCAGCTCCTTCAGCACACCGCCTGAAATTTGGGCTGGTGCCACTGGCTCCTGGACGCAAATCACGCAGCGCAACAAAGGGACCAATCCCGGTTGGGGCGAAGCTAAAAGCATTCATTGGAAAAATGGTGGGTTCGAAGTCCAGGGCTGGCTCCTCTATCCGCGCGATTTCGATCCCAACAAAAAATATCCGCTGGTCGTCCGCATTCATGGCGGTCCCGGAGCTGCCGTGCTCTCCGAATGGCCCGGCTCCTCCGATTATTATTCCCCGCTTGCGGGCGCCGGATATTTCGTCCTGCAACCAAATCCTCGTGGCAGCTTCGGACAAGGCGAAGCCTTCACGCGCGCCAATGTCAAAGACTTCGGTTACGGAGACTTCAAGGACATCATGGCAGGCGTTGACGAAGCCATTAAATCCGCGCCAATCGACCCCAATCGCCTCGGCATCTGTGGCTGGAGCTACGGCGGATTCATGACGATGTGGGCCGTCACGCAAACCAACCGCTTCAAAGCCGCCATGGCAGGCGCAGGCCTCTCCAACTGGCAAAGCTACTACGGCGAAAACTTGATAGATCAATGGATGATCCCGTTCTTCGGCAAATCCGTTTACGACGATCCAGAAGTCTACGCCAAGAGCTCGCCCATCAATTTCATCAAGAAAGCCAAAACGCCGACGCTCATCCTTGTCGGAGACAGTGATGGCGAAGTCCCTGCCCCCCAATCCTACGAATTCTGGCACGCGCTGAAAACGCTGGGAGTCGAAACTCAATTCGTAGTCTACGAACACGAAGGCCACATGTTCGCCAGCCCCAAACACCAGCGCGATGTCGTCGAGCGCACGTTGGCCTGGTTCAACGCGCATCTCCAATAACCTGCCAATCCCACTGTCGAGAGCTGGTGTTTTTCTTTCGGATAGGTGAAACCAGCCGGCTCTGTAGCGCGTCCCATGCAGCACAAACGGGTGTTGGCCGAAACTTCCTTAGGCTCGGGCTATCTCGGGGTCGGCGTTTAGATCGCCAGGCGCAGTTTCTTCAGTCGTCGGCCCCGAGATAGATCTCCTTAACCAGATCTTTGATTCGGAGGTTGGTAGGTGGAATCCGCTCACTCATACCGCAATGCCACCATCGGATCGACTTTCGTTGCCCGCCGCGCCGGGATGTAACACGCCAGAAGCGCAATTATCATCAGCACAACAGCAACAGTTCCCAATGTCAGCGGGTCATACGCGGTCACTCCAAACAGCAACCCGGCCATCAACCGCGTCAATGCCAATGCAGCGACAATTCCAATCGCCACGCCCGCCAGGGTCATTTTCGCCCCTTGGCTCAGCACCATTTCGAGCACGTCTCGACGCTGTGCCCCCAGCGCCAAACGAATTCCAATTTCCCGTCTGCGCTGCGACACGATGAACGAAATCACGCCATAAATCCCGATGATCCCCAGTGCCAGCGCCATTGCCCCGGCAATCCCCAGCATCACCAGCGTGAATGAAGTTCGCGCCACGGACTTTGCGTAAACATCCTCCATCGTCCGCACAGACGCCAGCGGCAAGCTCGAATTCACCGACCACACCGCCTGCCGCACTTCGTTCAAAAATGAGGCGCTTCCGGCGCGATCGCTCCGTATTACGAACGTCACACTCCGTTGCGCATCCAGGGAGACTGGCGCTTCCAACTGATATTTCATGCCCATCAAAGTGGGCCAATATACGGTTTCGGGGGCTATCTCTTGCACGCCGTTCTCGCGAACATCCTGTACCACGCCGATCACCTCGCTCCACGGCCGGGAATCAAATTCGCGAATGCGTTTCCCCACCGCCGCTCTTGGCGTGCCCCACAGCTCTCGCGCCAGGTTTTCGGAGACCAATACCACAGGCCGAGCTCCGTAAACCTCAGTCCAGGTCATCTCGCGCCCTGCGACTAGTCTCGCACCAGAGGTCTGGAAGAATCCCGGCGAAACGTCCTTGAAGTAGCGCAGCGGCGGAATTACGTCCGGATCATATTTCACGCCCTCCAGGAAAATACAATCCCATCCGGCGCCAAATCCTTCCATGGGCATCTCGCTCGCGAATGCCGCCGATTTCACTCCCGGAATTGCGGACAATTTATCGAGAATTGCCTGTTGCGTGCGCGTGACCTGTTCGGGTTTCGCGATCAATAGATCCGGAATGGAAATTCGCATTACTTGCAAGTGCAGCGCGTCAGTGAATCCCAAATCCACGGTTCGCAACGCCGCGAACGTTCGAATCATCAAGCCCGCACTCACGAGCAACACCAGGGCCATGGCCACCTGCCCCACGACCAGCAAATTTCGCGCCCGATGCCTTTCCCGGCTCACGCTGATCGTCCGTCCGCCGCTTCGCAGTTCCAGCGTCGTCCGCGGCCCCGCATACTTGAACGCCGGAATCAATCCAAACAGCAGCCCGGACAGCACGGAAATCGCAAACGCAAAGATCAATGTTCGTCCACCGATCGCAATTTCGCTCAGCCGCGGCAAATTCGCCGGCCCGAACGCCACGAGGGCGCGCACGCCGGCATACGCCAAACCGACTCCAATCATTCCTCCCATCACTCCCAGCATCACGCTTTCCACCAGTAGCCCACTCACGATGCGCTGCCAGCCAGCGCCCAGCGCCGCGCGCACCGCCAGCTCCTGCTGCCGCGACTCCACGCGCACCAGCAGCAGATTCGTCACGTTCGCGCAGGCAATCAGCATCACCAGCCCGATCGTTCCCATCACCACCCACAGCACCTCGCTGACATTCCCAATCACTTCCGCCTTCAGCGGCCGGATCATGGGAGTAATCTTCCACGTCTCGTAGATATGAGGATTGGTTCCCGGCCCGTTCGAAAACGAATCCATCCAGATCGGCAGCATGCGCGTGATGTCCGCGTTGGCCTGCGCGATGGTCGCTCCCGGTTTCAACCTGGCAATGCCGTGAAGCCCGAATCCAGCCAGAATCTGTTGTGCGCGATCGAACTTGAATGCCTCGATCAAATCGAAATCCGTATCTACAAACCGGAACCCTTTCGGCATCACGCCCACAATCTGCAGCGGCTGCGAATCCACTTGAATGTTCTTTCCAATCATCGTCCGATCGCCGGCAAACCGCCGCTGCCAATATCCATAGCTCAGCATTACGCGCGACGGCCCGCGTGGTTCCTGATCCTCCGCGGAAAGCCAACGCCCGGCTTCCGGTGCCACCCGGAGGGCCTCCAGCACGCCGTTGCTCACAGTCACCACCCGCACCTGTTCCGGCTCCGCCACCCCCGTCACGCTCGCGGCCCCCGTATCCCACACTCCGATCGACGAAAATGTCCGGTTATTCTCCGAATACGCGAAGTACATCGAGGGCGAAAGCAGGAGCCCGTTTTGAAAATCCGCAAGTCCGGCGGCTCCGGGCGCCACCTGGTGCAAGAAAACCAATTCCTGCGACGTTGGATAATTCAGCGGCCTGAGGAGCACGCTATTTACCACGCTGAATACCGCCGCATTCGCGCCAATGCCAATCGCAATCGTCAACAAACCAACTACCGTGAAAACGGGATTACTCCGCAGCATCCGCAAGCCGTACCGCACATCCATTAGAAAGTTTTCCAACGACAGCCAGCGCCAAACATCGCGCCCGTCTTCTTCCATTAGAGTCAGGTTGCCAAATTCCCGCCGCGCCGCCGCCTCAGCTTCTTTCTTCGGCATCCCGTCCGCCATCAACTGCTCCGTCTTCTCTTCGATATGCGCGTGAATCTCCTCCGACAATTCGCCGTAAATTTTTCGCCGCGAAAACAAACTTCTTCTCAACCAGCTCATGATTCCTCCGGCGACAAAACCCGCGTAATTCCCTCAAGCATCCGCTCGAACCTCGAAACCTCCCGCTCCAGGTGTTTCGCACCCGCCGCGGTCAGCTTGTAAATCCTCACGCGCCGGTTTGTTGACGACACGCCCCACTCTGCCTTTACCAGCTCTTCCTTCAACAATCTCTGTAGCGCGGGATACAGTGACCCCTCTTCAATTTGCAGCAGATCATCCGAATTCCGCTTGATATGCTGCACCAGCGCATACCCGTGCAGCGGCTGCCGCTTCAAAGTCCGCAGAATCATCATCTCCAGGGCGCCCGGGAACAGATCCCGTTGCTTCTCTTTAGACATTTCTCGACGACCCTCTCCACCATAGACTAGTCTGCTCTAGGTATAGACGAACCTAGCCTCCCCTTTGTTCCCTGTCAAATCTTCTTTCTTGGGCCTTGGAGTGCGGGAGTCTTGCTCCCCTCACGAACCGAAGCATGGACAATACGAGGCTCCTGGATTCACGGGAAAAGTGGTAGCATGCGCTCCATCGTGATTCGCTTCCTCAATCGCCTTACCGGCAGCGCTGCCCCGGTTCAGAATCTGGGCTTAGGCAATCTCGAATTGGAATTGATGGAGATTCTCTGGTCTCGCGGAGAAAGCAGCGTTCGCGACGTCGTCCCCAGGCTCAGCCGCCCCTTGGCCTACACCACGGTCATGACCACTCTCGATCGCCTCTTCAAAAAGGGCTTTCTCGGCCGCCACAAATTGGATCGCGCCTTCGTCTACGTGCCCAACTTTTCCCGCTCGGAATGGGAACGCAAGCAAGCGGAAAATCTGGTTTCAGGCTTTCTCTCCGGCCCCAGACCTTCGCGCGAACTTCTTCTCTCGTGTTTGCTGGATGTAGTTGGCGAGCACGACGCCAGGCTCCTCGATGAGTTGGAAAAGAAAATACGCAGTCGGCGAAAAGAAATCTCCCGGCAGGGGCAGCCATGATGCTCCCTTATCTTTTCAGGCTTCTGTGCCTTTGCTTTGCATCCTTCTTCTTGTTGAATGCTTTGCTCAGTTCCCTAATCCGACTCACCAGCAAAACCGCCATCCGTTTCGCGGAGACAAAGCCACCCGACTCTGCCGCCCGCTTTCTCTTTGCTTTGCGTTTGCTTCCCTTCGCGTTGTCTACTCTTTTCGTTATTGTTCTTTGCGTTCCCAGCTATCTCTGGCTCGAACCTTCCAACACCGGTGAAGAAGTAGGCTGGGTCTGCTCCTCCTTGGGGTTTCTCGGTGCCCTGATCTGCTCCCTGTCCATCTTGCGCATCGCGCGCGCCCTGCTGGCCTCCTGGCGTCACAATCGGCTTTGTGCGTCCTTGGGTTTCGAAACGCACCTCCCAGGGGATTCTGCACCGGTCGTCGTTATCGAAAACGAAGCTCCCCTTCTCGCCGTGTCCGGTTTGCTTCATCCTCGCCTGCTCATTTCTCGCGGTGTTGTCCGCGCGCTTTCCGCTGAAGAACTCGAAGTCGCTTTCCGCCACGAACACGCTCACCACGCTTCCCGCGACAATGCCAAACGTCTGCTCATCCTCTTGGCCCCGGATACCATTCCCTTCCTGCCAATGCTGCGAACTCTCGAATGTAACTGGTCGAAATTCACGGAGTGGGCTGCGGACGATCAAGCCACCGAAGGGAACTCCCTGCGCGCGCTTTCTCTGGCCGCCGCGCTGGTTCGTGTAGCTCGCATGGACGCCGGGCCACGTGTGCCTGCTCTGGCCACCTCGCTTCTCAGCGGCGACCGCGACCTCGAAGCCCGCATTGCCCGTTTACTGGTACCCAATCCGCTACGTTTCGCGGCGACCGATCCACCTGATTCTGACTTGCGCTTCCGTGGCGCCGCTCTTTTGGTAGCCGCCGTCCTGGCCGCCATGGTGCTCGCGCCTTCCACCCTCTCTGCGGTCCACAGCCTTCTGGAAAGATTCATTCACTAGTCCAGGCTTTGAAAGTCACGTCATGTGCCTGCCGGGGCACAGTATGCTGCCCACTGCCCGGCAACCGATTCAACGATAGGACTATCTACGACGTGTGGTAGTAGACCTACGGCTCCCAGTAGCCTATCGCTCCCCATGAGAAACCTTTATAGACGGAAGAAAAAGCCCCTTGCGCGGGGTGTTGTCCTCTTATCGATTCTGCTGTTGCCCTGGGCCTTGCTGGCACAAAATCCGCGCGGCGCTCTCCGCGGGACTGTTCAGGACGTCAGCGGGGGGCGCATTGCCGCCGCAAAAGTTGTCGTGCAGGCCAGGGAATCCACTCTCCAGCGCGAAGCCACCACCGACGATCGCGGCGAATTTCGCATTGAAGATCTTATTCCCGGGATTTACCACGTCACGGCGAACGCCAACGGTTTCAGAGCAGTCAGCTCCGATGCAAACGTTACCATCAGCACGGTGCGCGACATCACCGTCACCATGACCCCGGCCTCCGTCCAGCAGAGCGTTACCGTGCAGGGGCAGGTCGCCTCCATCACAACCGAGCCCGTCAACACAGCGAGCGCCGTTCAGCAGGCCGCGATTTCCGCGCATGATCTGATCACCATCCCGCTGCCAGCCCGTAGTTTTGCCAACATCGCTTACCTGGCTCCGGGAACTGAGCCTGTCGAACCTTCCGATCCCACCAAAGCGCGCATCACCGAGATCGGAAGAGCACACGTCTGAACTC
>CAJCHZ010000004.1 GCA_903970165.1 Betaproteobacteria bacterium
CGTCCAAACCACAACAGCAGGGATAGATAACTTCCATCGCGCGACTCCTTTCCACCGCGCGGCGTTGGACGCTTCGAAAAAGCGAAAATCTCCTACGCGTGCTCTCCGCAACTTCCGGAGGCTACAATTCGTTGTGCTTCCCAGCGTCCCAGCCATACTCGTAAGCGGGCTCTGTGAGCGCCAGAGTAACTCGGCCTCTGTCGCCAACGCGGCTGCACAAACCGTACGCCATCTCGAGCCCATTTTCATTCTTCGTTGTGGGCCCCCGGAGGGGGCCATGATTTACTCGTACCGCAAGGCGATGATCGGGTCCACGCGCATTGCCCGCCGCGCCGGAATGTAACACGCCAGGAGCGCGACCCCCGTCAGCAGAATCGCCACGCCCCCGAACGTAATCGGATCCGTAGCTCCCACTCCATAAATGATTTTCGTAATTAATCGCGTCAAACCCAAGGCGGCAACAATCCCGATGCCTACGCCCACGAGTGTGATTCGCAAGCCTTCGCCCAGCACCAGCCGCAAAACGTCCGCACTCGTCGCTCCGAGCGCCATGCGCACGCCAATCTCATGCGTGCGTCGTCCCGTAAGGTACGAAATCACGCCATAAATCCCAATCGCGGAGAGCACCAGCGCGAGTGCCGAAAACACACTTAAAAGAATCATCGCCAGCCGCTGCGTGGCCACCGATCGTGCCACGATGTCCTCCATCGGCCGCACTTCGTACACCACCGCGCTGCTATCCACGCTTCCCGCTGCTTCGCGAATGGCACTCGCCATCCCGAGCGGGGAACCCGTGGTTCGCGCCACGTACTGGCCGCCGTTCGCAAAAAGCGGCCAGAATCTGTCGGGAACCTGCCAAACCGAAAGATAAATCTGCGCCTGCACACTTTCGTGGCCCTTCGAGCCCAGCCCCCAATGCTCCACGTGCCCGACGACCCCCGCGATTTCCACCTGCACATCAAGAAACGCCAGGTTAAGTCGTTTCCCCACCGGGTCCTCGTTCGCGAAATATTGGTGCGCGAAGCTCGAATCAATCAACGCCACGAGCGGTGTGTGCTCGTTGTCGCGCTCGTCGAGGCTGCGACCCCGCTCCACGGGTATACCCATGGCTCTGTGATAACTCGGCGTCACAAGATACATCAGCGCATAGGGCATTTCCTGCGCGCTCGCCGGCTTCGCGTGACCCTCGACCCAGAAGGGCAACTCCGAATCGCCGGTCATCGGCAGCGAGCCGCCAAGCACGGAAACCGCTTCGATGCCCGGTACCTTTTCGATCTGGCTCAATCCCTGCCGGTATTTGGCTCGCAACTGCTCTGCCGTCACATTCGGATCGGAGGTCGTTGATATGCTGAAAGTCAGCACATTCTTCGCATCGAATCCCGGATTGATGCTCCACAACGCCGCCAGGCTCCGAATCATCAGTCCTGCGCCAATCAAAAGCACCACAGCCATCGCCATTTCCACTGCCACAAACACGCTTTGCGTTCTGTTTCGCGCTCCGCTCGACCCTCGCCCGCCTTCCTTCAACGTTTCGTGCATGTCCGGACGCATCGCTTTCAGCGCCGGCACCAATCCGAAAACGATGCCCGTCAGAAGAGAAATTCCCAGTGTGAAGAACAGTACGTGTCCATCCAATCCAATCTCTTCAGCTCGTGGCAGCGTTTCCGGCAGGGCCGCCAAAAACCCTTTTGTGCCCCATTTCGCCAGTAGCAATCCAATGGCGCCGCCGGCAATCCCGAGCATCACACTCTCGGTCAAAAGCTGCCGAATTACGCGCATTGGGCTCGCTCCCAGCGCCGACCGTATCGCAAACTCGCGCGCGCGCCCCGTCGCCCGAGCTAGCAAGAGATTTGCCACATTTGCGCACGCGATCAGCAGCACAAAACTCACCGCACCCAGCAGCACCAGCAAAATTCCCTTCACGCTTCCAACTATCTCCGTTTCTAAAGGCGTTATTCCAATGCCCGTCCCCTTGTTCGACTCCGGATAGTCCGTTGCAAGACTTCGCCCGATCGAATCCATGTCCGCTTTGGCCTGCGCAATCGTCACCCCTGGCTTCAGCCGCCCAACCGCGTTGGTTCCCATGCTGATCGCTCGATTTCGAAACGTCGGGTCTGTCCATTGTCCGATCGGAAGATAAATATCCGAGGCGCTCAGTCCCGTTATGTGTCCCTGCGCTACGCCAACAACCGTATACACCTTTCCATTCAGGGTGATGCTCTTCCCCAAAACCTCTGGTGATCTTCCAAACTTGCGTTTCCACAGTCCGTCGCCCAGCATCACGACGGGCGCGCCGCCGGCCTGGTCTTCCTCCGGCACTATATTGCGGCCCAACATCGGCTGGATTCCCAGCGCCGTCAGAAAATCCGCCGAAATCATGTGACCATGCAAACGCTCAGGCTCGCCCACCCCGGTCATGTTGTAATCATCGGTCCGGAAGGCCCCCAGTACCGAAAACGAGTGATTCTCTTTCCGCCAGTCGAGAAAATTCGGATAGCTAATCGAACTCTCCGCAAACGTCGGCGTCGTCGTATAGACTTCAACGAGATGATCCGGGTCAGGAAACGGCAACGGATTCAGCAGGACTCCGTTGACCACCGAAAATAGGGTCGTGTTCGCCCCAATGCCCAGCGCCAGCGTCAGCACCGCAATTGCGGTAAACCCAGGGTTCTTCAGCAACATCCGCAGCCCATACCGCACATCCTGCCAGAAGCTGGTCATCCCCATCCCCCCGAGACACGCTTAGTCTTGGTTAAGGTACGCGCTCATTCGCGTATTTGTTCCGAGAAGTCCCACTCGGTTGCTTCTCGACAAAGGACCATCTAGAGTTCTTCCTATTCAAAGCCACTAACGTGCCATCCACACTCCACGAATGATCACCACCTATCTCTCTCTCGGCTCAAACGTAGGTGACCGCGAAGCCAATCTTCGCGCAGCAATAGCCGCCCTCCCGCAGGCAGGCCTGCGCATCCAAAGAGTCTCGTCGTTTTATGAAACCGAACCGGTGGACTATCTCGATCAGGCGTGGTTTCTAAACTGCGCGGTGGAGGCAGAAACACAACTGGAGCCGCCCGCACTTCTGCGAGCCCTCCAATCCATCGAATCCCAAATGGGCAGCAAAAAGGAATTCGCCAAAGGCCCAAGAAAAATCGATCTCGACATTCTTCTCTACGGTCAAGAGACCGTCGACACGCCCGATCTGCACGTCCCACACTCGCGCATGCTCCAACGCCGTTTCGTCCTCGTCCCGCTAGCCGAAATCGCTCCCAATCTCCAGCATCCGGCCTGGAGCGCCAAAGTCCGGGACCTGCTAGCCCAAGTGCCAGACAAGAGCCAAGTCCGTCGCGCAAAAAATCCGTTGTAGGGGCGCACCGTATTTACCCTGAGCCTCGAAGGGCTGCGCCCCAATTGGTGCCAGCTTCGTGTCTGGAGTTCTCTTTAGCTGGTTCTATGCAACAGCAACCGGTGCAAAGTCATCGCCTTGGGCTGCAAAGATTCCAGCTCAATCAACGACAACCGCCCCTCGGTAATCTCCCGCCACCGGTAAACGCCCGGCTCGCTCTCGACAACTTCCCGCCCATTCAGATTCCGCAAGAACTCCCGCGCATCGGAAATGGCCGCCGTCTCGCGATACGTTGGCCGTGCCAGCGCCTCTACGGCATAGCTGCGCAGCAGCTTTCCCCAATACTGGTCAAACATCTCGTTCGAGGCGAAAATGTCGCTCCAGGCCACGTCCCCGCCATACGCCACGACAACTCCTACCACTCGTTCTCCCTTCAACCCAGACGTCGCCCGGTTGAAGCGCTTCTGCAACTCCTCGACAAACTCATCAACGGATTCTCCCGCACGACTTTCCTTATAAATCTTGTTATACGACTGCGTTGGTGCAGCACTGGAAATCGTAGATTGAATTCGCTCCGAGCTCAGCACCGGAGGCGCTGCAGGCGCGGGGCTCCCAAACCCGCTCCCTCTCGCACCACCCGCTCTGGCTGTGCTCCCGGATGAAACCGCGTTCCAAACCTGGCTCTGGTTTTGCTCCAGGGCCGCCTGCTCGCGCACGCTGGGATGCACGATTGTCTTGGAATTCGTAAATTGCCCGCTGGTCCCAGTCCATCGTCCGTGCTCAACGCAAAACACATCCAGAGGCAGCGGTTCAGACCCTGCTGGTACAATCCGGTCCTTCCCGATAATCCGGTCCTGCTTCCCTCCGCTGACCAACTCCCCGGCCAATAGCAGCAGCGGCCTCTTGCTCCGGTTGATCAAGACCAACTGATTGACGCTCGCACCGCTACTGCTCTGCGCCGATGGAATCGGCCGGCCATCCCGCGACCTCGCCAGCCCCGCCGACCCCTGCTCGCTGACAATGACCTCTCCGCTCGAGAGCCCTTCATCCAAAGTTAGAAACGCCGAAGTATCCTGCCCCGTTGAGCTAACCACCGGAAAAATTGTGATGTTCTCGTAGGTCACAGGGTCCAGCAGACGCCAATTCCCCTCCGCGTTCCCCGGCCCAGGATGAGGAGAAGCCCCAATCAGTGCCACCGCTCCCAATGCTCCAAACCCAAACAAACCGCCTAAAACAGCTCTCAGTACCTTCCGATCCATAAACGCCTCCTTCACCCGAATCCGCAAACAAACACGCGGCTCAGGCTTAGAACGAGGCATTTAGGTTTTCTTGCAAAGGAATGAAAGGATATCGGCCAGGCAGTCCTTGAACGACCGGGTCCCGATGAGAAGGCGCGCAGTCTACCGATTTGCCGGCGCGGGCGGCCGCAATTCGTACTCGCGGGGTGGCTCCGCCCCCAGCAAGTAACGCACGAAGTAGTCCCAGCGGCGCCGCGTCATATAAAGGGTTGCGCTCCCATACCCATGGTGCTGGTTCGGAATCAGCAGGAGATCGAAGTCCTTGTTTGCCTTGATCAGCGCATCCACCACCAGAAGCGTATTGTAGGGCGGAACATTATCGTCGAGCGTCCCGTGCGCCAGCAGAAGGTGCCCCTTCAGGTTTTTCGCCAGATTCTGATTGGCTTGATCGTCGTAGTTGGAAGTGCCATCTGAATTCTTCACGAGCAGCCCTTGATAGCGCTCGCCCCAGTCGTCCTCATATTCGCGATTATCGTGGTTTCCCGACTCGGAAATGCCCACCTTGAAGAAGTCTGGGTACCGGAACATGGCGTCTGCTGTGGCGAAGCCTCCGCCGGAGTGTCCCCAGATGCCCACGCGCTCAATGTCAATCCACGAATATTTCTGCGCCAACTCCTTCATTCCGGCGACCTGATCCGGCAAAGTGTTGTCGCCCATGTTTCCGTAATAAAAGTCGTGGAATTTCTTCGAACGCAACGGATTTCCCATTCCCTCGATCTGCACCACCACAAATCCCAGCTCTGCGAGAGACTGGGCATCGCCCCTCGCCGGAGAAAACGACCAGTTCCCCACGCTTCCGCCTTGCGGTCCGGGATAAATCTGATTGATGATGGGATATTTCTTGGAACTATCGAGCGTGGTCGGCTTGAACATCAACCCATACAAATCCGTTACGCCGTCCCGTGCTTTGACGATGATCGGAACCGGTGGCTGCCACCCGCTCGCTACCAGCTTCGAGATGTCCATCTTTTCGACGGCAGAAATCAGCTTTCCATTTTCGTCGCGAAGCACGCTGACGCCGGCCACGTCCGGTTTCGAATAGCTGTCGAAAAAGTATTTGCCTGAATCAGAAACACTCACATCATGATTGCCGTCTTCGGGAGTCAGCAATGTGAGATTCTTGCCGTCAAATCCAATTCGATAAAGATGCGCAAAGTAAGGATTTTGCCCCTTCTCGCGTCCTCCGGCCAGGAAGTAGAGCAAACGATTCTTTTCATCCACCCGCAACAACTGGGTGACCACCCAATTCCCCGAAGTAATCTGGTTCTTCAGCTTGCCGCTCGAAAGGTCGTACAGATAAAGATGTCCCCATCCGTCGCGCTCGGAAAACCAGACAATCTCATTCGAACCGGGCAGATAGCGCCAGTTCACCCGGCCCCAGCCGGATTCGTATTGCGTGGCCGCCGTCTCGTCAAAAACGTCACGAACCGCGCCAGTTGCGGTATCGGCCACACGCAACTGCTCATGTTTATGGTCGCGCGAGGTGGAAACGAACGCGAGATGCGCCCCATCCGCACTCCACTCCACGTCGTCCCAGTCGCTCCCGCGGCATTCCACGTCATCGCAAAGGGTCGAGCGATGTTGATCCGGTGGAATCTGAAGCCGTATCACCTTCGGCCCGTCCACTTCGATGACCACCCGTTGGATCGTAGTCACCACATCATCGCCCGGCAGCGGATATTTCCACGCCTGAAGCACGGGATGACCGACCTTGGTTTCCACCAGATACATTTCGCCGACCCCGCGCTGGTCCTGCTGAAACGTCGCGATTTTTCGCGAATCCGGCGACCACAACAAAACGGCTCGGTCGCTGTGAATCCAGCCTGCATTGTCCGTGGCATAACCGAAATCCTTCACGCCGTCCGTTGTAAGTTGTGTTTCCTTCCCCGTCGCGACATCCCGCACCCATAGGTTGTAATCCCGAATAAAAGCCGCGCGCTTGCCATCCGGCGAAAGTTCCTCTTCCTGCGCGCCGGCTCCCGATTTGGCCAGCTCCGCCGCAGCGTTACATTGGTACGCCTGCAAATCGCAAATCCATTTCTTGGACTTTGCGGTGAAGGAAATCGCCCGCCCGTCCGGAGAAAAGTCGAACGACATAAACGGAAGATGCCCAGCGTTGTACGTTGCACCTGCCGCCGCCGAAAGCGCCGCCGCCAATTTCGCATGATCAAAAGCTGGCTGCCGCGTGCCGTGGGCCGCATCGAATAACACAAATTCGCTCCCGTCCGGCCCTACATTCCTGTACCAGAAGCGGTCCCCCGGCAGCCACTTCACGTGTACGTCGTGAAACACCAGCGGCCGCGTGTTGTAGCCCATGAATTTTTCTGCATGTTGGTAATCAGCGTTACTGAAAACGCGCGCAGCAGCGGACTCCGATTGCTGTGCCCCAGAAGGCAGTCCCGCACAAATGGCGAAGCCAGCTAGCAAAGCAAACCGGATCGGCAAACCGGAAACACTCGAGCAAAGTCGCATTCGTATCCCCATAGGCATCAGGCAATTGTCGCCAGTTGCCGGCAACCAGGACGCGGTAGCATCCAACCAGCAGGTAAGGAAGTCAAGGATAGAACAGGCACTCTAGCCCGTTCGTTCTAGCTAGATGAAACGAGCGCAACTCCGCCGCAACGGAAACTGGCCAGCCCAAAGGAAGATTTAGGAAGTTTTTCTGGGCAGCAACCCAGACCCTACCGGTCGGCTCCGCCAAGATCGCCGCGAGGCTTAATCCGTCGCGTCTTGGCGCTTTCACTTTCCTGCTTCTCGTATTCCGCTAATTCCTCATCCGAGTAAGAATACGAGTCCCGCGAGGCAAACATCGAGGTCGACCGCCCACTCTGCTTTTTCTTTTTGCGCATCGATCCAAACTCGTGCCTCACCTGCCGGATCGGTCCTTCAATAGCCTTAATCTCGACCAGCAGATCGCTTACTTTTTCGAGAAAATCGTGCAAATGGAAGGGCCGTACGACATACGGCGCTCGCGCCATTTCCAAACGTCCTACGAACTGGCTGCCGGCCGTCTCGGGCACCAGGTACAGGGTTCGTATGCGGCCCCCTTCTTCATAAGAGACCCCAGCCAGTTCGCGCAGCGTGATGAAGGTGGGCGTATCAATCCCGGAAAGTGCGACATTGGCGATGACCAGCGACCACTCCCCGGATGTGAGTTCGGTCAGCAGCAGCCTGGGATCCTGCACCAGGCGAACCCGCCACCCTTCAGAATCCAGGATTTGCCGCAGGGTTCCTTGGTTCTGATCGTCCTCATCCAGGATGAGAATGCCGACTTGCCGCGGCTGCACGTGGGGAGGACTCGCCATCTAGCAAGTATAGACCCGCGCCCAAACGGCCAGCCGGGCACAAAAAAGGACAGTTGCGACCTATCGGCCAATGCCGTTCTATCTTGCTTGGCGGCCTGCTAAATCAGTTTTTCCAGACCTTTGGCAACCCCGTCGCGCGCAAAATGAGATCCTGTTTGGCGGGCTGTCCCTGCGTGAGGACAAACGACGTCACCTGATTGACCGCCTTCGCTTCGTCTCCAACCACAATCCTGGCGTCCAAAGCATACTGATGGGCGGGGTTGATCTTTGACGGGTCGGCGCTGATTTTGAAGGGAATAGGCCCCCCAGCAAGGCCTATTCGCGCCTTGTACGTGCCAATCGTCGGGTGCGGCTTGTCGGTATAGTCTTTTAGCTCGACGATAACATTAGCTTCCGGCGTCAACTCGATGTCCGCCGGATACGTGATAGTTCCTGTTACGCTACCCGCTGCCCGTCCGCCTGGAGGGTAAGAACTTTGCAGTATGCATGCCTCCGCAAGGTCTTTTGGTTTGTCCTTTACGCTTATGTCCTCCAGAGAGCCAAAGTCCCCGCTGACAGACCAAACCAACAAACCGTCCGAGTATTTTGAGTCGGAGCCAGATTCGATTTGCTTTAGGGTACGGATTCGACTGTTGAAGGTAAGCCGGACTCCACCACGCTCATGAGTCACAAAAACGTTTAAGCCGCCAGCGCAGAGATATTCCCATCGCGCCACAGCCATCCTATAGTGCGGTTGTGAAGCTGTCGGAGAGGCCTGTTCGCTTTGCTGTGCGTGGCCGCCGCCAGCGAATGACAGCGCCAGGCTCGCCGTAGCTCCCAGGAGAATCCGCGCCGATTCCAGCCTTTTCATATCAATATCCTAGCGCAGCAGCTTACTGGCCGATGACAAGACTCATCCCGTCCTGATACTTGCTCTGGCTGGTTCCATCCCAGAACATTTTGTAAATCGTGGACGGGCCGCTGGGGACTTGAAATCCCGTGAAGAATATCTGCAGACTGTCCCGCGACCATTCCGCGTCTTCCGTGAACATGTTTTGCGGGCACAGAATCACGCGCCGCTTTGATCGTATCTCATACAAAAAGAAACCCATTCCCCGGCCCGAGGGTTGCTGTGTGGGCACACCTTGCGGTGGCTTCACCCATTCCGCCGACACCAGCAGCAGGTCGGGATTGATCGGACTTATGCGAACCTCGGTCGCGGTCGAAGCTCCGAATTGCCCTTTTCCATACAAGTCCGCGCTGGATACCGTCTGCTTCACCGCACCGTCATCCCCGATCCAGTAGAAGTTCTGCGAATCCTCCGCAAGTATCGTGTGATTATCCGCCCAGCCTTGCAAACTAATCACTTCTTTGGGGTAGAGAAGGGCTGCCTTCTCTGGAGTATCCGCCGGCATGGTCCATATATGCCATTTGTCTCCGTCGGATTTCAGGAAGACTATCCGCAAGTCGTCCTCGGACCAATACGGCTCTTGCAGCAGTCCGCCACGCAGCAATTCCGAGGTCTTGGCTGTCGCCCAGTCGTAGAGCGAAATAGGACTCTCGAAAGCCCCCTGTTCTGTAATGTAGAGCAGCCTCTTTCCGTCGTGCGAGAGGGAAAGCTGAAATCCGTCCTTCTGCGGCAGGGTTCGCGTGACGCTGCCGCGTTTGAAGATTATTTTTCCAACGTTCGTCGTGTAGGCCACCGCAACAGGCGCCTTGAACTTGGTTATCGTCGGAGGAGCCGGCTTGTTCTTTGCATCCTCATCCTCGTCGGTCGGCTGATTGTTGATCTTCGGAAATAGTTCCGTAGCCACCCTGCCGCAACCTTGCATCGTCCCGATCTGGGCGTGATCCACCGAGGCGCCGAACGCAAATTTCGTCCCGGACACGGCGTCATCGCAAGATCCCCTCGCAATCTGCACAGTAACCGCCGCCCCCGTTTGCGTATCCTTCGCATGGTAAGTCCACGCATCGGATGTGCCTTCTCGCACCACCTCGGCCGGCTCCAACGGGATGGGCGGATAGCCATCCCGGTCCAGCCTTTCCGGTCCCTTCAGCCCAATCCGAACGCTCCAAACAGGTCCCGTTGGCTTTCCAGCAGGCTTTTCGTCGGCAGGAACCGGGTCTGGAACTTCCGACCCGGCTGACTTTGCCTGATTGGGTGCAGTCGCCAAGCCCTGCACCAAAAGCAATATGGGGTAGTGCGTAGATTGGGGTACGGCAGGCCCCGCGGCCGGCTTCTTACCGGCTGTCTGCTGAGGACTCGCCGTTTTGGAGGAAGCTGACCGTTGAACGGGCTGTTGCGGGGTGCTTTGCGACGCCGTCGGCTGCTGGCCGCAGCAAAGCCGCACCCCGGCCAGCCAAAAGACAGCCAATGCACCAAGAACCAACCGTGCTTGAGGGGACTGTGGCACGTCGTTCCTCCCGAACAAGCAGCATACCCCGCCTGTAGAACCCAAACAATGAACAGGTGGGGCAGGGCTAAGCCGGAGAGTTACGCGTCCAACAGGCCAGCCTTTTTGCGAACAAAAAGCGAAAAGTTCTTGACATGGCGAACAAAAAGCGAAATACTTCCACCGTGCTCCGAGGTGGGCTATGCCTCCAGTTCTTTCCGCTTCGGCTCGGACCGTTGGTTTCCGACGCCGCTACGTTCGACAATCCACGGCATCTCTCTTTCCTGTCAGCCCCAATGCGACAAGCCCAAAACCAAGAGCCGGCGATTCGTCGGGCGCTATCCACATTACTCATGTAGATACGCTAGCGAGCTCCGGCTTAGGCGGCAGCACTTCGGGTTGCCCTACGGCGGATTGCCCCCCGCCGGCCTCGCAAGAGGCGGTCCCGCACGGCCCTGAAAGCCATGCGGGCGACCAAACCCTTAGTGAAGCCGTACCGCTGGTGGGCATTGCCCGCCTCGCAGCATCTTCTCCTGCGGCGGACAGCCGCCGCAAATCCGAGGAGCGCCCCGAATATTTCCTGCTCCCCGTTAAATCCATTCTCAACCGCTGCGATTCCAAACGCGTCCCCTTCGAGTGGACCATCAACCCCTACCGCGGCTGCGAGTTCGGCTGCCAGTACTGCTATGCGCGCTACACGCACGAGTACATGGAAATCGATGGCGGAGAATTCGAGCGCAAGATTTTCGTCAAGAAAGACGCAGCCCCGCTTCTCGCCTATGACGTCTCGCACAAATATTCCTATGAATCAGAAAGCTCCGGCGGCGAAAGGCCGGACCACATCGCTATCGGCACGGCAACGGATCCTTATCAGCCCGCCGAACGCGAATACGGGGTGACCCGCGCCTGCCTCGAAGAATTGGTCAAACGCGAGGGCCTGAGTATCTCGGTAATCACCAAGTCCAATCAAGTCGTCCGCGACATCGACCTCTTCAAGCGCATCGCCGAGCGCTCCGACCTGTCCCTGAACATCACGATCACTACGCTCCGCACAAGGCTCGCCCGCCTGCTGGAGCCGCGCGCCCCGAGGCCGGACCTGCGCCTCGCAGCGGTCCGTCAACTCAGTGATGCAGGCCTTCGCGTGGGCGTGTCTGCTTCCCCGCTGATCCCTGGCATAACCGACCGCGAAGGCGAACTCGAAGCCGTAGCCGAAGCTGCCCACAACGCAGGCGCCCAGAGTTTCTGGTCCGGCGTTCTGTTCCTGATGCCGTCGTCAGCCAGGCAATTCCTGCCATTCATCCGCGAGAAATTCCCGCGCCTGACGAAACAATACGAAGAGTGGTACACGAAGGACGCTTACGCCCCGGAAAAATACAGAAAAATGATCGCTGACCGCGTAGCCCGAATAAAACAAAAATATGGCTTCGATGTCCGTCGCCCACACGAGAAGCGCCACACCATCCCCTGCGCCCAAATGAAATTAGGTTGGGGCGCCACCGCCGCCCTTTAGTCTGTCATCCTGAGCGCAGCGAAGGATCTCTTTTAGGTTTTCGCTCCTTTCTTCTCTGCGCTCTCCGAATCCCTACGCCCTCTGTGTAAATCTTTTGAATTTTGCCAGGCTGTTCGTCATCCGCTGTAAGCTCTCTTCAGGAGAGTTTGTGAAGGCCCGCCATCTGCCAGCCTTGCTTCTGCTTCTCGCTGCGTCGGCGCTGCTCGCGCAATCGGATATTCCCGAATTCTGGACCAGCAAAACGTCCGCCCTCCTCTATCGTGTTACGCGCCGCGGGCAGCATTTAAGAGCCGAGAAAATCTTTTCTCCCGAGTTTGCCTCACAGGTCGATCAAGGTGCATTTGTGCGCTGCGACTACGCGCAACAGGGCGACGCTTGGGCGGGCAGATGTGAGTCGCGCTTGCCTTTCCTTACCGCCGACAACCGCGCGAAATGGTGCAAGTTCAAGTTCGAATCGAAAATTACCTTGTTCACCGCAGCGCGCATCGAGGGAGCAACCGACGTATGGCTTAACGAGGATGTCGACATCGACAAATGCGAGGTAATCAAGAGCCATTCACGGCATTTCGTATGGGTTCCAAAGAATTGAAAAGCGAAAAGGACACCTCGGTGCGCGGCGAGATTCAGGGCACGATAATGCGCGATTCCTCACGCTTGAGTTCAGGCGCGGCAGGAAACTGTCCTCTCAGAAATCCGATATATCGCCGCGCGCGAGGACGCCCGTTCGTTCGCAGAACCCCCATGCGGTACAGAAAGACCAGCAAAGAAAAAATTTCGGAGTTCTTGATCGGCCCGCCGGCAGCGTAAGGCGCGGAACCCGCTCTCTCGGCCAATTCCTTCTTCGATTCTTCCACGGACGCGGCGAGCGCCCCATACAGTTCACGAGGCAGCGGCGCATCCGGCGGTTTTTCATAAATAATTCCGGAGCCAAGCGTCCGATAGGTTTCCGCAAGCGCCTGAAACGCCGCCAACACATCGGCATCGGTCGTCGCCGGGTGTATGGCGGAAAACTTCGCGGCTGCGAACGCCAAACCGGAAAGCTCATTCTGCCGCCCGTAAATCACATCCTGTGAAACTTTGACATCCAGCAGCGGCGTGTCCGCAGGCAACTCCCGCTTGTGCTCGTCCTCATAGCGGTGCGCCGCAATCAAATAAGTGCAGTCCGCCGCACAATCAATCGAAACCTCACGCTCCGTGCCACAGCAAACGGCGCAGATTTTCTCGCCCTTCGCCGGACAAAATCGAACCGCTTTTCTCTTCTCGCAAATTGCACAGGTCACAGCCGCTCCGGAAACGCTCAGACAACCCAGCAGGATACTGCGCGCCGCGCGAAAACACAAAACGCGGGTGGCCGTTCCCTTCCGGTTGTCGCTTTCCGCGAATTATGGAATCCTCAAATCCACTTTCAGAGCGCCGTGCTCTTATCCCACGAGGTGACCCATGCCATGTGATCCCCAGGAGTTGAAACATGTTCCGCTCTTCCGCCTGTTGGATGACGACGAACTAGCCGTCCTGGCCGGGCAGGTCGAAATCAAGAAGTTCGCTCCCCGCCAGCGCATCTACAAAATCGGCGAGGAAAGTGGCCAGGCCTACATCATGATGTCTGGAGCGGTCCGCGTGACTATCATTGACGAAGACCATCAGGAAGTCATCGTCGATCAACCCGCTCACGGTGAATTTTTTGGCTTCGCTTCCATGCTCGAGCAAACGCCCCACGAAACCAACGCTACCGCTCTCGAAGAGTCCCTTTGTGTCGAAGTGGACCGTCGCGACATCGCTGTCCTCCTCGAACGTAAACCTCTCGCCGGCATGGACATGCTTACTGTTCTCGGCAGGCAATTCCACGCCTCGCAGCAACTCGTTCGCCTCCGCGCCGCCAGAAACCCAAACGAAATGATCGAGACGCAAGCCACATTTGGCGAGCGCATTGCCGATGAAGTCGCCAAATTTGGCGGCTCCTGGATGTTCATTATCAGCTTTCTCGTGGTCCTGGTCATCTACGCGGGCATTAACATCGGTCTGCGTGATCGCGCGTGGGACCACTATCCGTTCATCCTGCTCAACCTTTTCCTGTCTATGTTGGCTGCGATTCAGGCGCCGGTCATCATGATGAGTCAGAACCGTCAGGACACGAAGGATCGTTTGCGAGGCGAGCTGGACTACGATGTCAACCGCCGTGCCGAGTCTGAAATTCAAGGCTTGGCAGGCAAGTTGAATCACTTGAGCGATAAAATTGCCGACGTCGAGGATTTAATCCGTCAAAAACTCTAAACTGGGAGAAGCTCCAGGCTATTTGCGCTCTCAGGTCTGCTTCAGGCTCCCTTTCAAGCCCCATTTCAGGCCATGATGACTTTATTGCGGAATCGCCGCGCCGCCACGGTCAGCAGAAACGCCCCCATCGCAAAAAGCGCCAGCCCGTCGATCCAAAGGTGCTGCACGCCGGCCCCGCGCAGGATCACGCCCCGGGTGATATTGATGAAATAACTCGCCGGGACGAGATAGCTCAGCATGCGAAAAACAAGCGGCATCGTCTCCCGCGGGAAAATGTATCCCGAAAAGAAAATGCTCGGAAGTATCGTCAGAAAAGCTAGCTGCATTGCCTCGCCTTGGGAATTCGCCTTGCTCGAAATCAATATTCCCAGGGATAGCGAAACGAAAATATACGGCAACGAAAGAAAAGCCAGCAGAATCACGCTGCCGTGGATGGGCACGCGAAAAGCAAACCGCATTGCCGTTAAAATCAGGCACAGCTCAAAAAAACCAATCCCGAAATACGGCAGCAGCTTGCCAAGCAGCAACCCGTACGGCTGCACCGGCGTCACAAAAAGCTGCTCGAGCGTCCCGCGTTCCTTTTCCCTCACAATGGCAAAAGCCGTCAAAAATGTCGTCACGTTCAGCAACAAAATCGCAGTCAACCCAGGTAGAAAAAAATTCGGCGAGCGCGAATCCGGGTTGAATAGCAATTGCGGCCGCATATCCACCGCAAATGTCGCCCGATCGGGCAAAACCCGCCGCAGCGATTCATCCAGTCCAATCGATGTCGTCACGTTGATTGCGATTCCCGCCACGGTCGAATCCGACCCGTCAATCAGCACCAGAACCTGCGCGCTCTGTCCGTGCAGCAGCTTGTCCGAATAATCGACTGGAATTTTGACTCCGACGCGCGCATGGCCGCTGATAATGGCATCGTTTATATCGTGATCGCTCTCGACGTACCGGATGATGTGGAACGTATCCGAATTTTTCAGCCGGTCCAGCAGTTCGCGGCTCTCACGCCGCCCATCCGCGTTGTATACGACCGTATTGACCTGCCGTACGTTCGTATCGATCCCAAAGCCGAGCAGCACCATCTGCAGTAGCGGAATAATCAGCGAAAAGAAGAGTGTCCCGAAGTCTCGCCGGACGTGAAGAATCTCCTTGTAAAAAACCGCCCTAAACCCGCGAAACCCGTTATACACGAGCGGCCTCCAGCAGCGCCTGATGCTTGTAGGTCAGCTCAACGAAAACATCTTCCAGGCTCGGCGCCAGGGGGCGAATCTCCGCAACGGCAATTCCGTTTTTCGAAAGCTGGGCGCGCAAATCGTCGAGTTCCAGATGCTGGTCAATCAAGGCGTGTATGGATTGCCCAAAAATCGTCGCGCTGCGTATGCCTGGAAGTGTTCGCGTGAACCGCAAAGCGCGCGTCACTTCCGGTGTAGTGATTTCCACGCGGTAAGTCCCGTCGGGCTGTACGTCCGGCAGTTCTCGCAGCGAATTTGGCGTCCCATCCGCGATGAGCTTCCCGTAATAAATGTAAGCCACGTGGCTGCAGCGTTCCGCCTCGTCCATGTAGTGCGTGGTCACAAAGAACGTGATGCCGTGCGCGGAAAGTTCAAACAGCAAATCCCAAAGCTGTCGTCGCGCCACCGGATCAATCCCCGCGGTCGGTTCATCCAGAAAAAGCAGCTTCGGCTCATGCAGCATCGCGCAACCAAGTGCCAGCCGCTGCTTCCAACCTCCGGAAAGCCGCGCCGACAGCCGGTCTGTGTAGGGCCCCAGGCCGTTGAGTTGAATCGTTTCTTCGATGCGCCGCTTCAATCGCGCAGGATCCAGCCCGTAAACTCGCCCGTAAAACTGCAAATTCTCCATCACCGTCAAATCCGGATACAGGCTGAAATTCTGAGACATGTACCCGATGCGCAGCCGCACATCTTCCGAGTTCGTCCGTACGTCCAGCCCTTCTACCCATGCCGATCCTTCGCTCAACGGCAACAGGCCCGTCAACATCTTAATGACGGTCGTTTTGCCACTCCCATTCGGCCCCAGAAATCCGAAAATTTCGCCTTTCTCCACCCGAAAGCTTACGTCGTTCACCGCCGTGAATTGCCCAAAACGTCGCACCAGATGCTCGGCGGAAATCGAAGCCTCCGGCGGATTTTGCGACGCAGTAGACACGGCTAATTTCCCGCTTTCAGTTTTACGTCAGCCGCCATCCCCGCCAGCACGCGTCCCGCGGGATCATTGATGCGAATTTTCACGCCAAATACTTGATGGACCCGTTCCTCGCGCGTCTGCACGTTGCGCGGCAGGAATTCTGCCTGTTGGTTGATCTGCTCCACGACCCCGTCAAACACTGTTTTCGGAAAAGAATCCACGCGTACTTCCGCCTTCTGCCCAATCTGGACGCGCCCTAGTTCCGTCTCCGGAATGTAAATCCGCACATAAATTTGATCTGCCTCCAGCAGCGTCGCCACGGGCGTGTTCGGCGCAATGATGTCGCCAGGCCGCACGTCCAGCACTTCCACCGTAGCCGCGGACGGCGCAACTACTTGCCGCTCGCGAAATCGCGCTTCGTCGTAAGAAAAAGCGGCCTTCGCCAGGTCCACATCCTCGTACCGGTTTCCTCGCTCATATTTTTCCAGCGTGGCCTGCGTTTCCACGTAATGCGCCTCGGCTGAAGCAATCTCTTCGGGGCGGTATCCGCGCTTCAGCTCATCCAGCTTGTGCTGGTAATTCTGCTGTTGCGCCAGGGCCATCTTCCAGTTGGCCTCTGCCGTGTCGCGCTGCTGTTTGGAAACCAGATCCTTCTGCGCCAGCGCCTCATAACGCTGATAGTCGAGCTTCGCGCGCACTTCGTCGGCGGCCGCGCGGTCTACATCCGCCTGCGCGGCATCAATATCTTCCTTTCGATACCCGTTCCTTTTCAGCTCGTAATCGGCCTTCGCCTGCGCTGCCGCCGCGCGCGCTTCCGCGATCTCTTCCGGCCGGAAACCACGCTGCGCTTTTTCCGCCGCTGCCCGCGACTGATCGAGCGAAGCCAGCAGTTCCTTATCGTCAAAAGTGATCAACACCTGTCCCGGCTGCACCTTGTCGCCCTCGCGCACGAAAATTTTATCGATGCGCCCTCCGACTTTGGACCCGACGCGAATGTCGCGCGCCTCTACCGTCCCCGAACCCTGCAGCTCTTTGTCCCGCCCAAACCAATTGGCGTAAACCGCTGTCCCTCCAAGGATCAGCACGACGACAACAATGATCACGATGCGTTTGCGTTTCATGACTCAATCTCCACAAGTAAAAAGCGGAATGTCCGCTAATGAATTTACGGCCGGCGCCCGCTCGGAGTTACGCTCGGGGTTATGTGCGAAGTTATGTTCGAAGTCACGCGGCGCCGCTCCCGAGTCCCTCGGCGTCAGTCCCGACCAAAGCACGTTGAACGCGGACTCCATCCGCGGATGCAAAGTCGCATCCCCGTGAAGCGACCACATCAACAAAGTCCCGAACACCGTCTGCCGGAACACGTGCGCGATTTCCGCCGCCGGCAAATCCGTCCGGATTTCTCCGCGCTCTTGCCCGATTCGCACGATCTCCGTGTGCAGCTCATGCACACGCTTCTGCAAGGCCAGCATCGACTCTCGGACAGGTGTTGTCGAAAGATAAGCCTGCAAAAGTGTCCGGATAATCCCCGGGTGGCGAATTGGCTCCTGCGTCATCCGCACGCCCAGAGAGCGCAGAAATTCAGGCATGGGCTGCCCGCTGTGCCGCGCCTCCGCCACTGCCGTCTCCAGCTTCGCTAGCTGCATCTCCCCGAAGGCCAGCAGGATGTGATCTTTGCTCGGAAAATAGTTGAAAAAAGTGCCCTTGCCCACGTCCGCGGCTTCCGTAATGTCTCCGACGGTCGTTTCCGCGAAGCCTTTCCGCGCAAAGAGATCGAGCGCTGCGCGAAATAGCCGCTCGCGGGTCTCTTCGCTGCGCCGCTCGCGGCGGCTTCTCGCCTCATGCCAGGCAGGTCGATCGGATGTGGAATTGCGAGTGTTAGAGTGCATGACTGTTGCTCATAAATGACCATAGGTCATAAATGAGCAGAAGTCAAGCTCTTTGATTATCTGCGTTACCAATACAAAAGCCCCGCCATTTCGGCGGGGCCTTGTTTATCTAACTTTTTGGTTTCTCTGCAACCTACTCCTTCAAGGAGTTCGGATCGGACAGATTCCGCGGTGACTTCCGGTTGAGGTATGCAATGAGCTTCTGCGCTGACGGAGGCACCGCGACGGCCCCTCTGAAGATGATCTCCTCCGCGTCGATCTTCTTTCCGTAGACGCGTTCATTGGCATCCCCATCTGGCCGCACCGTTGATCCCTCGAGCGAGATCCCCGCAAACAATCCGCGGTTGCGCGAATAGCTGAGCACCTCGGCCCGCAGCGATACGTCCGTAGAAGCATCCGCTGTGCGCCCTTTAGGTCCTGCGGCCGCGGAAGCGTCAGCTCCGAGTTTCACCTTGTTCTTTAGAATGGAATGCGCTCCGCGTGGATTCATCACCAGCAGGACAAAATCCGTGGCTTGCCCGCCGATCTGAAACCCAATGCTTCCGCCCTCAAGCGCCATCATCGAAGGCGCGCTCCAGGGACCTGTGTAATGCTCGCCGGTTCGGCAGGTCATCGCTCCTCGGCCGTAACTGGCGCCCACGACGAACGCGCCTTTCAGAACCGATGGGTAAATAATGACGCACTCGGCCTTGTCGATGAGATCCTGCGGGATGTCATCGGGAATATCCATCACTTCCTTCATCACCGTGCCGCAATTTTCCAGCCGCTCGGCTTCTTTCTTGTCATCCTGGGACCACGTCGCCGGCGCGATGATCGCCAGCGCCATCAAACAGGAAGCCATTCTCTTAATCAAATTTCACCTCGTCTCAAATTTTCTGGGCATTTCAATAATAGGTTGCCTTGGTTTCCCGTGCAACATTCAGTTTGTGAATGCCATTTCATTTTTTTTGACCCAAACGCATGAACAGGCGCTTCGCTGAATCGTTGCTATGCCTGAGGAAATGTATCTCAAGGCTTTCGACTATACTTTTAGGGCAGCAGCAAAGAGACGGGCAGAGGAAACATGCGCTCACGAATAGCGGTTAGCAGATGGATCGCGGCGGCATCGGCCTGCTGTGCCTTGGCCGCGCCAGATGCGCTTCCCCAGTCCAATCCAGTGCGCCCATCGTGTTGCGCGGCGAAGTCGGACGCGAAGCATGTCGAGCGGGGACGTCCGCGACCGGCCGCGGCGCGCTTTGCCGAACGCGCCGACGAATTGCTGGGCGCCGCGCCCGCGGGCAAAGGCGATTGGGGCCTGCTCATCGTTGACGCGCAAACGGGCAAAACTCTCTACGAGAAAAACGCGGACAGCTATTTTGTTCCGGCTTCGAACATGAAGCTCTTCAGTACGGCGCTTGCGCTGGCAAAGCTCGGTCCAGACTATAAATTCCACACCACGCTGGAAACGCGCGGAACGATATCTTCGGAGGGAACGCTATCCGGCGACGTGCTGTTGGTGGGACGGGGCGATCCGAATCTTTCGAATCGCAAATTTCCCTTTGACTTGAAAGAAGAGTTTGACGGGCCGCCCGAAAAAGCGCTCGCGGAGCTCGCGGACGCGTTGGTCGCGCGCGGCGTGAAGGAGATTTCCGGCGACATCGTCGGCGACGACAGCTACTTTCCGCGCGAACGCTATCCAAGTGGCTGGGAAATTAATGACATGGTGTGGGAATACGGCGCCGCGATTTCCGCGATCGTCGTGGACGACAACACTGTAGCCGTGACGCTAACGCCGGGCGAAAGAACCGGCGATCCCGTGCTGGCAAACGTAGTTCCACTTACGCCGGATTTTGTTTTGCAAAATGACGTGAGCACGTCAGCGGCGGATGTGAAGTCTGATTTGACGTTGACGCGCGAGCCGGGCGCGAATCTCGTGGTAGTCCGCGGCACGATGCCGGCAAGAAGCTCGCCACGAAAACTCGTGCTGGCCATCGAGGAGCCCGCGCAGCACGCCGCCGCGCTGCTTGCGGCGCTGTTGGCCGAACGCGGGGTAAGAATCGACGGAAAAGCGCGAGCCGTTCATGTTCCCGACACAGACCCGACCCCCCGCACTGTGCTCGCCGAGCATATCTCGGTGCCGCTCGGCGATTCCGTAAAGCTCGTCAACAAAATCAGCCAGAACCTCCACGCCGAGATGCTGTTGCGAACCGCTGCACGGCAGAACGGCCCATGGGCCACGCCGGAGGATATGCTGAAAGTGCCGCAGGACTTCTATGCGACGGCGGGAATCGCGCCGGACGATGTAATTCAGACTGACGGGTCGGGATTGTCGCGCCACGACTTAGTCACACCGCGCGCACTGGTAACGTTGCTCAAGTACGCGCAACAGCAGCCGTGGTTTGCGCCTTACTACGCGTCGTTGCCGGTCGCGGGCGTGGATGGGTCGCTGCAGGACCGCATGAAGGGCACGGTGGCTGCCGGAAGGATTCATGCGAAGACCGGATCGGTAGAGCACGTGCGGGCGCTCTCCGGCTATGCGGAAATGCCGGGAGGAAAGCGCCTCATCTTTTCGTTCCAGAGTAACAATCAGGGCGGGAAGAATCACGAAGCAGCCGACGCACTGAACGCGCTTTGCGTGGCGATGATCGAGGAGTTTGACGAACCGGCCACTGCGAGCGGTCGCGTCCGCGAGCCCGCGAAACAGCAATGAACGCGCTGGAAAAATCAACTAGGCGAGAAGCTTTGCGATAACCGCCCACGAAACTTTATGTCACGAACGGCACAGGACGTACTCGAATTTGACAAGCTGCGGGAGCTGCTGCGGCTGAGGACGACCTGCGCACCCGGGCGCCGCGCTGTGGGCGCTCTGGAATTCGGCACTGACCGCGCGGCGCTGGAAGCGGCTTTTGCATTGATCCGCGAAGCGCGGGAATGGCTGCGCACCGGCGGTGAGCTGGGGTTCGGCGGCCTTTCCGACCCAGAAGAATGGCTTGCCAAAATCGAAGGCGTTGGAACGGTTTTGGAAGCCCAAGAACTCCTCGGCGCGGCATCGTTGCTCGATACCGCAGGCTGGTTGCGCAAGCAATTCAAAGAGGATGAAGCCAAATTTCCTTTGCTCGCCGCGCGTACAGCTTCGCTCGCGGATTTTCGCGAAGCGCTGACAGCGATCCGGCGATGCATTCTGCCGAATGGCGAAATCAGCGACGACGCGTCCCCGGCGCTGCGGCGGATTCGCGTCAGCATCACGCAGACCCGCGAATCGATTCAGAAAACGCTGAAGCAAATCCTGCGCTCGCGTAACGCGGAAGCCGGCGAAGATTACGTCACGCTGCGCAACGACCGGTTCGTGATTCCGGTGCGCGCAGAGAACCGCCGCAGCGTTCCGGGCGTTGTACACGGAGCGAGCGGAACTGGTCAGACGGTTTTCCTTGAGCCGTTCGAGACGGTCGAAGTCAACAACCAGCTCGTGCAGTTTGCCGAAGACGAAGCCGCGGAAATTGCCAGAATTCTCTGGGACTTGACGGAACGTCTGCGCGTTGTGCGCGAACCATTGGCCGCGGCTGCGGAGATCATCGCGGAAATGGACAGCGTCTTTGCACGCGGCCGTTTCGCGCGCGATTTTGACGCCGCGATGCCTGAGTTTTCCGACGCAGGTGACTTGCGCATCGTCTCGGTTCGCCACCCGGTTCTTGAAGACAAGCTGCGGCGCGAAAATCGGGCCATCGTTCCCATGACGCTGGCGCTCGGCGGCTCGGAAAAGGTTCTGGTCATCAGTGGGCCGAACACCGGCGGCAAAACGGTGGCGCTGAAGACCACGGGCCTCGCGGCACTTGCCGCACAATCGGGCATTCCAGTTGCCGCGCAGCGCGCGGTGCTTCCGATTTTCGACCGCATACTGGTCGACATCGGCGACGAGCAATCCATCGCCGCCGATTTATCGACGTTTTCCGCACACATGCTGAATTTGAAGTCGATGCTCGAGCTGGCGTCGGCACATTCTTTGGCGCTCGTCGACGAAATGGGCACGGGAACGGCTCCGGAAGAAGGCGCGGCGCTCGCCGTGGCTCTGCTGGACGAATTTCGCGCCAAAAATTGCATCGTGCTTGCAACGACGCATCACGACCGCCTGAAGACTTACGCTTCAACGACACCCGGCGTAGTCAACGCGGCAGTGGAATTCGACGAGGTAAATCTGCGGCCGACCTACCGGCTGATGGTCGGCGTGCCGGGCGGATCGAGCGGCATTTCCATTGCCCAGCGGCTGGGACTCGCCGGCTCCATCATTGAGAAGGCACGGTCCTTGCTGACACCGGAATCCCGCGAGGCAGCCGACCTGATTGCGTACTTGCACCGCAGCCGCGATGAACTCGACCGCATGCAGCAGCAGATGGCTTCCGAACGCCGCGCGCTCGAAGAGGAACGCGCGAAACTGCGCACCGAGTGGGTCGAACGGCAGCAAAAACGCATTAAGGAACTCGAAGGGCAATTTGCAGAAATGCAAAAGCGCTTCGATGAAAACGTCGCGCGCGTGATCGAAGCCGTGAAGGAACGCGAACTGCGCGCGTCGCTCGAAAAAACCGCGAAGCGCAAAGGCCAGGACATCCGCAGCGAAGCCCGCGAAGAGCTGAACAGAGCGGTGGTGCAAACGATTTCAGATTCGCAAGCCGATCTCGGCGCAAGCACGACGGCAACCGAAGCGGTCAGCGCCGATCGATTGCAGTCCGGCATGCGCATCCGCGTACGCGGCTTCAGCAAACCCGTCATCTTCCGCCGTCTCGATGGCTCCTCCGCCGAAGTCGAAGCCGGCCCACTCCGCATGAAGGTGGCCGTTGACGAAATCACAGGAGTCGAAGGTGGTCTGTCGCAACAGCCAGCGTCACTACCTTCCCGGAACATTACGGTGACCTCGCAGCCGGGCGAAGGCGCAGCTTCGGGCGAAATCAACGTGATCGGCATGCGCGTAGAAGAAGCCACGGAGCGCGTCGACAAATATCTCGACGAAGCCGCGCTCGCGAACCAAACACGCGTGCGCATCATCCACGGCCATGGCACCGGCGCGCTTCGCAAAGGTCTCGCCGAATTCCTCAAGTCACACCCCCTGGTGCAAGGCGTTGCCACCGAAACCGAAGAACGCGGTGGCAAAGCGATAACGGTCGTTGACCTACGGAGTTAAGGCTCATGACTACAAAGGTTTTCATCGCGAACCATGCGAGCTGAACGAAATCCCGAGCATCTCTTCGTCTACGGAACGCTGAAGCGCGGCGAGAGAAACCACGCGCGGCTGCTGCAGCACGCTGTGGAGTTTGCCGGCACGGCGCGCATTCGCGGCGAGCTTTACCAGCTCGCAGGCGAGACGTTTCCCGGCGCCGTCCCGTCAGATGCCGCGAACTCCTTCGTACACGGCGAGCTTTTCGCGCTGTATGACCCGGAGGAAACGCTGGCCAGCCTTGACGAGTTTGAAGGCGTGGATGAGGGCGAGTTCGCGAGAAGACTCGTCGACGCCTGGACGGCGCAAGGCCAAGTGAAGACGTGGGTCTATTTCTACGCGCAGCCGCTTGAAGGCGCGAGCCAGATTGGCGGCGGAATGTATTCCTCCCTGTAGTTTGGTTACAATCCTCGATGAAGCCGTGGCGGAAGCTGGATCATTTGCGGATCGGGTGAAGCAGCAGGCGGACATTGTTCGCGTGGTGGGCGAATATGTGCGCTTGAAAAAGAGCGGGCAGAACTTCACCGGGCTGTGCCCGTTTCACGCGGAGAAGTCGCCTTCCTTTGCCGTGCATCCGACCAAGCAGATCTATCACTGCTTTGGCTGCGGGGTTGGCGGCGACGTCTTTAAATTTGTGATGGAGATGGAGAAGTGTCCCTTCCCGGAGGCCATCCGAATCGTCGCGGAGAAATGCGGCATCGCTATTCCGCGGCCGAAAGAGCGGTCGCCGGAAGAGCGGAAAGAGAATCAGCAGCGGTCGGCGCTGGTCGAGATGCACCGCGAAGCGCAGGCTTTTTTCGCGAAGCAGATTTCGGGGACGCTCGAAGGAAAAGTAGCGCGAGCTTATCTCGAAGACCGCGGCATTGATACCAAAGCGATTGACCGTTTCGGAATTGGGTATGCGCCTAGCGACGGCGATGCGCTGCTTCGCGTGTTGAAACAGAAATATCAGGAGAAGATGCTCGTTGAATCCGGACTGATCTCGCGAGGCGAACAGGGCGGACGATTGTTTGATCGTTTCCGCCGGCGCATCACGTTTCCGATTGCCAACGAATCGGGAAAAATCGTGGCGTTTGGCGCGCGCGCGCTGGGCGATGAGATGCCGAAGTATCTGAATTCGCCGGAGACGCCCATCTACTCGAAGAGCAATGTGCTTTATCACCTGGACCGCGCCAAGGAGGCGCTGCGGCGCTCCGATTTCGCCGTGCTCGTCGAAGGCTATATGGATGCTATTGCCGTGGCCCGGGCGGGCATCAGCAACGTCGTGGCCAGTTGCGGCACCAGCCTTGCAGAACCGCAGATCAAACTCCTGAGTCGTTTCACCAAGCGGGTCATCGTCAACTACGATCCCGACAACGCGGGACAAATGGCCACGGAACGGTCCGTCTCGCTGCTGCTGGAGCAGGATTTCGAGGTGCGCGTGCTGGCGCTTCCTCCTGTCGGGGACAAGAAAGCCGATCCGGATTTGTTCATCCGCGAAAAGGGCGTCGAAGAGTACAGCAAGCTGCTCAAAGAATCGCCGCCTTACGTGGACTACTTGATTGCCCGCGCGCGACAGATGGACTTGACGACCGGCGAAGGGAAGAAGCGCGCCGTGAATTTCCTTTTGCCCTATGTGCAGAAAATTCCGAATGCGATTCTGCGCTCCGAATGGGCGACGCGCATCGCGCAGCAGCTGCGGCTCGACGAGCCGGTCATCCGAGCGGCCTTGAGCAAAGCGGCGAAAGAACGGCGCAGCGAGCTGAAGATTCAGCCGGAGCTCGTAGGGCGTTCGGCGAAACCGGTGGAACGCCGGCTCATCCGGATGCTGGCGGAGGCCGAAGGATTTCGGCGCGAGCTGGCGCAGCAGCTTCAAACTGCGCAGCTTCATCGCGGGCTGGAGACCGAAAAAGTTTTCGCTGGGCTAATTGCGGCGGCGCTTTGCGATGAGCCGCCCCCGACAACCGAGGTGGCTGCGCAACTGGAAGAGCGCGACCGGCGGATGCTTTTTGAGATTCTTTTTGAAGAAGCCAGCGAGCCGACCTGGGAAGAAGCGGTTAGCTGCGTCGAGGCCTTGCAGCACCGGCAGGCGGAGCGAGAACTCGCCGATGTGCAGCGGAGCATAGAGGCGAACCCCTCTGGGCCGGAGATGCGTGGATTGCTAGAGAAGAAGCAGGACTTGATGCGACGGCTGGCGGCTGCGCGATAGTACACTCACCGCCTCTACTTTGGGCTTATACAGTGGTGTATTTTGTTGTTCGTGTAAGATTTCGGGGCAAATGCTCGCCACGAAGCTGCCACACCCTACCCCCTTGTTTTTTGCAAAGATGTGAAACTAAGAGACTTAGAGGGTGGGGGTCTGCTAAAAGTGTGATTTTGTTGGGTTTAAGGGCTGCTGCCTTTACCGGGCATGCGTTTTCCCAACTGCAATCACAGCATATTTACACATTAAGTTAATTAACAAATTAGTACATATAGGGCGTCCGCGCTTCATAAAAAGAGAGGGGCGGGTCGAATAGCCATAAAAAGAATTCTCCCCACTATTCTTATATAGAACTGATAAAGTGAGGGCACTGAAACGCCCAGCCTCAGCAAGCCTGGAGGTGCAAACATGAAAATGAAGTCACGAGCCTTGCGAGTGAAGCGGATTGGTGTGGCCGTGACCCTGGTTTTCGCCGCGTGTGTGTGCGCGCTAGGGCAAACGGGGAAAGGCCCGGTAGACCCGGGAGTGCGTGGTGGCGCGGCGGGTGCCGGCGGCCCGCTGAATGGACTTACGGCGGACGAAGCCGCGTTTTTTCAGGACGGGTTGGCGCGGTTCGCGGAGGTCGAAGTCGTGACAGGCGGGGCGAACAACGGATTGGGGCCGCGTTTCAACTCGAACCAGTGCTTGTCCTGCCACGCGCAGCCGGCGAGCGGCGGCTCGAGCCCGTCGCAGAACCCGGAGGTCAAGGTCGCGACGCTGAATGGTGCGAAAAATGTTGTGCCATGGTTTGTCACGCCCCATGGACCCGTACGGGAAGCACGCTTCAAGAAGAGTCCAGACGCATCGAACGATGGCGAAGTGCACGACCTGTTTGTCATTACGGGACGCGCGGACGCGGTAGGCTGCAACATCAAGCAATTCAACTTTTTGCCGGCGGGCAACCCGCAGACTGGCCAGGGCGGGAACCGGAACATTATTTTTCGGATTCCGACGCCGTTATTTGGCGCGGGGCTGATGGAGGCAATCCCCGACTCGGCGATTCTGGCGAACAGTAAGGCGAACGCCGCGGAGAAGGCGGCGCTGGGTATTCGAGGCCGCGTGAATGCGCACCTGAGCGGAAACGTAAACGTCAGCGGAAACGACGGTACGATCACGCGGTTCGGTTGGAAGGCACAAAACAAGTCGCTGGTGATTTTTGCTGGCGAGGCTTACAACGTGGAGATGGGAATCACGAATCAACTTTTTCCGCAGGAGCGTGACGAGACGCCGGGTTGTCTCTTCAACGCTACCCCGGAAGATACGAACAATTTCACGACGACTCCGGCGCCAGGGACCAATCCCAATACGGCGGTGCTTTCGGATATCGAGGCGTTTGCCGATTTTATGAGGATGCTGGCGCCTCCGACGCCGGCTCCGGATACGCCGTCGACTGTAAAGGGACGCGGCGTTTTCAATAAGGTGGGGTGCACGCACTGTCACACGTCTTCGTTTACGACGGGGAAGTTGATTGCGAGCGGGTCGTCCACGAGTCCGAGCGTTGCGCTATCCAACCAGCCGGTGAACCTTTTCTCGGACATCCTGGTGCACCACATGGGTGCCGGGTTGGCTGACGGGATTACGCAAGGCGCGGCCGGGCCGGATGAGTTTCGGACGGCACCCCTTTGGGGTGTGGGGCAACGGATATTTTTCTTGCATGACGGGAGGACCAGCAACCTGGTGGAGGCGATTCGAGCGCATCGGAGTGCGGGGAGCGAGGCGAATAAGGTGATTGAGCATTTTAATCGGCTGAGTACCGAGGAGCAGCAGGATTTGATTAATTTTTTGCGGTCGTTGTAGGCGGACGGTTGGATGCACGGCGAGAAGTCTCCCCTGGGCTGGTGACGGGGAGGGGATGGGTCGGCGGCCTGCCTCCGGGCCCACTGCCGAGGTCGCGAAAGATTTCAGGTATCTTGCGCCCATAGAGCAACACCAGCATCAAAAGCCTGACGCTCACGAAATTTTGGAGCATGTCGTCGAGCATCTTAGTCTCTTGGAGCCGGGAGTAGCTCGGTATCGTTAGCTGTCCAAATCGGGAGGAGCAAGCAAAGGATCCCGGCTGACTCGGCGTGGGGGCAAGCAAGTTCTCGAGGAGTCTTGCACAGATTTCCACACATTAAAACGTTGACGGGAGAGGACTTAAGCGTGTAGCGTAATAGGGTTTCGCGAGTAACGAATTCGCACCTAAATGCATCTCATATGATGTACATAGGGAGCGAGAACCGTACTCTTAGGGCGGGAACGGGCGAAATACGGGATTGCAGTGCAGGGCGAACGGCGGGCTGGCAGCGCGGCGCAGTACAGAGGAATTCAAAATAAAGACGAAGGAACGGGTGGGGAATTTTCCCCACGCTATTTATTGTTGAACGCAGCGGAGTTGACTGCGCAAGCGTGGCATACTGTCCGCCGCTTGGCACGTAACAGATTTCGCCGGAATGGACCGGCTGTTCCTGGGATTTGGTCTTAGAGTCTGGAGGAATTCGTGGCAGCAGCAGTGGGTCTTGAAGAAAAATATGATGCGGTAAAGCAGCTCATTGCCGTGGGCAAAGAGCGCGGATACCTGCTTTACGATGAAGTGAATGATTCGCTTCCGGCAGAGGTGCACTCCTCGGAAGAGATCGACGACCTTCTCACAACATTTGAACGGAACGGCATTGAGATTTACGAGGACCAGGCGTCGGCGAAGGCCGCGCGAGCGGTTGAGGTGTCTTCGGAGGCGGGCGACCACGATGTGGTGGTCAAGGACGACGCGCACTCGGATGAGGGTGGGAGCGATCTTGACCTGACGCCGGGCTCGCTGGAAAAGACGAACGACCCTGTGCGCATGTACTTGCGCGAGATGGGAACAGTGCCGCTGCTTACGCGCGAAGGCGAAGTCACGATCGCCAAGAGGATTGAGCGCGGGCAACTGGTGGTGATGAAGTCCATCACGCGGTCACCGATTGTGATTAAGGAATTGATTGCCGTTGGCGAGGATTTGCGGAAGGGCGCGCGGTCGATCAAGGAAATCGTGCAGTTTGACGACGAAGAGCTGACCGAAGAGAAGATTGCCAACAAGACGAAGCAGACGCTGAAGTATATCGACAAGATCGCGAAACTGTACGACCTGGCGCTGAAGCAGGCGGAGAAACTCGAAGCGACGCCGAAGGCGAAGAAGAAGCCGTACATCAAGGCCAAATGGGCGGTATCGCGGACGCGCGTTGAGATTTCGGTGGAAATTCGCGGGATTGATTTCAACCCGTTTGAGAAGAAGCGGCTGATTGACAAGATGCGCGGAACCGTCGAGCGTTTGCAGTCTCTGGAGCGCGAAGCGGGGCGGCTGGAGCGGCGCGTGGATGCCGCGAAGGGCGACGTTGCGGCCGAGGCGCGCAAGGAATTGCGCACGCGGCGGACGGAGTTGAAAGATATCGAGGAGGCCAGCGAAGTCGGGCTGACCGAACTGAAGCGCACGCTGACGTTCATTCACCGCGGCGAAGCAGAAGCCGAGCAGGCGAAGAAGGAATTGATTGAGGCCAACCTTCGGTTGGTGGTTTCCATTGCGAAGAAATATACGAACCGCGGGCTGCAGTTCCTGGATTTGATTCAGGAAGGCAACATCGGCTTGATGAAGGCCGTGGACAAGTTTGAATGGCGGCGCGGGTATAAGTTTTCGACGTATGCGACGTGGTGGATTCGGCAGGCGATTACGCGCGCGATTGCCGATCAGGCACGCACGATTCGTATTCCCGTGCACATGATCGAGACGATCAACAAGCTGGTGCGTACGAGCCGGCAACTGGTTCAGGAATTGGGACGCGAGCCTACCTCGGAAGAAATCGCCAAGCGCATGGACATTCCGGTGTCCAAGGTCCGCAAGATTTTGAAGATTGCGCAGGAGCCGATTTCGCTGGAAACGCCGATCGGCGAAGAGGAAGATTCGCATCTTGGGGATTTCATTGAGGACAAGGCTGTGGTTTCGCCGTCCGACGCGGTCATCAATTTGAATTTGAAAGAGCAGACTTCGTCTGTTCTGAAGACGCTGACGCCGCGCGAGGAAAAAGTCATCAAGATGCGGTTTGGTCTGGATGACGGCAGCGAGCACACGCTCGAAGAAGTCGGCCAGTCGTTCGCCGTAACGCGCGAACGCATTCGGCAGATTGAAGCGAAAGCGTTGCGAAAGCTGCGGCATCCGTCGCGCTCGCGCAAACTCCGCGCCTTCCTGGAAGGCCCGTCGCGCGATTATTTGTAGAAAGAATCGAAACTCGAAGCTCGAAAAAAGAAACGCCCCGAGAGATTGGGGCGTTTTTATTTTCCGTGGAATTCGGCGATGACTTCTATTTTCCCTACGATGTTCTGATTGAAATCTCCAAGATCTTCCGCGGGAATCCAATACTCAAGATGCAACCCGCCGCCCACTTTCTGTACGCTGAATTGCGAAAGGTAGCTAGTTTTCACTGCGAAGCGTGTCACATATCCAACGGCGGACGCAGCATTCTTGGCGTTCCAATCGCGCGCGATTTGCGTGGCGTACTCCTCGACGCAGCGAAAGAATCCCGGCGGAATTTCGAATGAGTTAGGGCCAAGTTGCGTTTCGCGGAGGCCTTGGCGCGTAATAGAATGGCGAGTGGAAACTCATCCATGAAAAACAGTGAAAAAGTTATTGCCGTCGCGCTGATCCTTCTTTTAGCAGCTGCCGGATTTGGTTTGTATCGAACCGCGCAACCCTTTGCTTCGTTCCATTCGAGGGTGAAGGTGCCGGGCGCGATCCGGCCGGAGACGCTCGTGGATCAGACGCCGCTGACGACGGCGCAAACCCTTGCGCAGCTTCCGAACAGCCCGACCGAAGAACGGTTTGCTCAGGAAGCGTTGCGGCTCGCGGATCACGAGGTGGACCAGGCGTTTGCAGGAGCACTCCGGGACGCGGCGGAGAATCCGCCGGTGCTAAGTCCGGAAGCGAAAAAAATACAGGAACGGCTGACGAGGTCGCAGGCCGCGCTGGATGCGGACGCCGAGCAGGTGGTTGAGCTTACGGATAACGCGGCGAAGGCTAGCGGAAGCAAGAAAGACAAATTGAATGACCAGCTGAACCTGGCTCGGTCGCAGCTGGAGCTGGATCAGGATGATGTCACCGATGCAAAGCAGGAATTGATCCGTGCGGGAGGCGACCCGCAGGCGGTCATTCAACAGATGGTGCAGGAGCACGATGCGGCGTCGCACAAAACGGAAACGGCTGCGGCCGCTGCTGCCGGTGCTGCGGCCGCAGCGCCCTCGCAGAGCCGGGCACTGATCAACCTTTACGAGCAATGGTCGGAGCTGCGTCAAAAGCAGGTGCAATTGGAATCGGCCGAAACCGCGGCGGAGTCCGCAGCCACTGCCTTGGCGGGCAAGCGTGAAGCCTTGAAAGCGCAGATCGCTGCGGAAAAACCGAATGCGGCGCGAACGCCTGGCGCCGCGCAACCGGCGGCGAGCGCTGCAAGTTCGACGAATGGAGAAGACACCTCGACGCTCCTCGATATAACAAAGCGCCGCTCCAGCGCCCGAAAAGCTCTCGGCGCTTTGGGGAAGCGGATCGACGATGAAAACCAGTTGGCGAAGGTTTATGACGATTGGCTGGTGCTGGTGGGTGCGAAACAGCGCAACGTCATTCACAAGGCGCTGATCAATGCGGCCATAATTCTCGGAGTTTTTTTGGTGGGGCTTTTCTTTGATGGATGGTTCGAGGGGCTCCTGGGAAGAACGGCGCTGGACCGAAGACAAGTGGAAACGCTGCGGACGGTGACGCGCGTGACATTGCAGGTGCTGGCCGTCGTATTGATTTTGCTAGTGATTTTTGGACTGCCGAGCCAGCTGGGGACGTTCCTGGGATTGGCCGGAGCGGGACTTACCGTTGCGCTGAAGGATTTCATCGTTGGCTTTATTGGATGGCTTGTTCTGATGGGGAAGAATGGCATTCGATTGGGCGATTGGGTGGAGATTAACGGAGTTACCGGCGAGGTTGTGGAGTTGGGAATGTTCCACACCGTCTTGCTCGAGACAGGGAATTGGACGGATTCGGGGCATCCTACCGGGCGGCGCGTGACGTTTACGAATAGTTTTGCGATTGAAGGACACTACTTTAATTTTTCGACTTCGGGGCAATGGCTTTGGGATGAGTTGCAGATTGTGCTGCCGCCGGGACGCGATCCTTATCCGGTGATAGCTGCCATACAGAAAAAAGTGCTGGAGGCGACGGCGGAGACGGCGAAACTGGCGGAGAAAGAATGGCAAAGCATCGCGCGCCGCGATGCCAACGTGCAAATGTCGGCGGGGCCCGCTATCAACATGAAGCCGGTAGCCGGCGGTGTGGAAATTGACGTGAGATACATCACACGGGCCAATGAACGTTATGTATTGCGCGCGAAGTTGAACCAGGCGGCAGTGGATTTGCTGGGGCAGGATCTCGTTTCGGCGGGAAGCTCCGAAGCGGGGGCAGCGCCCAAGCCCGCTTCGGTGGAAGCGAAGCCTCTGTCACCTTTCAATCCGTGATGCTGCGAGCGCGAACTTCTTCGGAAGTCAGTCCATAGAGTGGAGGCGTTTTTACGCCCAGCATCGCCAGGTACAAATAAATCTGCCCGCGGTGGTGGATTTCGTGCTCGGGCATTAGCCGCAGCCATTTCCATGTGGTGATTGGGGCGTTGTCGGGAGTCTTACATTTGCGCTGAAGGTCTTCGTCGGTGAGACGGCCGAAAATTTCCATGGATTCCGCGTGCAGCTTTTCCACGAAGGCGAGCACATTTTCGTAGCCGTCAGCGAGTTCTTTACCGTGGGTCGAATAACGAGCAGGTTTGTTCTGAACGTTTTCCGCCCACAGGTAACGTTCGCCTACGGCGAGATGCCGGAGAATATCACCCAGCGTGAATTTTCCTTCCGCGTAGGTCCAATCCATTTTGTCGGGCGGGATACAGCGCGCCACGCGCATGGTCCGCCCGCGAACATTTTCAAAATAATGCAGGAACGGCTGGATGGTGCGGATTTCCATGTTGCCTCCGTGCAGAGCAAGCGATTTTAGTGTAGCGCGATGCAGAAAATTCGGAAGACGAGACCTGGCCGGGTGCCGCGCACAAATTGCATTTCGAGTGTGATTACGCCATGAGCTGGCGCGCTTTGGAGGCGGAAAGCGTGGCGCCTGCGTAGAGCAGCGCGAGCAAAGCGTAGCCTGCGACCAGCCCGGCGCGCTGCGCGATGACGCCGAGGCCAAGACTCATCGCAAGCTGAACGCAGGTCGTAAAAATAGCCATAGCGGATTGCGTGCGGCCCATGAAGTGGCGCGGGACAATGGACATGAGGCCGGACTGCGCGGTGACTCCTCCGACGGCGCGGCAGAGCCCGAAGATGGCTTGCATCATCACCGCGCCAACAAGAAATGTAACGTAGGGAGTGGCCATGTGCCCGATGGCGAGAATGGCGCAAGCCGCTACGTACAGCGGCATGCGCACAGAGCCGCGAAGCTGCCCGATGATAAATCCGCCGCTGATGGCACCGACGGCCCAGCCCGCTTCGAGAAAACCGAGGCCCTGCGCGTCGGAGTGAAGGATGTCGTTGACGAGGGCTACCAGGACCACGTTTCCGCTGACCACTCCCGCCATCATGATGGAATGCGTAACGCCGAGAGCAAGCACGAGCGGCTGCTGCTTTAAATACGCAAAACCTTCTTTGAGATCGGCGTAGACGGCGAGAGAGAGTCCCGCTTCGGCGACTTCCGGATTTCCTCCGCTTTCGAGCGCTTCCGCGGTGGCTTCGGTAGCTTCGGAATATTCGCGCGGATATTTCAAATGATCCCGGGGCGAGACGTAACCGCTGCGCACGCAATAAAGGCAGAACGCGGAGGCAAAATAAGTGAGCCCGTCGATGAAGAGGATGCCGTGAATGCCGGCTCCTTTGTAGAGGAAACCGACCACGGAGCCGGCAATTAACATACCGCTTTGCACGCCGACGAGCACGGCGGCGTTGGCCCCGGTGAACTGGCTCGGCGGAATGACTTCCTGAACGAGGGCATTGACTGTAGCCCAGTACATCGCTGAGCCCATGCCAGTAATGAGCGTCATTGCGTAGAGATGCCACAGCTGGAGGTGGCCGCTCCAGGCGATGTAGGCGGTGGCGAGAACGAAGCAGCCGCGGATCAGGTCGAGGACCACGCCCAGATAGCGTCGATCGAAGCGATCGATGAGCACACCCCCGACGAAGGGGATGAGGAGGCCGGGCAGCGTGACGACGATGACTTGCAGGCTGACTTTTACCGTCGAATGCGTGGCGGCCATGATGTACCAGCTGACGCCGACGAAGTTCATGCCGCTGCCGAAGAGCGACACGAACATGGCGACGAAAAAGAAGCGGAAGCCGCGCTGGGCCCAGATCAGCTTCCAGTCGACGCGTTGTGTCGTTGCGGTGGCCATGATGGGGCGAGCCATCCATTTTAGCGGGTTGGCGGGAATCACCAAGGAATGCGAATAGAAGATGTGCCTGCGTGACGGATCGAAGGTGCCCTCCCAAGCTTGCCGTAAACAGGCCCGCTCCAAGATGCGGTGAATGCCGTGATACTTTGATTTGACAAATCAAAGTATTATGCCTAATCATAAGCGGACATGCAGAACGACGCCGTGCGGCAATTGATGGAGTTTTATCCGCGGATTTATTTTGCTTGTCATAGGCGCCATGTGCGGGATCCAAAGTCGGGGCGGGTCTTGAGCGCGCACCAGGGAAGCATCCTCGACCACCTGGACCGGCGCGAGCCGGTGATGTTGCTGGAACTAGCGAGGCACATGGGAGTGACGCCTTCGACGATGTCGCTCCAGGTGGAACAGTTGGTCAGGAAGCGGTACGTGATTCGCGAACGCGATGCGAAGGATGCGCGGCGGCTCAGGCTGAGGCTGTCCGTGGACGGGGCGCGGGTGAGGGAAGCAAGTTCGGTGCTGGATACGGACCGCGTGAAGAAGATGCTTGCGCGGCTTTCTGACGAGGAGCGTGCCGCTGGGCTCGCTGGGCTTGCGCTTTTGGCGAAGGCGGCTCGGGAACAGACAGACGACTTGGAGAAACGGAGAAAGCGCGGACGCGGGCGACTGCCGGGTTGAAGTGGGCGTTCGATTTCTTGTTGTGAGGTGAGCGATGAAAATTGTGGTGTGGGTTTTCCTGGGAATTGTCGGGCTGCTGATCCTTGTCACCGGGATCGGCTGGCTGCTGCCAAAGGATCACGTGGCGACTCGTATGGGGCGCTACCGTCAACGGCCTGAAGCGATATGGAACGCGATTACCGATGTGGATGCGATGCCCTCCTGGCGCGAAGGGTTGAAGAGCGTAAAACATTTGCCTGACCGGAACGGTTTGCCGGCGCATGTCGAAGTGGCGGCTTCCGGCACGATTCCTTACGAAACCGTGGAAATGACGCCGCCACAGAAATTGGTGACACGCATTGCTGATCCGAAGCTGCCATTCGGCGGAACGTGGACGTTTGAGCTTGTGCCGGTGCCCGACGGCGCGACTTTGCGCATCACCGAACGCGGGTACGTAACGAATCCGTTTTTCAGGTTCATGTCGCGAACGATTTTCAGCCAGACCGCCACGATGGAAAGCTACTTGAAGTCGTTGGCGAGGAAATTTGGCGAAGAGCCGCGGATCGGAGAATGAAGCATGGGAAATGAGGCGAATTGCACGGTCCGGTTCGGTAAGCAGGTTTCTGCGGGAAAGGCGCTGCTGGAAACCAGCGAGCTGATTTTTCGAGGTGAGTTCCGGCTGAAAATTCCGTTTGCACAGATCCAATCGCTGAAAGCGGTGGACGGGGAGCTGCGAATTGATTTTCCGGAAGGCCATGCTTCGTTTGAACTGGGCCCACAGGCGGAAAAGTGGGCCAATAAAATTCTGCACCCGAAATCGCGTATGGAAAAGCTGGGGATCAAGTCTGGCTCGAAGGTATCTACGATCGGTGCTCTCGAATCGGATTTTCCGCAAGAGTTGAAGGAAATCGCCGGCGAGGTCACGGCCGGAAAGGTTGGCGCGGGGTCGGATTGTGTTTTCTTTAGCGCCGGCTCTCAAAAGGAGCTCTCTTCCGTTGCGAAGATCGCGAAGTCCCTAAAGGGCGGGGCGGCGCTATGGATTGTTTATCCCAAAGGCCAGAAGATGATCACGGAAAACGATGTAATTGCCTCCGGGCGAAAAGCAGGACTTAAAGATGTAAAGGTTGTTGGATTCTCCGCGACGCTCACGGCGTTGAAATTTGTTATTCCTCTCAACAAACGATAAAACCGCTTTGTCTTTGTCCCGGCTCTGCCGGCAATAACCCTCCTCTATCGGGGGGGGACGGGCTGAAGCCTGCCCTACGCTATTTTCCATACAATTGTTGGCCATTTCGGCTAAAATTCTGCCTCTGAAATCTTTCGGATTGGTCCTGCGTATTGTTTACAGCAAGTATTCCGCAACCTCGTGGTGGAGGCTTTTACATGGAAACGACGTCTGCCGTTGCACCGGCTGCTCCCGACGAGCAGCCATCCATAAGCGCCTTTGGCCGGATCATTGGTGTGTTTTTCTCGCCCGGGAAGACTTTTGAAGACATCGTACGTAAGCCCAGCTGGCTGCTGCCCATTGTGTTAACCACGCTCCTGAGCGTGGTCGTCAGCGTGGCCATCAACCAGCGCATCAACTGGCGGGAGTTCATGAGCCAGCAGATCGAGAAGAGTCCGCGTGCTGCGAACCTTAGCGCTGAACAGAAACAGCAGCAGATTGAAGCGGGCGCCAAATTTACGCCGCCTTTTACTTACGCGGTCGGATTCCTGGGGCCCATCCTGGGCCTGCTCATCATTAGCCTGGTCTTGTGGGGCGGGTATTCTTTGCTTGGGGGAGCGAGCACGAATTTCACAACCTCGATGGCCATCACCGCTCACGCTTTTCTGACGTCTCTTATCAGCAGTCCACTTTTAATACTGACTCTTTATCTGAAAGACCCCGGTACGGTTGACTTAGAGAACCCGCTCGCGTCCAACATTGCCGCATTTCTGCCGGACGAATCGGCGAAGTGGCTGGTCGCGCTCTGTAAGTCGATCGACGTTTTTTCTATCTGGACGATGATCCTTTTGGCCATCGGATTCGCTGCCACAAGCCCCAAAAAGCTCAAGGGGAGCAAACCTTACATGATTGTCTTCGGTCTGTGGGCGGCGTTCGTCGTTTGCCGAGTGGGATGGGCGTTTATCTTCTCCTGATACACCTCCTGATACACTGAGTTAGTGAGTTTTTCGTTTGAAGTAACAAAGACGGATCCCACGGGCGCGCGGCGCGGTGTTTTGAATACGCCGCATGGCGCGGTGCAGACACCGTTCTTTATGCCGGTGGGGACGCAGGCCACTGTTAAAGGCCTGCGCAACGAAGCGCTTGAGGAAATTGGCGCCGGCATCCTTCTCGCAAATACTTATCATCTGTATCTTCGGCCTGGGCACGAACTGATTCGCAAGCTTGGCGGGCTGCACCAATTCATGGCCTGGCCGCATGCGATTCTTACCGACTCAGGCGGTTTCCAGGTGTTCAGCCTTTCTGAGCTGCGCAAAGTTACGGATGAAGGCGTGCGCTTTCGCTCCCATCTGGACGGCTCGGAGCATTTGCTCACTCCCGAAAAAGCCGCCGAGATTCAACTGGCTCTTGGGCCGGATATTGCGATGGTGCTCGATGAGTGTATTGAGACTCCCGCGCCGCGCGACAAGGCGGAGGCAGCGCTGAAGCGCACGACGGAGTGGGCCGGGCGCGCGCGAAGGTATTTTCTGGAGCAAGCGAGCCGCAACGGTGGCCTTGGACAATGGCAATTTGGCATTGTGCAGGGAGCTACGTTTGGCGATCTCCGCCGCGAAAGCGCGCGCCAACTACTCGAGATTGATTTTCCCGGCTACGCGGTCGGCGGTCTTGCCGTTGGCGAACCTCACGCCGTGACTTGTGAAATGACCGGCGAAGTCACCGCGCTGCTGCCGCACGGTCGCCCGCGCTACTTGATGGGCGTCGGGCGGCCTGAACAAATCGCCGACTACGTTGCGCTCGGCATAGACATGATGGACTGCGTGCTTCCAACGCGTGCGGCGCGCCATGCCTGCCTTTACACGAGCGAAGGCCGCGTGCTCATTAAGAACGCGCGCTACGCACAGGACCAGAAGCCGCCCGATCCAAACTGCGCTTGCTCCGTTTGCCGCCGCTACACGCGCGCATATCTTCGTCATCTTTTCGCCGCCGGAGAACTCTCCGCGGCGATCCTGGCCACCCACCATAATGTCCACTTTTACCTTGACTTAATGAGGCAAATCCGCGAGGCTATCGAGTTTGGGAACCTAGCGAATTTCTCATCTGAGATGCATGCGCGCTATGCTATAGGCCCGGCCGGAAACGTGGGGCCGGAATAGCGTCCGAGATTCTTCCAGTATGGCCCGGCGTTACCCTGGCTGACCTGCGCGGCAATACGAGCAGAGAATCCGGCGGGCAGTGAGAGCGGGGAATTTGGCCCGCCGTGCTGGTGCCATCTCCCATGAGGCCGGCCCGGTTGTCATGAGTTGACGTGAAACGGTCGACCCGAATTCGTTGACCTGGAATTAGGGAAAGGAACGATGCAGCTCTTGACCATGCATTTCTCGACGATGATGGCGGCGATTGTTTTTCAGCTTTCCGGCCCGGGGAGTCTCCTCTCCAACCCGCTGGTAATGATGATCGTTGTGATGGGCATCTTCTACGTGATGCTCATTCTGCCGCAGCAACGCCAGCGCAAAAAGTTGCAGGCTATGCTCGCGGCGATCAAGTCCGGCGACAAAGTCATCACCAACAGCGGCATCTACGGCACCATCAATGGTATTGACGGCGATACGGTCATCCTCAAGGTCGCCGACCAGGTAAAAATCCGCATCGCGCGTTCGGCGATTGCGCAGGTGGAGGCATCGGAAGATGCGAAATAAACCCACCCGCGGCCGGAGCGCGCGTCTAACTTTCTGACCATGAACCCTAATCTGAAGTGGAAAGCAATATTCATCCTTCTCGTCATTCTCGGCTGCATCTACGGCGTCGTGGGACTGCCCACGTTTCCGACTTCCCTGACGCAGCTCAAAGAGAATTTCGGTCACCAGATCAAGCTCGGGCTGGACCTCCAGGGCGGCACGCACCTCGTCCTGCAAGTGCAAACCCAGGAAGCTGTAGCCCAGGAGACCGACCAGATGGTCGAGCGCGTGACCACGTGGTTGCGCGGCAAGAACATCTCTTATGACGAAGTGCACCGCGTGGACGACACGCACATTCTCGTCCACAACGTGGACTCTGCCCGCCTCCCGGAATTTCGCGATTACGTCAACCAGCAATTTAACAACGTTTGGGATATGTCGCCCGCTGCCGGCGATCCATCCGGTTACACGCTGACGCTGAGGCCCGGGGCCGTTGCCCAGATTCAGGAAACCACCATGAATCAATCGGTCGAGACCATCGACCGGCGCATCAACGCCCTCGGATTGACCGAGCCCACCATCCAGTTGCGGGGTGGCGCAAATAACAACGAAATTCTCGTTCAGCTTCCGGGCGAAGGTGATCCCTCCGAGGCCAAGCGAGTCATCCAGGCGGGCGGGCAGTTAGAGCTGAGACTCGTTGAGGATCCCGTCGTTTACAGCTCGGAGACGGAGGCGCTGAGCCGGCATGGCGGCGTTTTGCCGCCTGGCACCGAGCTTGTTCCCGGCAAGTCCGCGACGCGAAATGCGTCGGGTGCCGTGGATACTGGAGAAGGCTGGTACATCTTAAGCCGTACAGCCGTGATAACGGGCCGGGATCTCCGCAGCGCAACGGAAAATCGCAACGCAAACAACCCGGGTCAATGGGTCGTGGACTTTACACTGTCGTCCGAAGGGGCGCACCGCTTCGGTCCGTTTACACAGGCAAATATTAACCGGCAGATGGCCATTGTGCTGGATCATCGCGTCGATTCGGCTCCCGTGATCAACGGTAAAATTGAAGATTCCGGCATGATCGAAGGCAACTTCAGTCAGGAATCTGCGCACGAACTGGCGTTAATCCTGCGCGCTGGAGCCCTTCCCGCATCCATCAAGTACCTCGAAGAGCGTACCGTGGGGCCTTCGCTCGGTGCGGACTCCATTCGCCACGGCGTTCAGGCTTCCGTACTGAGTCTCCTTGTGGTCATGATTTTCATGCTGTTTTACTATCGGCTTTCAGGCGCGAATGCGGTTCTCGCCTTGATCCTGAACCTGGTTATTCTGTTGGCCGCGCTGGCCTTTTTTGGGGCCGTGCTCACGTTGCCTGGCATAGCCGGGGTCATCCTAACCATTGGTATGGGCGTGGATTCGAACGTTCTGGTTTTTGAGCGTATCCGCGAAGAACTGCGCAATGGCAAGTCGGCCGCCTCGGCTGTGGAAGCGGGGTTTGACAAGGCCTTCCTGACCATTATCGACACCCACGTGACGACCGTCGTTTCCGCCTTTTTCCTGTTCATTTTCGGAAGTGGCCCGATCAAGGGTTTTGCGATCACCTTGACGGTCGGTTTGATCGCCAACGTGTTTACAGCGATCTACATTTCCAAGGCGATTTTCGTGTATCACCTGGCCAAGATGGACCGTCAGGCGGAACTAAGCATTTAACCTGTACTAGGACTTATAGTGCTGATGGTCGGTAAAAACGGGAACCATGGAGTAGTAGGTTTCCGGCGCGTAAGCCTCCAATCTAAACAAGGAGGCTGTGGGAACATTCCCCTTCGCGCTGGAGTCTAAAGAAGGGAAGTCAGAGCCGCATGATCGAGTTATTCAAAGAGCCCAACATCGACTGGATGGGCAAAGCCAAGTATTTCTATGCCCTTAGCGGCATTTTGCTGATTGCCGGTTGGACCTCTGTATTCTTCCAGGGTGGCCTCAAATACAGCATTGATTTCAAGGGTGGCACCAACGTGGATGTGCGCTTTGCCCAGCCCCCAAACATTGACCAGATTCGCGCCGGGTTAACCGCGCAAGGGCTTGGGAACAGCGAAATCCAGCCGATTCACGACATTTCGGATCCCAGCTCCAATGAAGTACTTATCTTCGTCGAGCAAAAGGGCCAGGGGGACGAAGCTGGCGATGCCAGCAGGGCGCAAGTGCTCGCCGCGCTCGACAAGGTTTACGGGGTCAGCGGTTCAACGAAACCAGACTTCAACTCCGCCACTCCCACTACGCTGACCGCTTTCCTCACCCAAAAAGATCCCCTGCTTCTTTCCACAAATGCCGGAGACCGCTACCAACAGCTGGCCAAAAAAATTCTCGCTTATCGCGATAATGAGGGCCATGGAGTTCTCACGAATCTCGACCTTCTTTCGAATGTCAGTGGCGTGACTCCAGCCGTCCTTTCCGCCGTGAAAGACAATTTTGCGCTCGGCTCGTTTGCCTTTCGCGGCGCGGAGGTTGTCGGCCCCAAGGTCGGTGGCGAGCTTCGCCGCCAGGCCGTCTTCGTTACCCTCTATGCTTTGGGAGGCATGCTGGTATATATTGCCTTCCGATTCGAGTGGGTCTACGGAGCAGCCGCGGTCCTGGCGGTGTTTCACGACGTTTTAATTACCTTGGGATTCTTCTCGCTGCTGCATTTCGAGATCTCACTCACCGTCATTGCGGCGCTGCTTACTCTGGTTGGCTATTCGATGAATGACACTATCGTTATCTTTGACCGCATCCGGGAGAACAACCGTTTGCTGCGCCGAGAATCTTTCCCGGATGTCGTCAACAAGTCCATCAACCAGACGCTTTCGCGAACGATACTAACCAGTGGATTGACTTTCCTCACCGTACTCGTCCTGTTCCTGATGGGTGGCCAGGTGCTTCGTGCTTTCTCCTTTGCTCTGGTGGTGGGGATTGTGGTAGGAACGTACTCCAGTTTTGGCATCGCTGCACCGCTCGTGGTCGCCTGGAATCGCTGGCGCGGCCAACAGGGTGTTGCAGTTGGGACCGGACCCGCAGCCGGCAACAAGACTCGTGGTAGCGAAAGCGTCCCCGGACGCCTGGCGCCCTCGGGCAGGAGGTAGGATGCATGTTTGAAGATATGGTGCTTTCCGGTAAGACGAAAGCGACGAACAAGCCGTGGACAGTGGCAGTCTCCATGGTCGTGCAAGCGCTGATCCTCACGGTGTTGATCCTCATTCCGCTGATTTACACGGAAGCTCTTCCCAAGAGCTTTACGGCGACCATGTTAACCGCCCCTCCTCCTCCACCCCCTCCTCCGCCGCCACCTCCTCCCGCGGCGGTTGTTCACATCAAGCCACAGGTGCACTTGATGGATGCGGGCAAGCTTGTGCAGCCAAAGGCTATTCCGAAAGACGTCAAGATTATTAAGGAAGACGCGCCCGACATGGATGCGGGCGTATCGGGCGGCGTGCCCGGCGGCGTGCCCGGCGGTTCAATGGGCGGCGTGATTGGCGGCGTCATCGGTGGTATGGGCACTGCCCCGCCACCGCCCAAGCCGACGCAGTCGCGCATCAAGCAGGGCGGGAACGTAACCGCGGCCATGCTTGTCAACCGTGTGCAGCCTTCCTATCCGCCACTGGCGAGACAGACGCGTATTTCAGGTACCGTGCGTCTACATGCCATTATCGGCAAGGATGGCTCGGTGCAGCAACTCGAAGTGATGTCCGGGCATCCACTGCTGGTGCAAGCCGCGCTCGACGCGGTGCGTCAGTGGAAGTATCATCCGACGCTTCTCAACGGAGAAGCCGTGGAAGTGGACACCACGATCGACGTGATTTTCTCTCTGAACCAGTAAGCGGTCCGGTGCGCCGGTCGTGGGACAGGCGCGCTGGTCCGGGCGGCAAGCTTGGCAAACTCTCGCGATGGCTCCGGGAACCCGGAGCCATCAGAACTAAGGAGCAAAACGAATGGTAGCGACCCTGTTTGTGAACGCGGCCCTGTTCTTCCAGTCCCAGACTACTTCTTGGGATCTGCGGAGCATGTGGTCTTCCATGAGTACCCTTCCGAGAATCGTTGTTCTGATTCTTTTCGTGCTTTCGATTTATTCCTTCGGCGTGATGATTGACCGCGCCCTGATGTACAGCGCCGCTCGCAAGCAGTCGCGCGTGTTCGTACAGCAGGTTGCCGGCGCACTCAAGGAAGGCAAGCTGGACGAAGCGATTGCCATCGCCGAGCGGAACAAGAAGAGCCACATCGCCAAAGTCGTGGCGACGGGCCTTTCAGAATTCCAATCCGCATCGCAGCAAGTTACCGATGCCGACGTGATTGAAGCGGCCAAGCGCGGCCTCGAGCGCTCCGTCGCCATCGTTCACGCGGAAATGAAGCGCGGTCTTTCGGCGCTGGCCACCATCGGCTCGACGGCTCCGTTCGTCGGACTGTTCGGCACGGTCGTCGGCATCTTGAACGCCTTCAAGGGCATTGAGACGAGCAAAGCGACCGGCCTGTCGGCGGTTGCCGGCGGTATCGCGGAAGCTCTCGTCACCACAGCTCTCGGTCTTCTCGTGGCTGTCCCCGCCGTGTGGGCTTACAACTACTTCACCAATAAGGTTGAAGCGTTTGACGTAGAGATGGACAACTCCTCGATGGAGTTGATCAACTACTTCATCCTGCGTCGCGGCGCGAAGAAGTAAGGTAAACACTCATGGGCTACAAGCCAAAAGTCGGAGCGCAAATGGCGGCGCCGAACGTCATTCCGATGGCCGACATCATGTTGGTCCTGCTGATCATCTTCATGGTGGTCACGCCGATGTTGCAGAAATCCTTGCCCGTGGATATGGCGAGGGTGAACAACGCGCACGAAATGCAGGATGCCGACAAGGATGACGCGATCATCGTGGCGGTCACGCGAGACGGGACGATCTATCTTAAGAATACGAAGATCTCCAAGGACGATATCACCGGGCAGATCAAGGATATGATTTCCGCCCGTCTCGATAAGACTGTGTACGTGAAGAGCGACGCAAGAGCCAAGTATGGAGACGTTGTCGCGGTGGTGGACGAGATCCGCTCCGCGGGCGTCGATCAGCTCGGCCTTTTGACGGAACAGAATCAGGAACGCAGGACAACACCTACACCGCCGGCTAACGGCGCCACCCCATCGGCGGATTGAAGCCGAGGAAGGCCGTAAGCGGGTGCGTGTCGCGTGGCACCATTCGTTTGCCAGCTCAAAACGGCCGCGCCGGATCCCACCCGGCGCGGGCTGATAGCCTGCAAGGCGGAAGCAGCGCAGGCTTACAGGAGATCTCAAATGGGAATGTCAGTTGGAGACAATAAGGGCGGTTCGATGGCGGAAATGAACGTCGTTCCGCTCATTGATATTTTGCTCGTGCTGCTCATCATTTTCATGGTCATCACTCCGCTTACCCCGCACGGCCTGGATGCGCTTGTGCCGCAGCCCAATCCGAACCAGAAGCAGGACGTCGAGTTGGAGAACAAGACCGTCGTTGTTCAGGTGCTCGCCAACAACAAACTGAAGATCAACAACGAAGACACGACCTGGGATGGCATGGGGCCGCGTCTCGAAACGATCTTTAAGGAGCGCGCCGAGAAAATCGCTTTTGTTAAGGGCGACAACGATGTACTGTTCGCGGAAGTGGCTCGCGCGATTGACATCATGCGCGGGGCGGGAATTGACCGAGTCGGTTTGATCACGGCCAAGCTCGAGGCCGGGCAGTAAGAAGCAAGGTTTTCTCACTGGCGGCGCTTTCTGGCCGCCGCAGGGTGTGGGAGTCCTCCTCGCGGGGCAATTGTGTTAGTGCGAGGTGGATTATGGCGATTACGGTCGGCAGTGCAAGGCTTGGATCAATTGCGGAAGTGAATGTCGTTCCGTTGATTGATATTCTGCTGGTGCTTTTAGTCATATTCATGGTGATTCGTCCGCCAGTGCCATTCGGGCTGGGGGTGGACTTGCCTCAGACCCAGCAGGAAGTAGCAGCGCCTTTGCCGGGCCTGATTGTGGTACAAGTGCTCGGGGACGGGACGCTGCGCATCAATCAGGATCCGGTGCAGTGGCAGGATCTCCAGGGCCGGCTCCAGGAGATTTTCAAGATGCGGGGCAGCCGAGTGGCTTTTGTTCGCGGTGATAACGCACTTGAATTTGGGGACATCGCCAGAGCCATCGACGTTATGCGCGCCTCGGGAATTAATTCTGTGGGCCTCATGACGACGGAACTCGAAATTGCGCGTTAAATAGTGTAGATTGGCCCCTCGCAGGGCGGACGTGAATCCTAGCAGGGATGGATGCTTCGATGACTTATGCATCAGGTCGTATGGCTCGCCGGACGGCTTCACTGGCAGCGCTGGTAATCCTTACGTTCGGAATCTCGGGCTGCAACAAGCTCAAGTCCCGCGATTTGCTGAACAAGGGTGTCGCCGCCTTCAAGAACGGACACTCGGACGAAGCCATTGAAGATTTCAAGCGCGCCAAGGAGCTTGATCCGACGTTGATGGTGGCGCGCCTTTACCTGGCCACCGCCTACGCCAGCGTGTACATCCCCGGCGCGCCTTCGCCGGAAAACAAGGCCCACGGCGAACAGGCCATTGCCGAATTTAAGGAAGTTCTCGAAATCGATCCAAACAATCTCAGCGCTATTGATGGCATCGGCTCTCTTCTATTCCAGATGGCGGGCACACCGCCAGTAGACACGAAAGGGTTCGAGGAATCGAAGACCTACCACATGCGCCATATCCAGATCAAACCGGACGATCCGGAGCCCTACTATTGGGTGGGCGTGATCGATTGGACGCTGGCCTGGCGCGCGAACAATGAAATGCGCCTGGATTACAACAAGGCCAACATCAAGAAGCAGGTCAAGGACGCGGAGCCGCTGCCCGCTGCCATCCGTGGCGACTATACGACCAAGTACGGCCCGCTTGTGGATGAGGGCGTTGCCGATCTGCAAAAGGCCATCTCTCTTCGGCCTGATTACGACGACGCCATGGCTTATCTAAACCTTCTCCTGCGCCGCAAGGCGGATATGGCGGAAAGCGCCGCCGAGCGGGATACACTGGAAAAGCAAGCCGACGACTTGGTAGAAAAGGTCAAGGAGATCAAGCAGAAGCGCCTGGATCAGCCGCAGCAGTCTTCCTGAGCGAGCTGACGAATCACCTTTAATAAATCGATTTTCTAACGACAGGGACGCCTGCAAGGGCGTCCTTTCCATTTCTGGCGGGCAAGTCTGCCTGGCGCAGCGCCAGGTGGTGTGTCAGTTTCCGATGAGCCGTGCCAGCTCAACGGGTCGATGCCACACCTTCGGAATCAGTGGCCATATGCCGTGACGATAGCTTCGGGAAGAGGAGAGGTACGCCCATCGAAGAGCGAAACTTTTTCCCCGCGAAGTGTCTTGCTGAGAAAGTCACGAATGAATCGCGTGATCAGGTCCAGGTTGTGCAGCACAACAGGAGTTTCGGGAAACCCGTCGTGACCGTGGAAGAGAAGCGGCACATCGCTGAAGCTCGGATGGGCGATCTCGGGAGAGTGCAGCACCACGGCGTAGGAGCCCGGGGGTAATTCCTGAAGCTGCTGTTCCCTGACTCTTTTGTATTTCGCGATTTCGTCGGGCATGCCACCCATCCTATCGTCGGGGTGGTAGACCTCGAGAAACAGGAGCGGCTGGCGCATCATTCGATCGTCCTCATAGAGCGGGAGGGCGGCGACAGGCACCATGCCGCCGTCGAGGTCAACGCAAGCGTGGATGCGCGAGTCCTGCTGGCAGGCGCGCGCGGCGAATTCCGCTCCTGCCGAGTGTCCCATGGCCGCGAGCCGCTTCGGGTCGATTGCGCCCGCCAGCGCGGAGTGCGGGTTGTCGCGTTTGAGCTCCTCGATGCGATCGATCACGAACCGAACGTCGGCGGCCCCTTCGCTGATACCGATCGAAACTTGTTTGATCATCCACTTTTCGCGCTCGGATTGGGAGAGTCCGGCAGGAGGCGAATCGTTGTGTTGCGTGACAACTCTGCCGTCCGGGAACCAGATCGCCTTAGCCGTGTACGTGTGCTCAATACTGGCGACGACGTATCCATAACTCACCAGATGTTCGATTAGCATTGTGTATTGAAACCCGGTGCCGCCGAGGCCGTGAGAGAAGGTGATAACCGGGAATGGCACGCCGGTTTTGGCGATCGGCGCATGGTCAATCGCATGCGAGGAAATCTCTCCCGAAACAATCTGTTCCCAGGCGTTGCCGAACTCGCCCCTCATGATCTTATGGATCTCGGGAAGAGCGTCCATCTGCGCCGCGCCCGGGAGGTACTGTCCTTTTGTACCGGCGGACTTCGCCGTCGGGTACCAAAAGTAGACCATCAACTCGCGACGGAGGTTGGGATCGTAGTCGTCCGGACGCGATGCGTCCGTCCAGTGATAGCCAATCCTGCCGATGCCGTAAGGACCGGTTGGCGACTGGATCTGCGGCAGCGCCACGGACGTCGGCGCGCTGCTCGATGAGCTCGGCGATTGATGAGCGGCGACGGAAGCGCTGTACAAACAGGCGAGCAGAATGCGGGCAAAGAGTTGCGATTTCATACGCGTAAGGTCCCACGCGGACCCGCCGCCGTCAAGCGCACCTGACCAGGCGACTCTCGATGGCTGGCGATAAATCCCCATTACACTCATTGACCGAAGCGAGCTGCCCGCAACACTCGCGCCAGACTGGGCGGGTCGCGCCGCGTCTCCTTCAGGCGTATACTAGGATATGCCGTCGCCCAGTAACGTACCCTTAAGCTTTCAGCGGGACCGCGCCATCCGCCAGCTTGAGGCTCGCTTCGAAGAACTCCTCGAAAAACTCCGTAAGAACCGCCCTTTGGAAGACCCATGGATGGTTCGCCGCGCTTATGAGATAGCCACCGAACGCCACCGCGACCAATTTCGCAGCTCGGGCGATCCCTATATCTCCCACCTGCTCGAAGTGGCCCATATCCTCGCCGATATGCGTATGGATGCCACCACGCTTACGGCAGCCCTCTTGCACGACGCCATCGAAGATACCGAGTATCCCGTCGCCCGCATTGAAGAACGCTTTGGGGCCGACGTGGCTCATCTCGTCGAAGGCGTCACCAAAATCGGCCGCTTGAATATGACGGCGCCGGAAGCGCGCCAGGCAGAAAATGTCCGCAAGATGCTGCTGGCGATGGTCAATGACGTCCGCGTTGTTCTCGTCAAGCTCGCCGACCGCCTCCACAACATGCGCACGCTCGAATTTCTCGAGGGGAAAAAGCAGCAGCGCATTTCGCGGGAAACGCTGGACATCTACGCGCCGATCGCGCACCGCCTGGGAATGGGCATGATCCGCGGGGAATTGGAGGATTTGTCTTTCCGCTTTCTCGAACCGGAAGCTTTTCTCGCGCTGCAAAAAGAAGTCACGGAAAAAAGTCCGGTGCACCAGCGCTTTCTCGAAGAAGTGCAGAACAGCATTCGCACCAAGCTGGTCGAGAACAGCATTCCTGCGGAGCTGGCAGCGCGCGTCAAGAGCCTCTACTCGCTGCACCGCAAAATCCTGCGGCAGGAGAGCAGCCTCGAACAGGTCTACGACTTGCTGGCGATCCGCGTCATCACGGACACGGAGCGCAGTTGCTACGCCGCGCTAGGCGTGGTGCACCACATCTGGCGGCCGGTTCCGGGCCGCTTCAAAGACTACATTGCCATGCCGCGGCCGAATCTCTATCAATCGCTGCATACGACGGTGCTGAGCGGTGGACAGCCTTTCGAGGTCCAGATTCGGACCCAGGAAATGCACCGCATCGCGGAAGAAGGCGTCGCTGCGCACTGGAAATATAAGGATGGCAAACCTGCCTCCGGCGAAGACGACCAGCGCATCGCGTGGATGCGCCAGCTCATCGAGTGGTCGCAAGAGCTTCAAGAACCGAGTGAATTTCTGTCCACACTCAAAGTGGATTTGGCTCCGGTTGAGGTTTATGCGTTTACGCCGAAAGGGCGTGTTCTGGAGTTGCCGAGGGGAGCGACTCCCGTTGACTTTGCGTATTCGGTGCACACGGAAGTTGGCCACCAGGCAGTCGGCGCAAAAGTGAACGGCCAGATGGTGGCGCTGCGTCATGAAATCGTCAGCGGCGACGTGGTCGAAATTCTCACCAACAAAAGTCATACGCCCAGCCGGGACTGGCTCAGCTTCGTCAAGTCGTCGCACGCCCGCAGCAAAATCCGCCAGTGGATCAACCTGCACGAACGCGAAGAAGCCACGGACATGGGCAAGAAGCTGCTCGAGAAGGAATCGAAGAATTTCGATCGGGGCTTGAAGAAAATTCCCGAAGCCGATTGGAAAAAGGTTCTCGAAGATTATGGACTCTCGAAACAAGAGGACTTGTACGCGGCTGTGGGTTTCGGCAAATACTCCGCCCGTCAGGTTCTCGTGCGGCTGCTCGGCGAGCCAAACAAGCCCGCGGAAACGGAACAGGAAGACTCCAAGCCCACCATCGTCAAAACCGTCAAACGCATGCTGGGCTTCGGCGAAGCCCCGCTCATCGTCAAAGGCCACGACGATTTGCTCGTCTACCGCGCCAAGTGTTGCAATCCAATTCCCGGCGACGACATCGTCGGCTACATCACGCGCGGACGCGGTGTTGCCGTACACACCCGCGCTTGTCCGAATGTTCAGAACCTTATGTACCAGACCGAACGCCGCATCGCCGTCGACTGGGGCGGCGAAACTTCGGCTACATTCCCCGTGCAGCTCGCCATTCGTGCCAAGGACCGCGCCGGACTCCTCGCCGAAATTACCGCCGTGATCAGCGGAGCCGGCTCCAACATTCGCAATCTCGAGAGCCGTCCCGACAAGCAGAATGCCCGCATCGAAGCCAGCCTCGAAATCGTGGACCGCCGCCAGCTGGAAAATATTCTCTCCAACATTCGCAAGATTTCCGGGGTTTTCGGCGTGGACCGTGTCTATCAGCTTTAGCGGCCGAATCCGCGTCCGGCCCCACCTGTCCTTATAGCCGGGTATCACCCCGGCACACTTGCGCACGTCTTTCTCTGCGCGCCCTACAATTGAAGATATGCGGTATCAGCGATTGCTCCTCGGTGTGTGTATACTCTCGGCCGTGATCGCGGGCTGCCACCAGCACCCGCTTACGGATTACCGTCCGCTTGACGCCGCCGGCATGTTCTCGAGTGACATCGAGCAGCTGAAAGGTCTGAACGTTTCCGACGCGGAGATCGCTCAAGTCGTCAAGCTGAAGCACGCCGGCATCAGCGATGACACGTGCGTCGAGCTTGTCAGTGCCGCGCACGTTCGCAAGCATCTCTTCACCAGCGCCGAAGCGGCTTCCGATCTGGCGGGAGCCCGTTTCTCCGAGCAGCAAATTCTAGACATTGCGCGGGCCGATCAGCTCGATGCCATCAGTATCGATGCGGTGACTCTCAAACTCATCGGCCTCTCGGATTCCACCGTGCAGCTCGTCCTGCAGATGCATTTGGATGGCAAGCCGGTCATGGCAAGCGCCGAAATATCGCGCCTCAAAAACACGGGTTTGACCGAACGCCAGATCCTGGATCGCATCAACGCGGGAATGACCGACGAGGCAGCCGAAAAAGAAATCAAGTCCCGCGAGGCTATCCGCAATCACAAGAACACCGATTTTGTCCGCGTTCGCGGCCGCAGAGCAAACTAAGTCACTCCCATCTTAAACCGTATAAGCGGCCGCTCCCTCTTTTGCTTCTTGCGATTTCCCTCGCTACAATCGAATCGCTTTGTTTCTACCGCCGCATCCCCGCCGATTCTTTTTTCTGCCTCTTATCGCCGCAGGTATTTGGGTTTCTTCCTGTGTCACGCCTCTGGGCCCGGGCTACAAGATCGAAAATCAGGAAATCCAAGTTCAATTTGATCCTGCTCCCGTTCCTAAAATTCGTGTCGATGCTACCTACCAGCTGCGCAACACAGGGACGCGTTCCGTGCCGGACATGCAATTGCGCTTGCCGGGTCGCCGCCGCTTCCGCCTGGCTCAGGCGCAAGCAACCTGGGACGGCGTTTCGCTCAGAGAACAAACCTCGCCCCAGAATCCTCGCGACTCGCTTCTTGTCTTTCCGCAACCTTGGCGGGTCTCCGAGGAACACCAGTTGCATCTCACCGCTGAATTTCAGAATCCCGCTCCGGGCGAAACTAGATTCACGTTTTCTTCCACCGCGTTTTTTCTGCCGTCGGAAGGCTGGGCGCCTGAGTTGCTCCCCTCCCAAGCTCTGTTTGGCACCGGCGGCATCCCACCCAAGCAGTGGCGCTTGCAGGTGCGCGTACCCGCCGGTTTTCTGGTCCACCTCAGCGGACGCTCACCAAAGATTTCGCGTTCTGGTAGCGAAATCAACGTCGTGTCGACCCAGCGTCCCGAAGACAGCTATCCTTTCGTCGTGGCAGGAGTCTACAAAGAAACGACTCTGGATGCCGGCAAGCAAAAGGCTTTTCTGTGGACGCAAGCACAGGAAGACGCATCTTCTCTTCGCAAATCCACCGACGCGCTCGTTCGCGCCATTGAGACGTATGACGCTGTGTTCGGCACGCGCCCCAAAAATGGTCAGCCGTTCTGGTTTGTGCAGTGTCCCGTGGCAGAAGGCTGCTTCAGTGCGCAGGAATCTTCCTACGCCAATCTTCTGAGCGCCGATCCGGGCGCGGCCTCATCCGAACTGGCATCGCTTGACACGCTGATGATGGATTTTCACGGCGGCGCACCCAAACTGTCCGCTTCCGCTCCTTCGCTAGCATCCAGTTGGCTCGGCTACGGCGAAAATCCCGGCCTCTACGAGCAGCTTCCACCGCTCTCGGCCTTTCCCGCATTCGCCGCCGCCCTTGGCGAAGAAGCCATCGAGGGTCCGTCCTTCCGTACCGAGACAATCCTTCGTGCCTTGCGTATGATTCCTCAGACGGCGAAGGCCGCGGACACTTCGCGTGCTCGCAAACCGGAAGACGAAACGGTTCTGCGCGCAAAGAGTTTCCTCTTCTTTTATGCCCTTGAGGAGCGTTTCGGCCGCGACGCTTCCAGCCGCGCCTTTCGCCACATGCTTTCCGCTCGCCGCGGCCATGGCTTCGACCTCGACGATCTGATTGCCGCGTTCGAAGAGGAAACGCACCAGAATGTCGCCGAGTTTGTTCGTCTGTGGATGAAGCACCCCGGTGTGCCGGAGGATTTTCGCTCCCGTTACCAGGACGCTTCCGCAGGCGTCCTATTCCATTCTAGGGAGAATACGCCATGAGAGAAATCGTTCTGACCGATCGCGGCCCCAAACCCATCGGACCTTATTCCCAGGCCATCAAGGTCAACGGACTTCTGTTCGTTTCCGGCCAGGTCGCGATTGATCCCAAGACGAACGAGTTTCTTGGCGGAGACATCGCCCAGCAGACGGAGCGCACGCTCGAAAACATAAAGGGAATCGTTGAAGTGGCTGGCAGCAAGCTGAGCCACGTCATCAAGACCACCGTCTTCCTGAAGAACATGAGCGATTTCGCCGCGATGAACGAAGTCTACGCTCGCTATTTTTCCGCAGCTCCGCCTGCGCGTTCAACCGTGGAAGTTGCGCGTCTGCCAAAAGATGCCCTCGTTGAAATGGAAGTGATTGCTACGGTTTAAAACGCGTAAGAAAAAATTACGGTCGATCGGGGCTTTCCAGAGCCTTGTGAATCGCGATGATCGTCGCAGCAGCCACCGCTGCCGTCGCATACCAAACAAACTTGCTCGTACCAGCGCTGATGGGCGGCTTCCCGCCTTTCGCGCCTGCGCCTTGTGGCGGAGGCTGGTCCTGCGGGTCCTCACTCGGACCCAGAACGACGCGATAGGATTCGCCCTCCGCAATCGTCCGCGAGTCATCGCCTACTGTGATCGTCAGCGACCCGCGGATGGACTTCACCAGCAACTGCTTCGCGCTCAGGATGGTCACTTGGCCGATCGTCGGACCATCCGATTTCGGCCGTATCACTGCCGTTGCAGCATTCAGCGTGAAGGCCTTCGCAATTCCAGTGGAAAATGTTCCTGAGCCCCTTAGCAGGGTTGCTCCCGGCGCGCCGCCATCATCGTTGATGGTGGCCATCGAAGATTGACCAAGCAGAAACCGCGCGCCGCCGGCGCGCAACTGTACGCTCCCCGCATCCGCAGTGCTCAAGTTATCGCCGGCGAACACCGTTGTACCGACGGCAGCGCCCGCGCCGCTGACGCTCGCTTTGTCCGCGGCGACAACCGTTCCCAAGGGGCTTTCCGTAGCGCCCCATACCGGGCTCATCAATAGACAGGATACTGCGCATGCAGCAACAATTTCGCGGAACCGCGCCATTGAAGCCTCCAAGAGGGCCACCGAAAGGATACTCACACCTTTTCCCTGCGTCAATAAAGAATAGACCTGATGCCCAGAAAACTCTTCCTTACCGCATTTTTAGGAGATGCACGGCTTTCATTCATTCGGATTAGCACGCAGGTGGAATTGCGTCCGAGTTGCCCGTCGCGAGGGACAAACCCATTTTCAACGTTATCGCAAGCAGAAGAAAAAGGAAGGCGGAAAAAATGGGAAAAAAGAACTTGACATATATTCCTATATGGGAATATATTAGACGCGTGGCCAGGGCGGCGACAACTTCGGATGCCTTCAATGCCGTGGCGGAGCCCCGCCGGCGCGACATTTTGAACTACCTGGCCATGCAGGAAAGGTCCGTCAACGAAATTGTCGACTCCATCGGGATGGAGCAACCGTCTGTTTCCAAGCACCTCAAAGTCCTAAAGGATGTAGGCCTCGTCGAGGCCCGCAGGGAGGGTCGTCAGATGCTTTATAGAGTGAACGCTACGGCCATCCGGCCATTGCACGAATGGACGAGCAGATTCGAACGATTGTGGCAACACCAGTTGCTGCGCATCAAGGAACGTGCCGAGGCCAGGAATGACGAGAAAAAATAGTTACGCCCGAAACACAACCAGGAGGAAACCTTGAGTTCACACACGCTATCGCTGGAAGAGACAACGATCCACATCGCGCAGGAAATTGAAGTGCGCGCATCCATCAGCGTCGCGTTCGCCGCGCTGCTCGATCAGCTTGGGCCGTTCAACGAGACCGAAGTGGACAAGCCCATGCCCATGAAGCTGGAAGCGTGGCCGGGCGGCAGATGGTATCGCGACCTGGGAAACAACAACGGCCATTACTGGGGGACTGTCCAAGCGATCAAGAAGCCCACGCTGCTGGAAATCTGGGGACCGCTCTTCATGTCCAATCCGGTAACGAACAATATTCAATATCGGCTGAAGGAATCGGGCGGCGTCACGCTAATCACGTTCCGCCATCAGGCGTTTGGCTTGATTCTGGAAGAATATCGAAAGTCCAAAGAAGGCTGGGATCATATCCACGAGATGGTAAAACAACGCGCCGAAGCCCCGAAGCCGCATTGAGTTGCGGGCGAATAAGAAGTTCAGAGAGGGAAATATGTGCCCAGTATGCATCGCAAGCGCAGTAGCCGTGGCCGCTGGAACGGGGTCAACTGGGGGAATACTGGCGGTGTGCATCGGCAAGTTTAGAAAATTTTTCAAGCCGAGTGGTCTCGGTCTGTTTCAGAAAATTAAGGAGAAATAAAATGGCAACCAGCAAGGAGGCAAAGATGGATAACGAGAAAGCGCAACTCGTAATAAACAAACCACCCATCGTGTCGGCGCAGGAGTGGGAGGCTGCTCGCCAGCAGCTCCTCGTTAAGGAGAAAGCCTTCACCCGTTCCCGTGATGCGCTGGCCGCCGAACGCCGTCGCATGCCCTGGCAGGCCGTGGAGAAGCAGTACGAGTTTGACGGGCCCAAGGGCAAGGTGAGCCTGCTTGATTTGTTCGAGGGCCGCCTCCAACTGATCCTCTACCGCGCTTTCTTCGAGCCCGGCGTCTTCGGCTGGCCCGATCATGCCTGCCGCGGCTGCTCCTTCGGCGCCGATCAAGTTGCCCACCTCTCCCATCTAAACTCCCGCGATACTACGCTGGCGTTTGCCTCCCGCGGGTCGCAGAAGGACATCGAGCGCCTAAAGGCGCGGATGGGCTGGACGATGCCGTGGTACACCATCACGGATAATTTCGACACCGACTTCGGAGTGAACGAGTGGCACGGCCACAACGTGTTCATCCATGACGGCGACAAAATATTCCGCACCTACTTCATTAACAACCGCGGCGACGAAGCTATGGGCAGCACCTGGAACTATCTGGACATGACTCCGCTCGGGCGTCAGGAGAAGTGGGAAGACTCACCAGAGGGTTACCCGCAGAGTGAGCCGTACAAGTGGTGGAACTGGCACGACCAATATGCCCCTGCCGCCGCGCCCGACCCGGGGTGGGTCAAAGTGCTAGACGCCGCCGGCGTGCCGGTGAAACTCAATGACTAATATTTGGACTTAAGTCCTTGCTTACGTTGCAGGCTGCCGTCGCGAGCGGCGGCAGCCGGAATGCTCGGAGCGGGCTCTGATCTGTTGCATTCGGAGGCCGTCGCGACTTGCTTCCATCCAGAAGCTAAGTCGGGATGAACTCCCAATCGAAGAGTTACCGTTCCCTACATCCTCTGGCTGTTGCGCGCTTCCGCTGCTACAATGCCTGCCAACACATGGCTGACTGGAAGCAGATTACCGCCCGCATTCGCCGGGCTCGCACCGGCAAAGACCCTGTCGGGCAACTTTCCAATTTGTACGAAAAAACGCGCGACGCCATGGTGGCATTCGAGTTGGCCCGCTATTTCGAAACCGCGGGACAGAATGCGGAATCCGCCAAATGGTATCTGGCCGCCGCCGAACGTTTTCGCAGAGCCGATTGGAAAACCAAGGCGCAGGAAGCCGCCATCCGGCTTGGCGCAGAACCACCCGTCGTTGAGCCCGCAGCAGCAGCCGGTGATTTTCAACTGACACCGCCGCCGGTTGAAGCTGCTGAGCCGGCGCTCCCATTTGAGGAAACTTCGCCGCCAGCCGGATCTTCGGAAACTGCAGTCCAGCCGGAAACGGAAGACGCCTCTGCAAAATCAGGCTCTGCCGATTCTCCAGAAAAAAAGCGCCGCCGCCGTGGCCGTCGAGGTGGGCGCAACCGCAGAAAGGCCGAGCCAGCCAAATCCCCGGCAGCGGCCTCTTCCGCAACTCGCGACGCGGAGCCCGCGGTCCCAGCCAAGGGTTTGCCATCCAGAGTTTTCGACGAGCCCGCCGAACCCAAACCCCATCGCTCTTCAGAGAGCCGCGCCATCCCGGCGCTCCCTGTTGAACCCATTGGCGATCTCGGCCCCAGCGTCCGCGGTCGTTCCGGCGATCCCGGTCTTTCCTCGAGATTGTCTCTACTCGAAATGCAACTCCGCCGGTTGCTAACCTGTACGCCTGTAAAGCTCAATGACGCCGATCACGCTCCCGTGGGTCCTGGCGTTTTCGTTCTTACCGATTCCGATCTCACCAGCTATTACTACGTCGAATCCTGCCAGACTCTGCGCATCGCCATAGGGAATCTCTTGCGCGGAGGTGCAAGCCGTCGCGGTGCCGACTCGTTGAAACCGCAACTCGCGGAGCATCTCGGCATTCCGGAAACGCGCGTCACAAAATATCTCGCCGATCATTGCGTTGTTCGCTGGCTCCAGCTCGACGAAGGCGCCTCGCACTTCGCTCACTTCGTCACCGCCGTAATCCGTCCCACGTTGAACGAATAGCGAAAGCGTCTGCCACAATTTCTCCCACGGCGCTTCCCACTTGGAACACGACGCTTCCCAAAACGTGTAAACTGATAGCCCCTTCGTCCTGGAAGTAACCCCCTCCCCAATCCTCCAAAGCGACCGTTTAATGCTCCCAGAAACCGTTCAACCCCTATTTTGAACCATTCGACGTTTCCTGCTGGTATACCCTCCCCTTTACCTTCAAACTATAGGTGTACAAAGACTTAGTTGGACGTACCCGCTGTGCATGGTACGGTACGTCATACGTGCTTCAGGGCCCGGGGGGCAGTTAAGGGCCCGCTTTCATCTCAACGGTTAGCAGTTGGGCTGCATCTATTTGGAACTGGAGGCTACAGTTTTATGCCGAGCAATTTTGGGACGCAGATTAAGAGGACGTTCGATTGGGCGCTGTGCAAAACGGCGGCTGTCACGTTCAACAGCATTCAGTATTTCAACAAGCGCAATCCCAATCCCTCCGTTACTCCGCAGTGGTCCGATAAGCCGCTGCTCAAGTCCTGGGAAAAGACCAAGCCTACGCTCGGCTTCCCTCGGCAAACCGATTCCTTGTGCCCTGCATGCGTGAAGGAAGCGCGTGAAGCGATCATCGCCGGCAAAAAAGACTGGCGCGATCTGATGCACGAGAAAGTCGGCGAAATCAAAGCCCAGATCATCGAGCGCGATAACCAGATCTGGATGATTAAGGATTGTCCCATCCACGGCCACTATGAAGACATGATGGCCATTGACGCCAAGTTCCTCGACTGGATCGAAAAGCAGTTCCCTGGCCGCGATATTCCGGCGCACAACGACGAAGATCTTCACAAGCACGGTTCTTCGACCGTTCGTTACGGCCGCGGCTCCGTTCTGACCGTGGACCTCACCAATCGCTGCAACATGATGTGCGATCCCTGTTTCATGGACGCAAACCAGGTTGGCTACGTTCACGAACTCGGCTGGGATGAAGTCAAAGAGATTCTGGACAATGCCCTCAAGATCAAGCCCCGCCGCCAGATGTCCGTGCAGTTCTCCGGCGGCGAACCGACCATGAGCCCGCTTTTCCTCGACGCCGTCGCCTATGCCCGCAAAATCGGCTACAACAGCGTGCAGGCCGCCACCAACGGTATCGAATTCGCCAAGAGCAAGGAATTCTGCAAGAAAGCCTTTGACGCCGGTATGCGCTACGCCTACCTGCAATTCGACGGCATCGGCAACGACGCCAACAGCCATCGCCAGATCGGCAACCTCTTTGACGTGAAGCTCCGCGCCATCGAGAACATGCACGAAGCGGGCATCGAAATTGTCCTTGTCGTGACCATCGTCAACAACGTGAACAACGACCAGGTCGGCTCCGTCGTGAAGTTCGCGATGGAAAATCCCAAGAAAATCGCCTTCGTCAGCTTCCAGCCGGTTTCTTTCACCGGCCGCGACGAAGACATCACTCCGGAACGCCGCCTCCGCCAGCGCTACACTCTTTCTCACCTCGCCAAGGACGTCAGCAAGCAGGTTGGCAAGGTCGAACCGACCCGCGACTGGTTCCCCATTTCGTTCATCAGCACGTTCGCGGGTTTCGCGGACATGGTTAAGGGCAACGAATCCCAGTGGGGTTCGCTCTCCTGCGGCTGCCACCCGAACTGCGGGGTCGGCACCGCCATGATGATCAACAAGGACACCAAGGAATGGGCGCCCGTTCCGCGCTTCCTCGATGCCGTTCAGTTAACGAAGGACGTTACTGCCATCACGGACGCGGCTCGCGGCAAGAATTTCTCCAACTTCATGATGGCCATGGCCCTCCTGAAGAACTATCACCCGTTCCGCGGGCCCAAGGGCTTGACGCTCAGCGCGCTCTTCAAGAAGTTTGACAAGACCTGGGCGCTCACCAAGCGCTCGACCGTGAAGTACGGCCGCACCTCCCCGGACCGCAAGATTGACGACGCCATGAAGCGCCGCCAGGATCCTTGGAACTTCCTCTTCATCGCCGGCATGTGGTTCCAGGATCTTTTCAACTACGATTTCCGCCGCACCGAAATGTGCATCATTCCCTACGCCACGCAGCAAGGCGAAATTTCCTTCTGCGCCTACAACACCGGCGTAGGCTGGCGCCAGATCATCGAGAACATGCACAAGAACGCGACGGTTGCCGAGTGGTACAAGAACCACGGCAAACACGAAATCTACGCCAAGGGCAAGTCCGTCAATCTCCAGAGCTTCGAACACTCGCTGAAGATCGACGCCGAAGACGCCGCTCGTGTCCGCCACCTCGAACACGACATTCCTCTGACGGCCGCCGAAGAAGATCGCGCCCGCCGCAAGAAGGCGTTCGAGGAACAAGCCAAAGTTCGCGCCATCTACGAAGAGCTCGTTCTAAAGAAGCCCCAGCCGGCGGTAGTTCAGATCGGCTCCATCTCTGATATCGCCAAGGCCACACCAGCCAATTTCGCCAATGCGGGCAAGCCCGTAACCATCGCGCCTGCCGTCGGCAATGGCAACGTAGCTCCAACGGGCAACGGTCACTCCAATGGAAATGGCAACGGCCACTCCAACGGCGCGACAGCTCCCAAGTCCGCCGAGCAAGCCACCGAAGCCGTAGCCGGCGACTAGTTCTTAGCCAGCTATCGGCGCAACCTATTCCGATTCATACGGCCCCTCCACACGGAGGGGCCGTTGGTTTTGGGCTCGACTTCGCGACATGAGTTTCCTTCACAAGGTCGTTGAGCTCCATCGGACGGTTCGGTTCCTACTCTTGATGTTCCCGTCGCCCGGAACCCACGGCATAGAGTGCCGCCCACAGTGAGCCTAAGTCTTCTAGAAGCAACACTTGCGGCAAAGTCTGTAAGTGCTGATTCTAAATAGCTTACGGAGTATCCAAATCGTTTATCGACAACACTTACAAAAAACATAGGGGGGCCTGTTTTTCATTCGCCTCCTCATTTAAACTCCCATCCTCTAAGGACAGACGCGATGGCTCAATTGGACCCGCCCCTGGCAAACCGCATCGCCCTCGTCACCGGCGCGAGCCGCGGGCTTGGCAAAGCTATCGCCCTGGCGTTGGCGGAAGCCGGCGCCGATGTTGTCGTCAACTATCACACACAGGCGGAGGCGGCCCATTCCGTGGCGCACGCCATTCGCGCAATGGGCCGGCGCGCCGTTGTGATTCACGCCGACGTATCCCGCAGCGCCGACGTCGACCACTTGGTCTCCAGCACGGAACAGGAACTTGGCCCCGTGGGCATTCTCGTCAACAACGCCGGCATCGCAAAAATCCTTCCCGCTGACCAGGTCACCGAGGAAATCTGGAACGAATTTCTCCGGGTGAATCTGACCTCCGTTTTTCTGGTTACTCAGCGCGTCCTGCCCGCCATGCGCGCCGCGCGCTGGGGCCGCCTCATCCATCTCTCGTCTATCGCCGCGCAATACGGCGGCATCGTCGGCCCCCACTACTCGGCGAGCAAGGCCGGCATCCTGGGCCTGATGCGTTCCTACGCCTCGCAATATGCCAAAGAGGGAATCACCTCGAACGCCATCGCCCCCGCACTGGTGGAAACCGATATGACCGCGGCCATTCCGAAGGACTACATGTCCCGCATTCCTGTCGGCCACTCCGGTGCGCCGGAGGAAGTCGGCCGCCTCGCCGTTTTGCTCGCCCAAAGCGACTTCATCACCGGCCAAACCCTTAACCCCAATGGCGGCATGTACCCAACTTGAGCCAGGAGATAGTGGGATGATCTTCAAAGCGGTTCCCTTGGCGGCCGTGGCAGTCTCACAAAGAATCGGTGCGGTATAATTGCTATAATGCTTTTGATAGGACGCGACCATGCCAATTTACGAATACGTTTGCGATGAGTGCAAAACGCAGTTTGAAAAGATTGTGATCAACAAGCAGCAGGAAATTGCTTGCCCCAAATGTGCCAGCAAGAAAGCTACGATCCAGCTTTCTGTCTTCGCCACGGCCAACGGCGCCGCGAGCGGAGGGCCGTCCAGCTCTTCTTCCGGCGGCGGTGGCTGCTGCGGCGGTGGCTGCGGCTGCCACTAGACCGTCGTGGCCGCTTTCTTACTACTGACGATTCTCATAGGCAGCCTTGGTTTGTTGCGGGCTCCCGCAACCGCGGAGGGGCAAGCCGAGGCTGGCAAAGTACGGCCCATGGTCCTGTCGGCCTGTGGGAAGCAAGGTTCCCACTTGAGGCGGGTTGGCTGGGGAAAGTACGGCCTTCAGTTTGACGTCCCGGTAAATGAGGCGCGGATCTCCGGGGGAAAACCGGATGTGGACTATGTACGTTATGTGATCAAGCCTCTGAACGGAGACGGCTACCTGGAACTGTGGTTCGGACCTATGGCGTTCAGTTCCGAACCCGACAAAGAGTTGCTGCTCAATTCCGTCCGAGTACAAAAACGGAAAGTCGTAAACGTAACCGGCGAAGAGATTGGCCAGGACAGCTCGGGGAAAACAAAAACTGGAAAGATCTGGCGTCATACATTTTTCCTCGTCGGCGGAGCGGATGGCACGCAATACGAATCCGTGCAAGAGAATGTTGAGCTGTTCAACCGCATCGTTGATTCGGCCTGTTTTGTTTCACCTCCTCGCACTTGAGGTCTTTTATGTCCATCAATTCGCCTGAACAGCTTGAAAAACTCCGCGCGTGCGGGAGAATTGTCGCCAAAGCGCTGCGTGCGATGGCTGATGCTGTTCGTCCCGGCGTGACCACTGCTGAGCTGAGTGCTATCGGCAGCAAGATTTTGGGCGACAATGGTGCGCAATCTTCTCCGCCGCTTGTCTACAATTTTCCGGGCGACGTGTGTATCAGCGTAAACGATGAAGTCGTGCATGGCATTCCTGGCGGCCGGTTAGTTCAGGCTGGCGATCTCGTCAAGCTCGATCTGACTGCCGTGAAAGATGGCTATCACACGGACTCGGCCGTCAGCATTCAGGTCCCGCCCGCTCAGGAAAAATCCCGCGAGCTGGCTCATTGTGCCGAACGAGCGTTTCGTCAGGCGCTTACCGCCGCGCGCATCGGGAACCGCACTCGCGAGATAGGGCGTGCCGTTGAGCGCGAAGTGCGGCGACGCGGCTTTTACGTCATACGCGAACTTGGCGGACATGGCGTTGGCCGCACCATTCACGAACAGCCCAGCGTGCCCAATTTTGCCGACCCAATGGCCATACATACTTTGACCGATGGACTCGTCATTACGATCGAGCCCATCATCGCCGCCACCACGGGCCGCGTCTCGCTTGACCGCGACGGCTGGACCGTTCGCACGGCCGATGGCAGCCTATCCGCGCATTACGAGCACACGATCGTCATCACGAAAGGCGAGCCGATTCTGCTGACGGCGGCCTGAGGCTGAGCACGCCAGAAGCCAAGCTCTTGAGACAAAACGCCGAGGCCAAACACCATGCTCCCCAGCCACTCGCAACTTCTTTTCTTCCTCAGCGCCGCAGCACTGCTTATTGTCATCCCCGGGCCAGCGGTTTTTTACATCGTTGGACGCAGCATCGGGCAGGGGCGGGCGGCGGGTTTGGTTTCCGTGCTCGGGATTCACGTTGGCACGCTGATTCATGTGGCCGCGGCCGCTATCGGATTGTCCGCACTCCTTATGTCTTCGGCGTTTGCGTTCAGCGCCGTGAAATATTCGGGCGCGGCCTATCTCGTCTATCTGGGTGTCCAGAAACTTCGGCGCCGCGAATCCTTCGAAATTTCCCCAGCGGAACCTCAAACACGACTTCGCCGCGTCTTTGCAGACGGCATAATCGTTAACGTACTCAATCCCAAGACGGCCCTTTTCTTCTTCGCCTTTCTGCCCCAATTCGTTAACCCCGCGCGGGGCCATGTCCCCGTCCAGATTTTCCTTCTCGGCATGGTGATGATTACCATCGGCTTGGCCAGCGACACAGTGTGGTCGCTTTCAGCGGGTACAGTGGCGCAAGTATTTCGCCGCAATGCGCGCTGGATGCGCACGGAGCGCTACGTAAGCGGTGGCATCTTGATCTCACTGGGCGTAGCCACGGCTTTGGCCGGTTCCGGCACCAGGAAGTAGCGGGCTGCGGCACTACATCGAGCCACCCTGGAGGCAGGTCTCTCCGATTCAGTCGGGACTTATGTGCCAATCGAAAAATTTGCTGTCCTTGTCGAGGCGGAAAGCCAGCAACAAGGTTCGCTCCGCGAATGCGACGCGGTACTTGTAGACGCGCGCGCCGTTGTCTTCCGTGCGCTCGACCAGCTCAACTGATTTCAGATCGCCGAGAGCTTTCAGGAAATCGCTGACATTCTTGATTTTTTCGGCAGGCCAGTCATTTCTCTCTGTGGCCGTGAAGGAATCCAGGTTCGGATGGCCGGCGACCATATCCGCCAGAGTGGCTCGGAAAAGGGCCGTTACCTGCGGTTCATTATCGGGGATTGGTTTTAGTTCCACGGGTTTCACCGCGGGTAGATAAATTCCAGCGACCCCATGAGCAATTTTCTCGGGATCGGAATGGCCGGCATCGAGATTGGTGAGCACAACTACCGTGAGCCGGTCATCCACGTAGCGCGAGATGTCCGTGGTAAAACCCTGCCAGGCACCGCCGTGCTGGATAAGCCGGTGACCATTTATCTCTTCCACGCCCCAGCCGAAGCCGTAGGGATAATGCTTGCCGTTGTTGAGCGTCACCGGTGTCCACATCTGCTCCAGGCTGGATTTCTTCAGCAGTTTTTCGGTGTAGAGGGCTGCGTCCCATTTTTCGAGGTCCAACACCGTGAAATACAAAGCTCCATCGGCCGTGGAATTAAATGTTGGGGAAACCCATTCCTGATTTTTCAGCTCACCTTTCACCAGCCGATAGCCTGCCGCACGATGCGGAATAATGTCTTCTTCGCTGATCAGACGCGTGCTCGTCATCCCCAGCGGCTTGAAGATGCGCTCCTGGAGATAATCCGCATAAAATTTGCCGGTTAATTTGTGGAGCAGGAATCCGAGCAGCACATAGTTCGTATTGCGGTAATCCCATTTTTCGCCTGGCTGGAAATCCAGGGGCATGGCCTTGATTTTCGCGTAGAGCTCGTCTTCCGTGAAATCCAGACGGAGATCAAAGGGTCCACCTGGCTTGCTGCGTTCTTCGGATTCATATTCGCTGAGGCCTGATGTATGTGTCAGGAGATTGCGAATTTTGATGTTCTTCCAGATGTCGGGGCCGTCCGAAAAATATTTCAGGACTGGATCATCCAAGCCGATTTTTCCCTCTTCCACGAGCATCAGGATGGCCGTTGCAACAAATTGCTTGCCGACCGAACCGGATTGGAAGAGCGTATCTGGCTTTACCGGTACGTCCCACTCGAGGTTTGCGAAGCCGTAGCCCTGCGCGCGCACAATCTTACCGTCTCGATAGACGCCCAAAGCGAGTCCCGGAATGTGCTGCTTTTTCATTTCGCCTCGGACCAGCGCGTCGACTTGAGCGTCCACTTGCGTGTCCTCCGGGGTTAGCGTCCCAGCTTTGGCTGCCAATAAGACCGCCAAGCAGCAAATTACAAAGGCTCCGACCGCCAGTACTTTTCTCACCGAGATTCCTCCAAAAATCCTGCTGATTAACACCGTATCGTTTTCCGCTTCTTGCCAATTCGTCCGGCGGCTTCGTTCTTTGCGATGTATGCGGTGGCCAGCGGCACTTCGCACGCTGTGTCGCCCATATCCACGGAAACTTTGCCAATCTGCTGTGCGGCGGCTTTCGCTTGCTTCAGCAGCGGCTTCACATAGGTTCCCGCTGCAATCACGAATCCGTTCATGGTATATCGCGCGCGGCCTTGTGCCGCGCCAATCTCTTTCACAATCGTTTTCAACAATCCTTCGATTTCGGCGAGGTCCAACTCTTCATCTGCTTTGGTGGCCATAAGGCCGGAGAGCGTGCACCAGCCCGCGGCGGCGACGTGTTCTTTTTTTGACTTGATCCACGTTAATGCCAGCTCGCGGCCTTCGGAATTTTCCACCGTGACCCACGGGACGGTATGTTCCGCAATCATGCTCATGCCCGCGGCGCCTTCGGCCCAGGCACCGAGTTGCTTCGGCGTCATCGCGCGGCCGTCGGCGACCATCCCTGCGAGGTACATTGCGTCCATGAAACCGGAGTCGTAGAGCTCGCAGGCTAACGCCTGCTGGTTCTTGATTGTTTTGGCGATTATTTTGAGGTCGGCAACGCTGACTCCAAACACACGGTCGGCGGGCATGCCGTGACGGGCGTACGTGGCGCGGGTTTTTTCGCTGCCCTTTTTCTTGAGTTCGGCCAGGATGGATCTAGCGGTTGGCATGGTTCTTCCCTCAGAGCGTGTATCAGCAAAGCCGCGGGTCTTTCTCCGCCTTTGCTTGCGTCTTGGAGTGGGAGTCTACTCCATTTTACTGAGGGCGGGTGTAGCGCTGGATATTTTCGGGCACGGGGACTGACTGGTTGCCGCGGGGATCGCGCAACGGTTCTCCTGGGGTCCACTTGAATGGGAGAACGCCAGTCCAGGCGCCGGAGGCGTACTCTTCGTCGCTGTCTACGGCAAACCCTACACGTACTTTTGCAGAGGCTTCGACTAGAGGGACTGCCAGGACCATTGTGCCCTTCAGCTCCTGGTCGGTTGGCGGGCGAACGGTGGCCCAGCGGCCGCGGAGGACGTATTCGACGAAGTCGCGCATGGCTGCAAGCTTCGCGGCAGGATCTTCGATGGGCTCGGCTTTGCCCATGACGACTACCGAGCGGTAATTCACGGAGTGTCCGGTCGCGGTGGGCGAGAAAACGATGCCGTCGAGCAAAGTTACACTGAGGCAAAAGGGGGCACCGCTACCCAGCGTTTTCATCAAGCGGCTGGCCGTTGAGCCGTGCAGGAAAAGTTTGTCGCCCACGCGGACGTAATTTGTTGGGACCACGATGGGCATGCCATCGGCGATGAAGCCGACGTGGCAGACAAAGGCCTGGTCCAGGATGGCATAGATGGTGTCCCAGTCGTATTTGCCGCGGTCTGGTTTGCGGCGGACTTTGGTTCTATCGGTAGGAGTGAATTCGGTCATGTTTGCAGGCTAGCGCGGCAGGCCCCGAGTCGCAAGGGCCAATCTGGTCGGAATGCGAAGCAGGAGATTACGGATTGCAAAGGCAGGAGTGCCTTCGAGGCTTAGTGCGAACCTGTGCCACAAGGCAGGGAATCGTGTACTCTTGTGCGCACCGAAACGCACTGAGGGTCATCCATGGGAAAGCCAGAAGCGATTTTTACGCGTGAAACATTTGTTTTCTTTCGCGACCTTGCGCGGAACAACCGCAAAGCATGGATGGATGCGAACCGGGAACGGTATCAGGAGTTTGTCGTAAAGCCCTTTCGGAGGTTGCTTGAAGAACTGAGCCCGGACATTCTGGAAATTGATTCGCGTTTTGATACCGGCGGGCGTGGGAATTTCTCGCGAATCAATCGCGACATTCGTTTCGCGAAGGACAAAACGCCGTATCGCGCGCACATGTACTTGAAAGTGCCGGCACCGTTTTCAGGCGAAGGAGAAACCGGAGAACTGTATGTGGGAATTTCAGCGGATTCCGTGACCGCCGGCTTCCGCATTTATTCGGGATCGAAGCGCAAGGATTCGGCGCTGGGGCAAATCACCGATGCGCGCATTCTCGCTGAACCGAAATGGCCCGCGCAGCAGAGGAAGAGGCTCGGCCGGCGATACGAAAGTTACTGGTATGCGACGGAAAAGAAAGAGTGGAGACAACATGACGGGTGGCCGACGGCGTCCGAAGATTGGGAAAAGCTGCAAGCATGGATTGTGCGGAAGAAGCTGAAGAAGACGGATGCGACGAGCGCGAACTTCAGCAAGGAAGTTTTGAAAATATTTCGCGACCTTTATCCCCTGGCGAGATTTACTTCCCTCGCGGACTGAGATTCGAGATGCGTCTGGAGCGGCGATGAAAAAACGAGCCCTGCATTTTTTGAACGGGAATACTGCGCGAAAGATGGCGGCGGTGGCGCTGGCGGCGCTGCTACTTCCGCTGGCGCCGGCGCCCGGAATCGCCCAACAACCGGCCGCAGGAAAAGACTGGCCGAAAGGGGCTCCGGGCGATTTTGGATTCCGCGCGGAAAAGCTGGCTGCATTCGACGCGGATATTGCCGCCGGAAAATACGGGCTTGTGGACAGCATGCTGGTGCTGCGCTGCGGGACTTCCGTCTATGACAAGACGTACCAGCACGATTACGGGCAGATTTACGGTGAGCGCGCGACAAAAGAAGGGCCGCTGAACCACGACCTGCACGGTCCATACAATTATTTCAGCCCGGAGTACCACCCGTTTTACAAGGGAAGCGATTTGCATACGATGCAGTCGATTTCAAAAACGGTAACGTCCATCACGATCGGGATCGCAAAAACGCGGAATGATTTTTCGGTGAGCCTGGACACGCCGGTCGTGAAGTATTTCGACGCACACAAAATCGCCAATCTGGACGAGCGCAAGAAGCGCATGACGCTGCGCGACCTGCTGACGATGACCGCGGGACTTGAGTGGCACGAGGACGTCGCGTACGACGATCCGAAAAATTCAGCGGACATTATGGAAGCGAGCCACGACTGGGTGCAGTACGTGATTGACCAGCCGATGGCGACAGATCCCGGGAAAACGTTCGTTTACAATAGCGGCGCGACGGAACTGCTGGCCCATATTTTCAAGAAGGTGACCGGAAAGAACGTGGACGACTATGCGGCGGAATATCTCTTCAAGCCGCTGGGGATGAAGTACTTCTGGAAACATACGCCGACGGGTCTGCCGGACACGGAAGGCGGACTGTATTTATCGGCGCACGATCTGGCGAAGCTGGGACAGTTGTTTTTGAAAAGCGGGATGTGGGAAGGGAAGGCGATTTTGTCGAGTTCGTGGATCAAGGATTCGGTATCGGCGCATGTGGCAACGGGGAAGAACGGCACGCAATACGGGTACTTCTGGTGGCTGCCATCGTTTGGAAGCGAGCCGGGAGACGTGGCGTGGGCGGGGCGCGGATTCGGCGGGCAAATATTGTTCGTGGTGCCGGAGTACGACCTGGTGGCGGTGTTCACGGGATGGGATATTTTGCCGTCGAAAGAGGAAAAGCAGCATGATTGGCTTGATCGCACGCTTGGGACGGCGAATCGATTTTTTGGGTGTTCAGAGTAATTGCAATTTTGGTTCAGTTGATCACGGTAGCCAGAGGCGCAGGCCGATGAGATGCCATGAGCCGATAAATAGAGTGACAACACAGCAGGCTAGGGCAACCAGCAGCGAATGAATGCGCACGCCTCCGTTGATCTCGTTCTTAGGCACGCGCACGGCGAGAACCAGTCCGATCAGCGAGAGCAGCGGGAATAGCAAAGACAACAGAAACAAACCACCCGTCCAGAGAGTCAACTTTCCGGTTTCCCAATCCAATTTCGTAAAACAGAAAACCATCGCCAGCAAGCAGAGAACGGCAAGAAGCGGAACGGCGCGCACCGCCAGGTGCTGAACGTCTTTCATTGCTCCGAAAAGCTTTCGTAGAATCCAAACGAGTGCGAAAAGCAGCGAACTGGCCATAAAGAGGATGCAGAGAACGAGTAACACGAGGCGCGCGTACGGCCACGCCATGCTGGTGCGCTCACCGTAGCCGAAACCTTCCAGCCCATCGCAAGAGAACACCATGTTCCCTTCGCTATCGGTGAGGAAAATCGAGGTGGCTTCCGGCTCATTCTCGGCGCGGAAGAAATTTTTGCCGACGGGCAGCATAACTTCGGGGCTTCCGAAGAGGGAAGAGCGTGTGAGCTGGCCGTTGATTACGCGGATGCGAAGGCCGCCGGTCAAGTCGCTGAGAAAGGCGACCCATTGGGAGCGTGGAGAGCGGGGTGCATAGTACCCGGCGAATTTTTCGAGTTCGGCAGGCGATATGGAGATTGCGGGCTGCTGCGGCTTTGGAAAATCTTTAGAGAGGAAGTCAATGGCGAGGCGATTGAGATCGAGGATGGCCTGATAGGAATGCGTGCTGTTCAACAGGACGACGTAGCCCCAGTTTTGCTCGGGCATGTAGCGGTAGGTGGAGAGGAAGCCATCAATGCCGCCATCATGGCCGTGAGTGACTACGTTACCGACAACTTCGGTGTAATTCGCGAGGCCGTAACCGAGGCGAAGGCCGCTTTTTGCGGCCAGAGTGGATTCGACCGTTTCCATGCGCACGATGGATTCCGGCTTGAGGATTTGCGTATCGCCTGCTTTTCCGCGGCGCAGGAAAAATTGCACAAATTTGGCGAGTTCGCCGGGAGAGGATTTCAGGTCACCGGCGGGGCGCAGGTAAATGTAGGGAAAGCCGACGGAGCGCGGCGGATCGCCATCGTAGGCGGTGGCGAGTTGCGCTTTGTTCGCGTCGGTGAAGGGAAAGTCAGCGACGTTCATGCCGAGCGGGCGCAAGACTGTCTCGCGGATGTAGAGATCGTAAGGTTTGCCGGCGGCCTTTTCGATGAGGTAGCCGGCAATGCCGAAACCTGGATTGGAGTAGGACATGCGCGTGCTTGGGGGCCAGCGTACGTCCTCTGGCTCTGTGTAACGCTGGAAGACATTCAGGAGGGGGAAATCGTAGGGATCAGAGTAGTTATAGACCTCGGAAGGCAGCATGTCGTCAAAGCCGGCGGTGTGTTCGAGTAAATTGACGATGCGGACCGGGTTAGTAGACTCCCACTTATTTTTGACGGGGATCTCGGGAGCAACATCCTGGAGGCGCGCTTCGAGATTGATTTTTCCTTCTTCCTGGAGCTTGAGGAGAGCGACGGAGACGAAGGACTTGCTGATGGAGCCCACGCGGAATTCGGTGTCGCAGGTGATTTCGCGGCCGGAGGCGACGTCGGCTTTGCCGAATCCGCCGCACCAGAGAAGTTCGCCGTTTTGCACGAGCGCGACTCCCGCGCCGGGGATGTGGGTTTTGTCGAGAACGTCTTTCATGGCTTTTTGCAGATCGGGAAGAGTTTTCGGGTGCGGAAGATCATCTTTTTTCTGGGCGACGGCGAAGGACGGCAAAAGTAAGAGAGCGGCCAAGCCGAGAGACACGATCCGCCCTGGTTGGGAGAGGCGCATGGATGCTCCTTGAAACATATGTTTCTCGAACGTGGGAGCATTCTATAAGGAAGCGAGCGCAGCACAAGGGAAAATGCAGGGCTGGCTCATGGAGTGCGAGGTGCGGACGGATTGACGAAGCTAGTGCAGTCGCATACGATGCCGCGGGCTGAGGTGCTTCGGCTGCTTGTGACTTGCCCTCGCTTGGTTAGAGGAGACTCTTGCTGATGAAACTTCGAGATTTGGGATTTGTTGTGCTGATTCTGTCTGGCGCTTCGTTTGGGTGGGCACAGCAGACCCCGCCTGCGGCGACGGCAAAGCCTGCAGAAAAACCAGGCGATAAAGCCGCGGAGAAACCGAAAGAGGACAAGAAAGCTCCGCCGGAAGATAAGGTCGTGCAGACGAAGCACACCGTACGGATTGGCGGGCAGGAGATCAAATATACGGCGACGACCGGAACGCTGGTGATGAAAACAGAAGAGGGCGATCCGAAAGCGAGCGTGTTCTACGTCGCTTACACGAAGGATGATGTGAGCGACGTTACGCAGCGGCCGGTGATGTTTACGTTCAATGGCGGGCCTGGATCGGCTTCGATTTGGCTGCATCTCGGTGCGTTCGGGCCGCGGCGTGTGGATATGGGCGATGCGGGAGCGCTGCTGCCGCCGCCTTACAAACTTGTGGACAACGAGTCTTCGCTGTTGGATGTGACGGATATGGTGTTCATTGATCCGGTTTCGACGGGCTTTAGCCGGCCAGCTCCAGGTGAATCTCCGAACCAGTTTCACGGCCTTGAGGAAGACGTGGAGTCGGTCGGCGATTTTATAAGGCTTTATGCGACGCGCAACAAGCGGTGGTCTTCGCCGAAATTTCTTGCGGGAGAGAGTTACGGGACCACGCGGGCGGCCGGGCTTTCCGGGTATTTGCAGCGGCGGTATGGGATGTATTTGAACGGAATCATTTTGGTTTCCACGATTTTGAATTTCGAGACCACGGAGTTTGATAGCGGCAACGACTTGCCGTACATACTGATTCTGCCGACCTACACGGCCATTGCGTGGTATCACAAAAAGCTGCCCGGGGATCTGCAAGGCGATTTGCATAAAGCGGTGGACGAGTCGGTGAATTTTGCGAAGGGCGAATACACCACCGCGTTGATGGCCGGGGATGGATTATCGAACGCGAAGCACGCCGAAATTGTGCAGCATCTTGCGCGACTGACGGGTCTTTCGACGGACTACATTGAGCGCACCAACATGCGCGTGGAGATCGAGCGTTTTACGAAGGAGCTCCTGCGCAACGAACGGCGCACGGTCGGGCGCATTGATGGGCGATTCACAGGGATTGACAAGGACGCCGCGGGAGAGGCGCCGGAGTACGACCCCAGCATTGCTGCGATTACCGGGCCGTACACGGCGACTTTGAACGATTATGTGCGCGGCGATTTGAAATTCGACAGCGATTTGCCGTACGAAGTTCTGACCGGGCGGGTGTATCCGTGGAGTTACAGGAAATTTGAAAACCGGTACGTTGACGTAGGGGAGACGCTGCGTAGCGCAATGACGCAGAATCCGTTTCTGCACGTGTTCGTCGCGAAAGGCTATTACGATCTGGCGACGCCGTTTTTTGCCGCGGAATACACTTTCGATCATCTTGGACTCGATCCTTCTCTGCGGAATCACCTGACTCAATCGTTCTATGAGTCGGGACACATGGTGTATGCGCACATGCCATCACTCGCGAAGTTAAAGCAAGACACAGCGCAGTTTATTCGGGCAAGCTCGGGGAAATGAAACGGATCCTAAAAATCTTTGTTTGGGTGGGAATCGCGCTGCTGGGGGCCGGGGCGCTTGCGGCGATAGCGTTTACGCGCGGCGAGCAGTTGAATGCGACGTGGTTTGTGGTGGCTTCGGTTTGCTGTTATCTCGTCGCGTATCGTTTTTATTCAGCGTTTATCGCGGCGCGCGTTTTGGCGCTGGATGACAAGCGCGCCACTCCTGCGGAGCGGCATGACGACGGGCGCGACTACGTGCCGACCAACAAGTGGGTTCTCTTCGGACATCATTTCGCAGCAATTGCCGGACCTGGCCCACTTGTCGGGCCTACGCTTGCGGCGCAGTTTGGCTACTTGCCGGGAACGCTGTGGTTGATTGCGGGCGCAGCACTGGCGGGATGCGTGCAAGATTTTGTGATTTTGTTCTGCTCGATCCGGCGCGATGGGAAATCGCTCGGCGAGATGGCGCGCGAAGAAGTGAGTGCGCGGGGCGGGGTGATTGCGCAAATCGCAGTGCTGGCGATCATGGTGATTTTGCTGGCGGTCGTGGCCCTTGTCATTGTGAATGCGCTGAAGTCCTCGCCATGGGGCACTTTTACGC
>CAJCHZ010000005.1 GCA_903970165.1 Betaproteobacteria bacterium
AGACCAATCGCGTAACCCGTTTTGGCGGTTTCTTTGACTCCGTGCTGGACCGTTATTCGGATCTCTTTCTGCTGATCGGTTTGCTGGTCTGGTACGGATCGATCGGACGATTTTCTTACGTGGTGCTGACAGCAGTCGCGATGGCCGCCTGCGTAATGGTCAGCTATGTTCGGGCGCGCGCCGAAAACTCGATTCCCATGTGCAAAGTAGGATTCATGGAAAGGCCGGAGCGGCTCGTACTGCTGATCATTGGCGGTGTGTTCAACCGCATGGGAGCGGTGTTATGGGTGATTGCGGTAGTGTCCACCATTACCGTTATCAACCGGATTGTGTTCACGTGGCAGGAGACGAGAGCAGGGCGAATCATTCCGGGCATCAAGCTACCGTCGTAAATCTATCCTTCTGAATTTTTCCAAAGACCAACAATTCACTTTTGAGATTCTTTCAGGGCCGCTTCGACGGGCGCGGAGATGATTGCATGGACGCGTTCGCGGAGGGCGGAGACGTCTTGTTTGCTCATGCCTTTAGTGTCGATGGTGTCGTGGAGATAGACGGTGACGGTCGCGGGCCAGAGCATCCAGTGGCCGGTGCGATGATGGTTCACGGAACCGACGAGACTCACCGGGACGATAGGGATGCCGAGCTGCTGCGCGACGCGGAAACCGCCTTCCTCGAATTCATCAACATGGCCGTCGCGAGTGCGCTTGGCCTCCGGAAAAATGATGAGGCTGGTGCCGGAGTTAATGGCGTCGTGCGTGAGGCGCAACATGCGGCGAAGGTCGGATGGCTTGCGGACGTCGGGGACGGGGACGTTGCCGAAGCGCTTCATGAGCCAACCGTAAGCGGGGATTTTGAAGTGCGATTCCAGCTCCCAGCCACGGACGTATTGCGGGATGGCGCAGTAGAGCATGAAGGGATCGAAGAGATTGACGTGGTTGACCATGAAGAAGCAGGTGCGCTGAGGATCGAAACCCGGGCCGCGGATGGCGGCCACGCGGGCGCCGGAGAGAAAAGCGATCCGGCGGCAGAAGCTGCGCTGGAGCCAGTCATGCTTGCGCGGGTCGAGAAAGATTCCAAGGAGAACGAGTGTTGGGGCGAGGACGAAAAAATGTAAGCCGCTGAGAATCCACAAAATTACCGCCCGCGCGGTCAGCAGGGCGCGCCTCATATATAGATGTCCACGGCAGCGGGGATAACGTCGAGAGAAACGCACTCCAGCGGGGCGATTTCGCCATCGATCATAACGTCCACAGGGACTTGCGCAGCAAATTCGATGTGGCGCACGGCGCGGCGCGAGGCCAGCGGATGTTCGATGTGAGTGCCGTCGTAAAGTTTGGGGAGCATGCGCAGCAAGCCAAGGCGGCCGATGGGACCCCAGCGGACGAATTCGATGAGGCCATCGGAAGGATCGGCTTGCGGGGCAATGAGCATGGTGCCACCGGTGAATTTGCTGTTGTTGAAAGAGAGAAAGAGGCAGCGAGATTCGTCCCAGTCTTTATCGTCGTCGCAGCGCAAGCGGAAGGCGCGGCGCCGCAGCTGAACAACGCGAACGAATACGCCGAGCAAGTAGCCGAGATAGCCGAAGGGTTTGAAATAGCGATTGGTGATGGAGCCCACATCCGCAGTGAAACCAACGCTTAGAAGATTGAAGGAATAGATTTCTCCTTTTGCGTGAGTCAGGCGGAGAAGATCTACGGGACGTTTGCGGTCTTCGATCAGGGCTTGCAGAGAAGATTCGGCGCCGGTTTTCGTGAAGTCGCGGAGGAAGGAATTGCCAGTGCCAAGCGGGAGAAAGCCGAGGGAAATACGATCTTTGCCGCGGGCGCGTTCGTAGACGCCGTTCAGAATTTCGTGGGCTGTGCCGTCGCCGCCGACGGCGATGAAGCCGCGGTAGCCTTGTTCGTAGGCTTCGCGGGCCAGTTCTACGGCGTGTCCGGGACCCGTTGAGGCGAGAACATCGATGCTGAGACCCTTTTCGCGGAGTCCCGCGAGTGCCGGCCCTGCGAGCTTGGCCGAGCGGCCGCCGCCTGCGGCAGGGTTAACGATAGCGAAGAAGCGGTCCTTCAAGAGTCTCCTGAATCGGCGACGGACGTGGTTGCAGCCGGCTTGCGTTACACACTACAAAGGCAAAAAAGCAGCCGCGCGATCGAGTTTAGCAAGCTGTTCGGCCAGAGCGTTCCGCTTAATCTTCATCGACGCGGTACGCGGAAAATCCTGATCAAATAGAACGACGCCGTGAATGCGCTTGTAATTCAGGAGCTTGCTGTTGCGCGCGGAAATTTCACGGCGAAGATCGTCGGTGTAAGTCTGGCCGGGCTCCAGGTGGAGCGCAAGGAGGAGTTGTTCGCCGATCATGGAGCGCTGCGGCCAGATGTAGTTGGCGGCGAAGATGCAAAATTCTTTTACGGGGAGACTTTCGAAGACGGACTCGATGTCCTCGGGATAAATGTTTTTGCCTTCTTCGGTGACGATCATGTTTTTCTTGCGGCCGAAGAGTTGCAGGTGCCCAGCGGGATCGAGACGTCCGAGATCGCCGGTTTGCAGCCAGCCGCCGACGATGGCTTCGGCGGTAAGTTCGGGTTCGTTGAGGTAACCGGACATGACGGTTTTGCTGCGAACGGAGACTTCGCCGATTCCGTCGGAGCCTGCATTGACGATGCGGACTTCCATTCCAGGAAGAGGTTTGCCGACAGTGTCGGCGCGGAAGGGTTTTAGATCGTTGACGGTGATAGCGGTGCCGGCTTCGGTCAGGCCGTAGCCGTTGGCAACAGGAATGCCGAGATCGTAGAAAAATTGGAGGGTTTGAGGCTCGGTGAACGCGCCGCCTACGATAATGGTGCGCAGTTGGCCGCCGAAAGGATCATGGACTTGTCTCAACAGGCGGCGGCTGAGACCGATGCGCGGCCGGCTTTTTGTGAGGGCGCGGTTGAGGCCAACCAGCGCATTGAAAACCTTGCGTTTGCCTGAGGACAGCTCGTCGAAGCGAGCTTGCAAGCCCTTTTGCAGATTTTTCAGAACGAGGGGAACCACGCTGACATAGGTAATTTTGTATTTTGCGAAGGCTTCGCGGACGTATTCCGGCCGGAGCGTTCGCAAATGCACCACCGCGGCGCCACAGATGAATGGGCCAAAAAAACCGACCATGAAATCAATCGCGTGATTCGTTGGAAGAATGCTGAGATAGCGCACGCCAGGTGCAAAAGGATAAGTCGAAGTGAGGGCGACGCACTGTTCGAGATAATTTTCGTGGGTCATCAGGCAGCCTTTGGGGCGGCCTCCGGTGCCGGAGGAATAGACGATGCATGCCACGTCGTTGCGTGTGCGAGGAATAAAGGCTGGTTCGCCACTGCCATGAAATTCTTCCCAGCGCTGCGCGCCCGCGAGATCGGCCTTTTGGGGCGCTTCGGTCACAAGAACGGTGCTTACGTTCGTCGCCATATCGCGGCCTGCCGCGGTACTTAGCTGGCGCCAGATGGGATATTCGGTGATGAGAACTTTTGCGCCGGAGTGCTTGAGCAATTGCCATTGCTCCTCCGGAGTAAGTTTGTAATCGAGAGGAACCAGCACGCCGCCTGCATAAAAAATCGCGTAGGCGGTGATCAGCCATTTGGACTGATTTGTCATGATGATGCTGGCTCGATCACCGGCGGAGAACGCCTTTTCTTGAAGCGCCTTGGCCAGCGGATGTGCTCTCTCCTTGAAGTCGTGGTAGGTCAGGCGCTCTTTTTCGCGCTCGCGGTCGGCTTCCATGAGGCAAACTTCCTTTGAAAACTGGTCCAGCGCATCCTTCAGCGCCGCGCCGATGGATTGGTACTTGGAGAGGTCCAGCATTACAGGCGGGACTGAATCCGCGAAGCGAGAGTGCGGAAATCGCTGACGCCCTGCACTTCATAGTCTGGCAATTCGATGCCGAAGTGATTTTCGAGCCGGCTCAGCATTTCGAGAGTCTGCAGGCTGTCAATCCCGAGTTTTTTGAAAAAGTCGTCTTCGGGCGCGAGGGAGCCAGGGGGCACATTAAAGTGCTTGGACGCCAGATCGAGAACTTCCTGGGTGGTCTGCTCAAGCGTGCGCATGTAACTCTAAATTTACCATTTTCCCGACGAAGAAAGAAAATGCCCTGCGTGCGGATAATGGCAGGTGGATGCGCGGCGAGGTCTAGGGGAGATAGGGCATCGCGTCGGTGGATTCGACGAATTTCTTGAGGGCGGCCATGACCGTGGGGCGCGCGAAGAGGCCGCAGAAGAGATCGATTTCGCGGCGAAATTCTTCATGCGGAACGGGCTTGATAAATTTTTTTGCTACTGCGCGCGTGGCGCCATCGAACTTGGATGCTTGCGCGGCCGTCGCACGAGCGATGCGCAGAGCTTCTCCTTCGGCGGCCAACTGCGCCACCAGCCCAACCGATTGCGCGCGTGTGGCGTTGATGCTGCGGCCAGTCAGAAGAAGATCGCGGATGAAGGCGTTGCCGAGATCGCGCTTCAGGCGAGGAATGCCGCCGAATCCAGGGATAAGGCCGAGGCGCAGTTCTGGAAATGCGAAACGCCCCATCTTGTCGGCGACGATGATGTCGCAGGTGAGGGCAAGCTCGAAGCCACCGCCAAAGCACACGCCGTGAATGGCCGCGATGGTCGTGAATGGCGCAGCATCGATAGCGTTGAAGACGGCGTGAATGCGCTCCAGGAAGGAGCGGACACCGGCGAGGCGTTCTTTTTCCTGGAGCTGAGCGGCAGTGTGGTAAAGCTCGCGGAGATCCGCGCCGGCGGAAAAACCGTGCTTGCGTTCGCTGTGGAGAATGCACGCAGAGGTTTCGGGTGCGAGCGATTCGAACGCGGCAACAAAATGCTCGAGCTCCTCCAGCATGGCGAGACCGATTTCGTTGGCTGGCTCGCGGTCGAGCGTCAGCTCGATTACACCTTCACGCCATTCCCAGTGCAGAGCTTTGCCGGAAAACGACTTCACGCTTTGCTCCCGGCGGCGGCTTTGCTTTCGAGCGCTTCTACATACATCGCCTGAATTTCGGAGGCGAAGCGCGCGTTGATGGCGCTGCGGCGGAGCTTGCCCATCACGGTCAAGAGGCCGTTTTCCGGTGTCAGGGAATCGGTAAGGATGGTGAAATTGCGGATTTGACGATAGTGCGGAAGCTCGCCGTTTAGAGTATCCAGCGCCGTTTGCACAGCCGCATGCTCGAGGGGACCTGTGAGCAGAGCGCAGAGGAAACCGCGCCCATTACCGACGATCACGATTTGCTGCGCGCTCGGGAGAAGCCGCGCTAGCTTTTCTTCGATGGGTTCGGGAGTAATTTTATGGCCTGAGTTGAGCACGATCAGATTCTTGATGCGGCCGATGATGCGCCAATTGCCGCGAACATTTACTTCGCCCTGGTCCCCGGTATGGAACCAGCCATCCTGCAGGACGCGCGCGGTTTCTTCCGGGCGATTCCAATAGCCAGGAAAAATATTCGGGCCGCGGACGACGATCTCTTCGTTGTCGGCCGTCTTCATCTCGATACCGCTCACGGAAGTGCCGACGTAACCCGGCTCTACGGGGACGCGCGGGTCGTCTAGCGTACAGATGGCGGTTGTTTCTGTGAGGCCGTAGGCTTGCAGCACGGAAATGCCGAGCATCAGAAAAAACTGCTGTGTTTCCGGGGCGAGCGGAGCCGATCCACAAATGAGCGCGCGAATATTTGGGCCAAAGCGCTCCTTGATCTTGGCGAAAATCAGGCGGCGGCCGAGACTCAGCCAGAAAGCATCCGATGGGCCGCCGCGGCCGACATGCGTTCGCGCCCACGCGTCGCGCGCCTTTGTATAGAGCGAACGGATTATGGCGTTGCGCTTGGAAAGATTCTCTTCGACTGCGCGGCGCACACGTTCGAGCAGCGTGGGCACATTCAGAAAATAATGCGGCGAGGCTAAACGTATTTCGTCGGCGATCCTGGTGAGATCCGTTGAAAGCGTCAGAACGCTTTCGCGCGAAAGGCAGGTGAGGAGGAGAATCCAGGAGGCGGCGAAACTAAATGGGCCGTAGTGGAAGACCCGGTCGGGCTCGTGCGTCGTTCCCATCAACAGATCGAGGCGCTCTCGCGTGCAGGAGAGCATGTGCGTAACGTTGCCGACGTTGAGGCAGACGCCTTTGGGTTCGCCAGATGTACCGGACGTATAGATGATGGTTACAAGATCGGCGTCATTGCGCGGATTCGGTTGGTCGGGAGGAGGAGTTTCCGAAGACTGTTCTTGTAGAACTTCATCAAAAAGAACGAGCCTTCGTGCGCTCGACCATTGGGGAGGCAATGCTTTCGCCACAGCCTCGCCCAGCCCTGCATCGCTTGTGAACAAAAATTGCGGAAGGCAATCTTTCACCATCGCGGCGAGCTCGGCGGGGGCCTGACGCGCATAGAGGGGCACCACGATGATTCCCTCCGCCAGTAGTGCGAGATTGAAGGCGACCCAACGGGCAGAGTTGGGTGCGAGGAGCGCACAGCGCTCACCGGGCTGCAGTGCCGTTCGCCGAAGATAGGCACGCACACGCGCTACTTGCTCCAGCAATTCCCTACCGGAGACGCTGACGAACTGCTCGCCATGAATTTCGCGCAGCACGACGCGGCTATCCGCTCGCTTAAGCAGCGCGAAGATGTCTTCGATGAAGTTAGGCATGGTGGAAGTGGAAAATCATCGCGATGAGGTTCCAGCGACAGAGTGTTGCGGGGCGACGGCGGAGGTATCGTATCGCTCGGCGAGTTTCAGCAAAGTCTCATTCAGCGGAGGGAGATAGTCTTCCCAGGTGAGCACGCCGGAGCGCAGCGGAAATTCGGGATAGGTGCGGCGCATGGCGTCTTCCAGGAAAGTTCCCATACGCGCCATGACTTTGAGATTGCGGATAACGGTTTTTCCGATACCGTCGCGGACGGAATCCGCTTCGACGACCAGGGTGTCCATCATTTTGATTAGCTTGGGTTCGAGGTCGGGATCGTCGACGGTTAGAAAAAGATGCTGTTGGCCGCGTTCGCGCATGAGGTTGCGAATGCGCTCGTCCATCGTCACGCCCGCCGACGCGACCTGGCTGGGCATGCAGGTAACAATGCCGTGGTAGCGGGAGGAAACCATGTAGCTGCTGAGGCGGAGAATCGACACAAGCTGGAACATGTCGTAGTCGTCGGAAGTGAAAACGGGAATCCCGGGCAGTGCTTTCTCGATGTCACGGCAGGCGACGGCGTCCAGGCGCTCCATAGCGACCAGAATCGGGAAAACGTTGTGGCGTTCGCGGAATGCCTTAAGTGAATTGATGAAAGCCGAAATGTAGTGCTGATACTTTTTCTCGACCTCAGAGCCTGATTGAAAAAAATAGACGGTGCGGTACTGGCTGTCTCTATAAGCGCCGGTCGTCGCGCGCGCGAGATATTTTCCGATCGAAGCTTTCACCGGCCAGACAAAGGGATGAATCGGGCAAACGGCAAGCACGGGTGTTTTCTCATCCCACCCGGCATCGCGCAAAACTTTGCGACCGTAAGCCGGCGGATGCGGCTCAAACGTCCAAGCCGTGTCCGTTCCAAGCTCGGTAGGAATGCCCATCGAGGTGAGGAGTTTCTGAGATTCTTCATTGCGCGTGATCACAAGAGAATCATGGACATAGCGCTCGCACATACGCTCGACGAGGCGATCCATGTGTCCGGCTTCGCCGCCGTACGCAACCGACAGCTTGTTTTCTGCTGAAGCAAGGCCCAGCGAACCGATCATCATGGTGGTCAGAGCGTTTGCGAATTTGCTTTTAAACATCGAGCCTTCGCAGGCTATCACCCCGTGATTCTGCCGCACTTCTCGGAACAAAAATGGGGGGAACACGTCCGGCAGGTAAACCTGTTTTGTGCCTTCAAAATAGCCTTGCGTGCGATCGAAGCTCTGGGTCATCACGCTGAAGTCGACGTTGCCCGCGCCCAGGACGTGGCGAATCTGCCGAATCATTTCCTGGACGCGGACATCCGAACCCGTGTTGCGCGTGCCATTGTAACCGGCGAAGAGCAGCCTCAGCTTTTCGTTTGGCTTCCAACGTTCGCCCAAGCCAAACATCCAGCCGAATCGCCGCATTTCGATAAGCGCGCTGACCCAAGCCACAAGAAGAAAATCGGTCATGCGCGGGCGCTCCCGGCGACGGCGGTTTTTTCGGGAATTTCCATCGCGGGCCAAGGTTTTGCAGGATAGCGAAACTTGTTTTCGCGGCTGAATTTCAGCAGCGGAAAGGCGTATGTAGAAAACTTTGCCGGAGCCTCGCCAAGCTCGGCCACTACGCGCGAGTTATCGAAGACCGTGTTCCAATCCAGATAAGGCCAAAACACTTTCAGGAGCGAAGCTCCACGGGCGAGTGCGCCTTTCCCGCGAGAGATGCGATTCACCGTGCGGGAAAACATACCACCAATCCCGGGCCAATAGGCGGGCCGCCGCCATCCCCCGGACTTCGCAAGCGCGTCGGTCAATTCCTGATAAGTCTGCGAACCCGTTCCCGAAGACAAATGATAGATGCCGTGCGCGGGTTCGTCCTTTTGATGAATGGTAACAATCGCTTTGGCCACGTAATTTGCCGGCACGATATCGATTTTATCCCGGGGACGCAGCGGAAGAACAGGCAGCCGCACGAGCATATCAAATGCCTGCACCATATCAAATTGCGAAGTGTCGGGACGGCGGCTGTCTCCTAAAACAATCGCGGGCCGAAAAACCGTACGCGGGACATCGGCCAGCAATTGATGGAGCATATGCTCACCGAATTTCTTTGTGCGCGCGTAGGGATCGTAGTCCGAACGCGCCCAATCAATGGCAACGTCTTCCGTCACGACTTCATTCCGCCGTGTCCCTGCAACAGCCACCGTGGACACATGCGAGTATCGCCGCAAGCCGTTGCGGTTTTGTGCGCGCCGCCCAAGCTGAATCACTTCCAGTCCGCCGCGGAGGTTGACGTTGAGGCACTGCCTCTCGGATTTGCGGTTAAGCGAAGCAGCGCAATGAATAATCGAGCCGGTCGTGTCCACCAGCGCGTGATATTCGTCGTCAGGCAGGCCAAATCGCTCGCTGGTAAGGTCACCGCGAAAGATTCGCACGCGCGTGCTCAGATACTCGAGAAAATTCCGAAAATCAAAATGGAGCTGAAGCGAAGTCCACAGCCGCTCGCGAGCTTCTTCGTCGGTTTTCGCGCGGACCAGAAGGTTCAGCTTGTCGCGGTGTTCGGTGAACAATCCGGCCACCAGGTAGCTTCCCAGGTATCCGGTTGAACCGGTTACGAAGATCGCCATAGCGGGTCCGAGGGCGTCGCAGAGTTAGGGACCACAGGGACCCGGGCATGCTCCGGAGACCAATCCAGCTCACGCGGGGCACGCGTTTCGAGAGGGCGGCCCTCCATGAGCGGATAGCACCACCGGCGCAGCGCCGGGATGTGAACGTTGATCCAGTAGTCCCACCAGTCGATCGATTCGGGTGCAAAATCAAAAATTTCTTTTTCTTCGGGCGATAACGCGGCAGATAAGAGCCGTGCGTTTTCGCATTCGAAGACGTGCTCATTGTGCAGAATGAACGGCTCGTATAGTTCGATCAATTTCTCAGCGCGAATCAGTTCGCGCTCGGTCTTGGCCAGAGGAGCTTTCTTCATGTGCAGCGAAACGGCTGCGCGGTTGATGCGCGACACGACGGCTTTCTGCATTGGAATGGACAGCCGCTCGTAGCGCTGCTTCGAAACGGGAATGGTCTCGAATTTCACTTTGATCCAGTGTTCGATTCCCTGCTGCGTCCGGTAATGCTTGCGGTGCGCCAGTCCAGTAAGCTCGATGCTGCGCCCCATGTTCACGGGGTTGATGGCCGAAGTGGCAAGTTGATACAGCCGCGCGTGCCTCCGTGAAATTACCGCGGCCGCGATCAGCGTCATGCCGCGGCAAACCATGTCCACAGGAATCACATCGAGGCACTTTCGTTCGTTGGAGGGCAATTGGCGAAAATTCGTGCCCAGCAAATAAGAAAGAGGTCCGGAAGTGTTGATGCCCTCGTTCCAGCCGGTAAAAGGAGAACGTTCCGAACTCTCCACAATCGAAGGGCGGACAATCGCAATGGGTAACTCGCCCCTGCTGCGCGCCAGAATCGATTCGCCGAGGCTCTTCGTAAAGGTATAGGTGTTCGGCCAGCCGAGGTGCTGCGCCCTTCGCAAGCCGATACGCACCAGGCGGTTGCGCGCCCAACGAGACCGATTGCGTTTGAGCACGCCGTCCAACTCCGTTGCCGGGACCACTGACGGATCGCCGCCTTTGCCAAGCGCCTGCCGCCGCAGAGCTTTCGACAATTCCGGACTTTCCGCACGCTCTTCGACGCGGCGAATGGTTTCGCGCAGCGAGGCAATCTCCTTTCCCGCATCGAACGCCGGATCGCGCGCTGGATTGTAGTTGTCCTGCAATTCTTCCGTCACGCGCCCATTGCGCATGCCGACCACATAACAAGTCGAGAGGTGCATCAACCCGGCATGGTCGCATTGCCTCAAAAAATTCAGGAGATGCAGGGTGGAATCCACGTTGGAAGAAAGGGCTTCTCGTAAATCTGGATTAAAATCGGTCAGCCCAGCGCTGTTCACAACCAGATCGAGCGATTTTGCCAAGCGGGCTTGGGTAACGGCGTCGAGGCCCAGGCCCGGCAAGCCAACATCGCCCTCGACAACCTCCACTTTCTCCTCAAGCAGCGTGCCCAATTTGCGCCCGTATTTTTCCTGCAACGTATCGAACGCCGGCGATTCTTCAATAATTTTCTGAAAGCGCCGCTGCGCGGAAGTCGTCCGATTCCTGCGAATCAGCAGCGTAATCTTCCCGATGTTCGGCACATTTTCCAGCAGATCAACGAGCCAGACTTTGCCGATAAACCCGGTCACGCCAATCAACAAAATGTGGCGATCCTTCAGAGTCTCGCGGACGGCGAGCGGCCCGTTGCGCACCCCCTCGCCAAACAGCGCAACCGACTTGCTCGCCGGCGGCGTGGGCCGCGCTGTGGATTGCAAAGCCGTTTCCATTTGTTCCGGGTGCTTTGTCCAGCCGAGCTGACGAAGCAGCTTTTCCCTCGGAATGCGCCCGTCCATGCTCCCGCTGGTCAACCACGCAAAAGGGCCGCGCGGACGCACGACAGGTGCGATCAGTCTCCCATTGGCGTCTCCGTTGCGAAATTCCATCCGGTTGGAAATAAACGACTCAACGCCGAGGTGCTGCGCAAGGGGCCGCAGAATATGATCCAGCAGTTGGCTAACAAGCACGACGCGCTCACCGCCCCGGACCACCTCAAGCAGTTTTTCCACTGCCTCGCGCCGAAGCTGCGGCCGTAGCACATACTGAAAATACTCTTCGCCCAGAAGGTCCAGCCGGTCCCGGCTGACACCTCGCAGCAAGGTATGCAGTATCCTCGTGGCCAGCGTCCGGTTGACCGCATAATCGATCGGCCGGGTCAAGGTCATCCAGGTAAATCCGGCGCGGCGCGCCCAGCGTTCGGCAAAGCTCTGGGCGTTCCAGGTGAAAAATCCCACGGGCCGCAAAGCACCCAGCTCCAACAAGGAGCCCTCGACGCGCCAGTACGTCGGCGAACGCGAGACCATGTCGCCGCGAGCCGCACCGTTCGCGCCCTTCGAGTTGGAAGCTGGGTCAGCCATTGAGAATCACCGGCCCGTAACGGGCCACTCCTACAGCCTCAATCCAATCCTGCCCTGAAAGTTTGAATAATGATTCGCACCCAAAATCGGTTCATTCCGGATCGAGTGCCAAACCGCCGCCCGCCTCCACACGGCTGTGTGTCCCCCGACCTGCGCGGACGTCAGTCGTCAAGGAAAGTGTAAAATTAGCATTCTCAGCGGGTTATCGCAAGCCAATCACAGATCTGGAAGAGCCTACTCACATCGTATCCCCCTGGCGGGTTTGAAATGTGTGAGCGAAAAGCGGCGTTTGGAGTTGGTGGCTTGCTTGGAGCGCAGGAAGTGAGTGGGGCTTGTTGTTGTGGCTGTGGGAAAGTGGGAATCCCGCGGTGTGTGCGGGATTCCCAGCTTTTCCACAGCCACTCTCTGGGCGCGCGGCCCTTAGAATCTTCCCCTCATGGGAACCGCCGCTCGTTACTTCGATTTGGTGCGTGAATTGAAAGACGCCTACAACCATCGTCTGCGGCTCGTCGAGAGCGCCAAGCGGCGCGGCATCAAGCCCACCGCGCGTCTCTTTGCCACCACCGTGCCCACCGTCCCCAAGTGGCTGCGGCGCTTTCAACAGCACGGACCTTCTGCCTTGGTCGCTCTTCCCCGCGTTCGTCATCACCAGTCTCAAAAAACTCCTCCCGCCACCGAAGCCCAACTCGTCGAACTGCGCAAAACGCTTCCTACTTTTGGCTCCCGGCGCCTCATCCGTGAGTTCGATCTGCCCATTAGCCATTGCGCCCTGGAGCGCATCTGGCGTGAGCACGGTCTGCTCAAAAAACGCCGCAGAAAATATCAACGCAAGCAGGACCTCGCGCATATTAAAGCCCAGTGGGCTTTATTTCAGCAAATCAGCGCGGATACCAAAGATCTCGACGATATCCCTCGCTACTGGCAACAGGCTCAGCGTCTGCACTTGCCCCTCATCCAGTACACCGCCCGAGAAATCCGCAGCGGTCTTCTGTTCTGGTCCTTTGCCGAAAAACGCAGCGCCGCTGCCAGCGCGGTGTTCGCTTCCCGCATTCAGCTGCATCTCGATCGCTATGGCATCTCCCTCCGCGATCTGGTCTGGCAAACTGACAACGGCGGCGAATTCAAAGGGGATTTTCCCCGCGCTCTCGGCGACAGCCAGCACGTCCGCATTCCCCCTGCGGCCCACACCTACCAGAGCGATGTCGAAACCGTCCATCGCCTCGAAGAAGACGCGTTCTTCGATCTCGAAGACTTCGCTGGCCGCGGCGATTTCCTCGCCAAAGTCCACACCTACCAGCTCTACTTCAACATCGCTCGCCCCAACTCCCACAAAGAAAACCTCACTCCCTGGCAAATCATCGAGCGCCTCGCCCCACGCTCCCCGCTGGAACTCTGCTTGCTTCCTCCAGTCTTCCTGGATTATTACCTCAACGACTCTGGGGGATACGATGTGGGTAGGCTTCCCTA
>CAJCHZ010000006.1 GCA_903970165.1 Betaproteobacteria bacterium
CGCCTGCGCTTCGACTTTTCGCACTTCGCGCACGTCGATGCCGAGGAGTTGAAAGACATCGAGCAACAAGTAAACGACGAGATCCGCCACAACACGCAAATTGAGACAAACATCAGCTCGCTAGAGGAGGCTCTGGCGTCAGGCGCGTTGGCGTTTTTTGGCGACAAATACCCCGAGAGCAACGTCCGCGTTGTCACCATTCCGGATGAGCGCTCGCCTAGGGGCTTTTATTCCAAAGAGCTATGCGGAGGCACGCACGTCCAGCGAATCGGCGATATAGGCGTTCTGAAGATCGTCCATGAAGGATCGGTTGCAGCGGGCGTCCGCCGAATAGAAGCGGTTACTGGGCTTGGGGCGCTGGAGCACTACCAGAAGCAAGCGCAGACGCTTTCGTATTTAACCGAACGGTTAAATACAAGCGAGGACGGCCTGGCGGAAACCATTGAAAAGAATGCGCTTACCATAAAGTCACTGGAAAAAGAGCTCGAAAATCAGCGTCGCAAGGGTGCATTGAGCCAACTGGACCAACTTGCAGGACAGGTGCAGAACGTCAAGGGAATCAAGGTGATATCCGCCGAAGTGACGGGGGCGGATAAGGAAGTGCTAAGGCAATTGGTGGACTCTCTCAGACAAAAAATTGGGTCGGGGGTAGTCGCCCTCGGCCTGGTGGACGGCGAAAAGGTAGCCCTCATCGCCGGGGTCACAAAAGACCTCACCGCTAAAGTGCATGCTGGCAAGCTGATACAGACACTGGCGAAAATGGTGGGCGGTTCGGGCGGCGGAAGGCCGGATTTGGCGGAGGCTGGCGGAAAGGACACATCGGCGCTAAAAAGTGCCCTTAGTTCTATCCCGGCGCTACTCGAGCCCTTGCTATAATTTTCGCCGTAGCGCCAGGAAGCGTGTCCTGCGGGAGACACTTGCGCGGGTGTGGTCAAAAGCGCAGGAATCTCAGGTAGAAGGCGTGCTTCGCAAGACGAGTCGGCCCTTGCTTCGGAAAGGCGCGCAGGTTGAATCCTGTGCAATCTGGAAGCCGTCGAAACGAAAGGGCCACCCTAACACGTTGATTCTGTGGTATGAAGTGGCATCACCGTGTACGCCTTCCCTAGAGGCAAGATGGCTAAACGCGCGACACGAACGGCATGCATCTCGTTGGGAGCACTCGCTTTGTGTGCGACTTCCTTCGCACTCACGGCGAATGCCCAGATTGCCCGAAGTGTGGACGCCAGCGGGCGAGAGATGTTTGTAAACGCCGATCAGCCGGTTCCGGTTAAGTTGGCGCCTCCTAAGCCGCACAAAACCATCTACCTGCCAGCCGAATCTACCTTTATGGGCGCAAGCAGACCCGCTCTCAGCATTGACCGGGACGGCGTTGAAAAGCTCGTACGGGAAGCGGCGGAACGTCACAACGTGGACCCGGCTTTGGTCCGCGCAGTGATCGAAACGGAATCGAACTGGAATCCATCGGCAATGTCTCGCAAGGGAGCCGGTGGCTTGATGCAGCTGATTCCAACGACGGCACAACGGTACGGTGCAAACGACGTGTTCAATCCGCAACAGAATATCGACGCCGGGGTTAGACATCTTAAATGGCTGCTGGAACGGTATAATGGCAACCTGGATTTGGCTTTGGCGGCGTACAATGCGGGTGAGGGGGCTGTTGATCGGGCTCACGGCATCCCTGCGTTCCGGGAGACGCGGAATTACGTGCAGAAGGTACAGGATGCGTATTTCCGGCCTGGATCGGGGCGTCTTGATAGCGCGTTTACAAATCCTCGCGCCATCCACAGAGAAGTTGACCCCGACGGACGAATCATTTTCCGGAACGATTAAGTTCGAGCGACGGCGGCAAGCCGCCATTGCGTGGTCGGCCAGCAGGATGCGGCTGGCCGTAAGTTGAAAGATGGCACGATGGTTTGTGCCCCTTCAAAGTTTCCTTCGCAGGATAGGGTAGAGTAGATGTTCGGGGGCAAAGAGTTTTGAACAGGACGTTCGCCCGGCTTTCGCCAGTTTTTGTATCGCTTGGTATTGGTGTGCTGTGCGTCTGTGGCAATCCGCGCGCGAGTTTTGCCAAAGCCGCGGATACACCTTCGACAAGCGCGGTGAAGCGCGAGGCTGCAGGGGCACAGTTTGCTCGCGCGGAAGAGCAGCGCGCAAATTTAAACAACAAGCCGCCGGATAAACGGACACTGGCGGAGTACAAGCAAGTGGTGACGAGTTACCGGCGCGTTTACCTGATTACGCCGCGGGCCGTGGAAGTTGTGGATTCCCTGGTCTGCGTGGCCGAGCTTTATACGGAGATGGGCGACCGCTTCGGGCGAAGCTATTACCAGTCGGCGGTTGATTCCTACCAATTTCTCATCCACGAATATCCCTCGAGCAAGTACAGCCAGGATGCGTTGCTGCGCATCGGGAAGCTGCAACGCGAGCAGTTGGGCGACTCGGCTTCGGCTACCAAGACCTACGACGATTTCTTGAAGAAATATCCGCACTCGACGCGGAAGCGCGAAGCGCAGGAAGCACTGGCGGAGCTGGCCTTGTTGCAGCACAGCGATGCGCCCGAGCTGCCCGCAAATGCGCCTTCGGCAAACACTCCTGCCCCGCCTGCGGCTACCTCCCCGATTGTGAAGTCCGAAGGACCAATGGTAGCTGCGGGACCTGTTCAGGGAGGGGCTGTGGCAACCGGCCGCAGCGCTGCGGAAGGGGCGCCGCGAATCAGACGGATCAGCACGAACGCCAGAGCCGACGAGACGCGCGTGACCATAGATCTTGAGGATTCGGTGGAGTACAGCTCGGCGCGGATTGCTCATCCAGATCGGATATTTTTCGATTTGCATTCGGCACGTTTGACGCCGGAAGTGGCGCGCGGGAGCGTGCAGGTTACCGGAGAGTTGCTCACGGCGGTACGCGTGGCGCAGAACCAGGCGGGCGTGGTGCGCGTGGTCCTGGATGTGACCGGCGTGAAGGACTACGCGGCGTCGCTCTCAAGCAATCCGCCGCAGCTGGTGATTTTCCTGTACTCGACGAATCACGGCGGGACGACTTTGCGCGCGGGCAAATCGAAGAACGTGCAACCACGGGGCGGGGCAGATGACCGGGCCGGGGATACGAGTAACGGTTCAGGCGATTCCGGAAATGTAAAGTCTGTTTCGGTGAAAAGTCCTCCTGTAGATCCCGGCGCTTCGCCGGGCCCGGATTCATCGAAAGGCGCTAACTCCGGCGCGAAGAATTCTCGCGGGAATCAGTTGAATTCCTCCAATGCGAAACCCGATCTGATTCGGCCAAGCACTGCGCCGCAGCCTACGCGGAGTGGGCAATCCACTTTGACACGCGCTCTCGGATTGAAGATTGGGCGCATCGTGATTGATGCCGGGCACGGCGGGCATGACACCGGAACGATTGGGCCTACCGGGTTGATGGAAAAAGATTTGTGCCTGGACGTGGCGCTGCGATTGGGGAAGATCATCGAGCAGCGGCTGCCAGGGGCGGACATCGTTTACACGCGGTCCGATGACACGTTTATTCCCCTGGAAGAGCGGACGAACATTGCCAACCAAGCCAAAGCAGATCTGTTTATTTCGATTCACGCGAATTCAAGCCAGGATCATGCGGCGCGTGGCGTCGAGACATATTATTTGAACCTAAAGGGTTCGCCCGAAGCGATGGAAGTAGCGGCGCGGGAAAATGCGGTATCGGAAGAGGGCGTGCATGACCTGGAAGACCTGGTGAAAAAGATTGCGCGGAACGAGAAGATTGATGAGTCCAAGGAGTTCGCTGAGGATATTCAGGATTCGCTCGCGAAGCGTATGCAGAAGGGCAGCGCTTCGGTCAAAAACCGCGGAGTGCGCAAGGCGCCGTTTGTGGTTTTGATTGGGGCGGACATGCCTTCGATCCTTACGGAGATTTCGTTTTTGAGCAATCCTGCCGACGAGAAGCTATTGAAGCAGCCGGACTACCGGCAGAAGGTAGCGGAAGGCCTTTATCAGGGAGTTGCGAGTTACCTGCAAAGCATGAATAGCGTTGCGCTGAACATGAATGGGAAGAGCGCTTCGACCCCACCTGTACCCACTCCAGTTGAACAATCCAGGAACCAACGGTAAGCTGTTGGTGTCTAAGCGAATGCAAGGGATGCGCCGATTATTCCTCTTCGTATGCGGGTTTGCGCTGTTCAGCGCCGCGTCGGGCTCTGCTCAAGAGTCACTTCTTCCCAAACAATTCCAGAATTGGCGGCTAACGAGCTGCGCGCCCAAAGCGGCGGATGCCACTTTTGGCACGGAAACGGGCGAGAGAGGCTTTGAGTCGTGCGAGTTTACGTCGAGCGACAAAACCGTTGGAATCTCGGTCGGGCAATTTCATGACCCGAGCAGCGCGTTTGAGATTTACACAAGCCGGCTAAGGCCGGGAATGATGCCAGCGAACCTCGGGCAGGTGGCTGCGTTTGACAAGGATGGTGTGCTGATCTTGGAAGGCACTCTGGTTTTGTCATCGACCGCAAACATTTCGCGGGATGATTTGAGCGCTCTGGTGAAGGCAATGGAAGCAAAGAGCGAACGGTCTCCGCTTCCGCCGATACGAACATACCTGCCGGCGGGGGGGCGTTTGCTGGGGTCGGAAAGATACGCGCTAGGGCCTGCAGCTTTCCGCGAGGCGCTGGATAAGCTGGGTGAGTCTGAGATGGCCCGGCTGGTGCCGGCTGCGGGATTTTCGGATAACGCGGAAGCGATGATGGCGCGGTACACCACCGGAGCGAACGGGAGCGGGGTTTTGCTGCTTCTGGAATATCCCACCCCAAATCTCGCGGAACAATATATTCACCACCTGGATGAAGTGCTGACGCCGGAGCAAAAAGCGAAAGGTACGACCATCGAGCGGAAAGGGTCTGTGCTCTCGATGGTTTTGTCGCCTAGTTCCCCTGCGTTTGCGAAGAGTTTGCGCGAATCGACAGATTATGAGACCAAGGTGACCTGGAACGAGGCCAGCCAGACGGCTACCGATCCTCCCATTTTGACGGTTTTGCAGAAGATTTTTATTGGGACCGGAATATTCATGATTGCAGCGGTGGTGCTCGGCGTGGCGTTTGGCGGAGTGCGCGTGCTTACGAAGAGATTTTTTCCTGGGAAAGTATTCGACCGGCCGGAGCAGATTGAAGTTTTGCAGCTCGGATTGTCCGGCAAGCGAATTGACCCATCCGATTTTTACTGAGATCCTACGACGGGTTGAGCTATTCCAGAGGTAGCCATTCGAACGGAAACAGCTTACCTGCGGCCGCAGGATCCAATTTCAGTCCAATCAGCTCCATAGCTCGCGCTAGAGTCGGGTCCTTGCCCTCGGCCAGATCCGGTGCAGTTGGCTAGATCACTTCGTCGGGCGTAACGCCCGTCTTCTCGAGACTCTTCCCATCCGTCATGAGGAGATTCGCTTCAGTAACCGAAGCCGAATAGAAAACCGCTATGTCCACCGCGCCAGCCTGGAACTCGTACCGCAGAGATTCCATGACACTCCCCGAAGTGCGGTCGCCGACCACCTTTCCTCGATGCTCGATTTGAACCACCCGCGCAAATAACTCCGCCGCCGAAGCGGAGCTGCTGTCCACCAGGACGACCAGGTCGCCCGTGAAGGTTGAGTTGCCGCGTGACTTGGCAACCAGGGCCTTTTCGCCCTTACGCGTCACTCGTACACCCAGTTTCACATCGTGGTCAAACACATTCCCGATTAGCCTGTTTAGTGTAATTATGTATCCATCGGAATTGTCGCGCAGATCCAGGATGAGCGCTTTGTGCTTCCGCGCGATGCTCAGAAAGTGATCCACTTCGCCCTCCGTTTGGATGAAGGCCGGCATCTTCCAGATCATCACATCACCTTGCTCCACGTAGCTGCTTCGTAACAGATGCATCTCCTTATCCTGCTCAAAGATCACGTTATAGATATCGTTGTCCCCATGCGACAGCGTCAGATCCTTTAAATGTTTTCCCTGGATGTATTTTGTCAGCACCTGCTCCTTGCGAATGGTTCCGGCGGGGCTCCGCAGGGTCAAATCGCTGGCCGGCTTCGGTGCCAATTCATTCAGGAAGTAATCGAATTGCCAGATCTTTCCGGTTCACACCGTACCCGTCGAGCGACACGACCTGATCGCCAACATGTATCTTCGCTGCGGCATCGGTTTCAGGACGAATCTCCGTGATATAACAGGCATCCCCGACCATCTGCATCCTGTACCCGTACTCCGTTCGGTAGCTTCGTCGCGGCGGGATGAAAAACGTATGTGAGTCATCTAACCCAGACATGAAAGCCGCGATCGTGCGATAGGAATCTCCCAATGTTTCCGCCTTTTCCAGGCGCTCTTTGAACGTCTGGTATCTCTCCTCCAGATCGACACCGTGAAATTTCGGGTCGTAATAGTTCTTTTTCACGGCGTCCCGCATGTCGGCAAGCATTGTCTTGGCACGCCCTCGATCTTTCGGCAGAATCTTGTCGCTCTGCGCGTTAACGCTCGCGCAAAAAGGGCAATACACCAGGCAAGCGAACGCCAAGAGGCCGGCGCAAATTATCGCGATTCTTCTTTCATTGGTAACCCAACCTACTACAACTTGTCAGTAAATTACTGACTTTATAACCGAATGGGGCCCAACACTCAAGTACTCGTACAGTGAATGTTTGCCGGGCCTCGTGCAGTAATGCGGTTACCGATAAGCGCGTTCCCGGGAGCAAACTGTCACTTGGCGCTGTCCCTTGGATACGATCATAGGTGTGTCGGAGTAGCAGCTTTTTCGGACTTACCAATACTCAAAGTGGGAGCCCCGGCTCCATCCAGGATGCGCTGCCCCAAATGCCAATTCGATCATGAATTGCAGACTACCGACTGTCTGAAGTGCGGAATTGTCTTTTCGCGTTACAAGCCGCCGACGGAGGCGGGAGGGACTGCTGAGCAAGGCGAGAGCGCCACACGAAGGTTGCCGACTGCGCCGTTGCCTTCCTCCGCGAGCGCGCCGCTCGCCGCAAACGCTGCTCTTTCCGAGACTACGCTCCCTAAAATAACCGAACCTCTTGTCGACCGAACCATTGCTTTTAGAGAATTGAAGTACCGGGCGCTTGCTCTGCCCTTGGCATTGCTTTTTGCCTGGCTGGTGACGAGTATGGGACTGCGCATAGTGGCTGGCATGCTCGCGATGGTTGTCCACGAGAGCGGGCACGCCATCACCGCGTGGCTCACAGGCCGCTGGGCAGTGCCTCTGCCTTGGGTCACCATGCACGGCGACGAGCGGTCCTGGTCCGTCGTTCTCATTCTCACGTCCGTTATCCTCTTTGGGGGATATCTGGCTTGGAGGATGGAGCGATGGGGATGGGTTTGCATCGCCGGCGCGGTGCTCCTGACGCAATTCGTTTTCCTGAGTTTGCCCAATCCGGGTGCGATGATCGTTTTTGGCGGGGACGGCGGCGCATTGGTCCTGGCCACAATTCTGATGGCAACGTTTTATGCGCCGCGCCAGAGCGCCCTTTATAGGAGTTGGGGATTGCGCTGGGGATTGCTGGTTTACGGAGCGCTAGCCTTCCTGCACGTTTTTCGCACGTGGTCCGGACCTATGGAAGACCTCCCATTCGGCGAGATCGAGGGCGTGAACCTCTCCGACCCCAGCCTGCTCACCGATATGTACGGTTGGTCCGTTCTACAATTGGTGGATCGCTACGTCCGGCTAGGCACCGTCTGCCTTGTCGTCCTGCTCGCTTTGTACGTTTGGGGACTGGTCTCGGCGTACCTGCAAACGCGGATCCCTTCCACGCAAGAGAAAACCGCATAGGCGAGCCGATTGCCCCGAGGGTGGCGTCACTCGCAGCGGCCAACAGCGCAACCTGACGGAAGGTGACCCGGCCTCGAAATGTAACCGAGCTGGAGTTTCGGCATCTGACCGGGCAGGGTGTTTTGTGCCTTGGTGCAGGCGATGGGGTGTCGTAAAATTAAAGGGTTATACAGACGGGATAAGCGGGACAAGTTCTTCCATGTCAGGTTCCAATAAAAATACGGTGTGGCTGCCACCGGCAGCTTTGACTTTGGCGGGGTTTGCCGCGTTATTTGGGGGCGGATGTGGGCAGAAGACGGCAGCCGGAGGGCCCGGCGCTGGCGGGCCGATGGCTATGCCAGTCCAGGTGGTGGTGGCGCAGTCGGTCCGGATACCTGAGACGACGGAGTACTTGTCGGTCTTGAAGTCGCGGCAGTCGGCCGTGATTAACCCGCAGGTGGAAGGACAGATTACGAAAATATTTGTGAAGTCCGGCGATGATGTGAATGCCGGGACGCCGTTGCTGCAGATCGATCCGTTAAAGCAGGAAGCTACGGTGAGCAGCCAGCAGGCTACCCTTGCCGCGCAGGAAGCCAACTTGCGACTGGCAAAAATTTCGCTGGAACGGGCGCAGAAATTGTTTGCGGCGGGCGTGATCAGCAAGCAGGAGTTTGACAACGCGCAGTCCAGCTACGACGCAGCGGAAGCCCAAGTGAAAGCGCTCGAGCAGCAGGTCGAGCAGCAAAAAGTGGAGTTGCATTATTACAAAGTGAGCGCGCCGGCGGATGGAATTGTGGGAGACATTCCGGTGCATGTGGGCGACCGTGTGACCGTGACGACGCTTTTGACGACCATCAATTTGCCGGGAGCGCTTGAGGCATATATCTACGTCCCCGCGGACCGTGCGAAGGATTTGAAGCTAGGGCTGCCGGTGCGCTTGCTGGATGAGAATGGCAATTCCGTTTCGGACACGCGGATTACTTTTGTTTCGCCGCAGGTCGAAACGGATACGCAGACGGTTTTGGCGAAAGCGGCGGTGGAGAATCCGAAGGACAAGTTGCGGATTGCGCAGCAGGTGCGGGCGCAGGTCACGTGGGGATCGCATGACGGCCCTGTAGTGCCCGTGCTGGCGGTCAACCGGATTAACGGGCAGGCCTTTGTGTTTGTGGCCACGAAAGAAGGAAACGGCACCGTGGCGCGGCAGAAGCTTTTGAAATTAGGCGACACCGTGGGAGACGACTATTCGGTTGCGGATGGGTTAAAGGCCGGCGACCACATCATTGTTTCGGGGACGCAATTTCTTTTGGATGGGGCTCCGGTGATGGAGCAGATTCAGAAAGACGCAAAGCAGGGCAACGGCAAGAATGCCGCGGTGCGCTAACGGGCTAGTGGAGCCTTCCTCAAACAGATGATCACCAAACTGGCTGAAAAGGGAGAAGCGAACTCCTCCCTTACACACCTCCAAATTCCAGAAAAGGCGGGCACCGGCTTTGTTCGTTGATTTTTTTATAAATCGGCCGGTGTTTGCTACGGTTTGCGCCTTAATGATTATTCTGGCGGGCGCGATTTCCATTCCTACCTTGCCGATTGCCCAGTTTCCGGATCTTGCGCCGCCCCAGGTATTGGTGAACAGCGTTTACATTGGGGCGAACGCCCAGACGGTGGAATCGGCGGTGACCATTCCGCTGGAGCAGGCGATCAACGGCGTCCCGGGGATGAAGTACATCTCGTCCACCAGCAGCAATAGCGGGGCGAGCACGATTACGGTGACGTTCGACGTATCGCGCGACGTGGATCTGGCTTCGGTGGACGTCCAGAACCGCGTCAGCCAGGCGCTGGGACGCCTGCCAAATGAAGTGAAGAATACCGGCGTGATTATCACGAAGCAGGCGAGCGGATTCGTGTTTGGAGCGGGTATTTACGCGGAGCACGGCGAGTATGACAGCCTGTTTCTGAGCAACTACATTGACGTGTATGTGCGCGATGCGTTGAAGCGGGTGCCGGGCGTCAATGACGCGTTTATTTTCGGCGAGCGGAAATATGCAATGCGCTTGTGGCTTGATCCGGCGCGAATGGCGCAGCGCGCGCTGACGGCAACGACGGTGATCAATGCGCTGGAAGAGCAGAACGTGCAGGTGGCCGCGGGACAACTCGGACAGCCGCCGAATGCGGGAGAGCAGGCGTTCCAGATCAGCGTAAGGGCCGTGGGGCGGCTGACGAGCCCGCAGGAGTTTGAAAATATTATTTTGAAGACCGGGACGGATGGGACTCTGGTTCGGTTGAAGGATGTCGGCAGAGCGGAATTAGGCGCGGAGAGTTATGACAGCAAAGTGCGATTCAACGGGCACGAAGGAATTGGTTTTGGCGTAACGCAACTCCCGGGGGCCAATGCGCTGGATGTGGACCGCGAAGCAAAGGCGGAACTGGCGCGGCTGGCGAAGACGTTTCCACCGGGAATCAAGTATGCGGTGGCATTTGATTCCACGACGGTCATTGGCGAATCGATCCAGGATGTGCTCAAGACCCTTGCCTTGGCCATCCTGCTCGTCATCCTGGTGATTTATCTCTTCCTGCAGGATTGGCGAAGCACCCTCATTCCCGCCGTAACCATTCCTGTTTCGCTGATTGGAACGTTCGTTTTTATCAAGCTGCTGGGATTCTCGATCAATACGCTGACTTTGTTTGGGATCACGTTGGCCACTGGGCTCGTCGTGGACGACGCGATTGTGGTGATTGAAAACGTCGAGAGGCACATCATGGAAGGGCTTACCGAGCCGCACAATGCGGCGTCGGTAGCGATGAAGGAAGTAGCCGGGGCAGTGATTGCGACGTCGCTGGTGCTGGTGGCGGTTTTTGTGCCCGTAGCTTTGTTTCCGGGAACGACCGGAATTCTGTTTCGGCAGTTTGCGCTAACCATCGCTTTCTCTGTAGCAATTTCGGCGTTCAATGCGCTGACGCTGACGCCCGCGTTGTCAGCGATTTTGCTGGGCCGGCATCGCGAGCGCGCGGAAGGCTGGTTCTTTCACCAGTTCAACCGGATTGTAACCGCGGGAACGAATATTTATCGGAATGCCGTGCGGTATGTGATCGGGTGGCGGCTCGCTGCGATTGTGGTATTTTTTGCGGCCCTGGGACTGACTTATTGGATTTACAACAAAGTTCCGCAGGCGTTCATTCCGGAAGACGATCAGGGTTACGTCATCATCTCGATTCAGGCCCCGCAGGGTGCGTCGTTGCAGTATACCGAAGGGATTTGCGCGAAAGTAGAGCAGTTGGTTTTGAATGTTCCGGAATTTTCCGGGGCGTTCGCATTGCCGGGGTTCAGCTTCTTCGGCGCTTCTCCGAATCGCGCGATGATTTTCGTGAATATGAAACCGTTCGCGGAACGGAAAGGCGAAGAGCATTCGGCGATGGCGGTCATTGCAAGGTTGCGCGGGCAGCTTTTTGGAATTCCAGGAGCGCTGGTGATTCCGTTTAATCCGCCGGCTGTGCAGGGGTTGGGGCAGTTTGGCGGATTCCAATATGAGTTGGAAGATTTGGGCAGGAATTCGCTCCAGGCCATTGCGGATACGGCCAATAATCTGGTGGCTCAGGGCAATGCGAGCGGGAGCCTGGTTGGGTTGTTTAACAGCTTTACGGCGAACGACCCGCAGTACCTGGTCAAGATTGACCGCGACAAGGCTAAAAGTTTACAAGTGCCCTTGAATCAGGTAACCGATGCTTTGCAGGTTTACATGGGATCGGTTTACGTCAATGATTTTGATTTCAACAATCGGTCTTATCGCGTATATGTGCAGGCGGAAAGCAGCGCTCGCTCATCGGCGAAGGACATTCGGCAATATTATTTGCGTTCGGATACGGGCCGCATGATTCCTTTGGACAATCTCGTGACCGTGACGGAGACATCCAACGCACAGGTGATCAGTCACTACAATCTGTTTCGCTCGGCAGAGATTGATGGGTCGGCGGCTCAGGGAAAGAGCTCGGGCGAAGGAATTGCGGCAATGGAGAAGCTGTCGAAGAAAGTTTTACCTCAGGGCATGACGTTCGAATGGAGCGGCCTTTCGCTGGAGGAGATTCAGAGCGGTGGCAAGGCGTTGATTCTGTTTGGGCTTGGTTTGATTGTCGTGTACCTGACGCTCGCGGCGCAGTATGAGAGTTTTGTGCTTCCGTTTATTGTGTTGATGGCGGTGCCGATCGCGATTCTGGGAGCGATTGGAGCGCAGGCACTGCGTGGGCTGCAGAATGATGTTTATTGCCAGATTGGGTTGGTCATGTTGATCGGACTGGCAAGTAAGAACGCAATTTTGATTGTGGAGTTTGCGGAGCAGTTGCGTGCGCAAGGGATGAGCATCGTCGAAGCGGCGATTGAGTCGGCGAGGATCCGATTGCGCCCGATTTTGATGACCTCGCTGGCGTTTATTTTGGGCGTCGTGCCCCTGGTATTAGCGCAGGGCGCGGGCAGGTCGGGACGTATTTCCGTGGGGACGACCGTCTTCGGCGGGATGATTGCCGCGACTACGTTGAACCTGCTCTTCATCCCTGTGCTTTACGTCATTGTGAAAAGTATCTTTCCGGGCGGGAAAACGGCAGAAATCCCTCCAAACCAACACCATTGAAATTTATCTTGCTGTAGGTCTTTTGGAATGTATGAGCCGCGGCGGATGAATTGGCTGTGTTTTTCAACACCCTCCTGATAGTCCATCCAAAGAAAACAACTCCAAGGATGCCCGTCGGCGGTAAACCCCCGATATTGCAAAAGGCCACTACGCTTTTTTCATGAGGCAGACTCCGGACCACGGGCGGTTGCGGCGGGTTTTCTCCGTCTCTGGGAGCAGCGCAAAAAGGCGCAGGATCAAAGAGAGGCGCTTCAGGCGCGCTGCGTTCTTAAGAAGTGAGTGGACCTCGACAGTTTTCCAACCATAAGGAACGAAAAAGTTCGGCCCTTCGGGAGGCGCAAATTTGAACGGAGCGGATTCCATAAGGCCACCCTTGGACATTCTTTTTGCGAGTATGCGGAGAAGGCCCGGCGATGCCAGATCGAGCATCCAGGATTGAAAGCTCGCGGGTGCGGCAAGATCTTTGGCCAAGCCCGCGACATCATCGGCATTTAAATAGATGAGCAGCCCTTCCGTGATGATCAGGGCCTTTTGCGATCTACCACCAAGTTGTGCAAACAGCTCGCGACGAGCACGCGCGTCGGATAAGTCGACGCGGATACGTTCGAGGCGGCAGACCGGTTTATCGTCGCGAAGAATTTCCTCTTTGTAGGCCAAGATTTCCGGCAGGTCGACTTCAATCCAGTTTAGCGAAGGCGGGAGCTGCATGCGGTACGGACGTGCGTCAAGGCCCGCGGCCAGGTTGATGACCGTGTCCACGCCTTGCTTGATTTGGTCGTTGATGAGGTTGTCGCCAAGCCAGGTGCGGGTGATCATGCTCCAATCGTTGTCGCGGCCCAGCGGCATGGAGCGAGCAATTTGTTCGCCGCGTTCGCCGGCCAGGCGGCGGGCGAACGGGTCGCGGAAATGGGCGTCGGGGCGCTCGGTTTCGCGGGCGCGATAGACGGCCACCCAGCGGGCAGTATCGGAGACATTGCGAATGAGCGGTTCGGGTTGCGATGGGGACTCTGGCTCGCTCAAGTGGACTCCTTTTGGTTTCTGAATCTTGCGGAGAACGGAAGAATATCAGAATTGTACGGCCGGGAAGAAAAGCGGCTGGAACGAGACCGTACTCCATAGTAGTTGCGGAATAGAATGCCCTACTCGCCAGGGCTGGGCCTGCAGGCTAGCTGATAGTTGGGATGGGCGCCTGTCGCTTGGCCAGCGAGGAATTCCAGTTCCAGGCGAGCGTTGTCCGAGCGCATCCCCACCGGCCCATTGAGGCTTTGCACTTCCGCGCCCAGGCTTCCATCCCAAACCAGATTGTCGTCGGCGTAGACGTGCAACTTTTCGCCGCTCATTTCGGCTCGAATCGTGTGTGCGCTGCCCGGGCGTAGGACGGGCACCGGTGAGCTGTGGGCCGGCTTTACATTGCGATAGCCGTGGTTTGAGCACTCGGCGCTGGTGTGCTGGCCGGGATTGCTCTTGACGGAGACGACGAGCTTGGATTCCGGTTCGATGCGCCACATGGCATAGACAAGATTGCACGGATCCTGCGCGTGAAGCTTCAAGCCGAATTGAATGCGCATTTCGCCGGAACCGAGCTTGGATGCTTCCGCGGTCTGGCCAAGATAAGTGAAGCGGGCTTCGACTTCTTGCGTGGTAGCTATGGTGACGAACGCGCGCATTTTGGGCACGTCGACGGTGACGCGATTCCCGGCGGCATCCCCGAGGGCGCCTTCCGTTGCGCACAATTTTGCGTGAGGGATAGTGACCCAGTTCGTAGAAGGGCGCGCAGCAGCATGATTTATGAAGCCCGCGGTGATGAGAACTGTTGCAAACAGCGGCTTTGCAGAATATTTCACGGTGACGAGTCTCCTCTCGCCAGGAGGCTTGCATTGACGGACAGGGCGCGGCGCGGATGTCGTATATAATTGCCGCCATCCGCGGCATCCATAGAGGATATTACGTGAACTTTGAATTCAGTGAGAAGACCGAAGAGTTGCAACGGCGGTTGCTAGCTTTCATGGAGGAGCACGTTTACCCGAATGAGCCGCGATTTCAGGAGGAGATCGAGCGCGAACGCTGGAAGCCCACGCAAATCATGGAAGAGTTGAAGACCAAAGCGCGCGCAGCGGGACTATGGAATCTCTTTTTGCCCAGTGATCCGAGCGGGGCTGGGTTGACGAATCTGGAGTATGCGCCCCTTTGCGAGATTATGGGTCGGAGCGTGATGGCTGCCGAGGTGTTCAACTGCTCGGCGCCGGATACCGGGAATATGGAAGTTTTGGCGCGTTACGGGACGCCCGAACAGAAGGAGCGATGGCTGAAACCGTTACTGGCTGGGGAAATTCGTTCGTGTTTTGCGATGACGGAGCCGGATGTGGCTTCTTCGGACGCAACCAATATTCGGTCCAGCATCGTGCGCTACGGAAGCGAATACGTTATCCAAGGGCGGAAGTGGTGGTCTTCGGGAGCAGGCGATCCGCGATGCAAAATTGCGATCTTCATGGGAAAGACCGACCCGGCAGCCGCCGCGCATAAACAGCAATCCATGATTCTGGTGCCCATGGATACGCCTGGAGTGAAGATTGTGCGGCTGCTTTCGGTGTTTGGGTATGACCACGCGCCGCACGGTCACGCAGAGATTTCTTTTGAGAATGTCCGTGTGCCGGCTTCGAATATGTTGCTCGGTGAAGGCCGGGGATTTGAGATTGCGCAGGGCCGGTTGGGGCCCGGGCGGATTCACCATTGCATGCGATGCATTGGAGTGGCTGAGCGGGCTCTGGAAACGATGTGCAAACGTGTACAGGCGCGGGTGGCGTTTGGAAAAACCATCGCCGAACAAGGGACGATTCGCGCGGATATTGCGGCTTCGCGGATGGAGATTGAGCAGGCCCGGCTTTTGACACTGAAGGCGGCTTACATGATGGACACCGTCGGGAACAAGGAAGCGCGGGCGGAAATTGCAATGATCAAAGTAGTGGCCCCCAATATGGCTCTGCGCGTTCTGGACCGCGCGATTCAGGCACACGGCGGCGCGGGCGTTTCTGGGGATAACTTCCTGGCGAGCGCATGGGCCAATGTGCGGACTTTGCGGCTGGCGGATGGGCCAGATGAGGTGCATGTTGAGTCGATTGCCAAGGGAGAGTTGCGGAAGTGGGATGCCGACCGTCAGCGAGCTTAACCCTTTTATAATCAACACTTACACGAGAGCCTGTATGTGTTGATTGTAAAACACTTAACAAGACTCTAAGTCTTTTAGATACAACACTTGCAAAATCCGCAGGGCCCCAAAAGTACAAATCCTCCTGCGGCATGGAGGCAAATTGTGGCCGTCATTTTTGAGGTGCCGGGAGATTTGAAGGAATTTCTGGGAAAGGAGATCGGCATCAGTGAATGGCTGACGGTTTCCCAAGAACGGATTCTACAATTTGCGGAGGCTACTGAGGATCGGCAGTGGATTCATTTGGATCGCGAACGGGCGGAGAAAGAATCGCCTTACGGGACTACGATTGCGCATGGCTTTTTGACGCTTTCGCTGATCAGCCGGTTCATGAAAGATGTCATTCAGATTCGGAGCGGAGTTGGGATGGCGATCAATTACGGATTGAACCGGGTGCGATTCCCTGCTCCGGTGCGGGCTGGATCGCGGATTCGCGGACGAGTTGCGCTGGTTGTACTAAAAGAGATGGAAGCTGCGTATGAAGTCACCTTTTCGGTTACGGTGGAAGCAGAAGGTGGAGAGAAGCCCTGCTGTGTAGCAGAGACGCTCGTGCGCTATTACCGGTAAAGTAGAATCCTCCCAACCGTTTGAGATGCGCATACAGCGCCGGGTTTATCCCGGCGCTGCTCAACTAAAAACAAATTCTCGCTGCGCTAGGGCGCGGCATTGCCAGTCCCTGGAGGAGATGCCAACTTCAGATTGTAGACGTTTCGGCGGTCCGCAGCGCGGCCCGCAGGAGCAGTTTGATCAAGCGCGGCATTGTGGCGAAGCGTTCGTCCTTCGTTAAGCCCTGGTGATAACGAAAATATATCTGCTGGACGATGACCGCGATTTTGAAACGGGCGAAGGCTACGTAGAAAGACATGTTGGAAACATCGCGGCCTGATTTTTGCGCGTAACGATGGACCAGTTGGGCGCGGGTCAGGCTTCCCGGATAAGTTGTAGGTCCCCAGCGCGTTTCCAGCATCTCCGGCGGATCGCGTGCATCCACCCAATAAGCGAGAGCGGTTCCCAGGTCGGTCAACGGGTCGCCAATCGTGCACATCTCCCAGTCAAGGACACCGATAATTTTTGTGAGGTTCTTGGGGTCGAGAACGACGTTGTCATATTTGTAGTCGTTGTGGATGAGCGCAGGAATTTGCTCGGGCGGCATGTTTTGCTGAAGCCAGGAAGAGATGGTCTCGACTTCCGGTAGATCATTGGTTTTCGAGCCGTGGTAGCGTTCGATCCAGCCCTGGACCTGGCGTTCGAGATACCCCTGCGGCCTGCCAAGATCGGCAAGGCCGATCGCGTTGTAATCCAGGCTGTGAAGTTGGGCGAGATTGTCGATGAAGGATTCGCTAAGGCGAGTCGCGACCTCGGCGGAGAAATGCAAGTGAGGAGCGACGTCCTTGCGCAGGATCGTGCCGTGGATTGGGTCCATTACGTAGAACGGAGCGCCAACAACGGATACGTCGTCGCAAAAGAGAAGGACGTGCGGGGCCGGGGAATAATGTGCATGCAGTTTGGAGAGGACGCGAAATTCGCGGCCCATATCGTGAGCGGTTTTGACTTTGCTGCCAAAAGGCGGGCGGCGGAGAACCATTTCGCGGTGTCCAAGTTGGATGGCGTACGTGAGATTGGAATGGCCGCTTGGGTATTGCCTGATTATCAGCGGACCGGATTCGTTCGGAAAATGAGAGCGGAGGAAGGGATCTAATTTCGCTAGTTCCAGTTCCTCGCCGGGACGGACGGCAGTCGTTTGATCCTGAGCGGCAGTCATTTAGATTTCGCGCCTCTTCTATTTGGCACTTCCCTATCTATACGTCAGCAGCGTGGGATCATCCAAGTGCTGGAACGAGTTAAATGTGCTGAGCGTGAAGCGATCGCCCGAAAATAAGAATTCGCTGTAGGAACAGTTGCGGGGCATCCAAGCCACTTTCAAAGTGTCCTGATGAGATAGGCGCAGGGCGCGCTGCACGGAAACGGCAACAGGCCCGCCGGAGGTGAAGACCACGTTATTCTCATTTTTACCCGCACCGGAGAGAAATCGATCAAGACCGCGGTTGACGCGGGCTATAAATGCGTCCCACGACTCGACGTCTGGAACGCTCAATTCTCCGTTGACCCAGAGGGAGACCACTGTTTCAAAGAGTCTTTGAAAATTCCTGCGGCGTTGGGGCGGGCTGTTGGCGTTGCGAACCGCAGCTTCGAGGTTGTGGATGTATGGGTTGCTTTCTGTAAGATGCGGAAGACTTTTTTCCAGGACTACGTCCCCTTGAAATTCGTCGAATTCTTCAAGAACGAGCGGCGGAGGAAAATCCAAATCGTTCTTTGCGTAAACTTCGCGCACGGCTTTTTCCGTGCCGCGATGGCGGACGCGCGGTCCCGTACAAACGCGATTAAAAGCGATTTTGTGCCGGGCCCAGTATTCTCCCAGAACGCGAGCCTGGACTTCGCCGGTCGGCGAGAGCTTGTCGTAGTCGGGCTCCAGGAAAGAAGCTTGCGCGTGTCTGACCAGAAAAACTCGCCCCATGGGTCACCCGAGTCCGTTGCGAAACTTGTAAGGAACAGCCCGCCGAGCTTGCAGAATATAGCGAGCTTCCACCGCAAAGAAAAGCGGCAGCAAGGCTGCCGCACTCCATATGGAGCTAGGCGGCCGCGGTTTGTTCCTTGTTGAAATCGGCGAATTTTTTGCCTTCTGCCGCGAGGCGCTTCAAGAGAGGAGCCGGCTCCCAAAGTTCGCCATGCGCTTGGTGAAATTCTTCGATGCGATCGTAAACTTTTTTCAGGCCGACCGTGTCGGCGTACCACATCGGGCCACCGCGATGGGCCGGGAATCCGTAGCCGTTGAGATAGATGATGTCGATGTCGACGGCGCGGAGGGCAAAGCCTTCTTCCAGAATGCGGGCGCCTTCGTTGACTAACGCGTAGACGCAGCGATCGACGATTTCTTCAGGGGACACTTGGCGCTGCGGGACACCTGCTTCCGCGGACCACTTGCGAACCAGATTCGCGACTTCGGGATCGGAAATTGCGCGGCGGCTTTCATCGTACTTGTACCAGCCTGCCCCGGTTTTTTGTCCGTAACGACCCATTTCGCAAAGGTTATCGCCGGCGAAAGCCTGACGGATGCCGGGTTTTTCCAGATGGCGATATTCCTTGCGAATGCGCCAGCCTACATCGAGGCCTGCAAGATCGCCAACTGCGAGAGGGCCCATGGCCATTCCGAAATCGTAGAGAGCGGAATCCACGGCTTCGACGCTCGCCCCTTCTTCCACCAGAAAAACGGATTCGCGCACGTAGGGATGGAACATCCGGTTGCCGACGAATCCACGACAGTTCCCAACCAGAACACCGATCTTGCCGATTTTTTTGGAGAGTTGCATCGCTGTGGCAATGACCTCTTTGCTTGTGACTTTGCCGCGTACGATTTCCAGGAGGCGCATCACGTTGGCGGGGCTGAAGAAGTGCGTGCCGATTACGGATTGCGGACGGGCGGTCGATGCAGCGATCTCATCGATATTCAGGGTGGAAGTGTTGCTGGCGAGGATGGCGCCGGATTTGCAGACGCGGTCGAGTTCAGCAAAGACTTCTCTCTTCAGCGTCATGCCTTCGAAGACGGCTTCGATGACCAGATCCGCGTTTGCGAAGGCTTCGTACGAGAGTGTCGGCTGGATCAGCTTGAGGCGTTCGTCTACGAATTGCTGGGTGAAGCGGCCGCGTTTTACGGAGGTCGCATAATTTTTGTGAATGTTTGCGAGGCCGCGGTCCAGCGCGGCTTGGTCGGCTTCTTTTAGAAGAACAGGGATGCCGGCGTTGGCGAGAACCATGGCTATACCGCCGCCCATTGTTCCGGCGCCGACGACCGCGGCCGTGTTGACCGGAATGATTGGAGTTTCCTTGGGAATGTCGGGGATTTTGGCAACTTCGCGTTCGCCGAAGAAAACGTGGATGAGCGCTTTTGATTGATCGGAGAAAAGGCAATCGGTAAAGAGTTTGCGCTCGAGCTTGCAGCCTTCATCGAACGGCAGCCTCGTGGCGGCTTCCACTGCATCGATCGCAGCGAGCGGCGCCATCATACCGCGCTGCTTCTTGCGTGCATTTTCCCGGGCCGTAGTGAAGACGGGGAGGTTTTGCTCCGCAGTGCCGAGCTTGTCGGTGCGTTCGCGCGTTTTATGGGCGGGAGCTTTTGCAATCTCACGGGCGAAGGAGACTGAGCCCGCGAGCAAGTCGCCATCGACCAGACGATCGACTATGCCAAATTTTAAAGCATCGGCGGCTTTGACTGGATTGCCTTCCGCGCACATTTCGACACCCTTAGCTGCGCCCGCGAGGCGTGGCAGGCGTTGCGTTCCGGCAGCACCGGGGATGAGGCCGAGCTTTACCTCGGGCTGACCGACTTGCGCGCTGGGTGCAGCGACGCGATAGTGGCCGGACATGGCAAGTTCAAGTCCGCCGCCGAAAGCGGTACCGTGAATGGCCATTACGATAGGCTTGCGGGAATCCTCAATTTTAAGAAGAAGGGAGGGAAGCTCCAGGCCGCCGCCAGATTTGCCGGAGGTGATTTTGCCGAATTCCTTGATATCAGCCCCTGCGACAAAAGTTTTGCCACCTCCAATCAGCACTGCGGCCTTGACGGAATCGTCTTTGGCGATTTGCTCGATTGCGGCGGCAATGCCTTCCGGGACGCCGGGGCTTACCGCGTTAACGGGCGGATTGTTGATGGTGATGATGGCGATGTCATTGTCTTTTGTGAGTTGAACCAGGTCGCTCATGGCTGCGTGCTCTTTCTCGTGAATTTACTTTGGCGCTTGAAGAATTTGCTCTCGATCGAACGGAGTTATGCAACGTTCCTTGTGATGCTTAGCTGGAGCCGGATTTGCGCGTCGCGAATTCCGGGCGAATGGTGTCCTGGCCCCCCCAATATTTTTTGCGCAATTCCCTTTTCAGAATTTTGCCCGTGCCAGTCTTCGGCAGGCTGGCGAAAAATTCAACAGAGCGAGGACATTTATAGTGAGCTATGCGACTTCGACAGAACTCGATGAGCTCGGATTCGGTTAGTTGTGCGCCAGGCTTCAGGACGACCAGGGCTTTGGGAACTTCTCCCCATTTTTCATCCGGAACTGCGATTACGGCAACTTCGTAGACTCCAGGGTTAGCGAGCAAGGCTTTTTCCACTTCGAGCGACGAAATATTCTCTCCGCCGCTGACGATAATTTCTTTCTTACGGTCGACAACCAGAAGGTAGCCGTCTTCGTTGATCGTCGCCATGTCGCCAGTGTGAAACCAGCCGCCGCGCATAGCTTCCGCAGTGGCTTCCGGCTGCCCCCAGTAGCCCTCCATCACTACGTCACTGCGCGTGACAATTTCGCCGATACTGACGCCGTCGTGGGGAACATCTTGATCGTTCGCATCGACGACACGAATCTCAACGCCTGCCATCGCGAAACCGGTCATGGCCTGCCCGATATACTTTTGATCCCCCTCCCAACTGATGCCGGGCTTCATCCGGGAAACGGTGAGTGTCGGAGAGGTCTCCGTGAGTCCGTAACCGGAACGGCAAGACCCACCGAGTTTTTCTTCGACTTCGCGCACAAGTGTCGGAGAGGAAGCAGCACCACCAATGTTGATGACGCGCAGACTGCTCAGATCGTAGTTCGGTCGGTCGGGACAATTGACCAGCGCGGTGGCCATGGCCGGGACGAGGCACATCGTGCGAACGCGTTCCTGCTCGATCAAATGGAAGATTTTTTTGGTCTCGAAACGTTTCAACATAACGTGCTTTCCGCCGCTGAGGGCAAGCGTGTGAGCGGTGCCCCAACCGTTGGCGTGAAATAACGGAATGGTATGCAGGTAGATGGCCTCCAAAGTCGGATCGTCGGTGGTGCAGGCGTAGAGAGTGTGCATGTAAATATTTCTGTGCGTGAGCATTACGCCCTTGGGATTGGCGCTGGTTCCACTCGTGTAAAACACTTCCGCGACGCTATTTTCATCGACGTCCATGATGTCCGTTCTAAACGGAGAGGCGGAAGCGAGCAAATCCTCGTAGTTTTTTGATGCCATCCAATCGGCTTGAGGAGCGCTGTCCAGCATGTAAAACACTTCTACTCCTGGAACCGTTTTTCGAAAGGATTCCACCGCGGGAAGGAATTCTTTTTCGAGAAATAGAACTTTTGCTCCAGCGTCGTTCAGAATGAAGCCGAGTTCGTGGGGAGCGAGGCGAATGTTCAGCGGGAGCAGGATTGCCCCAGCATCGAGCACACCGTAGTAAGCCTCGAGCAGGCGATGGCAGTTCATGCTAAGGAACGCGACACGGTCACCGGGCTTTACACCGCTTGCGCGCAGCGCGCCCGCCAATCGAGCCGCGCGGTCGGCAAATTCCGCGTAAGTGAAGCGGAGGTCTCCGCAAACGACGGCGGTTCTGCAGGGATATTGTTGTTGCGCGTATCGCAGACAGCGCAAGGGCGTCAGTGGAATATTCATGGTTTGTGCAAAGCCTGCTAAGCGGTTTGCCCTCCGTCTACAACGAGAACCTGGCCGGTCACGTAGTCTGATGCGTCGGATGAAAGAAAAACGGCCGCGCCCTTCAAGTCGTGGTCATTGCCGAAGCGTCGAACGGGAATTTTGTTCAGGAACGCTTCTTTATTACGTTCGATCACAACTTGCGACATATTCGTTGGGAACCAACCCGGTGCGATGCTGTTGACCTGGATGTTGTCGATGCCCCATTTGCAGGCCAGGTCTTTCGTGAAGGCAATGACGCCGCCTTTGCTGGCGTGGTACCCGATGGCTTGAAATTCCGGCGGAGCTCCGTGAATGCCCGCGACGGAGGCAATGTTGATGATTTTTCCGCGACGCTGCGCAACCATCTGTCTTCCGGCTGCTTGAGAGAAAAGAAAAGTTCCGGTGAGATTCGTTTCAATCACTTTATTCCAGTGCTCAAGGCGCATTTCTTCCACCGGAGCGCCCCACGACGTGCCTGCATTGTTGATGAGAATATCCAGTCGGCCGAAGTGCGAAACGGTGGCGTCCACCACTTCCTGCACGTTTGCCGGATTTTTGACATCGCAGCCGAGCGCCAAAGTCTTTACGCCCAGCGCCCGCAATTCCGCGGCGGCTTGTTCGCAGCGCTCCTTCTTACGCGCGCAGAGAACCAGATTTGCGCCCATTTCGGCAAGTCCTTCGGCCATTTGACGGCCGAGGCCGATGGAACCGCCCGTGATGATGGCGACGCGTCCAGAGAGGTCGAAAAGTTGACGGACGTTCATCAGATTAAACGCGCTTTCTCCGCCAAACCGCCTTTGAATAAGCCAAAAACCAGCTAATGGCCGCCGATTCGCGCCTTGGAAAGTACTAAAAGCACGAGCGTACGCCAAGCTCGAATTCTGCTTTCGCACAAACTTTGTGACACTCGGCAAGAGCCGCGGGATGACTTACTGGGGCGTAAGAACCACGCGGCCTGCGATTTTCCCCTGACGCAATTCTTCCAGAACTTCATTCACTTGGGCAAGTGGCCCGGTGGCAACATGACATCGGAGTGTGCCGGCGGCGGCCATGGCGAGAACTTCTCGCAGATCCTTGCGGGTGCCTACGGCGGAGGCCTGGATGTGGACTTCGCCCGCGGCCATCATGATGGGAGGGAAACAGATGTTTTCGGATGGAAGGCCCACTACCAGCAGAGTGCCGTGAGACCGCAAGCAACCGAAGGCCGTGTCGTAGGCAGCTTTCGCGGCGGAGGTGACGATGGCCACGTGAGCGCCGCCTGTGGAACGAAACTCTTTCACGACATTGGTTGCAGAGGCGTTCAGGGTCCGGAAAGCACCGAGGACGGATGCTGTCGCAAGTTTTTCTTCCGAGATATCGACAGCTGTGACTTGTGCTCCAATGCTGACTCCTATCTGAATGGCAAACTGCCCCAGACCACCGGCTCCGAAAACGGCGAGGCGCTGGCCGGCTGAAATTTTCGATTGGCTCAGGGCGCGATAGACAGTAACTCCGGCGCAGAAAATCGGAGCTGCTTCGATGGAGGAGAGCTCCGATGGAATTTTCTCTGTGTGGCTCGCGGGGGCTTTCACAAATTCGGCATAGCCACCGTCTACTGTGACTCCTGTGATTTGTTGTTTGGAGCAAAGATTTTCGTTGCCTTCGCGGCAGGATTCGCATTCGCCGCACGTCCAATAAATCCAGGGTACGCCGACGCGATCGCCGATGCTTAAGCCATGGACTGCGTCTCCCAGGGCAGCCACACGACCGGCGATCTCATGGCCGAGAATCAGCGGGATTTTTGTGATGCGCGCGAATTGCGGCCAATCGCCGTCCGCGACGTGCAGGTCGGAATGGCAGACGCCGCAGGCTTCGACTTTTATTAGAACTTCGCCTGGACCAGGTTTCGGTTCAGGAACATGTTCGAGCGCTAGCGGCTTCTTGAATTCGTGAAGTACGGCAGCTTTCATTTAGTCTCTTCCCGGAACAGGCAAAGCACCCGTCTCACGAACGAAGCTTCGGCTATGGCGTTCCGTGCCGAGCAAGAGGAGCACGATCAGCGTGAGGATGGTGACGATTTCGAAGCCAGCGATAGCCCATTGATAGCCGACCTTATCGCGCAGCGCGTATTGGATGGTGTTTGTGCCCGACGCAAATAAAATTCCCAACTGATAGGTGAAGCCGGGCATCAAGCCGCGGGTCGAGTCCGCCGACATTTCGTTCAGATGAACGGGGATAATCCCCCAGGCGCCTTGTACTCCAGCTTGCATCAAAAAAGCAGCGCACATGATGGTAAGGAGGCTGCCACCAAAGGCCCACCATGGAATCATGGCCAACGACAAACCCAGAGCGGCAATCATGCCTTTGCGCCGTCCGGTCGCCTGCGACAGTTGGCCAAAAATAATGGCCCCGACGACTGAGCCTATGCTGTAAATGATCGCGATGTTGGCGCGGATTGCCCCCGTAGCGTGATGGACCTCCTGCAAAAAGTCCGGATACAAATCTTGTGTACCGTGCGAAAGAAACATCATGAAGGTCATCAGAACGACCAGATAGAGGAAGCGCCGCCACTGCCCCGCCACAATGCGCAGGACTTGTCCCATGGTCGCTACGCGGTGTTGCTTCCAGGCTTCCGACTCAGGAACTTTTGTGCGGATGTAGAGAGCCAGGAGGGCGGGCAAAGCGCCAATCCAAAACATGGGCCGCCATCCCCAGGCAGGTAAGATGAAACGCGCCGCCAGTGCCGCAAGCAAATTCCCGATCGAATAGCCGCACTGCAAAGTTCCGCTCAGCACGCCACGCCAACGAACCGGCGCCGCTTCCATTGCGAGAGAAGCGCCAACACCCCATTCGCCGCCCATGCCAATGCCAAACAGCGCGCGCATCACAAGAAAGAATTTGTAGTTCGGCGAAAATCCGCAAAGCACTTCTACAACGGAAAAATAAATGACGTTCAGCATCAGCGGGATACGACGCCCGTAGCGGTCGGAAAGCAGGCCGAAGAGCAGGGCGCCCACGGGACGCATGGCGAGCGTCGCAAACGTGGTAAAGATAATCTCCTTCTTGGTCACGCCGAACTGGCGGGCGAGCACGTCATACATGAAGATGATAACGAAGAAGTCGAAGGCATCGAGCGTCCATCCCAGGAATCCTGCGAGGACGGCGTGACGTGCGCCTGTTTTTGGGTTCGTTGTCTGGGGCGTCATTTTTTTGATTAGCGAATTTATCCTCTTGGTTTCAAATTCACCGAGTGCTGGTTTCAGATTCGCCGACCTAAAGGTCGGCCGCTACTGTGGTAATGGTTGGCCGCGCGTCTCCATTCCGAATGGAATTAGAAGCAAGCCTATGGCGAAGCCGATTGCTGTTAGTGCTACGGGAAGGCCCAGGGAGCCGTATCGTTGAACGCCTGCGCCGACCAGGAATGTGATCGCTGCTCCGCCGAAACGCGCGAAAGACGTGGAAAAGGCAAACGCGCTGGCGCGGCATTCCGTCGGATATTGTTCCGGGAGCCAAAGCGTGTATACCGCGAAGTTGGCTCCGCCCAAGCCCAGAAAAAAAAGACAGACGAAAAACCACGGAAGAGCCGTTGGGCCCAGGTAGTAGATTTTACCGAATGTGAGGATAACGAATATGGTCATCAGGGCAAAGAAGAAACCCAAAGCGCCGCGACGACCGAAGCGTTCGGCTAACCACGGCATCGCGAGGCACCCCAGGATCGTGGCAAAGGCTACGAGCATCGTCGCACGAGAAGCAAGTTGAGCCGCCTCTGGCCCGACGCGGCCGCCAGCTTCGGCGAGGGACGTTACGGCAGCAGGCACATAAACCGTTCCAGCCCACAATCCACAAATCGAGGCCAACATAAACAAAGAGTTCAATATCGTGCGGCGGCGCAGCACGGGCGAAAATAGTGCAACAAAAGGGCGATGAATCTGCCATGAACGAACGACGTCAACTTTTTGTGACCAACGCGACGGTTCCCTGACTCCGTGGCGAACCCAGGCGAGGAGCAGGGCCGGCAATCCTCCGAAGGCAAACATATACCGCCAGCCATAGCGGCTGCCAATCAGATAGTTGGCGAGCGCCGCCAGAAAAATGCCGACGTAATATCCGGTGTGCATGTAGCCTGCACCTGAGCGGCGGCGATTTTCCGGCCACTCTTCCGCGACAAACGTGCCGCCCATGGCCCATTCGCCTCCGATTCCAATTCCTGCGAGAAGGCGCAACACTGCCAATTGCCAGACATTGGTCACCAGCGCGCTCAGAAAAGTGAAAACCGAGTACCACACAATCGTGATCATCAACGTGCGAATGCGGCCAAACTTGTCGCCCACCGGTCCCCACAAAAAAGCGAGACCCCATCCGAAGAGAAAGAGCGCAAAAAGCAAGCCGCCGTAAAAACCAATGCTGCCTTTGCTGGCTACAATGCCAGAGCGCGGAAGAAGATCCCGAAGAGATGGCAGTAGAACCAATGCGTAGATAAACGAGTCCATGCCGTCTAGAGTCCATCCGCCCCAGGCGGCCCAAAAGCCTCGAATCTGATTTCCGGTGAGCGGAGCGGTTGGAGATTTGTGATCGGCTGAAGATTCAAGAGGCATCGTGCGAGGACTATATCAAAAATAGTTCCTGGGAAAAGAAAGAAGTCGGCCCGGCAAAGCGCTGGTGGTTTGGTGGCCTGCGCCAATTCCAATTTCAACGTGCTTGCGCGTGAGGTAGACTTCCTGCTTCACTTTGATTGGGAAGTTAGAACCAAGTTCGGGAGGATTGCAACATTGCTGCTCCGCGTATTTGAGACCAAGCGGGCGCTGGGGGAGACCGCGGCCGCGCAAGCCACCACGATTTTGCACAGCGCGATTCGCGATCGCGGCGCGGCGCGTATTATCGCAGCGACCGGCGCTGCTCAATTCGAATTTCTGGACGCGCTGACGAGTTCGCCTGGGATCGACTGGCGCAAGGTGGAATTATTTCACCTGGACGAATATATCGGATTGCCTATGACGCACACGGCGAGCTTCTGCAAATATCTCCAGGAACGATTGATATCCAAGACCGGTATTATTCGTCATCATTTGATGAACGGCGAAGACGATCCAGCGGAAGTCGTTCGCAATACAGGCGAAGCTATAGCAAGCGCTCCAATCGATGTCGCGTTCGTCGGGATTGGCGAGAACGCGCATCTTGCCTTCAACGATCCGCCTGCGAATTTCGAGACGGATGAGCCCTATTTAATCGTCGAGCTCGATGAACCTTGCCGCCGGCAGCAGGTTGGCGAAGGCTGGTTTGCGAATCTCGAAGCGGTTCCTACAAGAGCGATCTCGATGTCGGTGCGCCAAATTCTTCGGGCAAAAGAGATTATTGCTGTTGTTCCCGATGCTCGCAAAGCCGTGGCCGTGAAGGCTAGCATCGAAGGCCCTATCGGTCCGATGGCGCCCGCGTCCATGCTGCGCAATCATCCCAATGTCACAATTTATCTGGACAGGCAATCGGCGGCGCTGCTTAGTCCCGCGAGCCTCGCGGCGTCCACGGTGTCCAGATGTCCGATGGACGCTGCTTGAGCGATTGAAACCGCTCCTTCATGAGACCCGGCGCGCCATTTCAATCTTCGGGTGACAGCAGCGCCGGCGGGCGGGCGATTCGCGGATTGCGCTGGTGGATTGGCGCGATACTTTTTGCTTCGACCGTCATCAACTACATCGACCGGCAAACTCTTTCGCTGCTCGCGCCTTACCTCAAGCAAGACTACCACTGGACCAACACGGACTACGCTAACCTCGTGGTTGCTTTTCGCGTAGCCTATGCCATCGGACAGACGCTCAGCGGCCGGTTGATGGATCGCATCGGAACGAAGCGCGGTCTTACGATCACTGTTCTTTGGTATTCGATTGTTTCGGTACTTACGCCTCTGGCGAGAGGTTTGTACTCGTTCATGGGCTTTCGCTTTTTTCTGGGACTCGGCGAATCTGGCAATTGGCCCGGCGCAACCAAAGCGGTTTCCGAATGGTTTCCCAAACACGAGCGGGGTTTGGCGACAGCTCTTTTTGACAGCGGTTCCTCGATTGGAGGAGCAGTCGCACCGTTCCTCGTGCTGTGGCTGTATTTTCGATGGGGTCCGCACGCGGCCTTCGTTGTTCCAGGATTGCTTGGTTTTTTCTGGCTGATCGCCTGGCGCTCGCTCTACCATCTGCCACAAGATCACCCGCGCATCGGCAATGCCGAACGCGAGATGATTCTTGCCGACCACGCTGCGGAAGAGCCGTCAACAAATTCCCGCGCGAAGCTGCGCGATCTCCTCAAACTTCCACAAACATGGGGAACCATCATCGCTCGCAGTTTCACAGACCCGGTCTGGTTTTTCATCACGGATTGGTTTCCGATCTATCTCGTTGCCAAAGGGATTTCGCTCAAGAGCGGCTTGATCGCAGTCTGGATTCCGTTCATTGCGGCCGACTTGGGCAATTTCTTCAGCGGGTGGGCATCGGGAGTCTTGATTGAGCGCGGCTGGCCTGTGGGTAAAGCACGTAAAGCCCTGGTGGTTTTCGGCGGAATAGGCGTCGCGCTGCTCATCCCGACGATTTTTACTGTGAATCTCTATCTGCTGACGATTCTCTTCGGCCTGGCCACATTTTCTTATGGATGTTTCACGACGATCGCCAACGTGTTACCTTCTGACCTTTACAGAAACGACTCCGTGGCGACTGTCAGTGGAATGAGCGGCACGGGAGCTGCGCTGGGGACAATTGCCGTGGTTGAGTTGGCGGGGCATCTCTCCGACGCACGCATTGCGACAGGGACTCATTTATTTGACCCGTTGATGGTCATTGCCGGCCTCATCCCTTTTGTCGGAATGATTCTCGTACTGGCGCTTGTGCGCAACACGGCGGCTACGGATCGCGGCCTCGTGCGGCGCATTTGAGGTACGGGAGCGTCGCGGTAGGCAAGCGGCGCGACTTGCAGCAAGATCTAGCTCACGAAAACATCGGCTGCTTTTGGAGGAGCGTTGAAAATAACGGATGCAAAAGTCTTAATCACATCGCCCGGCAGGAATTTTGTCACACTGAAGATCTACACCGACGAAGGCATTTATGGGCTGGGCGACGCCACCCTGAATGGGCGCGAACTGGCTGTGGCTTCCTATCTTTCGGAGCATCTGATTCCATGCCTGATCGGCCGCGATCCGTTTCAGCACGAAGACACCTGGCAATATTTTTATCGTGGCGCTTATTGGCGGCGCGGCCCCGTAACGATGGCCGCCCTCGGTGCTATTGACCTTGCCCTGTGGGATATCAAGGGCAAGGCTCTCAACACACCGGTTTATAACCTGCTCGGCGGGAAAAGCCGCACTGGTGTGATGGTTTATGGGCACGCGAATGGCAAGGATCTCGAGGAAACGGTAGACGAGGTCGGCAAATACATTGCCCTTGGCTATCGTGCGGTCCGCGCGCAATCGGGAATTCCTGGAATACCCTCCACGTATGGCGTCGCAAAAGGCAAATTCCACTACGAGCCCGCAGAAAAGGGACTACCTCCGGAAAATATCTGGTCCACCGAAAAATATTTGCTCCACGTTCCAAAACTTTTCGAGGCTCTGCGCCTGAAGTTTGGAGATGATGTGCATCTGCTGCACGATTCCCACCACCGTCTTTCGCCGATCGAAGCGGCGCGCCTCGGCAAGAGCCTTGAGCCCTATCACCTGTTCTGGCTGGAAGACGCCGTGACCGCGGAATTGCAAGAGGGTTTCCGCATCGTCCGCCAGCATACGACCACGCCTCTCGCACTCGGCGAAGTCTTCAACACAATTTGGGACGCACAAACCGTCATTTCCGAGCAGCTGATCGATTACATTCGCATGGCCCCGCTACACGCCGGCGGCCTTACGCATCTGAAAAAAGTGGCCTCGTTCGCGGAGATGTATCACGTGCTCACGGGCTGCCACGGCGCGACGGACCTCTCTCCCGTCTCAATGGCGGCGGCATTGCATTTCGATATTTCCGTCAACAATTTTGGCATTCAGGAATACATGCTGCACACGAAACAAACCGATGAAGTGTTCCCACATTCTTATCATTTTGAGGCGGGCTTTTTGCATCCGGGTGATGCACCTGGTTTGGGCGTCGACTATGACGAAAAACTAGCCAGTACTTTTCCCTATGAGCGCGCGTATTTGCCCGTCAATCGAAAATTAGACGGCACGATGTTCGACTGGTAAGTCAGTGCAGCTGGAAATTCATTCCCGGCCCGCGACCATTAAATTGTTGAGGCCAAATTCAAACGTACGATGGAAAAACCTAACGAAGCCGATCTCCCGGAGCATCTGTTCCAGAGCCGCAACGGGAATACGCTTTTGATGTTCGTCACTTTCCATTTCGTCGCTAATCAGATGCAAGGTGTGAAGCACGCGTAGAATCGGATCCACGGCCGAGGCTGGCCAGGTCATAATCAACGATCCGCCCGGCGCCAAAATGCGAAACGCTTCTCGGAGAACTTTTTCGGGCTCGGTGAGATGCTCGAGAACGGCCAGCATCACGACGTGATCGAAAACGCTATCTTGCAGCGGAAGCGGGTTGCGTAAATCCCCCTTGACGCGCTGCCAACGCCCGCGGGTTCCCTGTTCTACTTGATCATCCACGCCCACGCCAGAGGCGATGCGATCCGAAGCATATTCTAGAAATGCCGCCTCCAATCCGCACCCCAGATCGCACACGCGCGACCCTTTGCGAATATGCGGAACCGCGGCACGAAAACGCATGCGGGCAATGAAATGATCAATACTGGTGTAGGGCATTTATTTCAGGTCGTAGTCGCCAATGTAGGTGCCGCGGCTCACGCCAAGCATACTCAGAAACAGCGAACCAAAAATCACCTGCACTCCGAGGAAGAGCCACATGGACCAGAAAAGAACCTGACGGACCTGCTGTAGCGGACCAAAACCACTAGCGGCCCATTGCCAGGTAACCCACGCGCATCCCGCAAAACCCGCGAGAAACAGTCCCCCGCCAAGCAGCAGCCCGGATTCGAGCGTGACGCGCTTTAGCGCGCGCTTCAGCGAAACAGTTCCGCGATCAAAACGCTCCGCATAGCTGAAGACTTTTGCAAACGTTCCGATGGAAAGGATTTGCACGCCCAGCAGGGTAAAAATCACGCCAAAGATCATCGTGTGCACATCGAGCGTGATGCGCGGAGAAACAGCCCGCGGCCCAGGCAACAACCAGAAGACAAGAAACAATCCAAGGACGCAGAGCGAAGCACCGGGCAAAATAAACAGCCAGTTGGGAGCGTAAAGCAGCATGAATCGCAAATGCCGCCAGCCATCGCGAAAGCTCCGGAGATGCGGCGGACGGCCGCGCTTGTCCGGCCAGAGAGTAATGGGGATCTCCGTGATGCGCGCGCCGAGCTGTGCCGCCTTAATCACGAATTCAGAAGCGAATTCCATGCCGGTGCTGCGCAAGTCCATGCGGTCATACACAGCGCGGGTGAAGCCACGCATCCCGCAATGGCTGTCGCCAATGCCGGCGTGAAAAAAAAGATTCAAGACCGCGGTTAACACGGGATTGCCAAAGTATTTGTGATGCCAGGGCATAGCTCCCGGCTTGATTTCTCCGCGAAAACGGTTGCCCATCACGACGTCGTAGCCTTGCTTCCACATCTCGACGAATCTCGGAACATCGCTAAAGTCATAACTATCGTCGGCATCGCCCATGATGATGAACGCGCCGCGAGCCGCCGAAATTCCTGCTCGGAGTGCGGCACCATAGCCCCTTTGCGAAACCGGAATGACCCGCGCGCCGAGTTTCTCCGCAATTTCAATCGAGCCGTCGGTCGAACCGTTGTCCGCAACTACAACCTCGCCACGCAAACCCGCCGACTGAAAAGCCCGGATGGCCTTATCCACGCAAAAAGCAATGGAATTCGCCTCATTCAAACAAGGAATGACTACGGAGACCTCCGCCGGGGGAGCGGAATTTTCGACCGAAAGCGTCGCGGTCATTTCGGTTTTGATTGAAGGAGCGGGCCCTACATTCACAGCAAGGTCTCCCTGCTTCATAGAATAACGCAAAGAGTTGACCGATTGTGCAGTCAAATGGCTATGCTAGACCCTGCGCCGAAGCAATCCGTGGCCAACTCACCATGTCGTGTCCAGTGCACGCGACGCGCCGACAATCCATCATTACCTGCTGGATGACACGCTACGCCAAGGAACTTCGCCGGGATGCAAAACGTGGTACAAAGTTTGAGACCACTATAAAGGCCCCGGATGCAGCCGACGCAGACAGAATTGCCCATGGAGAACGCCACAGAAGACGCGGGGCATCCGCACGCATCGGCAAAGGTGCCGTCGCCAGCCGCCACACGCGAACCGGGAGCAAATCCTTCTCCTGCGAAACGTACTCCCGCGTGGCGCGAGTATGTGAACGAATTTCTCGCCGTCGAAATCTCTTCCCTCACCCGATACTATGACCGCGTCATCCAGTGGCTGCCCCGCGAAGGAGACTCGGGCCGCCTGCTCGCGGCCATTGACGCTCCAGTGAAAGAAACGGTTGCAAAAGACGAGCCCTTCCCGGACTTGAAGAACGAACACGAGAAGCGCACCGCCGTACTGGTCAACGGCACGTTCAACCACGACTACGACATCCAGGCGCTGCTGATGCAGCTGAAATTAAAGCTCGCGCGCACCTCGCGCGTCCTAGCGATCCTCTACAATCCATACCTGCGCTTGCTGTACACCCTGGCGAATAAAATGGGCATTCGCAAAGGCGATTTGCCAAGCACCTTTGTAACGCGAGTCGACCTCCAGAACATCGCCAAGGTAGCTGGATTTGAAGTCGTCCGCCAGCGCCTCGCCGTCTATTGCCCGTGGCAAATGCTCGGGCTGGGCACGCTGATCAATCGCGTTCTGCCGCTTGTGCCCCTGCTGCGCTGGTTCAGCCTAACCTCTGTGGTCGTGCTACGCCCACTCCCGGAATCTTCCCTCAATGGAGTTTCCTGCATAATTCCCGCCCGTAACGAGCGCGGAAACATCGAGAACGCATTAAAACGATTTCCTGATCTCGGCTGCGAAACGGAAATCATTTTTGTGGAAGGCCATTCGACCGACGGAACGTGGGAAGAGATTCTGCGCGTCTCCGCGCTTTACAAGGATCAATTCCGCATACTTGCCGTGCAGCAGCCCGGCAAGGGCAAAGCGGACGCCGTGCGCCTCGGCTTCTCGCACGCCCGCCAGGATTTGCTCGTCGTCCTCGACGCCGATCTTACCATGCCACCGGAAATGCTTTCCCGCTTCGTCTACGCCTACAATCAAGGCCACGGGGATTTCATCAACGGCTCGCGTCTCGTCTATCCGATGGAAGGCGCTGCGATGCGCTTTTTAAACCGCATGGGAAATATTTTCTTCGCCAAAATGCTCAGCGCCGTCCTCGACGTTCGCCTCGGCGATTCCCTCTGCGGCACAAAGCTGGTCACTCGCCACGACTATCAGCGCATGATCGCCTGGCGCCGCGATTTCGGCGAGTTCGATCCCTTCGGCGATTTTGAGCTGCTCTTTCCCGCCGCCATTCTTGGATTGGACATTGTGGACATTCCGGTGCGCTATCTCGCGCGCACCTATGGCGAAACCAACATTCAGCGCTTCCGCCATGGCCTTCAGCTCCTCAAAATGACCTGGGTCGGGCTCGTTCGGATCAAAATGGGCATGAGGAAAAAACTTGAAACCGGCAAGCAACCGGAGAGCGCTCCCGTTTAGGAAAGAGTTTTCCTGGAACAAAGCAGGTCGACGTAACCCGCTTTTTCTGCCAACTGATCAATAGACCGATTATCCGCAGCGGAAGTGATCGCCGCGCGGCTCAAAACGTAAAGGTTGTAGCCAGCGGAGCGAAAAAACTCGAGCAGTTTTTCGGGATCAAAGCCAAGCTCCCGAATGCCTTCTGGGTCGTACTCCAACGCAACGCAAAGCTCAGGAAACCTTTGCAGCGTCTGCCTCATACCTTCGCACACCGCCAGCTCATAACCCTGCACGTCGATTTTGATGAACGAAATATTGCTGATACTTCGAGCGGCCACGAAATTGTCCACGCTGGTGACTGCTACCGTCGTTATTTTCCCGCTGCTCGGGTGCGACGATTGGAACTGTTCGGTGACCACGCGATGATCAGCGGAATGTTCCTCATTGTGCCAGAAGCTGACAGAGCCGTCCGCGCTGCCAACGGCCATATTAAAAACTTCCACCTTGCCCGATAGCTTTTTACGGCGAACAGTCTCTTCGAGTGTGCCGAAACTGGCTCGATCCGGCTCAAAAGCATAGACCTTCGCGGGAGATTTCAATATGTGGACAAACACATAGGCGGTGTAGCCGACGTTGGCCCCGATATCAAGAACATCGCCGTTTCCGAAAAGCTCCGGGTTCCGCTGGGTGAGCGCCCAGAACGGATCTTCGTACCAACGCTTGTAAAGAAAATAGGTAAAAAGAAACACGCGCTGGAACCACGGCATCTCCAGCAACCTGGCGGAGCGCGCCAGGTTGTAAGCAAACATGAAAACGCCCGTGGAGGATTTGTTTCTCATTTGTTTTAACGAGGTTGTGCGCTGCGCGCCGTATCTCCTTTTTGGAATTAGCTGGCTTTCTCCAGCACCAACAACACGCGCAAAGCCGCAATACGCCGCCACAGCGGCAACGTGGCGTGCTCGAATTTCGAGATCGCCGGATAAAAAAATTCCGGAAGCAGACTCAGGTGATTGAAACCTCCGCTGAGCAGGTAAGCGAAAAGGCAGAAAGGTTCGAGAGCCAGAACACGGAAACCCGGCAAAGACGCCAGAACCTCTGAACGGTGTTTCGGCCCGAAAAGCAGATACGGAATGGCCTGATTCCCATCGAAGGCCGGTTTGTCCTTCGCTGTTCCGTCGTGATTTTCTTGCCAGGGAGCTTCCGACAAATCGCAGCGCTCCTGATGCAAAAAGCGAAAAATGAAATACGAAAATGGCGTGATCCACGGTTCGACGAGCATAAACCGCCCTCCCGGAACCAGCACGCGGTTCGCTTCGCGCAGCAACGTCATCGGCGTCGCCAGATGATGCAACATGTCCAGGCCAAAAATATTTGCGACGCTGGCATCGCGAAATGGAAGTTTTTGTGCGTCTGCGACTGCATCCAGCCAGGGACACCAGATCAGATCGGTAGAGAAAACGTCTGGCGCGGTTTGTTTGAAAAGCCCAGGCCCCGCTCCGACTTCGATGGAAAGGCCACCCGGTTTGCGGAACGAAAGAAGCCGCGCAAAGAATTCTTCCTGGTAGACGCGCCGCAGCGCAGGTTTTCGCTCCCAGACGCGGCGGTGCCGCAGAAGCTGCTCATGAGCTTGGGTATCTTGGGCCACGGTGTTTTTCGATTGTACTGAGTTCAGCGGCGGTGGACACGTAAAGCTGGGGCGAGTGTTTCGACGGGTAACTATTGCTCATAACGGCTGCCCGCCAAGAGTGCCCGTTACTAATATTGCTGCACGGCCTTTGAGACGGCGTTTTGTCCACGAAACTTTTGATACGCTGATCTAAGAGTGAGCACAACTTCGCAACCCGACGAGGTTCCGTACGCGGAGACTGCCTCCGCCAGTCCCGCACAAGAACACGGCTGGCGCCGCGTCGCTTTTTTAGCGGTCCTGCTGGGACTTGGCACGGCGGCGGTGTACGCTCCGGCCATGCGAAATGGGTTCGTCAACGTGGACGATCCGGAATACGTAACGCGCAATCCTTACATCCTCGGCGGACTGACGCGCGCGGACGTTCATTGGGCGCTCGGCGTGAACTATCCCTCCTCGAATTGGCATCCGCTGACCTGGTTTTCGCACATGCTGGACGTTCAACTCTACGGAAGAAATCCTGCCGGCCATCATTTCACCAACGTGCTCCTCCACATTCTCGCCGTCGTCGTCCTGTTCCTGATTCTCGAGAAGGCGACTGGGCTCGCGTTGCGCAGTGCGGCGGTCGCCGCTCTGTTCGCAGTCCATCCTCTAAACGTGGAAGCGGTCGCGTGGATTTCCGAGCGCAAATCCGTTCTCTGTGTTCTATTTTTTCTTCTGGGAATAGCAGCGTATGGCTGGTACGCAAAACAACCAGGCGTTGGCCGTTATCTTTTGGTCGCGTTGTGTTTCTGCCTGGGGATCGCTTCCAAAGTGATGGTCATTCCGTTTCCGTTCGCTCTGCTTCTTCTCGATTACTGGCCGCTTGGGCGTCTGCCCGGAACAGAGGCGGATGGAAAACCGCAGCCTTTTTTCAGATCGCTGGCAGCGCTCGTGATCGAAAAGATTCCGCTTTTTGTGATGGCGGGGGCGGGCGGAGCCGTGACGTTGCTGGTCCACAGCGGAGAACACGCGCTGACGGCGACGATGCCTTTTGCGTGGCGATTTAAGAACGCGATTTTTTCGTATGTGATTTACCTCGTAAAGTGGGTCGTGCCGGTCGGCCTCGCGCCATACTATCCACATCCGGAAAACACGCTGTCGTGGGGTATGGTGATCCTCGCGGGCGTCGCGCTATTAGGAATTACATTGCATGTTTGGCGCTTGCGAAAGCGTAAGTATTTGCTGGTTGGCTGGCTATGGTATCTCGGCACGATGTTGCCGATGATTGGCTTTATTCAGACAGGCCGGCAGGGTATGGCCGACCGCTTCATGCACATTCCGATGATGGGACTGCTGGTCGCGGCGGTTTGGCTGATTGCAGACGTCGCGACGCAGAAGCATTGGCAAAAAGAAATTACGCTGGCGATTTTTCTGCTTGCCGCGGCTCCGCTGGCCGCGCTCACCATCAAGCAGATCGGCTACTGGAAAGACAGCCTCACGCTGATGGGCCACACACTGGAAGTGACACGCAACAATGGATTCGCGGAAAATAATTTTGGCGTCGCACTGATCGAACGCGGCGAGCCACAACTTGCAGCAGAGCACTTCGTTGCAGCGGTTCGCTATAGCCCTGATCTGGCTTCTGCGCGCTACAATCTCGCCACCTTGCTCCAAAGACAGAATCAGGTGGATGAAGCTGAAAAGCAGTATCGCGCAGCCCTTGCCCTGTCGAGCGATCGCAGCGAAATCGTGCAATCGCACAACAATCTCGGCGTGTTGTATCTCGGAGAAAACAAACTCGACGCGGCGCAGACGGAATTCAGCGCTGCCATCGCGCTCGATCCGGGCGCGCAAAACAGTTACATCGGCCGAGGAACCGTGGAGATGCAGACGATGAACGCGGATGCCGCGATTCCAGATTTTGCGCGCGCCGCGCAGATAGGACCATCGCCCCTGGCGCTGTATTGGCTCGGGCGCGCGCTGGAGCAAAAAGGGGATGCTCAACAAGCTGTGCGAGCGTATACGGAAGCACTGCGGTTGGCCCCAGCAATGGCGGAAGCGCAAGCCCGCCTGAACGCCCTGCGGGCGACTCCCTAGTGCCCCTCGTCCTGCTGCTGCTTCCATGGCCACCCAGCACGCTCTTTCAGTCGATGTAGCAGCTCGGGCTCATGCAGCGATCATTTTATTACTTTGGTGAAGGAGATATTGCGGACGCGGCCTGCGAATAGGTCGCAGCCGATGATCTGGCCTGCGGCGTCGCGGCGGAAAACGATGGCCGTGCCGAAAGGGCCTTCGAATTCGTCACGTATGGTTGGCTGAAGCTCAGCGGCAGGCTGCCAGCTCGAGGCCAAGGTCAACTTTCCATCCTTCACAGCCAGGCGGTACGTGGCCTCGAGCTCAACGCTGGTGTAGGTGCCCTCGTACTGAGCGAACTTCTCCTCGGATTCCTTGAGCGGTTCGTAGGATTCAAGAATTTGAGGAACGCTGTCTTGAAGAGACAGCGTAAGCCGCGTCACGGAGTTTGGGCGATGCTCGACGACGATTTCGGCACGGTCTCCATTGGCGGTGAAATGCGTAGCGTCAGTAGCCTTGAACTGCGTCCCAAAAACATTGAGGCCCTCCTTCGAGCCTGAGACCAGCACCACAGAATGAGAGTTCAGATCGCGATACCAACCCGTTAAAGCCTGAGAATCGACATTCGCCGCGGGAGAGCTTGCCGGTTCAGGAGCAAGTTTGTCCGCGAGATAAATATCCGCGACCTGGTTGGCCAGGCGCCGAGGATTGCTGGTGCCCACATTGCACAGAGTGATGACGGAAAATTTCTGCTGCGGAAAACGCAGCAGCTCGGTGCGATAGCCGAAGAGAGCGCCACCGTGTTCGACGATGGGAAGGCCGCGATAGGTACTGATCTCGAGGCCAAGGGCGTACTCGATTTTTTTTCCGTTGTTGAGGACGCCAGGCGTTTGCATCTCCTTCAGCAGAGTGCCTTTGCCTAACTTGTTGTCGTAGAAATTGCGATCCCATAGGAGCAGGTCTTCGACGCTGCTCATCAGGCCGCCGTCGCCGATTTTGTCGAAGTTCGTGGACCAGTCGATACGGAAGCCGCCATCTTTGCGCGGTTCGTAGGCGGGCACGCGACCGGGGACTACGACCGAGTGATCGTCATAGAAGCGGGTGTGCGTCATGCCGAGCGGCTTGAAAATATTTTCATCGGCGAATTGGGAGAGCGGCTTGCCCGTGGCGCGGGGGATGACCACACTCATCAAAAAAAAGTTGGTATTGCTGTAGAGATATTCTTCGCCGGGCTGGTAGTTGAGGGCTTTCTGGTGCGAGAGAAGATCGAGAAGTTCGGGGGTGGGATGGATGTCTTCGAAATTGCGTCCGGCCAGAAGTAGCAAGCCGAGAATGTCGCGGAAACCGCTGGTTTGATGGAGCATTTCGCGGAGCGTGATGGGCTTCCCGTAGGAGGGGATCTCCGGGACGTACTTGCGTACGTCGTCGTCGAGGGAAAGGTAGCCTTGTTCGGCGGCGAGGACGACGCTGGCGGCGGTGAATTGCTTGGAGACGCTGCCCATGTAGAAGACGGATTGCGGCGTGAGAGAGACACCCAGTTCGAGGCTGGCCGTGCCGTAGCCCTTCTTGTAGATGAAATTGCCGTCGCGGACTACGCCCAGGGCGCAGCCAGGGGAGTCGGGCTTGTCGAATTGGGCGAAGACTTGGTCGACTTTGCGCTCGATGCCTGGGTCTTGCTGGGTGAAGGAGGGATCGGCTGCGAGCGAGATGACGGCGAGGAAGAGTATTGCGGCGCGGCGGAACGGTTTCATGGATGGGCCCTCCCGAGGTTATGAGTTAGGCGGTGGAGAGTATCATGACTGGGCTCACGCGAGAGTAGTTCGCTAGATTGAGACTTCAGGGATCCCCGTCCTTTTGTAAGTGTTGCATCTAAAGGACTTAGATTCCTTGTAAACCCCTTATAATCAACACTTGCAGACTCTCCTTTAAGTGTTGATTACAAAAGGGTTAGCTGCACTGTACGGCTTCGCTTTTAAGTTGTATGTGCCCTGCCCCAACGCGACCGCGCGCCTGCGCCAACGCAAACCCGCACAGGCGAAATGCCTGTGCTACATGAATGCAAAAACGCCAGGAACTATCGAAGGTTGCCGTATTCCATTTTGGCTTGTTGGAGGATAGGGATGTCGGGATCGGCGTCTTTCCAGAGGGTGAGGAAGTCCCGGTAGGCGACTTTGGCTTTAGAGTTGTCGCCCTGCAAGGTATAGGCGCGGGCCAGGCCTAAGTGGGCCAGGGCGCCAATGGGTTCGTTGAAGACTACGCCGGGCCAAGCAAGGATTTTCTGAAACTCGGCGGCTGCTTGCGGGGCAAGTCGAACGGCAAGGAATGCCTGGCCGCGAACGTAGACGGGAAACAAGTTGGTGCAGAAAGTGTCACTGCCGGTAACTCCCAGTTCATAGGGTGAGGCATCGGCGAGGATCTCGACGGCCCTCAGTCCGTTGTTCGGTGCATTGAGGGCGAGCTGGGCGCGGAGCGTTGGCAGATAGTTCAGTCGAACAACGGTGTCCTCGGGAAAACGCTTCTCTAAGTCGGCGGTGAGCGCTGCGGCGCTTGCGGTATCGCCGCTGAAGGCGTGCGCTAAGGCAGCGACAAACTGGGAATCGCGTCCATCCGAATGAGAAAGAGGGCTGACGAGACGCTTCTGAGCTTCGGCACGGTTTCCGAAGAGGGCTTCCCAAAGAGCGGCGCCGGATTCATAGCCGGCAGCGAGTTCCCTTTCATTAGCAATTACGGCAGAGTCCGCCGCTTGCCGCGATAAATGGCGAGCGATTGCAAGCTGGCCGGCGAAGGCGGCAGAGCTGGCTTCGAGATAGAGCATGACGTTTTCTTTGCCGGGCTTACCCGTCGCCCAGGCGACCTGTTGGGCCATTCCCGGCTCGTCCTTCTTTAGGAAAGCGAGCTGGTAGAGATCGAAATGGAGCTGCGGGATATCGAGAGTTTTTTGAATGGCATCATCGGCGACAGAGCGGGCCTCGCCGAGACGATTGAGATGGATGTAGCCACTCATCAGATTGGCGAGACTGAGGCCGTCGAGCGGACTAATGCGGACTGCGTCTCGAGTTTCAGCGAGGGATTTGTCGTACTGGCCGAGGGTTTTGTATAGCTCACCCAAATTGTTATGAGCAACGCCCTCGCGGGGATAGAGCTGGCCCCAAAGATCATAAACCTGGCGTGCCTTCTCAAGATCGCCCGTAGCGAAGTGATCGTAGTGGGATTCGATGTAGAACTTTTCCCATTCGCTGACGCGGCCGCGAAGTTCGTAGGCTTTTCTGGTGTTTTCCGCAGCGAGATTTTTTTCGCCGAGGTTGCTATAGGTAGTGCCGAGGATGCTATAAGCCATGGCAAATTTTGGGTCAAGCTCGACGGCATGCTTGAAGAGCTGGACGGCGGCGGTGTAGTCAGCACGGGCTTGCAGGGCCTTTCTCCCCAAACTGTAGGCCTGGAGAGCTTCGAGAGAGGGCGTCGTTGCTTGTTCGATGGGTGTGTCGAGTTTCTGGACTGTCTTAAGGGATTCGCCGAGTTTTTCACGCAAATTGGTGGAGGCCTGGTCCAACGCTTTGAGGACGTTTTCTTTGCCGTTAGCGGCGACTTGTTCCTGCGCGAGGTAATCGCCGGTCTGGCAGTTCACGGCGTTGACGCCGATGACGTACTGATTGCCCATGTTGGAGATGGAGCCGCTGAGGTAGGCCCTGCTGCCAGTGCGTTGGCAGAGATCGGCAGCGATGGAGGGCGAGATTTTGCTGTCCAGGGGTTTGCCCATCAGGCGCAGCGTTTGCTGAATGCGTTGTTCGGAGACGAGGCTTAAGAAGGGAGATTGCTGCAACTGAGAGGCGAGGCCCTGACGTAGTGTGTCGTCAAAGATGGGATCGCCGGATTTGTTGACAAAGTCGGTGAGGAGAAGGGTGTCCGTTTCGCCGAGGGCGTGAGCATGGCGTGTGCTGTAGAACCAAGCGATGATGGCCAGAATGGCGATAAGAGATGCTGATACGGCAGCCACGGCTTGCCAACGGAAGCGAGGACGTGGAGCAATGGTTGAGACATCGGAACTGACTGGTGGAATGGCCGCTCGGGTAGCTGCCGGAACGGCAGGCGACGAACTGGGGGCGAAGGAAAGTATCTGGCCAGAGTCCGAGACGCGCTTGAGCTGAAGCAAATCAGAACGGACGGCGGCGGCCGTTTTATACCGGCGGTCTATTTCTTTTTCGAGGCACCTGTTGATGATTTCTTCGAGGGGCGGAGGGACTTGCGGATTCAGCGTGCGAGGTGCCGCGGGAGTGCGCGTGAGGATGGATTCGATAATGGCGCCGGTGGTTTTTCCGCCGAAGGCCTGGCGGCCGGTGGCCATCTCGTAGAGGAGCAGGCCCAGAGCGAAGATGTCAGCACGAGAGTCCAGGTCATCGCCGCGGACTTGCTCCGGAGACATATAGGAAGGAGTGCCGCTGATGACGCCGACAACGGAGATGGGATCGGGCGAGATGGAATCTGGGGCAACGGGATTAGAGCCGGTGTTGGTAGAAGATTCTTCAGCGCCCAACGGAAGCGCGATTTTCGGAACAAGTTTTGCGAGGCCGAAATCGAGCACTTTGGCTTGCCCGCGTTTGGTGACGAAGACGTTGGAGGGCTTGATGTCGCGATGGATGATGCCTAGGGCGTGAGCTACGTCGAGCGCGTCGGCAATTTGGATGCCGAGATCGAGAAGTTCCTCGAGCGCGAGCGGCTGGCCGTGGATATGTTGGCGCAGTGTTTGGCCGTCGATGAATTCCATGGCGATGAATGGCTGATGATCCTGCTCACCAATGTCGTAGATGGTGCAGATGCCGGGGTGGTTGAGGGCGGAGGCGGCGTGGGCTTCGCGGCGAAAACGTTCAAGGGCGTGCGAATCGTGCGCCATGTCCGCAGGGAGAAATTTCAGGGCGACGAAGCGGTCGAGGCGGGTGTCCGTGGCTTTGTAGACTTCACCCATTCCTCCGGCGCCGAGTTTCTCGATGACGTGGAAGTGAGCAATGGTGCGGTCAATCATGAATGATCCCGCGCGTCAGATGGAGGCGATGCGGTTCACAGGGTTTGATCGCTCAGAGCGGCGTCTCCGTCTACTTTGCGGCGCGTCTCTTTCGGCGGCTTCGGAGAGCCCAAAAGGCTGAGTACGCGGGCACCTTCTCCATAAGCGCTCAAGTCAGCGACGTGCTCAAGCTCAAAGGTGACGTTTTTGTTGCAGGAGGTGCAGACCATGGAGCCGTAAGCGGTGCCGTCTTTCTGGAGGAAGACGTTGTAGCGCATGACCCGTTCGCAACAGACTGGAACCCAGACGTTCGCGACTTTCGAAGAATCTGTATCCACGAGCCACCTGTCCGCGTTAGGTTGCGGGGATTATACACTGAAAAAGCGCGGCTCGAGGGTGGACGAATGGGGGCGAAGGGTTTCGCGGAATTGGGCGGACGGAGTAAGATATTTTGCCATTGAAGGGACAGGACGGAACAGATGACTACTGAAGCCAACGAAAGAATGCAGCGGCCGCTCGAGGTGGTGGACCCGGCGATTGCGGAGATATTGCGCGAAGAGGCGCAGCGGGAGGCTACCGGGTTAGAGTTGATTCCATCAGAGAACCTTGTTTCCGAAGCGGTGCTGGAGGCGATGGGGTCGATTTTTACGAACAAATACGCGGAGGGGTATCCAGGGAAGCGCTATTACGGCGGGTGCGAGTACGCGGATAGAGTGGAGCAGTTGGCGATTGACCGGGCGAAGGAATTGTTTGGGGCAGAACATGCCAACGTGCAGGCGCATTCGGGGACTTCGGCGAATGTCGCCGTGTATATGTCCACCTTGCAAAAGGATGACGTGGTTTTGGGAATGAATTTGTCGCATGGCGGGCATTTGACGCATGGGCACCCCTTGAATTTCTCGGGGCGGATGTACAAGTTTGTGGCGTATGGCGTGAAGAAAGAGGACGAACGGATTGATTACGAAGAGATTGAGAAGCTGGCGCTGGAACACAAGCCGAAGATGATTGTGGCGGGCGCGAGCGCGTACGCACGGATTATTGATTTTGAGCGGATTGGGAAGGCAGCGAAGTCGGTAGGGGCGCTGTTTTTTGTGGATATGGCGCATATTGCGGGGTTGGTGGCGGCAGGAGTGCATCCAAGTCCTGTGCCGCACGCGGACATTGTTTCTACAACGACGCACAAAACTTTGCGTGGGCCGCGCGGCGGGCTGGTGCTTTGCAAGGCGGCGTTTGCGAAGGAGTTGGACAAGCTGACTTTTCCTGGGACGCAGGGCGGGCCTTTGGTGCATACGATTGCGGCGAAGGCGGTGTGTTTGAAGGAAGCGATGGAACCGAGCTTTAAGGAATATCAGAAGCAGGTTGTGGCGAATGCGAAGGCGCTGGCGGCGGCCGTTGCAAAGGGTGGATTCCGGATTGTGACGGGCGGAACAGACAACCACGTGTTCTTGATTGAGGTACATTCACGCGGGATTACCGGCAGCGACGCGGAAAAGGCGCTGGACCGCGCAGGGATCACCGTGAACAAAAATTCGATTCCGTTTGATCCGCTGCCGCCGATGAAGGGCGGAGGGATACGGCTGGGAAGTCCTTCCGTCACGACGAGGGGGATGCGCGAAGCGGAGATGGAGCAGATCGGCGCATGGATTGGCGAAATTCTTTCGAAGCTCGGCGACACAGAGACGGAACAAAGAGTGCGAAAACAGGTTGCCGAGCTGGCGGGCCGCTTCCCAATTTATGAATCGCGCGTGCGGGGGACTTTTCGCGCGGAACATGCTCGCGTGTGAGCTGAGATGAAAACGAAGGTTCCCGGAATTATCGAGTCGACGTTTGCCTTTGAGAAGTGGCTTGGGGCGCAACTGCCAATCCTGCGGCAGGACCTGCGACTCAAACACCAGTTCATGGCGCAGGCAGCCTTCCCTTTCTTTCGCGCGACATTTTACCGCTGGCTGCAGCTGTGGCCGGAGATTTGCAGCGAGCCAGCGAAGGCGCCGAGGGTGCTGGCTGTCGGCGATTTGCACATTGAAAATTTTGGGACGTGGCGGGACCTCGAGGGGCGGCTGATTTGGGGAGTGAACGACCTGGATGAAGTGTTTCCTTCGCCTTATACGATTGATTTAGTGCGGCTGACGACGAGCACTTATCTGGCGATCGCGGGAGAGCACCTCTCGCTGGCGAGGCGCGAGGCTTCGGAGGCCATTGAGGAAGGCTATCGCGACGCGCTGGCGGCGGGAGGCAAAGCATTCATCCTGGCGGAAGATCATCAATGGCTGAGGCAGGTGGCACTGAGCAAGCTGCGCGACCCGGTGCACTTCTGGGACCGGTTGACGCACTTGCCGCCGTTCACCGCGAAGCCGCCCAAGGAAGTGCGGGACTTGCTGGAAGAATCGCTGCCGCCCAAGAGTCTGTATCAGTTGAAAAAGCGCATTGCGGGACTGGGGAGTTTGGGGCACCCGAGGATTCTGGCGCTGTCTTCTTCGGGAGGCGCGTACATTGCACGGGAAGCAAAGGCGATTCGGCCTTCGGCATCGGCCTGGAACAAGAATGAATCATCCGGCGTGATGTACGGAGCGAAGCTGGCAGGGTGTTGTTTGCGCGTGCAGGATCCGTTCGTGAAATTCCACGGGCGATGGCTGGTGCGGCGGCTGGCGCCGGACTGTTCGCGGATTGAATTGGCATCGCTGACGGCGGAGCGCGACGAGGCGCGGCTGCTTTACGCGATGGGCTGGGAAACCGCCAACATGCACTTCGGCTCGGCACAAATGGTGCCGCAGATCAAGCGCGATCTGGCGCAGAGGAAAGGGCGCTGGTTGCACAAGGCGGCGAAAGCGATGTGCAAAGCGACTATGGCGGATTGGGAAGACTGGAAAAAAGGCTGGAAGAAGCTGACGAAGTGAGGGTTTGGAGCCGATTCGTTGAGTTGTTTAGCGGTCTGCGTGGGCTTGATTTTTAGTGGCCTAAGATTCGAGATTGGCTTGATATTGGCGCGTTTTCGCTTCCTGTACCATTCCCCTTTGCTCTTACGGCAGTGCTGCTGAACCAAGACTGTCCCACGGGTCAGTAGATTCTAGAATAAAGAGAGCGTACGTTGACCAAGGGATGGGAACCGTAACCGCGCCACTGAATGTCGCCGTACCAAACACCGACTGGGTGAAAGCAATTTATAATGGGGCGAGTTTGAAAATGTTCGCCAGGCTATGCCCTGCTTCCCGGCGCTTTGTTTCCTCTACTTCTCGCAGCGCGCGCGGAGATTCCCGCTTCCCGGGGTGTGTTAATCCTTACTCGACCCGAATGGGCCGGGGCGACGAGGTGAATTCATGATGGACACGGAAGCCTTCCGCGAATTCAAGACCGGGTTGACGCTGCTGAGGGATAACTACGCCGTAAAAGCGCTGCCACACATGCGGCGCGCGGTGGACCTCGACAGAAACAATCCGTATTACATGTCGTATCTGGGAGTAGTGCTGGCGCGATCGGAGCAGAAATGGGGCGAAGCCGAACGGCTGTGCGATACGGCCGTGCGCATGAAGCGCAATCAGGCACAGCTTTATCTGAACCTTGCCGAAGTTTATGCGACGGCGGGGCGGCGAGATGAAGCCGTGGAAGCCCTGCAATCTGGCTTGAAGTTTGCGAGGCGGGATGTGCGGCTTACCATTGCGATGAACCGCCTCGTGGAGCGCAGGTCCCCCGTACTGGCGTTTCTGCCGCGGCAGAACCCGATCAATCGGCAGCTGGGAATGATTCGTCATAAGACTTTGCGGATGTTCGGACAAGAATCCTAAAAGTTTTCTCCACCCCCCAAAAGCAGGAAGGGGCGTATGGCTGAAAGCCATACGCCTCTTCTTGTTTCTGGAATCGGTTTGCGCCTTGCAAGAGGGCGCGATGCATCAGCGATATATCCGGCCCTTGCAATTGTGCCGAGTGGGCGAGGGATTATCTTCCGGTGGACCAGATATCTGGCGTATGCGCTTGCTGAACGCCCATAGCCATCAGGATTTTTAGCCCAATGCCAAACATTCCCGTCGATAGAGGGTCGCGGCGCACAACTTCGGCGAGATATTCGCGGTTCAAAGACATCGGATCGTTCGAATATGGAAGCGTTACAAAGAGCCGCATGCCAATTTCGTAAGACGGCTCGCTAGTCTGGTAATAAACGCCGGTGCGGGAAACACTGAGCGTTCCGCGCATATCCTCAAAGTGTTCCTTCTCCGGATCGGAGGGGCGGATGCGCATGAGCTGAGTGATCTTGCAACGGCGGCTGCCACGACGTTCCGAGATTTTTGGTGCTGCTTTAGACGTACCTGTGCTGGGTGTATTTCCCATAACGCTGGGCTGGGTCTCCATGGTGCCTTTGGCCTCTTCCTTACAAACTTCAAGTAAAGAGAGTGTAGGGCACGGGTAATGCCAAACCTATAGTAGAGACGTACCTCTTAAAAGATAGGACGCTCCCAACCAAATGATAGTACGGAAGTACTGCCAAGGGAATAAGTTCCGGAGTGAAGTAGAAAACGGGAACTGGTACCAATCTGAAACCAGCCGAAAGGAACGAGAATGGGGACAGAAGTCCCAACGTATAGGTACCACTAGGGTTAGACCGAAACGGAGGCGGAGATGGGAAATGGCTCATGCGGCTGCGAAATTGCACAGGTGACAGGCTACGCAGCCGGGCCGATCGGGGAAGACTTGATCGGAGGACACGGGAATGCTCTAAGGGGGCCTCCAACGATGAATACTGCTGTGCGCCGAAGTGGAGTGACAGCCGGAATGGGTCAACGCGGTGAAGTTTTCCGTGGAGAAGGCAAGAACAGTTACTTTGTTGGAGGGGAGAAACCATCGGCCGCAGCAGAGAAAAAAGCCGAAGCAAGACCGAGGGTTTATATTGCTGCGGAAAACCGTCTGCTTCGTGAAGCGCTCTCCCGCATGTTGATGAGGCGGGGCGAAACAGAAGTTGCGGGCTTGAACGCGACGGGGCCCTTCCGAGTCGAGGGATTAATTGAAGAGAAGGCGAACATCCTGCTGCTGACGTCCAGCGGGAGCCTGTCTGAAGATATTTTGGTGATCCGACGGGTGCGGCAGGCAGCCCCCGAGGTGCGGATGCTGCTGGTAGGGATGACGGAGGACGAGACGGAGTTCTTTCAGTATGTGCGCGCGGGAATCAATGGGTATCTCCCGAGAGACGCTTCGGCAGAGGACGTACTGGACGCGATGAGGGCGGTGCAGGCGGGGGAGGCGGTTTGTTCCGGAGCGCTATGCGCTCTGCTGTTCCGGTTCTTCGAGCGGGAAGCGAGTTCCCTGCCCTCGGCTACGGTGCAGCTGAAACTTGGATTGACAAGACGGGAGCAGCAGATTGTGCCGCTGGTCGCACAAGGGCTGACGAATAAGGAAATTGCGAATCACTTCTGCCTGTCCGAGCAGACCATAAAAAACCACCTATACCGGATGAAGCACAAAATCGGCGCGGGGGACCGGTACGGGATTGTGCGCGCCTGCCGCACCCATGGGTTTCTGGTTTAGAGAATTCGCTGCCATCGAGAGTCCTGCTCTCTAGCGGTAGGCTGCGCTTTTCGCAGCTCGATACGTCGAAGGCGGGAACAAGGCTCGCACTCTCCAAATTGCTTTCCTGCCCTCAGGTGACTTACTTCACTGCTTTGTGCGATTCTCTTCCTCGGCGAACCTGAGGAAGGGCGATGCTCAAGAAATTCAAAGAATTGTCCGAAAAAGAGATCCTGGCGCTGGCGATTTCGTCGGAAGAAGAAGATAGCCGTATTTTCGGCGAATTCGCGGATGCTTTGCGGGAGACTTATCCCGCTACCGCGCAGATGTTTGAGGAAATGCGCAGCGAAGAAGTGGTACACCGAGACCGGTTGCTGGCGACGTTCCGCGAACGCTTTGGCGACCACATCCCGCTGATCCGGCGCGAGAACGTGAAAGGATTTTTGCAGCGGCGTCCGACCTGGCTGGTGCGTCCGCTGGGCGTGAACGTGGCGCGCAAACAAGCCAAAATCATGGAGATGGAGGCCGCGCGTTTTTACGCACGAGCCGTCGGCCGGGTTACGGACGTTCCCACGCGTGAATTGTTAAATAAGCTGGCGGATGAGGAGCGAAAACACGAAGCAACGGCAGAGGGACTTGAAGAAAAACATTTGACGGAGCCGGCACGCGAGAAGGAGGACGAATCGCACCGGAAGCTGATCCTGCTGCAAATCATTCAGCCCGGGCTGGCGGGGCTGATGGATGGATCGGTTTCCACGCTGGCGCCGCTCTTTGCGGCGGCGTTTGCCACGCACAAAAGCTGGGACGCGTTTTTAGTGGGCCTGGCGGCATCCATCGGGGCGGGAATATCCATGGCGTTTTCCGAGGGGCTGTCAGACGACGGATCGCTGACCGGGCGGGGTTCGCCGTGGCTGCGCGGCTCGGTAACAGGTGCCATGACGACAGCCGGAGGAATCGGACATACGCTGCCGTTCTTGATTGGAAATTTCCACATCGCCACGATTATCGCGATCGTGGTGGTCGGAATCGAGCTCGGCGTAATCAGCTACATCCGCCACAAATACATGGATACACCTTTCCTGCAGGCGGCGTTTCAGGTGATTGTGGGCGGAGTGCTGGTGTTCTTCACTGGGTATCTGATCGGAAGCTCATAGCAGCCCGGTTCTTCCTGCTTTTGTAAAACTCTGAAAATTAATTTTTGAGTGACGGAATTAGTCCGCCTCGGCATGCGCGGGGGCCGGCGAACGGCCATGCTTGCGGACGCCTTGCAGCCAGGATTGCAGGCGATCCATGTAGATGTAAACGATGGGCGTGGTGAAGAGGGTGAGCATCTGGCTGACGATGAGGCCGCCTATGATGGTGATGCCGAGAGGGCGGCGGAGTTCGGAGCCGACGCCGTTGCCGAGGGCAAGAGGCAGGGCGCCGAATAGCGCGGCCATGGTGGTCATCAAGATGGGCCGGAAGCGCAGCAGACAGGCCTTATAGATGGCGTCCACAGGCTCTAGCTTCTCTTCGCGCTCGAGCTGCACAGCAAAATCAATCATAAGAATAGCGTTCTTCTTGACGATACCAATCAAAAGGATGACGCCGATCACCGCAATTACATTGAGATCGGAGCCTGCTACCCTGATGGCAAGAATGGCGCCAATGCCGGCGGAAGGAATGGTCGAGAGGATGGTGATGGGATGGATAAAGCTTTCATAGAGGATACCGAGAACAATGTAAACGGCAAGGATGGCGGTGATGATAAGAAAAAGCTGTGAGGAGAGCGAGTCTTTAAAGGCTTGCGCGGTTCCCTGGAAGGTGGCATGGACTGTCGAGGGCACGCCGATTTCGCGAGTGGCCTCTTCAATATGCTGCACGGCGGGGCCAAGGGAGGCCTTGGGATCGAGATTGAAAGAAATGGTGATCGCCGGAAAGATGCCCTGATGGTTGACGGAAAGCGCCGTATTGGAAGGCTCGTAGTGAGAAAAGGCGCTGAGAGGCACGAGGTTGCCGGCCATCGCGGGCACGTAAATGGATTTGAGCGCTGCGGGATCCTGTTGCGCCGAGGGCATGACTTCCAGGATGACGTGGTATTGGTTAAGTCCTTTGTAAATTGTGGATACCTGGCGCTGGCCAAAGGCGTCGTTCAAGGTATTGTCAATGGCGTCCATGGTGACGCCGAGGCGGCTCGCGGTGTCGCGGTCCACGACGAGCGAGCTTTCGAGACCATGCATTTGCTGATCGGAGTTGACGTCGCGCAGCTCGGGAATTTTGGCGATGCGCGCCTGAATAAGCGGCTCCCAATGGTTAAGGTCGTCAAGATTATCGGCTTGGAGAGTGTATTGGTATTGCGAGGCACTGGCGCGGCCGCCAACAGAAAGATCCTGGACAGCCTGTAGATATAGAACGGCGCCGGGAACCTTTGCTGTAGCTTTGCGGATGCGAGCGATCACTTCGTCAGCGCTGAGCTTGCGCTCGGCAAGAGGCTTGAGCCCGCAAAACATGCGGGCGGAGCTGCCGCCACTCGTGAAGGCGGTGACGGTATCGATCCCAGGATCCTTCAAAACAATATCCGAGAACTCGCGCGTCTTCTTAGCCATGGCTGCGAAAGACAAATCCTGGTCACCCTGAATCATGCCGACGATGCGGCCGGTGTCCTGTTGGGGAAAGAAACCGGTGTTCACATGCAAAAAGAGGTAAACACAGAGGACGGCGGTTAGAAACGTAAGTCCGAGGATAAGCAACTGGCGGCGAAGAACCCACTTGAGGGCCGCGTCGTAGATGCGAACAATCAGGTTAAAGGCGTTCTCGAAGAAATTGTAGATCCAATTGTGCTTTCCCGATTCATGCTTCAGGAAGCGCGCGCACATCATAGGCGTGGTGGTTAGAGAAACGAAAAGCGAGACGCCAATGGCCACGCTGAGAACCACGGCGAATTCACGGAACAACCGGCCGACGATGCCCGCCATCATCAGGATGGGAATGAAGACGGCGACGAGCGAAGTACTCATCGAGAGCACGGTAAATCCAATTTCGCTGGAGCCTTTCAAAGCGGCCTCGTAGGGCTTCATACCGCTTTCGATGTGGCGTGTGATGTTCTCGATGACCACAATGGCGTCATCCACGACAAACCCCGTGCAGATGGTGAGGGCCATGAGGGAGAGGTTATCGAGGCTGTAATTACAGAGATACATGATTCCGAAGGTGCCAACGAGAGAGAGTGGGACGGCAACGCTAGGAATAATGGTGGCCCATGTATTCCTGAGAAAAGCGAAGACCACAAGAATCACAAGAATGATGGAGATGATCAAAGTGATTTCGACGTCGTGCACGGAAGCGCGAATCGTGGTGCTGCGGTCGATGGCGACGCTCAGATGGAGCGAAGGAGAAATCGAGGCGCGCAGAAGGGGAAGGATGGCGGTAATACGATCGACGGTCTCGATCATATTGGCGGCGGGCTGTCGAAAGATAGCCAGGAGCACGGCCCGCTTTCCGTTGGAAAGTCCCATGTTGTGAATGTCCGCCACCGAATCGTCGACTTGACTGATGTCCTGCAGCCGAACGGGAGCGCCAGTATGGCCGGCGACAATGAGCGGTTGATACTCGAAAGCTTTGAAGAGCTGGTCGCTGTCGTTAACATCCCAGGTTTTCTGGCCGTTGGCCAAAGAGCCTTTGGCGAGGTTGGAATTGGCGGATTGCAGGGACGCGCGAACCGTGTCAAGAGCAATGCCATAGCTATTCAGCTGATAGGGATTCGCCTCCACGCGGACGGCGGGGCTTGCGCTGCCCCAGGTAAAAACCTGCCCGACGCCCTGCACCTGCGCGATTTTCTGAGCAAGGATGGAATCGGCGGCATCGTAAATCTGGGCTGGAGGAATGTTGTCTGAGGTGAGAGACAGGATAAGGATCGGCGCATCGGCTGGATTGACTTTGCGATAGGTCGGCTGGCCCGGAAGGTCGGCTGGGAGCTGGCTGCGCGCGGCGTTGATGCTCGCCTGAACATCGCGGGCAGCGGCGTTGATATCGCGGTTCAGGTCAAATTGAAGGTTGATGTTGGTGGAACCTAGGCTGCTCGAAGATGTCATTTGCGTGACGCCAGCGATGCGGCCGAATTGACGCTCGAGCGGGGTGGCGACAGAGGAAGCCATGGTTTCCGGGCTGGCGCCGGGAAGGTTGGCGCCCACCGAAATAGTTGGGAAATCCACCTGCGGCAGAGGCGCCACTGGAAGCATGCGAAAAGCGACGACGCCCGAGAGAAAAATGGCAATCGTAATGAGCGACGTCGCGACCGGCCGGCGGATGAAGGGAGCGGAAAAATTTGCGTTGAAAGCCATGGATTAGTCCCCGTGCGCCGGTTCTTCGACCGGGCCGCCGACAGGAGCGTCGAAGCGATGCGCCAGCCAATCAAACGCGAGGTAAACGACTGGCGTGGTGTAAAGCGTCAGCAGTTGGCTCAAAAGAAGCCCGCCAACGATGGTAATGCCGAGAGGCTTGCGCAACTCCGAGCCGACGCCGCTGCCGATGGCAAGCGGCAAAGCGCCCAGCAGGGCGGCCATGGTCGTCATCATGATGGGGCGGAAACGAAGGAGGCAGGCTTCGTAGATCGCGTCCAGCGGGGCCTTCTTTTCCTGGCGCTCTGCTTCCAGGGCGAAGTCAATCATCATGATGGCGTTTTTCTTGACGATACCAATCAACAGGATGACGCCGATAAGCGATATAACGCTGAACTCCATGTGAAAAAGGAGCAGAGCAAGGATGGCACCGACGCCGGCGGACGGAAGTGTGGACAGAATGGTGACCGGGTGAATGTAGCTTTCGTAAAGGACGCCAAGGACGATGTAAACGGTGATGAGCGCGGCGAGAATCAAAATGGGCTCGTTGGCGAGCGAGTTAAGAAAAGCAGCGGCAGTACCCTGGAAAGTAGCCTGGATGCTGGCAGGCATATTCAGCTCCTGCTTGGCTTTGTTAATGGCATCCACAGCGTCGCCGAGCGCTGCTCCGGGTGCAAGATTGAACGAGACGGTGACAACGGGAAACTGGCCCTGGTGATTGACAGCCAGTGTAGTAGCGCCGGGCTCAAAGCGCGTGAAGGCGCTGAGCGGGACCTGAGGGCTGGGCGCCGAAGTAATGTTCGCCGAGGCGGAAGACGTGATATTCACGGTGGCTCCGGAGGATACCTGCTCCGAGGCAGAGGACTTAACGTAAAGGTGTTTCAGAGCGTCAGGATTCTGCTGGAACTGAGGATCGACTTCCAAAACGACGTGGTACTGATTCAGTTGAGTGAAGATAGTGGAGACTTGGCGCTGGCCGAAAGCGTCGTAGAGAGTGTTGTCAATATCTGCAGGGAGGACACCCAGACGCGAGGCCGAATCGCGGTCAATGGTGAGAGTGGCCAGGAGACCTTGATCGAGTTGATCACTGGCGACGTCGCGCACTGTTGGAATCGCCCTGAGCTTGTCCATGAATCGTGGCGTCCAAAGGGCCAGTTCCTTGGCGTCCACGTCTTCGAGACTGTATTGGAATTCGGTGCGGCTGACGCGGTCTTCGACGGTAAGGTCCTGAACGGGTTGCATGAAAAGGGAGATGCCATCGACCTTGGCCAATTCCGGCTGGAGGCGGCGAATGACGTCGGAAGCACTGGTCTTGCGCTGCGCGAGAGGCTTTAGATTGATTTGAATGCGTCCGGTGTTGAGCGTGGTGTTCGTTCCATCTATACCGATGAAAGAAGAGAGGCTTTCGACGGCGGGATCCTTGAGGATGACATCGGCTAAGGCTTGCTGGTGCTGGGCCATGGAGGCGAAGGAAATGTTTTGAGCGCCTTCGGAGACGCCGAGGATGACGCCGGTATCCTGGACGGGAAAGAAGCCCTTGGGCACATAAATGTACAGCAGGATGGTGCCGACAAGAGTGCCGATGGTGACGAGAAGCGTGATTTTGCGGTATTGCAGGACAAATTTCAGGGTCCTGCCGTAGAACGCGATAATGGAATTAAAAGCGTCTTCGGATTTTTTGTAGAACCAGCCTTGATCTGATTCTTTTACATGGCGAATCAGTTTGGCGCACATCATGGGCGTCAACGTAAGGGAAACGAAAGCGGAAATGATGATGGTGATGGCCAGAGTGATGGCGAATTCGCGGAAGAGCCGGCCAACGATGTCGGCCATGAAAAGAAGAGGAATGAGCACGGCGATGAGCGAAACCGTAAGGGAAATAATGGTGAACCCGATCTGGTCGGCTCCCTTCAGGGCGGCTTCGAGCGGGGCTTCGCCTTCCTCAATGTAGCGGGCGATGTTTTCAATCATGACGATGGCGTCGTCTACGACGAAACCGGTCGAGATGGTTAGCGCCATGAGGGAAAGATTGTTGAGGCTATAGCCCAAGAGATACATCACGCCAAAGGTGCCGACAATCGAGAGTGGTACGGCCAGAGCGGGAATGACGGTAGCCCGCAAGTTGCGAAGGAAAAGAAAGATGACCATCACTACGAGGCCGATGGTGAGTATCAGCGTGAACTCGACGTCTTCCACGGAGGCGCGAATCGTCGAAGTACGATCGGTGAGAATGTCGATCTTCACGGAGGCTGGAAGGGCGGCCTGAAGCTGCGGAAGAAGTTTTTTCACGCGGTCGACGACCGCGATGATGTTCGCCCCAGGCTGGCGTTGAATATTCAGGAAGACCGCGGGCGTGCCGTTGGCCCAGGCGGCCTGTTTTGAATTTTCCACGCCGTCGAGAACCGTGGCGACGTCCGAAAGGCGAACGGGAGAACCGTTGCGGTAGGCAATGATAATCGGCTTGTAGCTATCGCTGGAGATGAGCTGGTCGTTTGCGCCAATGGTGTAAGCCTGATGGGCGCCATCGAAGGTACCTTTGGCCTGGTCCACATTGGCGGCGCCAAGAGCGGTGCGCAAATCCTCCAAACTAAGCCCATAAGAAGCGAGTTGCGTGGGATTGGCCTGAACGCGCACGGCAGGACGCTGGCCGCCGCTTATGCTCACCAGACCCACCCCGCTGAGCTGCGAAAGCTTTTGAGCCAGCGTGGTGTCCGTGAGGTCTTCCACTTTGGACAGCGCCAGCGAGTTGGAGCTGAGAGAAAGTGTAAGAATCGGCGCGTCCGCCGGATTGATCTTGTTGTAGATGGGCGGATTTGGAAGCCCCTGCGGGAGGAGGTTGGAGGCGCCATTGATGGACGCCTGTACTTCCTGCTCGGCAATGTCAATGTTGAGGTCGAGGTCGAATTGCAGTGTGATGGTGGAGCTGCCGAAGGAACTACTGGAAGTCATCTGGCTGAGGCCGGGAATCTGGCCAAACTGGCGCTCCAGGGGAGCAGTCACTGACGAAGCCATCACGTCCGGACTGGCTCCCGGATAAAACGTCTGAATCTGAATGGTCGGGTAATCCACCTGCGGAAGCGCCGAAACGGGCAACTGGCGGTAAGCCACGAAGCCCACCAGCAGCACGCCAATCATCAAGAGTGTCGTGGCGACAGGCCGCAGAATGAACGGCCGGGAAGGACTCATCGAGCTTTTTCTCCGGTTGGGGTGGCCGCTGCCTTACCTGTTGGCTCTGCGCCGCCTTGGTTGGCCGTCTGGGAAGTTGAGCCCTTTGTTCCACTGGCTGGAGCCATGGTGGTAAGGACCGAGCTGCCATCCTGAAGCTTGTCTTGGCCATCAATCACGACGACGTCGCCGTCCTTGAGTCCAGCGGCAACACCAACGTTGTTACCGGTGGTCTGAGCGATGGTCACCGTCTGGATCTTTACCTTGCCAGCGGAAGCCACATAGACATAAGTGCCCTGGGGCCCGCGCTGAATCGCGGCGGCGGGAACGATCATCAGGTTGTGTTTTGTGTCCACAAGCATGTGGCAGTTGACAAACTGGTTCGGAAACAGCTTGTTATCCGCGTTGCTGAAAACGGCCTTGAGCTTGTACGTGCCCGTCGTGGGATCTATTTGATTATCGATGGTGGCGAGTTTGCCCTCGGCAATTTTTGAGGTGTCATCGCGGTCGTATGCTTCGACGGGCAATAGGGCGTTCGCACGAAGCTTGGGCAGGACTTGGGGAAGCTGGTCCTGGGGAAGCGTGAAGATGACCGAAATGGGTTGAAGCTGGGTGATAACCAGCAGTCCGGTCGTATCCGCGGCATGAACAACGTTGCCGATGTCCACGAGTCGCAGACCTACTCTGCCGCCGATGGGAGCCGTAATGTGCGAGTAAACGATCTGGAGTTTGGCGTTATCAATAGTGGCTTGGTCCGCCTTGATCGCCCCCAGGTATTGCCCCACTTGTGCCTGCTGCGTATCCACTTGCTGCTTGGGAATGACGCCTTCGTTGAAAAGGAGCGTGTAGCGCTCAAAATCAACCTGCACGTCGTGAAGTTGCGCCTGGTCTTTGGCGAGCTGCCCTTCAGCCTGCTCCAGCATGACCTGATAGGGGCGCGGATCGATCTCCACTAGCGCGTCGCCCTGATTGACGAATTGGCCTTCGGTGAAGTTCACTTTGACGATGGCACCGTCCACGCGGCTTCGAACGGTCACCGTGTTGTAGGCCGTGACCGAGCCGATACCAGTCAGATATACGGGCAGATCGCCTTTCTGCGCCGCGGCTACCACAACCGGTACAGCGAAATTGCCCATGCCCGGGCCAAATCCGCCCTTTCCTTTGCCCGCGCCGCCGGCGGAAGGAGTTCCACCTGCCTCACTGGTTGAGTGGGTTCCGCGGTAATACCAAATGCCCCCAGCGATGAGCACGAGAATAACGACCCAAACCCACCAGCGGCTCTTGGCTGGCTGTCCCGCCGAGGAGCTCTTGGTCCCCGGTTCAGGAAGGTCTATAGAGTTGAGGTGGCCCATCCATTCTCTCCTGTCGATAAAGCAAAGCTATTGTACGAACAAAACTGTCGGGGAACTAACGGTTACGGGCAGGCTCCAAGCGCTCTAGCCCCGTCTGCACTTAGGAGACTACCGGAATAGACTGCTTGCAGATCATATGACGGTTTTTGAGGGGAAATGGTTACGAAGGTCGAAGTTGCCCGAACCCAGTGGCTCTTTAGGGTGGACGGCAACAAAACCTTGCGGTATGGCTCCAGCAGCCCTTGGTCAGGTGGCTTGGGACGGCGAATTGGCCCCGCGAAGATTTTAGTAGTGGGCAATCGGGCGCGAGAATGCTTACACTATCGTGCGCCGGGAAGTTGATGACGGGCAGCCTGGGAAAGAAACTTACAAAGGCGGGAAACGGACATGCTTAAAGGCTTGATCTTGGGAATTGTGCTCACGTTGTTGGTCATGATCGGCGGAGTCTACCTCTACTTCTCGACCGGACGCGCTCCTGTAGCGGTCACCGATCCTCCATTTCCCTTTGAAATGAAATTCGCGCACATGGCTTTGGACGCGCACATCGAAAAACAGGCTCCGCCGCCATCGCCGGTTGCCGCGGACGAGAAGAGCTTTTTGAGCGGCGCGGAAGTTTATAAGCAGCATTGCGCGGTTTGCCACGGGCTCCCGGACCAGCCCAAATCATTCATTGCTCAAGGGATGTATCCACGCCCGCCTCAGCTCTTTAACGGAGTTGGCGTATCGGATGACCCCGCTTCGGAGACCTATTGGAAAGCCGAAAATGGCATTCGTTTGACGGGCATGCCCGGCTTCAAGGGGCGCTTGACAGAGACGCAAATATGGGAAGTCAGCGTACTTCTCGCGAACTCTGACAAAATTCCGCCTTCGGTCAAGGCGGCGCTGGTCGCTCCACCGGCTGGTGCGCCACCAGCTGCTGCCGCCCCCGCCAAACCGTAAGCAACCGTGTGGAGTGCGGCGGCTCGACGCCGCTCTTCTTCTTTTCCCCTGGAGCAACGTCTTCCTCAATAGCTGCAATGGCAAAAAACCTCCATAGAACTACGACCTCCGGTTCTCCGCGGAAGGAAGCTGTTCGACTTTCCTGAGTTCGGGAAAGCGCCACGCCCATATCGCAGTAACAACCATCGTCCCGATTCCGCCGATAACCACAGCAGGGACCGTCCCGAACCATTGCGCCGTCAAGCCAGACTCAAACTCCCCAAACTGATTGGAAGCACCAATGAAAACCATGTCCACGGCGTTGACCCGCCCGCGCATCTCATCCGGCGTGGCGACCTGGATAAGAATCGCGCGAACAATGACGCTGACCATATCGGTTGCTCCGACGAAAAACAGCGCGATCAGGGAAAGAATGAGGTTGTGCGAAAGTCCGAAAAGAACTGTGAATAACCCGAACCCCGCCACGCACCACAGCATGATTTGGCCAGCCTTGCGGCGCATCGGCCGGTGAGCCAGGAAGATGGCCATCGCGGCGGCACCGACTCCCGGAGCCGTGCGGAGCAGGCCCAGGCCCCATGGCCCCGTAAGCAAAATCTCGCGCGCGTAAACGGGAAGCAGAGCCACCGCCCCACCAAGAAAGACGGCGAAGAGATCGAGCGAAATCGAACCCAGAATCAGTTTTTCGCGCCAGATGTAGCGAAGCCCAACGAGAACCGTGGTTAAGTTGACTGGTTCCCGAGCACGCGGTTTTGTCTGGAGTTTGATTTGGAGCGTACACACGATGGCCACGACAGCCATGATCATGGCCAAAGCGTAAACCGCGGCAGGCCCGCGAAAAAATGCGTAGATCACACCGCCAAGCGCGGGGCCAAGAATCGCGGCGCCTTGAAAAAAGGTGGACGCCCAGGCGACCGCATTGGGGAAATGCTCCTCGGGCACCAGTTGGGGAAGCAGCGCGCGGCTGACGGGCCCATTGAATGCCCGCACCACGCCAAGCACGACCAGCACTGCAAAGATGTAATACGCCGAGCGAACATGGCGCTCCGCCGTGACCAACAGCAGAGCGCCGCATGCCGCAAATCCCACATAGCAAGTCACGATAAGCTTGCGACGGTCGTAGCGATCCGCCACATGCCCCGAAACCAGGAACAGCAGGATCCCCGGCAAAAATTGCGCCAACCCCACCAGCCCCAAGTCCAGAGGCCGCTTGGTTATTTCATAGACTTGCCAGCCCACAGCCACCGACTGCATCTCCATCGCCAGAACGATGCAAAAGCGCGCAGTCTGAAAAAGCAGAAAGCTGGGATAGCGGAACGCAACACGGCCATTAAATGAGGAGGTTTCGGGCGCGGCCATCGCACACTACTTTGCCACAAAAACAATGAGTGCACGAATATGCAAACCGCGAGCGGATTTACATCAGCCGTTCGAAGGATCAGCCATCTTGACTCATCATAATGAGTCAGATAGACTCATCTTATGGCTAAGCGGCTTCAGGTCATTTTACAAGATCCCGAATACCGGGAAATCCAGCGTGCGGCGAAGATACGCCGTATGTCCATCGCTGAATGGGTCCGGCAGGCTCTTGAAATGGCCCGCCGCCGCGAGCCTGTAACCGACAGCGCCAAAAAGCTCGCAGCCATCCGCGCCGCTGTAAAGCACGAAGCCCCTACGTCGGACATCAAAGCAATGTTAGAGGAAATCGAGCGCGGTTACGGCACCGGGTCACTGCCTTGATCTTTGTGGATTCTAATATTCCGATGTATCTCATTGGGGCGCCACACCCGCACAAGACCGATGCGCAGCATGTGCTGGAAAGGCTCGTCAGCAATCGAGAACGGCTGGTAACCGACGCGGAAGTGCTCCAGGAGATTTTGCACCGCTATGTATCTCTGAATCGCAGGGAATTTGTTCAGCCTGCTTTCGATGCGGTACTTCGAGTCGCGGATCAGGTCTTCTCCGTGGATCAGGGTGCCGTACAGCGTGCGAAAGAGATTGTGTTGGGCCACCCGCAATTGTCCGCACGCGATGCCGTGCATGTGGCCATAATGGAACAAAATGGAATCGACAGAATATTGAGCTTTGATTCGCGATTCGACGGTTATGCCGGAATCACGCGCATCTTTTGATGCACCTGCCAGCCTGCTCCCCGGCCCTCTAGCAGCAATATCTCGACTTCAGGTGCCGCGTTTACATTGTCAGAACGACGCGGAATTCCGCCTTGCCGCTCAACATGCGCGCGTAGGCTTCGGCGGCTTTTTCCAGCGGAAACGTTTCAATCATCGCCCGCACTCCCGTCAGTTCGGAGAAGCGCAGCGTGTCCTCGGAATCTGATGGTGTGCCCGCGGCCCACCCTTGAATCGTTCTGCTGCCGACAATGAGCTGCACCGGCGAGACTTGAATCGGCTCAAAATCAGCTCCAACGACCATCAGCTCGCCGTTTGGCCCCAGCCCGTCGATCAACCCGGACATAGCTTTCGAGCTCGGCGCCGTCGCGAGGATCACTCGTGCCCCACCCAGCTTCTGCAACGCCTCGGCTGCGTTCGTCGCCGCGCTATCAATGTATGTGTTGGCGCCGAGTTTTTTCGCAAGCGCAGCAGTTTCACCGCCGCGCCCGATCGCCACCACGTTATACCCAAATTTGTGCGCGAACTGAATGCCAAGATGCCCCAGGCCGCCAATTCCCTGCACCGCAACGAGATCTCCCGGCAGAGCCCCGCTATGCCGCAGCGCGTTGTACGTAGTGATTCCCGCGCATAGCAGCGGCGCGGCCTCCACATCGCTCAGGGTGTCCGGTATCGCCGCCAGGGCTTCGATAGGAGCAATCATGTATTGCTGGTATCCCCCGTCATAGCTGATGCCCGAAATTTTCTGGTTCTTGCAGTTGCGAAAATCTCCGCGACGGCACTCGCGGCAAGTGCCGTCATGCCCGCCGTGCCACCCAACGCCCACGCGCTGCCCCTTCTTCCATGTTGTGACACCTGCCCCGACTTCATCAATGACACCCGCAACTTCGTGCCCCGGTACACGCGGATACTGAATTCCAGGCCACGCGCCCTCTTTCGTCAGCGTGTCGCTATGGCAAACCCCGCAGGCTTGCACCTTAATGCGCACCTGTCCTGCGACGGGATCAGGAATCTCGCGTTCCACAATCTCGAAATCCGCCCCCGGTTTGGGAACCTGGGCCACCTTCATTGGTTTCACAGCGACTCGCGTTGTAGCCATAATTCCTCCTGTGATTCTTCAGTTTTCAGAAAAATCCAATTTAATCGCATCTACCGATAATGCGACCCACGCTCGTTCGTTCAAAGAAATGGCGCGACGCCTTCGGGTTGCACTCGTTGCCGTCAGAATCTCTGATGCGTCAGCGAGTAAATTCGATGCGACGAATTCTGGGCAGGGGAAACATGCTCACGAGTGAGCCAGGAAAACGGCTGACGGGCGCTATTGTTTTGAAATCCAGGTGAAAGGTCATCCCCGGTTGGCAGGTCAGCTCAGGCGGACGGTCATATGAAAGAGGGGCTCAAGGTTCCACAGAATTTTTGGACTTGCCAGCTCTTTCTATACAATCCCGTACGACCAAGCAAACTCGCCCAGTTGCGGGAATGCAGAAAGGTCCCATCATGCCGACAATGGTTTGTTGCAAGATTCGAAGGACTCGCCTGCTCTTCGCGGTACTGGCGGTATTCCCGCTCGTGCCTCCTGTGATGGCCCAATCGCCCACGGTGGCCGCCACGCCTCCCATGGGATGGAACAGCTGGAACCACTTTGCGCACAAGATTGATGACGCAACGGTTCGCGCACAGGCCGATGCGATGGTCTCCAGCGGCATGCGCGACGCAGGCTATCTCTACATCAATATTGACGACACTTGGGAAGGTGATCGCGACGCGCAAGGGGTCATCCAAACCAACAGCAAATTTCCGGACATGAAGGCTCTTGCCGATTACGTCCACGGAAAAGGATTGAAGCTCGGCATCTACTCGTCGCCCGGGCCGAAGACCTGCGCGAATTTCGAGGGCAGTTACGGCCACGAAGAGCAGGACGCGCGAAGCTACGCAAACTGGGGGATTGACTACCTGAAATACGATCTGTGCGGGCTGCGGGAAATCATGAAAACCGCGGATTCGCCGGAAGCCGCGCACAAAATTATGGTGGATGCATACATCAAAATGCGCGACGCGCTGCGCAAAACCGGCCGGCCCATCGTTTACAGCCTCTGCCAGTATGGCGAAGACGCAGTCTGGCAATGGGGGCCTTCGGTTGGCGGCAATTTGTGGCGCACTACCGGCGACATCGAGGACAAATACGACCGCATGGAGCAGATCGGGTTCCGTCAGGCTGGTCTTGCAAAATTCGCGGGGCCCGGGCATTGGAATGATCCAGACATGCTCGAAATAGGAAACGGCGGCATGAACGCGCATGAATACCGCACGCACATGAGCCTGTGGGCGATTCTCGCCGCTCCGCTTCTTGCAGGCAATGACCTCACCACGATGAGTCCGGAAACCATTGCACTGCTGACCAATCGCGAAGTCATCGCCATAGATCAGGATCGGCTGGGCAAACAGGGCGACCGCCTCCGTGCGGAAGGCCCTATCGAAATTTGGACTCGCCAGCTTGCGGACGGCTCGAAAGCCGTGGCTCTATTCAACCGCCATCCGGCTCTCCTGGATGCTCAATTCCATTTCCGCGAACTTGGATTCAAGGGCGCCGTGAAAGTGCGGGATATCTGGGCGGCGAAGGATCTCGGTACGCTTCAAGGAATTTACCGGGCAAGAATTCCGGCACACGGCGTAGTGCTGTTGCTCGTTTCGGAGTGAACCTTTTGCGAACGAAACAACACCGGATCTACTCTGTCCGGAGCAGTCCCAGGCTCTCGCATCGTGAAGCAACTAAAATCCTGGATTATTCGGCCGTTTGCAGGCCCGTCCACTCCTCGAAGTTCGTTCGGAACATCCGGTTCACATCGCGCTGAACCATTTCGCGCGTAACCGCGCAGCCCTCGCTGTGAAGCAGGTTGTAGCTGTTGGTCAGTATCGGCGCAAGCGTTCGGCGCGTATTCTTCCATTTGTAGATGACCTGCTCGAGCACGCGCGCGTCCGAATGCTGCGGAATAAAGCTAGTCCCCAGCATCTCAATCCGCTCCCGGGTGATTTCCTCCACAATGGAGGGATTGTTCAAAAACCACCAGCACCCGAACGGCATCAAGTTGTTGAACTTCCGCGCATAAACGCAAAGTTCATGCTGATTTTCCCGGCTGAGTGCGCTCACCAAAAAGCGATTCTCCGGGAAGTCGCGGCACAGATTCTCGAGAGCGCGCAGGTCCGCCTTGCCCGCGGCGTCGCCCGCAAGACGAATCGCGGGATTAACCTGCCGCCGAACTCCGATCATCAACGACATCGGCAATCCAAACTCGCGGCAGGACGGCAGCACCGCCTCGCCCAGAATCTTGCTGGTAACGCTCTCATCCGGAAACAGGAATTGGTCGGTAAGCGAAACCGCCATGTACAGCGGCCGCATGCGCTTGTGCCAATCCGCCAAAAATCTTCGAACCTCGGAAATGGATTTTCCAGTGACTCGCTCGTCCACTGCATAACCCTGCCGCGCCAATTCCTGCCAGTGGCGAGGCCAGCCCCATAAAATACGGTCGAGCCGCAATACCGGTTGAAACTGTGAATGATCTTGTCCACCGTTCATCCACACCGTTTTCTCTTCGCTGTCCAAAGGATCATTCGTCATCACCACGGTATCTATGCCGGCCATCTCAAATACTTTCTGGGTGTGCTTCTCGATCGATTGTTCCTTGAAAAACGCACGCGCCTTTTTCAAGCCGGAAGCATCCGTGGGCAAGTCGAATGCATTCAGGACGGCGATCACCCCGCGCGTCGCTTCCGATATCGGGCTATTCTGAACGAACAGGGCATTCCAGATCGCGTCCGCCTGTTCGCTCTTCGAAAGTTTCCAGTAACGCTCGGGAGTCACTTCGGACGAGCGGAAAAACTCGGCTTCGAGATAGTGATAGGTGAGCAGTTCGTCGATTCCCCACAACCCCAACTTGCCGAAGGCCGGTGAAAACAGGTGCGTGTGAATGTCAATGAAGGCCGTCTTGGACAGCACGTCTTGGACAACGGAAGGAATCTGCTTAACGGTCAGCGGATGGGAAGGCGAAGACTTTCTATTCGCGCCTGATTGTTTTACGGGTTTGGTTCTCATAGCGCCCACATCATCTCACGATTGGCCAGCTCCTGGTTTCTGCCTTTAGCAACTCTCGACAGCCGAGATTTCGGTATTGGCTTATTATCTGCATGCAGGTGTTCGCAGGAGGTTTCGGCCAGCCATGCGCGTTCAAGCTTTTGGTATGTTGTTTTCCCTTCTCTCCGCGGCTGTGCTTTTGGCTTCTCTGGTCGCAGCCGCGCCCGACCGCGTTTCGATCATCGTCAACAAACAAGCTCGCCGCGTCGACGTTCTCATTGACGGCCAGGCCTTCACTTCCTATATATGGCCGGAGCGCCTCGCCAAACCAGTTCTCTATCCTCTGCGCACCGCCAATGGCACGATCATCACGCGCGGATTCCCTCTCGAACCTCGTCCCGGCGAGCACGTGGACCACCCGCATCACGCCGGGCTCTGGTTCAACTACGAAAGCGTGAACGGTATCGACTTCTGGAACAATTCCGAGGCCATCAAACCAGACGATACGCCGAAGATGGGCACGATTTACCAGCGTTCCATCCCTTCCGCAAAAAGCGGAAACGATCAAGGCGAATTGGAGGTTGAAGCCGACTGGACTACGTACGAAAAGAAAGTCCTGCTCAAGGAACATACGCGCTTCGTTTTTCGCGGAGGCGCCGGCTTCCGCAGCGTTGATCGCATCACGACTCTGAGCGCTCAGGACGAAAAAGTAGTTTTCGCCGATGCGAAAGACGGCATGTTGGGCCTTCGCGTTATCCGTGCTCTCGAATTGCCCTCCGACAAACCTGAGGTCTATACCGACGCCAGCGGCCGCGCGACAGCCGTCGCGAAGCTGGACAACACCGGCGTGAATGGCAACTATCTCACCAGCGAAGGCAAGACTGGCGACGCTGCTTGGGGCACCCGCGGACGCTGGTGCAATTTAAGCGGCAAGGCCGGCGATGAGCCTGTTACGATCAGCATCTTCGATCACCCGCAAAACCCCGGATTCCCGACCTACTGGCACGCGCGCGGTTACGGCCTCTTCGCCGCGAATCCGCTCGGCGAAAAAATCTTCAGTAATGGGAAAGAAGAGTTGAATTTCACGCTGGCTCCAGGCCAAAACGTCACTTTCCGGTACCGCATTCTGATCTCTTCCGATATTCTGACGCCCGAGCGTACCGAAGCCGCCTACAAGGAATTCGTCGCGGCGTATCACTAACTTTCGAATTTCGAGAGTTTCGCTCGGAATTTTGGATTTAAGGGAGTTCAGTGAATCTCAGGTTCGGGAATAGCCTCAGTTCCTTCCAGAAAATCGAAATCGCATCCCTCATCAGCCTGTTTGATGTGCTGCATATAAAGTTTGCCGTAGCCACGCCGGTAAACTCCCTGTTGCGGACGCCAGGCCGCTCGGCGCCGTGATAGTTCTTCTTCGCTGACTCGCATGTTGAGTTGGCGCCGCTCGACATCGAGCTCCACGATATCGCCTTCCTTAATCAACGCGAGTGGGCCGCCCACAAACGATTCAGGCGAAACGTGCAGAACGCACGTTCCATAATTTGTGCCGCTCATTCTGGCATCGGAGATGCGCACCATGTCCCGCACGCCCTGTTTGAGAAGTTTCTGTGGGATTGGCAGATTGCCCCACTCAGGCATTCCGGGCGCGCCCTTCGGCCCCGCATTGCGCAGAACCAACACACTGTTCGCATCCGCGTCGAGCGCGGGGTCATCGATGCGTGCATTCATCTCGTTGTAGCTATCAAACACGATGGCTCGGCCTTCATGTTTCAGCAGCCGCGGTTCCGCGGCAACGGGTTTAATCACCGCTCCTGTCGGAGCCAGATTGCCCCGCACGATGACCAGTCCACCGGAAGCGAAAACCGGGTTGTCCACGTTACGAATCACATCCGAATTGTAAATTTCAGACGCGGCAACATTTTCGCCCAGAGTTTTTCCGGTCACTGTGAGGCAGCTCAAATCCAGGTGAGGGGACAGCGCTTTCAAAAGCGCGGACAATCCCCCCGCGTAATAGAAATCTTCCATCAAGTACTTGCCGCTCGGCCGAATGTTCGCCAGGACCGGGGTTTTCTTCGAAAGTTCATCAAAGTGATCGAGAGTCAGCTTGATTCCGGCTCGGCCCGCAAGAGCAATGATGTGAATCACAGCGTTGGTGGAACCGCTCAACGCAAGCACCGCCGTTATTGCGTTGCGAAAAGACGCCGCATTCAGAATGTTGCGCGGCTTTAAATCCTCCCACACCATTTCGACAATGCGCCGGCCCGCTCTATCGCACATCTTCGGATGATTCGCATCCACTGCGGGGATGGAACTTGCACCGGGAAGAGAAAAGCCCAGCGCTTCGGCAACGCTGGTCATCGTGGAAGCGGTTCCCATGGTCATGCATGTTCCGGCCGAGCGCGCGATTCCCTCTTCGATTTGCAACCACGCTTGCTGGTCAATGTTTCCGGCGCGCCGCTCGGCCCAATACTTCATTACATCCGACCCGCTGCCGAGAATCTGTCCGTGCCAGTTCCCCCGCAGCATCGGCCCGGCGGGAACGAAGATGGCCGGTAAATTCATGCTGATGGCACCCATCAAAAGCGCTGGAGTGGTTTTGTCGCAGCCTCCGAGGAGCACGCAGCCATCCACGGGATAGGAACGCAGGAGTTCCTCAGCTTCCATCGCGAGCAGGTTGCGATACATCATCGTGGTCGGCTTCTGAAATGTTTCGCCAAGCGTGATGGCCGGCATTTCCATCGGGAAGCCGCCGGCCTGCCACACGCCACGCTTCACAGCTTCCGCGCGCTCACGCAAATGGCTGTGGCACGGGTTGGCGTCGCTCCACGTATTGATAATGCCGATGACCGGTTTGCCCGCGTAGTCCGCCTGAATACATCCCATGGACGCAGCGCGCGAACGATGACCGAACGAGCGCAAGTCATCCGGTCCAAACCAGCGATAGCTTCTCAAGGATTTTGCAGTTTTTTGCGACATGAATGGACCCTTCTGGTTTTCATTGCGCGCATTGCACCAGTCGAACGCGCCCGCTCGAGCACTTGCGTTGACGCAGAGCAGTGTATTGTAGGGGGCTAAAAGTTGAGGCGTCAAACCGCGATTGACAGCGGAGGCTTTTTCAGTTTTCCTTTCGATCTGGGCACACAGATGAAGAAACCGACGATTCTCGTTTTGGCCGAACCGGATGATCCGCCGCTCCCCATGCTCGGAGCGTTGCGGGAAGAGGGAAATTTTGTTATCGGAGACTCCGCGCAAGGCTTGGAAGCGGCGTGCGCCGATGCAGAGGCCATTTTGAACTGGTCCGGTTCGCTCTCTTTGATTCGCGAAGTATTTCTGAAGTGCCCCAACTTACGCTGGGTCCATTCACGTTCGGTGGGCCTGGAGCGCACCCTTTTCCCTGAGCTGGTCAGCAGCAACGTCACCCTGACTAACGGCAGTGGCGTTTTCAGCCCGTCGCTCGGCGAATTTGCTCTCGCCGCAATCCTGTACTTCGCCAAGGATTTCCGCCGCATGATTCGCAATCAGATGGCCGGCGTCTGGGAGGTGTTCGACACGACGCTTGTGGCTGGTCAGACCGTCGGTATCGTTGGATATGGCGACATCGGGCGCGCGATTGCCGAAAGAGTCCGCGGCGTGGGCATGAAAGTTCTGGCGGTCAAGCGCCACGTTTCCGCGACCGACAAGCCGGATCCGCTCGTCGACGAAGTTTATAGTTCGGAACGCCGCAAAGAAATGATTCCACGGTGCGACTACATCGCTGTTGCTGCACCGTTGAATGAGGAAACCCGCGGACTGATTGGCGAGCGGGAAATTGCGGCGATGAGACCTACGGCGGTCGTGATCAATGTTGGCCGCGGTCCAATCATCGACGAAAACGCTCTGATTAAAGCGCTTACGGAAAATAAAATAAAAGGCGCCGCCCTGGACGTCTTCGTCCAGGAGCCGCTGCCCGCGGGACACCCCTTTTACAATCTGGAAAACGTGCTGCTCTGCCCGCATTGCGCGGACCATACTCCCGATTGGCTGGACAACGCCATGCGATTCTTTATAGAGCAGTTCGGAAGATTCCAGCGCAGCGAGCCCCTCTTGAACATCGTAGATAAAAAGCTGGGATATTGAACCGCGCGATTACGAGCAGGATGGTCCTGGCAACGTTCGCGGACGCGAGCGTTCGTCAGGCGCAATAAAATCAGCGGATGAGCCTGTAAGCCGGATTCTGTGCGGCGCGCCATTCGTCAAACGAACGGCGCGCTGCGGCGATCATTCCTCTAGGTCACGGCTCACGCCGTGACTCCAGCAGCCTACCCGAGGGTTGCTCTCGCCGATGGATTGCTCCATCGCCGAGGAAGAACATCGGCTTGCGCAAATGTTCTCGGCGAGCCGGGCCGGCTCTCCCCTCCTATTTGGCCTTGCACCACGCGGGGTTTTCCGTGCCTCCGGTGTTGCCACCGGAGCGGTGGGCTCTTACCCCACCTTTTCACCCTTACCTAACGGAGCGAGCGTTGCGAAGACGTCTCGCAGGTTTTCCTGCGCGATGCCACCGTGCTGCACTCTGCCGGCGGTTTAAGTTTCTGTGGCACTATCCGTGAACTGTGGCACAGGCTTCAGCCTGTGTGCTTTTCTTCGGCGACGAATTCGCGATGCTCGCTACGCACTGCGACTGCGCGTATTCGCTGGCCCCACCAAAGAGCACAGACTGAAGTCTGTGCCACTGCTCCCCTGACGTTATCAGGCGCGTTGCCCTATTTCGTCACCGGCTCTTGCGAGCCTACGACGACGGTGTCCGGACTTTCCTCCCGCCCGGCCATCTTGCGATGGCCGAGCCAGCGATCACCCGGCCCACCCGCCGCCCAAATTATAGCCGATAGAGATGGAATGAACAGAGGAACTGCGGCTCCGGAAGACACCGGAGTTAAAAGTTGGGTCACAGCTAAGGTCGGAAAAAATCAGCAGACCCTCCCCGAGTTTTTTGTGAGTGTTGCATCTAAAGGATTTAAGCTCACTGTATCCCCAGCAGAATTAACAGTTGCGGGACCTCCGCAAACTATTGATTTTACACGACTTGGCGGACCAAAAATGCCGGCGAATAAGGCCAGCGCCAAGGATCCTGCAAGTGTTGCTTATAAAGGATTTAGCTCATCAATACGCCAACCAACAAACACCCCTCTCACCGTAGGTTTCATTCATACGAGCCGACTTGGATTTGATATGGATGCGAATCGCCATTTCGTCGGTTCGTAAGTCAGATGACGAGCTCCGGGCTTGGAGTCGCCGACGCGCCTTCCTGAACAGGTCCCTGCTCCGTGTGGACGGGCCAATAGCGGAAGAGTACCCACGCCAGGATGGCCCAGAGCACGAGGCGCAGTGCGTTCTTTCCCGGAAAAAGCGGACCAAGCTCGGAGAACACAAGAATGTTGTAAAAGGCATGCGCCAGAGCCGCGGGGATGACAGAAGAAAAACGCAATGTGAGCCATGCCAAAACATAATTGATGACCAGGCACATGGCCACGCGGGAGCCGAGAATTGTCAGAGTACCGATTATGGTGGCCCGAGAAAAAGAAACGTCCGAGTGGAAATGAAAAGCCGCCCAAACGATTCCAACGAGGACGATCCCACGATGAATGCTGTACCTCTTAACGAAATGACGTTGCAGTAGACCACGAAAAATCAACTCTTCAAAAAAAGCTGGCAAAATCAACAGGCAAAGCCAGGGATCGGGCAGATTGAAGAAGGAGCCCAAGTCTGGCCGCACTTCTCTCCCAAAGCCTTGGGCTGCCCACTGGGCTCTTGCGAGTAGATATTGCCCTGCAGCAAGGAGCCCGGCAATGCCGATGGGAAACGACAAGCCCAGCGCCGCATGCCGCGGTTCTGGAAGCCGAGTCACGCCCCAAATGACTTGTCGATTTTCCTTCCCCATGATCCAAAGGAGGACGCCGAGCGCGGCCGCGGCCTCCGCGACGGTGGATAACCTGTTAAACCAAATACTTTGAGCATAGACGGGCATTCGCGACCAAAAGACCAGCGAGGGACCTATCGTGAGAAAGCCTAGTACGACAGATACGAGAATCAGAGGCCCAATCAAAACCCAAACGACCCACTGCAGCCGACACCAAGCGTCTGAATCAGTGGCTTCCCTTGGGGGGCTATCGGGCAATGAAAGAGGGAGACGGGCAATGCCAAAGGTCAGCCGCGCAGTATAAGCTGCTACAAGCACAAGACCAGCGAAGCAGAAGAAAAAGCCGGGGAGCGAGACCCATCCAGCCCAGTCAAGAGACTTCGCGTTTTGGGCGATGTGGTGGGTGGACTGAAGGATGGAAGTCGCAGGCCTAGCGAACCAGAAGATCTGTGCGAGGATCAGGCCAGAACCAGCGATGCCTGGCGCAAGGATTGACAACAAAATACGGTGGACGGCATGGCTCCCGGGCCAGAAGCAAACGAAGTACGCTGCCATTCCAGCGAACATGACTAACAAACAGAGCGCGATTGTGAGGGGAACAGCCTGCTCAATCGAGAGCTCGGCGTGACGGCCGCCGGCAGGTCCGAACTCGAATGGCAAGAACCTGAGGTGCGGAGAAACTGTGAGGCAAATCGCACCAGCGAGGATGAGAAGCTGAGCAGGATCTGCCGGAATAACTGATCTGATGAATTTCGCGAGACGCTTCACGGCACTCCCCGCAATTGCAGCATTATGCCTTATAGCTGGAGCGTTCGCTAATGTTTAACAAATCGCCGACTCCCTGGTTGTCTATTTACTTTGTATTATTTTGTCGAATTCTAATTCTGTGAGGATGGTGACGCCAAGTTCTTTGGCTTTGTCGTATTTGGAGCCGGGATCAGTGCCCACCACCACGTAGTCGGTCTTTTTGCTGACCGAGCTGGAAATTTTTCCTCCGTGCTGCTGGACCAACTCGGCGGCTTCTTCGCGGCTACGATTCGCTAAGCCGCCTGTGAACACGAAGCTTTTCCCGGCGAATTTGTCGCTCTTTACTTTGCGTTTTTCTGCGGTGGGGTGCACGCCGACTTTGTTCAGCTTCTTGATGAGCTGTCGATTCGCGGGCTCGGAAAAGAACTCGACAATCGACGCCGCTACTTTCGGACCAACTTCGTGGACAGCCTCAAGCTGCTCTTCTTTCGCGGCAGCTAATTCTTCGAGCGAGGAGAAATGTTCGGCTAGCAACTGGCCTGTTCTTTCGCCGACGGAGAAGATTCCGAGGGCGTAGATCAGGCGAGCGAGGCTGCTCTTCTTGCTCCCCGCGATTTCGAGTAGCAAATTTTGCGCGGATTTTTCCGCCATGCGCTCCAAGCCGGCGACGTCGCCCTCTTTCAGCGTGTAAAGATCGGCGACATCTTTCGCCAGCCCCTTATCTACTAGTTGATCGACGATCTTGTCGCCCAGGCCGTCGATATTCATCGCGTGGCGGCTGGCAAAATGCAGCAGGGACTCCTTGCGCTTCGCGGGGCACGCGGCGTTCACGCAACGGTAGGCCACTTCCCCTTCGACGTGATGAATCGCGCTGCCACACTCGGGGCACTCCTTGGGCATCAGAAATGGGCGTCGGTTCTTCCCTTCCTTCAACACCTTCAACACGTGCGGAATCACCTCGCCGGCGCGTTCGATCAACACGGTGTCGCCGATTTGCACGCCCAGCCGCGCCACCTCATCCATGTTGTGGAGTGTGGAACGGCTGACGGTGACGCCTCCTACCTGCACCGGCTCGAGAAACGCCACCGGCGTCAGGGCGCCCGTGCGTCCCACATTTACACGGATATCGTTGACGACCGTGGTTTCCTGCCGCGCGGGATATTTGAAGGCGATGGCCCACCGCGGAGCTTTGGACGTAAAGCCCAATTCGTTTTGAATGCCAGTGGAATTGACTTTAATCACCACACCATCGATTTCGTAGGCGAGTTTCTCCCGCTTCGAATCCCATGTGTCGCAATACTCGGTCACAGCATCAATTCCGTTGCAAAGCTTCCAGTCGTCAGAGGCGCGGAAGTGCAGTTGCTTTAGAACACTCAGGGATTCGGAATGCTTGGCGAAAGGAACTTTGCCATCCACGAAGAGGTAGTATGCGAAAAAGTCGAGGCGGCGGGCCGCAGTGATCGATGGGTCGAGGACGCGCACGGCGCCGGCGGCGGAGTTGCGCGCGTTCACAAAAATCTTTCCGCCGATCTTCTCCTGCTGCCGGTTGAGCGCTTCGAAAGCTTTGCGGGTCATCAGGACTTCGCCACGCACCTCGAAACTAGCGGCCAGCTTGGCTTTTTTCAGAATGGCAGGGTCGACTTGCAGCGGGATCGATCGAATGGTCTTCACGTTGGGCGTGACATCTTCACCGGTGGCGCCGTCGCCGCGCGTTACGCCGCGTACAAGGAAACCATCTTCGTATTGCAAAGAAATGCTCAGTCCGTCAAACTTGTGCTCGGCGATATACTCGATTTTTTCCCGCCCACTGCCTTCGCGCACGCGGCGGTCCCATTCGCGCAGTCCGTCGTAGGAAAAGGCGTTGTCGAGGCTAAGCATCGCCCGGGCGTGGCGCACCGTCTGGAACCCTTCCCGCGGAGCGCCTCCAACGCGGACTGTTGGCGAATCTGGAGTGACCAGTTCGGGATAAGCGGTTTCGAGCTCTTTCAGCCGGTTCATGAGCCCGTCGTAAGCGGCGTCCGAAATCTCCGGCTCGTCCAGAATGTAATAGCGATATTCGTGGTAGCGGAGCTTATCGCGGAGCTCGGCGATCTCTTTAATGACGGATTTGGGCGCGGCTTTGGCCATGAAACCCTCTCGAGAACAGGGTGCTCGAAATCACCCGACATTATATAGAATGATGTGTGCCGCAGAAGATTTGGAGTGAAAGTGAACGCAGAAATACAAAACGCTTTGCTGATTCACAACCCTAACGCCGGAAACGGCGGAAGCGGGCGCCGCACCATGCTGGATGAAGCGCGCCGGATTTTTGCTTCGAGTGGAATTCAGACGGACCTCGCGGAAACAACCAAGGCTGGCGATGCGACGGAGATCGCGCAGCGCGCGCACACCGAGGGACGCCATCTCGTGATCGCCTGCGGAGGCGATGGCACTTTGAATGAAGTCGTAAACGGGTTGGCGGGCCAGCAAAATGGCCATCGCGTGCCGCTGGCCCTGCTTCCCGGTGGAACGGCAAACATACTTGCGAAGGAGCTGAACCTTCCCTGGGACATTCCGAGTGCGGCGGAAAAGCTGGTTCGCGGCGAAATAAAAGAAATCGCGCTGGGAATGGCCACGCCACTGAAGGAACCCGCGAAGAAGAAATACTTTCTGAGCGTTGCGGGCGCCGGCCCCGACGGAATGATTGTTTATTCGATTGATCTGGATTTGAAGGCGCGGGTCGGCATTCTCGCTTACTGGTGGCAAGGCGCGTACGAAGCCTTCCGCTATAAATTCCAGCACTTTCGAATTACCTCCGCGGGCAAGGAACTCGACGCATCGCTTGTCGTTGTCGGACGGACCAAAAATTACGGTGGGCCGTTTAAAATCACCACGGATGCGGATTTGTATGAAGACAAGTTTGAGTTGATGGCGCTGACGACGCAGAGCGGATTTCGTTATCTTAGCTACCTGCCGACGCTATGGATGGGAAAACTGCGCGGGGCGGAAGGCGTGCATTTTTGGAAAGCGGATTCGATTGTGTGCGACCAGTTGGGCGAGAATCCGGTTTACGCGCAGGTGGATGGTGAGGCACTCGCGCGGCTGCCTGTAGAGTTCAAAATTGTACCGCGGGCGCTGAAACTGGTGGTGCCCCCTAGCGGCAAGAATCTGCCTTCTTCTGCAGCAACAAAGTCGTAACCGTGGACATTGTTACGCATGGACTGGCATCGCTGGCCATCGCACGGGGATTTTTTCCTCGAGCTGGCAAAGCAGCCATGGCCGGCTCCGTGCTTGCGGGTACCATCGCAAACGTCGACTGGTTAAGTTATTGCTTTGGTCCTTCGGCTTATCTCGCCTGGCACCATACTTATCTCCACTCGATTCTTGCGGCCCTACTGATCCCGGCCATTCTTTCTGCTATTCCCCTTAAAGCCATCGTTCCAAAACACATGCCCGCTCCTGGGGATGTGAGCGCCGGACAAAACCTGCGGGGCAGACTCTTTCCAACGGCATTTTTATTGTTGTTCTGCGCGGCTTTGTTGCACATCGCGATGGATGCCTGCCAATCCACCGGGGTGACGCTCTTTTGGCCCTTCAGCTCCACGCGATTCGCGGCGGATTGGCTTCCCCGCATTGACCCGTGGATACTTACGATTCTCATTTTAACAATTGCATTTCCAGAACTGTTGCGGCTGGTGAGTTCGGAGATTGGCGCAAAAGACAAAAGGCCCCGAGGGCAAACGGGAGCGATTGTCGGGCTCGTTTTGATTTTTGTTTACGTGGGAGCGCGCGGAGTTTTGCATTCCAACGTTCTTGCCATGATGAACGCGCGAACGTTTCATGGGGAAACGCCGCGGCGAGTCAGCGCCTTTCCAGGGGCCCTCTCCCTGCTTACCTGGCATGGGGTTGCGGAGACTGAGACGGCGCTCAACGAAATCGAAGTGGATGCCACCGCTGGAAGCACATTTGACCCTGACACCAGCTTGAGGCTTTTCAAGCCCGAAGATTCGGCGGCATTGGATGCGGCGCGAGATACGGCGACCGCGAGGCGTTTTCTCGTTGCCGCAAGGATTCCCAAGGCATCGGTTGAGAAAAACGAAACGGGCTACGTGGTCATTCTGCGCGACTTGAGCTATGCGGCGAGAGGCGACACGGGGCGTGAAGTCGCGGCGGTTATCGAGCTGGATCCGAACAAAAGAGTGACATCGGAAGAATTGGTTTGGGCGCGCGAACTGCGCCGCTGAGCCCATCCCACACTCCTTGTTCGCACTACTCGGGAGCTTCCAGGTGGGGCTTGTGACGCAGGATCACACGCGAGAGGCCATAGCTTACGAGAACCAGCGCAAGCGCAAGAACCGCGACGATTGGCCAGTGTTCCTTGATATAAGGCAATGCGTTTTCTCCGTAACGCACGGCAAGATATCCGACGCCGAAATAGCGAAATAGCCGGGCCAACGTGATAGCCGACGCGAAACCTACCACGGGCGCTTCAAACGCGCCTGCGGCAAACACAAATATCTTGAAGGGCGTTGGCGGCGGCAAGAGCGCGGCAATCAGCATGCCGCCGAAGCCATTGCGCTCGACCCAATGGCGGATGGCGTGGGCGCGGTGGCCTGCTTTGCGGTGGAAATAGGCTTCGCCGCCCATGCGCGCCAGATAATAAAGCAGGATGCAGCCCAGCACCGAACCTGTCGCGGCCATCAGCGCGTAGAGCGGCATTCGCGCGTGCTGCTTCATGGAAAGCTCGATCAGCAGTAGGTCGTTGATGATTGGAAACGAAAGCACCGAGGAATCGAGGAAAGAAATAAGGAAGAGACCGGGGGCGCCGAGGCCGGTAGCGAAGGCAACGATTTTTTGCTTCCAAGCGTTCACGAGGCGTTCAGTCTAGCAGACACCGATTGGGAATGCGGCAGCTTGACGCCGCTTTTCTTACTCATAGGACTTGATATTTTGCAATGTTCGCTAAAGCACTGGCAGGGGTGTTGCGCGAAGTCATTGCGAAAAAGCAGCTCGGTCGAAGTGATTCATGAAGATCTGCATCAAGGCTGTGCGGTGGAGATTGGGCAGGCGGGGAATTTCGCCGATGACGCGGACGTGGCCGAAACGCTCGATGGTTTCGCGATTTTCGCGGTTCTGGTCGCCGATGAGGACGACTCCGTGGACGGGGAGTTCGGCAGCATGCAGTGCCGCTAATGTCAGGAGCGTGTGGTTGATGGTGCCGGCGGCGCTGCGCGCGGCGAGAATAACCGGCAGCTTGAACTTGACCATCATATCCAGCATGAACTGTTTTTGATTGATGGGCACCAGCACGCCGCCCAAACCTTCGACGATGAGCCAATCGTTGAGCAGGCTTGTCGGCAGATTGATACGCCCGAGATCGATTTCGACTCCCGCCCAACGGGCTGCCAAATCCGGCGAAACCGGCGGGACAAATTTGTAGACCTCGTCCAGCGTGCGGTCAGTGCCGATTCCCGCCAGGCGCATCACGGTGACGCGGTCCGAGCCTTCGAGCGTTCCCGTCTGGATGGGCTTCCAATAAACCGCATCCAGAGCAGCGCAAAGCAGCGCGGAAAGCGTCGTCTTGCCCACGCCGGCATCGGTGCCGGTAATGAAAAAGTGATGCCTCACGCCATGCCCGCGGCTTGAACGTGTTGGGCAAGCAAGGACGAATGACTCAACCTGGAGATCATGTGGCGCACCGAGCCGGGTTCAAAGCGCTTCCCCCTGTGACGAATTTGGCGAACGGCCCCCGAAGAAGCCGCTTGGCTCCTGGGTGGCTTCTAAAATTCTTATTCTGAGTGCCCGTCCAAACCGGATTGCATTCTGCTCGAACGATGAAGGAATGTTACCATCGGTTGCAAATGTTTGTTGGTCGCGTGTGCGGTACGGTACCGTCCTATTAACGACCCCAGTGGACTGGCCGGAAGGCCCGTATTAGGCTCCTCTTGTGGATGGAAAAGCCCCGCCAACCGGTTTGACCCACCTGTCCGGTAAATGTTATAAATCAACGTTTTGTGTATGCCCGTGTAAAGGCCCTACAGGGTACTGTCCCGCGATCTGCGGGGTAGATAGGTTGGGCGAGTGCGCGGGCAATCCCGGTCCTTCCGGGGTACGCAAAAGCTCTGTTGTGTCCCGTCTTGAGGTGGGAGCCTTTTGAAACCGGCAAGGTACTCCCCCGGCGCTTGGCAAAAGCGCCTGGATGAAATGGTGTGCCGGAAGCGAGTGTGCAGGGCCGCGTTTGCCCTGAATCCGATTTTTTGATGGAGGAGTTTGATGCGCACCTGGCTTTCACGTGCCTGGTCCTTTTCCGTGGGTTCCTTGGGATGTAGATTCGCAAAGTGGAGCGCGGGCGCTGCCCTTCTCACTCTGCTCACCGGCGCCGCAGCGGCAGCTCAAGAAGCTGGCGGCGGTGAAGCTGCGTTGAAAGTGCCCGATCTTTCGCAGGTCTCGTTTCTTGGGATCGATGGCCATAAGCTGCTGCTGTTTGGCATTGTGTTTTGCGTGCTTGGACTTATTTTTGGATTGGCCATTTATAGCCGGCTCAAGGGGATGCCCGTGCATAAGTCCATGCGCGACATTTCCGAGCTGATCTACGAAACTTGCAAGACCTATCTTTTTACGCAGGGCAAATTTCTTGTTTTGTTGTGGCTGTTTATCGCGGTGGTGATCGTTATTTACTTCGGCGTGCTCGCTCCCGTGCATCCTACCGCAGTGACGTTGCCGATCATTCTTGTCTTTAGCATTATCGGCATGGCTGGGAGTTACGGCGTGGCCTGGTTCGGCATTCGCGTCAATACGTTCGCCAACTCGCGGACGGCGTTTGCTTCCCTGCGCGGTAAGCCCTTTCCCTGCTACCACACCCCCCTTGAAGCTGGAATGAGCATCGGCATGATGCTTATATCTGTAGAACTATTGATGATGCTGTTTATTTTGCTGTTTATTCCCGGAGATTACGCGGGGCCGTGCTTCATTGGTTTCGCGATTGGTGAATCGCTCGGCGCAGCGGTATTGCGCATCGCAGGCGGCATTTTCACGAAAATTGCCGACATCGGTTCAGACTTGATGAAGATCGTCTTCAAAATTAAGGAAGACGATGCGCGTAACCCGGGCGTCATCGCGGATTGCACCGGCGACAACGCAGGCGATTCGGTTGGCCCGAGTGCGGACGGCTTTGAGACATACGGTGTGACAGGCGTCGCGCTGATTACTTTCATTCTTCTCGCCGTGAAAGATCCCAGAGTTCAGGTGCAATTGCTGGTCTGGATCTTTGTGATGCGCATCATGATGCTGGTCTCCAGCGCGGGGGCTTATTTCATCAACGACTTGATCGCCAAAGCGAAGTACAGCAGCGCGGATAAAATGAATTACGAGGCGCCGCTGACGTCGTTGGTGTGGATTACTTCCGTCGTTTCCATCGCGCTGACCTACGGAATTTCTTATTTCATCATTCCGACCCTGGGAACCGACTCATCGCAATGGTGGAAGCTGGCGACAATCATTTCCTGCGGCACGCTGGCAGGCGCCATTATTCCCGAATTGGTGAAGGTTTTTACGTCCACCGAATCACGCCACGTGAAAGAGGTTGTCGCTTCGTCGGAAGAAGGTGGCGCCTCGCTCGGCATTCTTTCCGGCTTCGTAGCCGGCAATTTCTCGGCCTATTACATTGGGCTCGCGATGGTCGTCCTTATGTCTATGGGCTACCTTATCAGCACGCTCGACCTCGGACTCCTCATGCTTGCCCCGGCCGTGTTCGCGTTTGGACTTGTGGCGTTCGGTTTCCTCGGCATGGGGCCGGTCACGATTGCGGTCGATTCTTATGGCCCGGTGACCGACAACGCGCAATCTGTTTACGAGCTGTCGTTGATCGAACAAATTCCCGGAATTCAGCAGGAATTGAAGAAAGACTACAGCATTGACGTCAACTTCGAGCGCGCCAAGGAAATGCTGGAAGCAAACGACGGCGCGGGGAACACGTTTAAAGCGACCGCCAAACCGGTGCTAATCGGCACGGCGGTCGTCGGCGCCACCACGATGATTTTCTCGATCATCATGGCGCTCACGCGTGGCCTCACGGAAAACGTCAACCATCTTTCGCTGCTTCATGCGCCTTTCGTTCTTGGTCTTATCACCGGCGGTGCGATGATTTACTGGTTCACCGGCGCGAGCACGCAAGCCGTCACTACTGGCGCATACCGCGCCGTGGAATTCATCAAGGCGAACATTCACCTCGAAGGGGCCGCAGCGGCAAGTGTCTCCGACAGCAAAAAGGTCGTAGAAATCTGCACGCAGTACGCGCAGAAGGGCATGCTCAATATCTTCATCGCCGTATTCTTCGCTACGCTTGCCTTTGCTTTCGTCGAACCTTTCTTTTTTATCGGGTACCTTTTCTCCATTGCCATTTTCGGTTTGTATCAAGCCATCTTCATGGCCAACGCCGGCGGCGCCTGGGATAATGCCAAGAAAATCGTGGAAGTCGAGTTGAAGCAGAAGGGGACGCCACTTCATGACGCAACGGTTATTGGCGACACCGTGGGCGATCCTTTCAAGGACACATCCTCCGTCGCGCTGAACCCGGTTATCAAGTTCACGACGCTCTTCGGCTTGCTTGCCGTCGAACTGGCAGTCCAACTCACTGCCAGTCAGGGAGGCACCGGTTTGACGCACGTCCTGGCCGCGGCCTTCTTCGTGGTCTCGTTCGTCTTCGTGTACCGCTCGTTCTACGGCATGCGGATTCGTGGAACCGGTGCTGCACATTAATCCGAGGGACTTTTTTTAGAGAGGTCATACATGAATACGCGCTCGCTTTTACTTGTCGGAGCTACGGCCCTGCTCTTTGCCGTTGCTACCAATGCTCAAGTTGACCCCAAGTGGGAGATCCATGATCGGAACCGTCCGAATCCTGCGGTGGTCGACCCCGGCACCGCCAGCACGCAGGACGCGCCGGGCAAGCCGCCGTCGGACGCCATCGTGCTTTTCAACGGCAAAGACCTCTCGCAGTGGGTAGAAAAGAAAGACGGCAGTCCCGCGAAGTGGAAGGTCGGGGACGGCTACTTCGAGGTGGCTCCCAACACCGGGGACATCCGCACAAAGGATTCTTTCGGTGACTGCCAGCTTCACGTGGAATTCCGCGAACCTGATCCCCCCAAGGGACAAGACCAGGACCGCGGCAACAGCGGCGTTTTTCTAATGGGCCTCTACGAAATCCAGGTGCTCGATTCTTACAACAGCAAAACCTACGCCGATGGCCAGGCGTCCGCCCTTTACGGCCAATACCCTCCTCTGGTCAACGCCTCGCGCGCCCCCGGTCAATGGCAAACCTATGACATTATTTGGCACGGCCCGCGCTTCGACGCCTCAGGTAAATTGACTCGCCCCGCGCACGTGACCGTCTTTCATAACGGCGTCTTGACGCAAGACAACGTCGAGCCTACCGGCCCCACCGGTCATCACGTCCGTCCCCCCTACCAAGCAGGCCCGGACAAACTCCCGCTTGCCCTACAGGACCACGATCATCCGGTGCGCTATCGCAATATCTGGATCCGCGCGTTGTAACGTTGGAGTGCGGCGGCTCGACGCCGCCTTTCTCAGAAGAAAAGCGCCTGCGTTTTACTTCGGCGCTGCTGCGGGCTGTGTCTCACTCGTCGGCGGCACAATCCCCTTCATTCGCAGATAGGTCACCATGTTCCCATAGTGCTCATCCGTGTGCGCCGTGTTGAGCGAGAACAACGTGAGCCTCGCCATCTGGAAGTTCATGAACTTCACCATTTGGCTGCCTTTTGCATCCGTCATGCCATCGAACGCCTTGTTGCAGTACGCAACTCCGTCCTTGAGCGCAGCCACGAGGTCGGCCTTGGAAGTCTTCGTTTTTTCGATGTCCTTCGACGGATTTGTTTCCCCTGAGGCTTGCGAGCAGAACCCGAACGAAGCGTCGGCAACATGGCCAACGAGCTGGCCAAAACTGCGAACGTCCGGCGTCGGCTTGAAAGAGTAGTTTTCCTCCGGCATTTTCACCGCAGCAGCGACGACCGCACCGCTGATGAACCCGTAGAGACCTTTTTCGCTCGCCGTAATAGGATTCGCCGGAGCAGCCTGCGCTTGCGCCTTCTCCTGTCCGAGCACAGCAACGGGAACCGCCATACATGCAGCAAGAAAAATACAAAGCTTTTTGTTCACGTGACACCCCCCCCCGCAAATCATGCCACATCTGGAACGGGGGTTTTAGGTTTTTGTTACTGACTCTAAGCCTTAATCAGGCCCGGGAATTTGTGTGGGTTATTGTCGAAACCGGGGAAGACTGTTTTCAGGTCTTTGACACCGATGTGTTTCGTCAGCACTTCGCCGACTACGCTGCGGAAATCCGTCGTTAGGGCGAGGTCGCGGCCTTCATTCAGCTGATGGTCATCGAGGCCGGGCCACTTGCCGTATACGCGGCCGCCTTTTACGTCGCCGCCCATCACGAACATGCAGTTTGCGTGGCCGTGGTCTGTGCCGCGGTTGCCATTTTCTTTCGCGGTCCGGCCGAATTCGCTCATCGTGACAAAAACAATGTCTTGCATACGGTCGCCCATGTCTTGATGGAACGCGTTGAGGCCTTGTCCCAAATCCTTCAGCAAGTTCGAGAGCTGGCCTTGCACGCCGCCTTCGTTGACGTGGTTGTCCCAGCCGCCGCAATCGACGAACAACACTTCCACGCCGATGTTGGCCTTCAGAAGCTGTCCGATTTGCTGGATGCTCTGGCCGAGCTTGCTCGTGGGATATTGCGCGCCATTTTCCGGCTGATATTTCGCCGGGTCGGCGTTGCGCAGCAGATCGATCGCTTCAAAGGTTTCCGTGCCCGTGCCGTGCAGTGCGTGGTCCACGGTCTGCGAATACATGGCTTCAAAACCGCCTTCCACCACTTGACCTGACCCGGGCGCTTGCGCCATGACTTTGAACTGCTTCAAGTCCGGCAGCGCGATGGCCGGAGCGCCGCCGCGCAGCATGCGCGGCAGATTTGGCCCCATGGCAACCGCCCGGAAAGGCGAAGCATTTTCCTCGGGAACGATTTCAAGCGCGCGGTTTAGCCATCCGTCATCGGTTGCCTTCAATCCAGGCGTCCCCGATTCCATGAAGTCTTGTGCGTCAAAATGTGAGCGCGTCGGATCAGGCGAACCGGCCGCGTGCACGATGGCGAGTTGATTGTGGTGAAACAACGGCTCGAGCGGCGCGAGGCTTGGGTGCAGTCCAAAGAATCCATCCAGATCAATCGCACATGGATCGCTTCCCCCACGCTTAGGCTGAGGAATCGCAATGCTCGGCCGCATACGGTAATAGTTCGGTTCGCCGAATGGCACCACGATGTTCAAGCCATCCGCCGCGCCACGCTGAAACAGCACCACGAGCTGTTTCTTGTTGGGCATCTCCGTAGCCGCAACCGCGCGCTGCAGGAATGCAGGCATGGCGCTCATGCCCACCATGGCCACGCCCCCCTGCTTCAGAAAATACCGCCGCGAAAATTTTAGTCCTCGTACGCCTTCACAACATTCGTGACTCATGTCAGCCTCTCACTTCGGGCAGCCGACTGCCGGCTACCTTCTCTGAAATTCGGGCGCGCCCAGCACCAATCCTGCCACCACTCCCAAATCTACCTGCTTCACAGGGTCATCCAGACTTGCCTGCACGACTTGCGGGCTATTGAGCTGATTATCGAGCGTCTCGACGGTTGTCGGCCCGGCTTGACCGCCGAGGAAAACCTGCACGGCGCGCTCCAGCGCAGCCTTCGCGTCCGCAGCGGTATCGACTCCTAGCAGGGACGCAACGTCCGTGCGCGAACCACGCATCTTGTTTCCAGCCAGCGCTAGAGAAAAGTTCAGACGGTTGAGCAGCGCACCTGTGTTTACCCAAGTGTCCGCTTTATCCGAATAACCGGTTGGCGGCTGGCACTGATAAAGCGGCTCACCAATACGTGACACCCAGCCGACCAGCGGTTGGGGCATGTCCACGTCCGTTCCCAGCGCGCGCGCCGCGGAAACCACTAGTTCGAACGGCGTCTTGATTTTTGCGCGATACGCATCCCGCGACCAGAACTCCGGCGCATAGATCATCGTGTGCATGACAGCTTTGATGTCGCCGTCGCTTTCCTGGAAGGTCTGCGCCATCTTTGCTACCAGCGTCTCTGGTGGATTATCCGAAACAAAGCGCCGCGCCAGCTTCGTGGAAATGAAGCGTGCCGTGGCCGGGTCGTGGACCAGGAGGTCAATCACTTCCTCCCCGTCTTTCATTCCGCCTGCATGAATCTTTTTTCCCAGCACAATCTTGGGATCGGGATCGTGCAAATTCTCGTTGAATTTGAATTCGGGATTCTGGCGCGGCTTCTCGATAGTCCAGCCCGTGAAGCAGCGCGCTACCTCGGTGACATCTTTTTGCGTGTAGCCGCCGTCAACGCCCAGCGTGTGCAGTTCCATCAGCTCGCGGCCGTAGTTTTCATTCAAACCACGATCGTTTTTCTTTTGCTGAGAAGGCGGCTGTGGAGGAGGCCCCCAGCCCCGGTAGCGCGCCATCTGGCGGGCGTAGCGTTCCTGCGCCTCGCGCTGTGCGGCGCGCGGATCGGCGCTCAAAAAATTATCCAGGTAGAAAAGCATCGCGGGGCTTTTTGCCGATGCTATCAGCAGGTCTCTGAATTTTCCGAGCGTGTGCGGCTGGATGACGTCGCGCTCGTAAGCCGTCAGGTAGTAGCGATCCTCGCCCTTTCCCGCAAAAACGTTCAGGTGGTTGAACCAGAAGTCATCCATGATTTGCTGAAGCTGGCGCTCGCTATAAATCGCCCGCGTCACTTTGGCCATGGACAGTTCCGCCACAACACGTTGTGGCTTTTTGCTGTCGTCGGCGATGTTCCGCGGCACCTTGTTTGGATCGCCACTGAGCAGATCCTTTTTCCCGCCGCCATTTCCACCAGGATTAGCCTGAGCCGGATCCTGCTTCATCGTCGAGGGAGCGTTCGCATCCGGTGAGCCCGCATTGCCGTCCGCGGGAGCTGAAGCTTGCGCTCCATCTGTCTCGGTTGCCGACGCATTCTTCGCGGGCGGCGGATTGATCATGTCTTTCGATACCACCGCTGCTGCGGCGTCGGCGCGCCTCTGTTCATCCGACTGAAGTTGCTCCTGCGCGCGTTTCGCGGCCTGCTTTTCTTCTTGCTTCGGCTTCGGGTATTCCTCCATCAGCTTCGCGGAGGACATTTTCAATGTCGGATAATTTTCCAGCCGCGCTTCAAGCGCCTTGTCATCGATGGCATTCGGATTCAGTTGCTGATCGATCCACTTTGCCAGCCCCATTTGCCGCACGCGTTCGATATCACCCGGCCGTGGGCCATAGCTCAAACGGTTCAGAGCGTGCAGAATGGCCTCATCTGCGCTTAAGTCCGTGATTGGCAGATTTTTCAGGGCCGGATCTTGCTTGGGTTTCTTGTCCTTCTCCGGCGAGGGAGCGGCGGAAAGCGAGGGCATGTCCATACCCAGCGAGAACACGCAAGCGACCGAAAGAACCGCTGCCAGGAAAGACCGGGAGGCGGCTAAAATCAAAGGAATCGTCGCAGCGCGGCGCTTTTCGAGGTTCATGAAGCTCTCCTGCCGGGCAGAATGGTTGGCAAACACTAGGCTCACCATAGAATAACCCTCTCCGGGCCAGGAAGTTGCACCCCAATCCGTACGGTGTCGAATCCTTACTTTGCCCCTTCGTACAGGTGCCTGCAAGCCCGTTTGCATGCCCCCGCCCCCCCGCTTGCGTACCACTGATTCCCCTGCACCTGCGCGCCCCAGCTACGCCACAGCCGTATTGACGGGGCGGTGGCTCGGCTCGTATTCTCTGGGCTCGCATTCTCTGGGCCCGTGTTCTCAGGCTGCTTCTTCAGACACTTTCCGAGGTTCCCTGCTGATGCTGGTTCGCAACTTTATCTTCTGGCTCTCCACCAAGCGCAGCGTCACCGATCCCATCGCCCGGCGCGGGATGAAGTACGGTTTCGCGCGGCGCTTCGTGGCTGGGGAAACGCTGGACGAAGCGCTTTCGGCCAGCATGGATCTCTGCTCTCATGGCAGGCATGTAAGCCTCAATCGTCTGGGTGAAAACGTAACCACGGAGGCTGCCGCCCGCGAAGTCTGCGCCGGTTACATTCACATGATCGAAGATCTGCAGGCCCAAAATCTCGACGGAAACATCTCGATAAAACTTACCCAGCTAGGCCTAGATATTGACAAGGAGCTTTGCCGTTCGATGGCCCGCGAGATTGCGGCGCGCGCATCCGCATTGGGCCGAACCATCGAAATGGACATGGAGGGAAGCGCGTATACGGACATCACTTTGGATATTTTTGAAAGCGTGCAGCGGGAACTGGGAAACTGCGGACTGGCCGTGCAGGCGTACCTGTACCGCAGCGCGGAGGATTTGAAGAGACTTGCGCCCATCCGGGCGAAAATTCGGCTTGTGAAGGGCGCCTATCATGAGCCAAAAAACATCGCCATCCAGAAAAAAAGCGATGTGGACATAAATTTCCGAAAATTGAGCACGCACTTGCTGGAAGGAGCAACGCAAGGCTCCTTCTTCCCCGCTTTTGGCTCACACGACCCCGCCATGGTCGCACACGCACAAGCCGAGTCTGCCCGCTTAAAGCTCGCAAAGGGCAGGTATGAGTTTCAAATGATCTATGGAATACGCCGCGATCTTCAGAATCAAGTCTATGCAGCGGGTGACACTCTGCAGGTCTATGTGCCATTCGGCACCGACTGGTGCCCTTACTTCATGCGCCGGCTTTCGGAGCGCCCGGCGAATTGCTGGTTCGTACTGCGGAGTCTGCTGGCGGAGTCGGTACAAACGACCAGGCAGCCCGCTTCCTAGCCATGGGGCAGGGCTCGCATCCGGTTTCTGCCCGTTCGGTATTCCGTCGGTTATTCCGTCACTTGAAAATCGATGATGCGGTTCTTGGCCTTGTTCCCCGAGGTGTCAGCGGCCATCATCACCAATTGGTAGCTTCCGGGAGCCAGGTCCTTCACTTTAACCGTTAGCGCCACGGGAACCATCGGACTGCCCTTTTGAACGAATTCGTCCAGAGGAACCGCGGGCGTCTTAAGAACGATGGCCCCCGTCGCCTTGGTCAAAAGCGCATAACCGGCCATTACCTTGGGAGGGTTCGCCGAAGTCAGCAATGGTTCATAAACTTCCGTATAGACGTAAACAAGGTCGGTGTTTTTGAAACGATTGCTTCCCGAAGGATTAATCTGCATGCCTTTCACCACCAGCGGCGTGTGGTCCTCCAGCAAGACCGAGTCGAGACTTGTCGTAATATCCGTCAATCTCTGTAACGAGTTGGAGAGCACGACTCCGCCCAGGCTGAACTGTTTGCCGTCGTACGGATCAATCTGCAGTTGCGATTCGTACTTTCCGAAGGCGTCTCCTCCCGAACTCACGACGACATCCAGCTTATAAGTGCCAGTTCCGGCATCGAACTGATTTTGATAAAGATAAGGCTGCTTGGTGAACTCCTTCACTTCTTCTTTTTCCAGATCAATGTTGACGGTATCGCTGAATTTCGCTCCGATGCTGCCGTCTGGCTTGTACGCAATCCCCAGCACATTCAAGCTGGCGTGATATTTTCCTTTGTCTTTGTTGAACTGCACGGTGTTTGACGGAATCTCCATGGCCAGGTTGACCTTGGCCACATTCGGCGACGTGTAGAAATACGGCACCTGGAACCCGCCCTGCATCGGTCCCGTCTGCGCCCCTGTTGCTCGCGCCTCGAGTTGCTTTTCCACCGGCGTGCCTTCCAGTATGTTGGTCGGCTTCGTATTGCAATAGCCGCTGCGCGACCTGACGTTGAGCCCCCCCTGGTTCATTTTCACTTTTAGCGTATGGCAGGTTCCTTCGGCGGTCTGCGGTGGCACGTAACCCAGAATATAGAATTCATTCTGCTCGCGGCCAATCTTCTCCAGACCACCCAGCAAATCGTTTGTGTTGAAAATTGTGAAACCGCCGGTTCCATCCGACAAAGCCGCGAGAATCTGCTGATTCGTCGAAGCGGAAGGCGGAATCTGCGGAAGGATGGAGCGCGGCTGAGAGTAGACCGAGTTCGCATTGCTGTTGGGGTTGACCGTCCCACCCCCGGTGCGCCCTGTGGTTCCGCCCGTTCCTCCGGTTCCTCCGGTTCCACCGGTGCCGCCTTTACCACCTGTGCCACCCGTTCCTCCGGTCCCGCCGCTACCTCCCGTTCCTCCGCTTCCACCCCTGCCACCTGTTCCGCCCGTCCCCCCACCTCCACCCGTCCCGCCTGTTCCGCCGCCTCCGCCCGGCTTTTGAGGTTCCAGCCGTCCGGGCGAGTAGGAAGCCAACGCCAAATGCCCTCCGCTAAATGCGTCCGCGGCTTTGTTCCATTTCGTCGCTACAAGTTTCCCGTCGTCTGGCGATTTCCGCTGCGAAACTCCACCGGGGGCCGTTGCAATCAGGCCGCGTACGTCCAGCGAGTAAATCGCGACATTCGCTTTGTTGCAGGCGTCAATGGTCGCCGTCAACTCGGATTCGCTCTCCGATGTAAGAGGAAATCCTCCGGAGAAGAGCACCACCATCTTACGCCCCGGAACCCCGCGCAAATTCTTGGCGAGGCTTCGCAGCGAAAGCAGCATGGTTCTCGCTCCAAAATCGGCTTCCGCGTTGCTCATCGAAGAAAATGGAGAGTTTGATCCGCCTAGCGCTCCCGGCGTGTTGCCAGACAGCCCCGCAGAAGCCACTGCAACGGGGGCCTGAGCATTGGGGTCAACCGACGAACTTTTAAGTCCGCCCACGGCGGCCTGGAGCAGATCCGCGTTCGCCGTGAAGTTCTGCACGATGCGCAAAGTGCCGCCGAAATCCACGATCGCCATCAGCCGGTCCGGGCCTGCATTGCCATCAATAAATTTCTTCGCTGCACTTCTTGCCTGGATCTGGTCCGGCGCAGCCATCGTGGAGTTGTCAAAAAAGAGGATTAAATATCTCTTCTGCTCCTTGGCCTGAATTGCCGTATCCGCGCCAAACGAAAAACTCGACACGCTTTGCTCCTTGTTGTCCTCGAAAACTTTAAAATCTTTCTGCGTCAGGTCGTGGACGTAGTTCCCTTTCTTGTCGGTTACGACCGCGTCGACCAGGACGAGTCTCGACTCCGCTTTGATTACGGGCCCGGATTGTTGCCCGTCGGATGGCTTGCCGGAATCCCGGGCCGGTGGCGTGGGAGTCTGCCCCGCAAGTGGTATCAGAAACAAGCACGTACCCGCAGCCAGCAATCCTGCCAGCCGTCCCCAAGTCATATGTCCGCTGTTCTTGTTGGTATTCATTTCTTCTCCCATCAATTCGGTATTACTACGGCGCCATTGCGCGCCGCAAGCTGCGCTCCCTCAGAGTCCCGCACCACCTGCCTCACCAGGTAACTTCCCGGCTTCACGTCGAAGCTAGACTTCAGATTCAGTCCGACGCGCGTCAGCCGGTCATACGTCGTGTCCAACAACTTCATCTCCACAATCTTCTCTCCGCCCGTCACGTAATTCCCATTTTCGTCAAAGATCGCCGTCGCCACCGTCAAGTCGTCCCGGTTGCGTCCATCTGCCTTGCGGAAGTGCACGCCCTTGATATCCACATGGGTCAGCACTGCCAATTTCGCGGAATAAGCTTCCGTCTTGAAGAACTGGGTGTGCAAATCCACCGGCAGGTCGCGAATTTCATCCTGCGAAAAAAGCGCTTCTTGAATCTCCTCCTTCGCCGCCTCCGTAGGATCCACAAGGTGCTTCGGGGCGAAATAGGCGTGCCGTGCCTGAATCTTGTAGTTGCTCTTGCGCGTGAACGATACCTTCAGAGTGTGCATGCTGCCGTCGAGCTTCAGGTTTTGCGGCGAAAATCCCAGCAGATAGGTCATCGCGGGTGCCGCTCCGGCCTCTTTCAAGCCTTCGTCCACATCGTTGCGGTTATGGAAAAACGTCCCGCCGGTGCCATCGGCAAGCTGCGCCAGTACGTCCTCTTGCGCCAATTGCGCCGACACTCGGTACATGGATTTAAATCCCGCCACCTGGGGCGGATCGGTATAGGGGTCGGCGATGTCTCCCATATCTGGCGTGTACAAGCCCCGCGCATCAATGGTGTTCACCACGACGTTCGCTTTTGTCGCCCGGTCGACCAATTCGCTGAATTCCAGGAATAGAGTCGAGGTAATAAATCCAGGTGATACGAAGATAATCACCCGCTGACCTGGCATCGCAGAAAGATGCCGTATGACGTCCTCCATGTGGCGGAGGGCGTATTCGGTCGAGGTGTCCTCGCGCGCAAGCACAGTCCCCGCTTCCCCCTGCGCCATACTGCGCGCCGCGGCTTTCTGCGACTCGTCGCCCTGGAACGCGCACTGAACGGCGTCCTCGGTCGCTACGTCCAGAGACTGCGGGTCATTCTTGTTCTGGATCATATCTGCCTGGTAATAGCTGATGTCCGGACAATCATGCAGCCCCTGCGTGGGCGAACGCGGCAATACATTCAGAAGCGTCTTGCTCAAGAGCGCGTGGTCGTCGGTAAAATCCTGCGTAGCCTGCCCGGAAGTGGTGTTGATGGCGACCCGGTCCGAAGGTGCCAGCGAGTCAAAAAGTTTTTTGCTCGCGTTCCGCACAAACAGGGTATCCGCCATGATCATGTGCTGGTCGTCGTAAATCACGGAGACGAAACGCTGCGGAAGCGCGGCCACCTTGGCGTTTGCCGCGGTTGGATCCATGGGAGCGTTTGGATCGGCGTTCGTGCCTGCTGTAACGATATGCGAGTCCGGCGTTTCCACGCTGAACGTGGAAATTGTCTGCGGCTTGCGATTGTCGGTAAGTTGAAAGTCCTCTTTGTGCAGGTTTGGCACAACCTTGCCTTGCGCATCCCGTACCACCACGCGCACCAGCACCAGGTTTACGCGTACTTTAAATGTCGGTGGCGTGTCCCTGCTGGAAACTTCGGTGTTGTCGTTGGAATTTTCCGCCTGAGGTTTGGCTGGCTCGGCAGGCTTCTGGGAGGCATTGCTCGCCGGAGGATCTTCTGGCGCTGGTGTTTGCGCGCAGAGAGCCCAGCTTATCCCGCCCATCGCCAACAACAAAAAAACACGCTTCCGCCGTTTTGCGAACGGGAACTGCGGTAGGTAGGACATCCCTTTCCTTCTCTGATTCGTTGCCGCAGGCACCGCCGGCTCACTGGGAAGCCGGCACTACGGGGAACCTTGGACCACTCTGCGAATTGACTATACGCTGTCGTTAATTTTTGTGTCAACGCGTTTGCCCGCGGCCCGGAACGCCGTAAGGCTCCAGGCGTCCTGCGCGTCGTCGCGCCTCAAAACATAACGGTCGCCGCTCTCCACAAGTACTCGAAAAAAGGTCGCGCCCGGCGAATACCAGCGGTCTTCCACTTCCTTGACGTTCAACGTTTGCGATCCGAACACGATGCGTACGGGGCGTTCGTCTGCTCTGCAACCTGAGTAGCATTCAACTCGAACCAGTTGTTTCGGCATGGTTTTCCGCCGCTCCGCTCAGCCATGCGCGCACAATTTTGCGGCTCTCGTCCAGCTCCGCATTCCAGGCAGCTCCTAGAAAAACAATGATCGCGGAAATCTGCATCCACACCATCAATCCGATCACGGCCGCCAACCCGCCGTAGACGATGCTGTACGGCACTCGTCGCACGTACACTCCAAACAGCACGTTCGTTAGCCACCAGAAGGCTGTCGCCAGCATGGCGCCGGGTAACACATCCCGCAGCCTCTCCTCCCCAGGACGTGCCACATAATAAATCACCGTCAGCGCGATCATCGCCAGCACAATCGCCACTACCGGAAAGAAAAAGCCCCACCATCCCTGGAAGGGATGGTGCGTGCCAAGCTCATAAGCCAGCCAACGACGAATTGGTCGACCGAGCACGCCAAGTATCGCGGCGGCCAGCAGAGGAGCGATCGTCACCAGGAGCAACGCCAACCCACGCACCTGCCGGTGCAAAAATCCCAGCTTCAACTGGTCTCCATAAATTCGATGGATGCCTTCCATCAGAAGCCGCATCACTTGCGTGCCGGCGAGAAGCGTTCCCGTCCACCCCACAAGTGCCAGCTTCCAGGCTTCCGGACCGCGCTTCACCAAAAATTGCGAAACGATAGTCTGGCTGCCGGGGGGCAGAAATTCCGTCAGGTCATTAATCAGATCGAAAAGGCTCGTGCGCCCGCCAATCTGGCTGGTTGCGAATCCCACCATGATGAGCAGCGCGGGAAAAAATGCCAGAAACAAATTGAATGCGATGGCCTGAGAAATCATTCCACATTGCGGAAAGACTCGCACAAAAGCCCGGTACGTTCTTCGCAGCAGATTTACGGGCAGAGACATGGTGCGTCATTATACATAGCGCTGGCGCGTTTCGAGGGTGCTGTGCGGGCCATAGGCGGGGATTCTTGCCGTGGAGGTCTTCGCCCTGGTTTTGATCCTTCTCTTTCGTTACATGAGTTTCTGCGCTCCTCTAAAGCATCCGGTACATCACCAGTGCGTCCACGGCGCCGAGCGTCGGATGCAGGAATGCTCCGGGAAGGCTTCCAACAATTTTGAAGCCCATTCTCTGCCAGAGGTCAACGGCTCGTTCGTTGCTGCTCACCACAAAATTAAACTGCATCGATAGGAAACCGCGCGCTTTCGCGTGCCCCAGCGAATGCTGGCACATCGCGCGCGCAATGCCGCGCCCGCTCGCCCACGGCGCGGTCATGTAGCCGCAATTCGCTACGTGAGCTCCGCCGCCTTTCTGATTCGCACGCATACAGTACGTTCCGGAAATCTCTCCGTTTTCTTCGGCGACAAACACTTCATGTCCCGCTGAGTGCCAGTACGCCAATGCCTCCTCACGGCTCATATCGCGCGGCAAAGTGTAGGTTTCTCCGGCGCGGATGATTGGTTCGAGAATTTTCCAGATGGCGTCAGCGTCGCCTGCGGTGGCTGTCCGGATGATCATCGCTCCAGCTCGCTTAGCGTGAGCCGGCGGCAACGTTCTGCGCGCCATGCGTCAAGGCCCATTCCACAAAGCCCTGCGGAGGATTCTTCACGCCAAAAATATTCGCATTCTTGATGCTTGCGATGTGAGCCCAATGAACGTCGCTCAGGTCCGCGTTAGTCAAGTCGGCGTTCTCCAGGCTGGCATCGGAGAGGTCCGCTCCAGACAAAACCGCCCCAGTGAGATCGCTCTCGTCCAGAGTTGCCGCGTTGAATGACACTTGCTCCAGATGGCTCGCCCGAAAATTCGTCGAGCGCAAATTCGCATAAGAGAAGTCCGAAAACTGAAATTTGCCATCGCGCACGTCTGAGGCAGAGAAATTCGACCGCAGCAATTTCGCTTTGTCGAGCCGCACTCCCTGGAGAAACGCGCCCGAAACATCCACGCCCACCAGCGGCACATGGTCCGCGTTCAATTCCTGAAGCGCTTCAATCCTGCCGCCGCTGCCGCCTTTTCCCTGCGCGGTATTCACCACTTGCCACGCCTGGTAGTGCCTTTGCTTCACGCGGTCGCCCGATTCGGAGAAATAAAAAATCACCGCGATGAGCACGCTGAACGTTTCCAGATAATCCAGCACTTCCAGAAACGACCAGCGGCTGAGCGCATAAGCAATCCATTCCCACATACACTCCATTGCTAGAAAGGGCAAAAGCCATGAATGCTTGCACTGCTGTTTGCGTTCCGCCCATGTGGCAGGCCGCTCTTTTCGGACGTGTATCCTCATCTCGATCGCTCCTCGCGGAAGCTTGCCACATTTAATGTGATATCCAGGCGCACTGCAACCGCATTACTATTTTTTTCTTACATGGTCAGCACCACGCGAAATTCAACTTTCCCGCTGATCATCCGCTCGTATGCTTCTTTCACTTTCTCCAGCGGATATTTCTCAATCATGGGCCGCACGCCCGCGTACCTGGAAAACTCCAGCGTATCCTGTGAATCCATCGCCGTACCGGCAGGCCATCCCTGAATCGCGCGGCGCGCGGCCAACAACTGTATGGCCGACACCTCCATCGGTTCGTGAGGCGCACCAACCACCAGCAACTTCCCGTCTACGCCGAGACCATCAATGACGTCGGTCATGACTTTGGCATTTGGCGCGGTTCCCAGAATCACTTTTGCGCCTCCCAATTTCTTCAGCTCTTCCGCCGCATTCGCGGTCTTCGTATTGATGTAGGCGAAAGCACCCAGCTTTTTCGCCAGTGCCTCGTTCTCGGCGCCGCGCCCTATCGCCACAACACGGTATCCAGCTTTCGCCGCGTACTGAATCCCCAAATGCCCCAACCCGCCAATCCCCAAAATGCCAACCAGGTCTCCGATTTTCGCGCCGATGTGGCGAAGCGAATTGAACGTGGTAACCCCCGCGCACATCAGAGGCCCCGCGTCCGCATATTCGAGACCTTCCGGAATCAATGCTACGGCCTCGTGCCTCGCCAGAATGTACTCCTGATATCCGCCGTCACGCGTTATTCCCGTAATCGCAGCCTTTTCGCACTTCAGGAAATCTCCTCGCCGGCAAGGATCGCAGACAAAACAATGTCCGCCGTGCCAGCCTACGCCAACTCGATCTCCCTTCTTCCATTCCGTTACTGCGCTCCCCACTTCGTCCACTACTCCGGCCACCTCGTGTCCCGGCACCCGCGGGTAAGAAAGCCCGGGAAACCCTCCATGCCTCACCAATTCGTCGCCATGACAAATCCCACAAGCCGCCACTTTTATCCGGATCTCGTCGGGGCCCGACTGCGGAATCTCTCGCTCTTGAATCTCAAACTCGCCGCCTGGATTAAGAATCACCGCTGCTTTCATCTTCGCCATCGAACGTCTCCTCGTATTGGCACACAATTCCTTAGAACTTGCTTGAAAATACCACGCTTTGGATGCACGAACATCCGGGCGCGCAAGGGAAGCCAAGCTGAAAGGTGGAAACAAGAAGTAGCGCCTAGTTGGCCGGGACTTCCAGCGGCCGCACGTCACGCGCAACCTTAACCGCGATTTCGTCCTCCGCAACTTCCAGGTCATAACGAGTCTGAAGATTCATCCAAAAGACCGGCGCATTATTGAAATAGCGCGCGAAGCGTAGTGCGGTGTCTGCCGTGATTCCCCGCCGCTCGTGGACAATATCGGCTATCCGCGTCACGGGGACTCGAAGGTCCATCGCCATCCGGTTCATGCTCAGCTTCAGAGGAACCATGAACTCCTCACGCAGGATCTCGCCCGGGTGTATTGGTTTGATTTTCTTCATCATTGAATTCTCCTAGTGGTAATCGACGATTTCAACGTCGCAGGCGTGACCCTGTAGCCAGACAAAACAAAGACGCCACTGATCGTTTATGCGAATGCTGTGTTGTCCCTTTCGCTCGCCCTTCAGTGCCTCCAGCCTGTTTCCAGGTAGAGTCGCAAGTGTCCTAATGTCCGGAGCAGCATCCAACAGATCCAGCTTCCGCAGGGCTTGCCGCTCAATAGCTTTGAACCGGAGCACTGTCTCACGGTGGAAAAGCTGTTCAGCGTCCGCGTTGCGAAAGGTAGGCCATACTGGTCTACGGTAAACGTCAATCAGTATACTCAAAACGTCGGCTATCGGCTTGCCGCGCGTTTCAGCGCGTCGTACACTCGGACGGACTCAAAACGCCAAGGAAACGCAAATGACCACGCCCGGAAATCCCGCCGCCTCAACGATGTCGCGCAGCGAAGAAGCTGTCGCCAAGCACAAAAGATACATCTGGCCATCGGTCACGAACTACTACCAGCACCCGCTGGTCGCCGACCGCGCCGAAATGCAGCACGTTTGGGACGTCGAGGGGCGCAAGTACCTCGATTTTTTCGGCGGCATTCTTACGGTCTCCGTCGGCCACTGTAATCCTAAAGTCACGAGCAAAATCAACGCCCAAGTCAACCGGCTACAGCACCTGTCAACACTCTTTCCGAACGAGCAAATCGTCGCGCTCGCCGAAAAAATCGCGCAAATCACGCCGGGCAATCTGTCGTCGAGCTTTTTCACCAGTTCCGGCAGCGAAGCCAATGAAGCCGCCATCCTGATCGCGCGTATGGCCACGGGGAGCTTCGACCTAGTCGCCTTGCGGCACGCCTATTCCGGCGGCTCATCAATGATGAAAGCCGTCACGGCTCACGCGCCCTATCGCAAAGCGAGTATTGTCAGCCAGGGCATCTCGCATGCCATCAATCCCTACTGCTATCGCTGCCCGCTGCACCTGAAATATCCGGAATGCGAAGTGGCTTGCGCCGGCGACGTGGAAAATCTCATTCAGACCGGCACCAGCGGCAGTATCGCTGCGTTCATCGCTGAGCCGATCCAGGGTGTCGGCGGCTTCATCACACCCCCCAAGGAATATTTCAAGATCGTCTTCAACACCGTAAAGAAATATGGCGGCCTTTTCATCTCGGACGAAGTGCAAACTGGGTGGGGCCGCACCGGCAAAAAATGGTTCGGCATCGAAAAGTGGGAAGTGACGCCAGACATCATGACGAGCGCCAAAGGCATGGCCAATGGCGTTCCGGTCGGCTTGACAGTCACGACGCCGGAAATCTCCGCCGGGTTCCAAGGCCTGAATATTTCGACGTTCGGCGGCAATCCAGTGACAAGCGTAGCGGCCCGCGCCACCATCGAGCTCATCGAGGAAGAAAATCTCCTAGAAAACGCCGAAAGAGTCGGGACCTATTTCCGTGGGAAGCTCGAAGAGTTGCAAGCCAAGTATCCGTTGATCGGCGACGTTCGCGGCATGGGCCTCATGCAAGCGCTCGAATTGGTGAAAGACCGCAAGACCAAGGAGCCCGCGCCCGCAGCCACAACACAAGTCCTCGAGCTAGCCCGCGCCAACGGCCTCCTGATCGGTAAAGGCGGCCTCTCGGGCAACGTAATACGCCTCGCCCCCATGCTCAACACCACCAAACCAGACGTCGACGAAGCCATCCGCCTCCTCGACAAATCTTTCAGCGAAGTTCCCAATTGAACCTGCAAATGCGTTCCACTATCGCTTCCGCTCTCATTGTTTTGTGGGCGCTGCCTCAAACGGCTCCAGTGGATAAGAAACCACTTTGGAAGCCGGTCGATTTTGCGATCCTGCGCTTCAACGACGAGGCGCCAAAAGACTGGAACATCTATCACACCGAAAAACGGGGCCTGGTTTTGCTAAAACTTTGGAAGCGCTACCTCTTTCTCGACTTGAAAGAACAAGAAGTCTACGAAATCGATCCGGAAACGGTGAAGCCGCAAGGCGACAACGTCGAATGGTCGATGACAGACATACCGAAGGATCCGCTCGAAATCTCCGAATGGAAAACAAGAGATGTCGGTTCCGTCCGCCGAGTCCGCTTCCGCTTCGGCAAAACGGGCCACTTCCTGGAGATGCAGATCCCGTTGAAAATCAACGGGAAGCCGTGGTTTTGAAGCGCGATGGAAAACCGCAACCGAAACTGCCGTTGAAACTGTGCAGGGGCGGGGCTTGAAGCCCGCCCCTCTATCCGTGCGGCAATCCGCAATCAAATCCGCCATCACCGCCGGTAAATCCCGTAATACCACGGAATCCCAAGCGCCCCCGGTTCCACTGCCACCACGGTCGTATCCCCATCCTGAAACCGGTCAAAATCATCCGCATCCACGGCCAAACGTTCCACATGCTGACCCGGCCTCCACGAATGCACCAGCAATCGCCGGCTTCCGCGCACAATCCCTTTCATATTAAATTTGCTCTCGACCGTCGTCGGGTAGTACGCCAGATTCTTCTGCGAATCGAGCCGCCCATTCACAAAAAGCGTCGCAGCCAGAATCCACGGTAGCGGAATAAATCCCGAATAAACTCTCTTCAGTACTTCGATCTCCTTGTGCCGCCGCGCGCGGTTCTCCAAAATCACCGCAATCGTCAGCGCCAGAAAAAAGAGCAACCCAAAAAACACCAGCATCAAATCCAAATCCAGCGGTGGGTAAATCTGGCTCACATAAGGAAAAGCCAGCGACCCCACCAGGAAGATCGCCGTCCGTGACACCAGCCGCCGCCGGTACACCAACTCCGCCGCGCGTGATGTCAACCCGCAGGACGGGCACTGGTCCGCAGTCCGCGGCGAGCCGCAATCAAGGCATCTGGTCATCGAATCCCAAGCACTGTTCCAAACGGCGCTGCCAATGGCAATCCCTTGCCGTCGCAAACCGCGGGCAACTCGGCGCAGATGCTGCCAAAAAAAACCGTGCCGCGGCAAGCATAGTATAAGACGACCTTAGGAACCTGTGTTGGTGAGAGAAGCCAGAAGATCCCGATAGCGTTGTTCGTGCTGCTGTTCGGAAAGGGTTACGGAAACGCCCATGCCGCGCCCCGGCTCGATGCGCTTCACGAAACAATCCACTTTGACGGGCCGGTCCAGCGCCAGGCGCGCCGTAAACCCCGCGCCAACCCACAACGGATCCGGAGATTCGATGAACATGCCATTGACGCTGACGTCGCGCGTGCTGGCTTTCAGGACCGCCGAGCCCCATTCGATCTCGAGGTCGGCACGAAACGAATAGCGTTGCGCCCACCGGCGCTCGTTGCGCCGGACCGTTTGGTCCCCATTGCCCATAGACCTGGTGAACCCCCATGCCAAGGAACCCAAGCTCCGGCGCAGGGCGATCTCGCCGTTCCAAGGCTTCAAGCATACGCCTTCTAAGAGCACTCCTTTACGACGCCGAAGTACAGTGTTTTGTTCCCGGCAATGCAGCCGCCCTTCCACTCTTCCAGAAGTGGCTCAACCGAAAATCGCACCTGCGTATGGCTCGAAAGGCACTTCTTATTCCTGATTGGACGCGGCGGGCGGGCTTTGGGCGTCGTCCCCCTGATGGGATTTTTCGCCCTTGCGGAGTCGCCTCTCAACTTCCGCTTCAAGATATTTGCGCAGACTTTCCCCAACAATCCCCGGTGCAGCTAATTCCCGCAAATCGGAAAGAGTCAACTCCGGCAGATAGCTGAGAATTGTGGCCAGCGGCGACGCGGGATGCCGCACCATCGCCAGCCGCACGTTGTATGTGATCGACCATTTGCGATGCTGTCCAATAGCCCCCACTACGCCCAAGGGGAGCTTTTCCCGCGAAAGCACTTTCAAAACCTGCGCCTCGGTCAAATAGGCATTGTCCAAAACAATCGGCACAATTTGCGCGTGACCATCCGCCAGAAGCGCTCCCGCCAATCGCGCCGGCCCTCGCCGCCCCAGCGTAATTTTTTGCCCAAGCGGAAGCTGCGGCAGCCGCGAAATCAGCTGATCCTCCGCATTCATCTTCAACTCCGTGGGAATCCCCGGCAGCAACGTCAATTGCACCAGATCCATCAGGTAAAGATCACGCAGCAACCGCAGCGTCACCAGCCGCGGCGTCCGCGGATGAAACGCCAGCGCGCGCTTCACGCGATAGCTTTTCAGCAGCGGCTTACGCCGCGCCACCTCCTCCAGAATTTCGCCGGGAAGATTCTTTCGTTCAAGAATCATGCACAGCTGCGCTTCATCCAGCGAGGGGTTGTCGAGCAAGGCCAGCAGCACGCCCGCATCGGGATGATGAACTAAAGCGGCCAGTTCATCGCCGGAGGCAGCTAGCGCACGCTCACGGACTTTTTCTCCGCCTTCCATCTCAGTTCCCCGCCGAATCTCCCGAAACAATCAGGCGTAACGCCAGCCGCGCAGCGGCCTCCGCCGGCGGAACGCGCAAAGATCCGATGTCTGCCTCCGGGAAAGCAGCGCGTAACCTTTCATCGAGCCGCGCTTCCAGGAATTTCGACCGTCCCATCATGCCGCCGGTTTTTGCGAAGACAAATTTTTTCTGGCGCAACTGTAACCGTTCTGCCAAATTTTCCGCCAGCGTGGTCAAATCAAGCGCAGCAGCCGCCAAAATCGTTTGCGCGTCGGGGTCAGGTTCATAGAGGTCGGCCAGCGCCGCGACCACCGAAAACAACCGCGGAAACACTTCGTCGGAAGCCGCCTGCGCCCGCGCTTTCACTTCCTGCCAGCCCCCGCAGCCAAGCTCGCGCAAAAGCCTTTGCCCCAAAGCCGAATCCTCCCCGGTCCGATCATTCGTATGCATCGCCGTCAAAACCGCCCGCCGCCCGATATCGTAAGCGCTTCCCTCATCTCCAATCTGCGATCCGTATCCGCCCGCTCGCGCCGTTGTGCCGGCCATGTTTCGCCCAACAGCAAACGACCCCGTCCCCGCAAGCAAAACGATCACCGGGCCATCGCCCGCCGCTGCAAGAGTTACGTCCAGGTCCGTACAAATTTCTATCTTTGACTGGGTAAATTCCGCCGCCAGAAGCGACCGTATTTTTTCCGCCGACTCCGGTGGACCGGCTCCTGCAAGCCCAGCGCAAAGCGCCGCAATCGGCAAATCAGCCGGCATTCTAGCTTGCGCGACCGCCTGCTTCGCCGCCTCGCGAACCGCCGATAGCGCCGCGCCAAATCCCACGCGTAGCGGATTCGATGGCCCACCCTGCGACCGCGCCTTCACCGTGCCGGCCTCATCCATCAAAACGCAGTCCGTCTTCGTCCCGCCGCCATCAAAACCAAACACAAATCTCATACAAAAAGCATAAGCGAGAACGCACCCCAATGCATTCGCGGAACAACACCTCGTGCGCTAAGCGTAGTGGCGAACCTTTAGGTTCGTCACTTAGGGTGGTCACTACGCATTCCTTGACCTTCCCACCACGTCCCACTATCCTCGTCGCACTTTTCCGCAGCACAAAATCGTGCCGCGGAAAAACACAAGATGCGCATTCACCCACTCGACCTGGCAATCGTCATCGCCTATCTACTGGCCGTCACCGCGCTGGGCATGCGTTTCCGCCGCAAGAAAACCGACCTAGCCAGGACCGACCGCGAAACGGCCAGCCTCGATTATTTCCTCGGCGGGCGCACGGCCCCGTGGTGGGCCCTGGCTCTTTCCATCGTTGCCACGGAAACCTCCACGCTCACGATCATCGGCACGCCTGCTATCGCGTACGCCGGGAACCTCACCTTCGTCCAACTGGTCATCGGCTATTTGATTGGCCGCATTTTAATCGTGATCATTCTTCTTCCCGGTTATTTTCGCGGACAGTTCCTGACCGCTTACGCGCTTATCGAAAAACGCTTTGGCGAAAAAATGCGCGCGGTAGCGGCCAGCACCTTCCTCATCACGCGCGCTATTGCAGAAGGCGTACGTGTTTCAGCCATCGCGCTCGTCGTCAGCGTTGTCCTCGGCACCTCCGAGCGGCTCGCCGTCATCATCGTCATCGCGCTCACCATCCTTTACACTTTCGAAGGCGGCATGAAAGCCGTCATCTGGACCGACGTCGCCCAACTCCTCCTTTACATGACGGGCAGCGCCGTCACCTTCTGGGTCCTGCTGCACAAAATTCCTGGCGGCTGGACTGAAATCACGCAAGTTGCCGCCAGCGCAGGTCATAAACTGCAAGTCTTCGATTTTTCCTGGAATCTCGCCACAAAGTACACTTTCTGGTCCGGCCTCATCGGCGGCGCCTTCTTAACCATGGCCAGCCACGGCACAGACCAGACCATCGTCCAACGCCTTCTCGCGGCAAAAAACGAAAAAGACAGCCGACGCGCGCTCCTGACCAGCGGCGTAATCGTTCTCGTACAATTCACCATTTTTCTGTTAATCGGCGTTCTACTTTACGTCTTCGCGCAGCATGCGCCGCTCCTCGCCTCAGGCGAGCGCGCCGATCGCATTCTCCCGCTCTTTCTCGTCCGCGAAATGCCCACAGGCTTGGCAGGACTGCTCCTCGCCTCGATCGTCGCGGTAGCCATGTCGAACGCGAGCGGCTCGCTCAATTCCCTGGCTGCGAGCAGCGTCCTCGATTTTGCAAAATTGCGCGGCCGCTCCGCGGATTCCGCACAATTCCTCCGCCTCTCGCGCCGCATGACATTAGTGTGGGGCGCGGTCCTGATGGCCTTCGGCATGGTGAGCTGGGGACCCCTTCTGGAGACGGGATTAACGGTAGCTTCTCTGCCGTTCGGCAGCCTCCTAGGTCTTTTTCTCCTGGGCACACTAAATCGCAGAGCGACCGCTGCAGGCGCGCTGACGGGCATGTTCGCTGGTCTCGCAACGATTCTCGCCGTTTGGCTCTATACGCCGACAGCTTACACGTGGTACGTCTTGATCGGCTCGACCATAACTTTCGTCGTTGGTGCCATCGCGAGCGAATTGTAAGGACACCACATATCGTTATGTCCGAAATGCCGGAAAAACGCCTGGAACTGGTCCGTGGCCTCGGCGCCTGGGCTTCCGGCGCCATCGTCGTCGGCACCATGATCGGCACCGGCATCTTCCTAAAACCGGCTGAAATGGCACGCGAAGGCCGCTACGTTTCCGTGGTTTTCGCCGCGTGGATTGTCGGCGCCATTCTCTCGCTCTTCGGCGCCTTGTCCTTCGCCGAACTCGGCGCGGCCATCCCCGAAGCTGGCGGCGAGTATGCCTACCTCCGCCGCGCCTTCGGCCCCGCCGCAGGCTTCCTCTTCGGCTGGATGCACTCCATCGTCGGCCGCCCCAGCTCGCTCTCCAGCATCGCCGCAGGCCTGATGCGCTTCCTGAGTTTCCTCATCCCCGTTGTAGCCGCCCCGGTCTTCACCCTCCACATCGCCATCCCTGGCCTTACCACCTGGATCAAGCCCTACGATTTCGTCTTCACCTGGGCTCAACCGCTAGCCGTCCTGTGGATCGTCGGCATGACCGCCATCAACTACCTGGGCGTCCGCCTTGGCGGCGTCGTCCAGATTTTTCTCACCGCCATAAAAATCACGTCCGTTGTAATCGTCATCGCGGTCGCCTTTTTTTCACCTACTGTCGCGCAAACCACTCCCGATCCGATGTGGCCCAGCGCAATAAACGGCGGCGTCCTCAGCGCGTTTCTGGCCGCCCTAGCCGCCGCTCTCTGGGCCTACGATGGCTGGGAAGATTTAAATCTGGTCGGTTCCGAAGTGGAAAATCCGCAAAAAAATTTCCCCCGCGCCCTAGTCGGCGGAGTCGCGCTGGTCGCGCTCATCTATTTTCTCTTCAGCGCCGCCTGCCTAAAAGTTTTGCCGTTCAGCGCCGTAGCCGCCTCGCCACACATCGCCTCCGACGTCGTTCAACAAGTCGCCGGCCCCATCGCCGCCGCCTGGATCACCGTGGCCATGGTCATCAGCGCTCTAGGCTCCATGAACTCCTCCGTCCTCAGCGGCGCGCGCCCCGCCTACGCCATGGCCCGCGACGGCATCTTCTTCAAAATCGCCGCCGGCGTTCACCCCCAATACCGCACCCCCGCCCGCGCCCTAATTTTCCAATGCGCCCTGGCCAGCCTGATGGCCCTCACAGGCACCTTCGAAGAACTCACCAATCTCTTCATCTTCGCCGGCTGGATTTTTTACGGTCTAGCGGTCGTCGCTCTCTTCCGCCTCCGCCACACCGAACCCAACATGCCCCGCCCCTACCGCTGCTGGGGCTACCCGGTCGTGCCCGGCCTTTTCGTAGCTGGCGCCCTAGCCCTCACCTTCAACATCTGGCTGGAACGCCCAGGCCGCTCGACCATCGGCCTTCTGTTGATCCTTGCCGGCCTTCCCTTCTATCGCTATTGGAGCAGGAAATTAAAAGCAAATGCCCGAGCTGAATCTCGGACTTAAACCACCGCCAACGCAAAGCACTCGCTCTCCGAACCTCTTTCTGAGAGTCCTGATCTGCGCTGGCATTCTGCTGGCCTTGCTGGTTTTCTTTCATGTGGCGAAGTTCTTTCTATGGGCAAAATCCTCGAACTTGCACGCGCTTCGCGTTGGAGGCGATTCCATGTGTCCCGCAATCTGTATGGGCGAACGAATCATTGCGGGCCTGGATGCATTTGACGTGCGATCTCCGGAACGCGGCGAAGTCATCCTCTTCAACAATGGGGCGAGCAACTCAAAGTTTGTGAAGAGAGTCATCGCGGTCGGCGGTGACACCGTGAGTCCCGGACCCAATGGAACCGTTATCGTTAACGGGAGTGAAGTCAGATTCCCCGAGCCCTGCGGGACGTCGGAACGCGCGAATTACCGCGACACCATTTCATTAACGTTCGAGCCGCAAAAGCTCCCCGAAGGCACCTTCTACGTCATCGGAGACAATCTGAACAACAGTTACGATAGCCGGCATTTCGGTTTGGTGCGACGGGATCAAGTGCGTGGCAAAGCCCTGTTGATCTACTGGTCTTCGAGCCTCTCTCGCATCGGTTGCAGAATTAAGTAGGGGCGAAACTGTTTGTCCGGGAAGTGCACAATCCGTCTTAATTGAACATTCAGGCGGAGGCCGAGCGTGTGGACGCGGGAACCGGTAAATTCCGTGCTTCGGTAATCGGCAGAAAAACGCGCTCCGCTTCCTGGCTGACAGCAACGCCCGAGTGAAACATTTTTGCCAGCGCTTCGATCCCGGAAATTAAGCGCGGGCCAGGACGCGAAAAATAACCGCTGGCATCCACCGCAAATACCCGAGAATTGCGGATAGCCGGAATCGCGTTCCATCCCTCGGGAAAAGACATCGCGCAATACTCGTCCCGCGCCTTTTGCGCGCTGTAGCCACATTGCGCAATCAAAAGAATTTCGGGCGCAGCCTCAATCACTTCCTCTGCCGTCACGCAGAACGAAGGCGTCCGCTTCTTACCGAGAACATCCTTCCCCCCGGCCGTTTCAATCATCTCCGGCACCCAATGCCCGGCAACATAGAAGGGTTGCAGCCATTCCAGCACCGCGACACGCGGGCGGTGCGCCAGTCCATCCAGCTGGCATTCCATTTCGCCGAGCCGTGAACCAATTTGCTGGAGCAAAGCTTCCGCCTTATGTCCGCGCCCTGTGTCTTCACCCACCCACAAAATATCGCGCCATACATCGCCAAGATCCTGCGGATTCAAACAAAGAACGTCGGGCGGCTCCGGAAAACGCGCCAGCGTGGTGGCCAAATCATCGGGCGAAGCCGCGCAAACCTGGCACAAATCCTGTGTGACGATTAAATCCGGCTTCAATTCCGCGAGCGCCTCCGCGTCGACGGCGTAAAGGCTCTCTCCGCGCGAAACATATTCGCGAACAAGACGGTCAATCTTCAGGGGAGGCGCATCGTGGGGAAGCCGCGAATGAATCACAACACGCTTCGTGCGCGCCTGCGGCGGAAAGTCGCATTCATGGCTCACGCCAACCACTTCGTCGTCAAATCCAAGCGCAAAAAGAATTTCCGTAGCCGACGGCAGCAGAGACACGATGCGCATGACGAAACTCTAGCACAAAGCGGGACCCAGAAACGCCCTGGAAATGCGGCAGTCAGCGGTGACCTAAACTACTGATAGAGGAAATATTTGCGGCGGGTTTGATCGAACTTTTTGAGGGCGTCGGACCAGCTGGCGACGATCTGTTCGGGCGGGACGCCGGTTTGAAGCTGCTGGATGGTTTCGGCGTTGCCAACGAGGACCAGCAATTTTGCGGGATCAAATTTCGCAGGATACAGCTTGCGAAGAAGCACCGCGATTTCGAGGCCCATTCGCATCGAGCGGACCGCCGCCCGGTCGGTCACGCGTACACCCACTCCACCACAGCGCTGCCCAGCGTAAAGCCCGGAGACGGGAATGAAAGGCTGATCCGTGAAGCGCAGACCGGGCAGATGTACCTCGTTCAAAGCGGTAGCAACCGCTCCGCCATCCATCCAAGGCGCGCCGAATTCCTCGAAAGGCGTTTCGGTGCCGCGGCCTACCGAGACACCGGCGTTTTGCAGAATTTCAAGGCCGGGATAGACGATGGAGCCTTTGACGGTGCGGAGATTCGGTGAGGGCGGAATCCAGCGAATGCCGGTGCTCTCGAAAAAATAGTTGCGATGCCAGTTTTTCATGGCAATGACGTGCAGGTCGCAGTTAATGTGATTCTCCGCGTTGAAGAATTGCGCGAGCTCGCCAATCGTAAGGCCGTAGCGCACCGGCATAGGAAAGTAAGCGACGATGCTCGTCTTGTCGGGATCGAGCATGGGACCTTCGATGATGTCCCCGCCAAGAAGATTCGGCCGGTCCAGCACGTAAAACGCAATGTTGCGCTTGGCGGCTTCTTCCATGCAGTACGCCATCGTCGCGGTGTACGTATAGAAGCGCACGCCCGCATCCTGAATATCGAATACAAGCGTATCAATGCCGGAAAGCATCTCGTCCGTAGGGCGCAGCGATTCGCCGTAAAGGCTGTAAGTCATCAAGCCGGTGGTGGGATCTTTCGAGGAGGAGAATTTTTCGTCGGCGCGCCCGGAGATGCCATGTTCCGGGCTGAAGAGCGCGATGAGTTGTACGCCCTGCGCATGAAATAGTTCTTCAATCGTCGTGCGCCCTTGAGCGTCCAGGCCCGTGTGGTTGGTAATCAACCCGACGTGTTTCCCTCGCAGCGGCGCGAATTTTTCCGCTTCGAGGACATCGATTCCGGTCTGCACTCGCGCGGGACGGCTCGCATGTTTCTGTGCGGCACGTATGGGAACGCAGAGTAAGATGGCCGAGCTAAGGACTACGCCGAGCCTGGTGAGACCACCGCCGCGAATTTGGGCCAAAGCATTGCCTCCGGTTTTGCGCCCCCAATGATATTCTGGAACGCTTCATTCCGGGTTGCGTTGTTCGCTTGAAGTGCGTGTGTTATATACAGCGCAGGACCGGGCGTCAACCGGGAGACCCTCCATTGATGAAAGGACGCGGTACAGGCGTTCTGCTGTTTACTCTGTTTGCACTATTCCTCTTTCTTATGGCCCACACCACGCGAAGTCAAAGCAAGCCTCCCGCTACAGATAAATCCGCAGGCACAAAGAAAAACGCGGCTCCTTCAGGGCATAGCAAAAAGCTTCCTCCCGCCGCCGTGCAGTGGGTGGAAACCACGCTTGCAAACATGACGCTCGACGAAAAAGTCGGGCAAGTGATTTTCGCGACCTATCATGGAAGCTTCACGGCCACGGACGCGCCGGTTTATGCGGACATGATGCGCTTGGTTGAGAAGCTGCACGTCGGCGGATTCATCAACATCACGCAAGGTTCGCCACTCGGCATCGTAAAAAGTCAGGCTTATCCAACGGCCGTGCTCACGAATCAGTTGCAGGCGAAATCGAAACTGCCGCTGCTGGTTGGGGCGGACTTTGAACGCGGCACGGCCATGCGCCTCGATGAGGGTACATCCTTTCCAACGGCGATGGCGCTGGCCGCCGGGGGAAATCCCAAAGACGCTTTCACGATGGGTAAGATCACGGCGCTGGAAGCGCGTGCCGTCGGCATCCAGTGGATTTACGCTCCCGATTCCGACGTAAACAACAATCCCGACAATCCGATCATCAACACGCGTTCGTTTGGCGAGGATCCGGCGAAAGTTGCGGAATTTGTAACCGAGTTCGTGCGCGGCGTGCAAGAAAACGGCGGGCTTGCCACGGCGAAACATTTTCCGGGACACGGCGACACGGCGGCGGATTCGCATATTGATTTGCCGGTCATTCGCGCCGACCGTGATCGTCTGGAAAAACTGGAACTGGTTCCCTTTCGTGCGGCGATCGCCGCGGGAACCGACAGCATCATGACAGGGCATCTCTCGATCCCTGCGCTGGAGCCGGATGCGAATACTCCCGCGACGCTTTCGTCAAACATTCTGACAGGGCTACTGCGCAAAGAGCTTGGTTTCGAGGGGCTCGTCGTCACCGATGCGATGGACATGGGCGGGATCACCGTGCGCTACGCACCGGGCGAAGCCGCAGTGCGGGCGTTCACGGCGGGAGCGGATGTTCTGCTTATGCCGCCGGTGCCCGATGCGGCGTTCGACGCACTGCGGGACGCGGTGCACTCGGGGCGCATCTCGCACGCCCGGCTGGATGAGTCCGTGCGCCGGATCCTGCAAGCGAAAGCCCGGCTCGGTCTTTACAAAACGCGTCTGCTGGATGTGAACGCTTTGAACAGCCACTTCGGCAAAATCGAGTGGCAACAGGAAGCGCAGGGGATTTCCGACGGCGGCGTGACCCTGCTGCGCGATACAAACCATCGCCTGCCTCTCGATGAGACCAAGCCGACGCGAGCGCTGCTCGTTGCCCTTTACGCCGATCCCGAGCCATATCCCGCCGAAGATTTGGAGCGCGAACTGCGTTCGCGTGTGGATTCGTTGACCACACTCCGGGCCGACACGCGCTTTGTGAAAGCGGACAATTTGAAACTGCCTGCCCCGGATACGTACGACGTTGCCTTGCTCGCGTTTTTTGTGCGCGTAAGCGACCGCAAAGGCAACGTGGACATTCCGGCTGAGCAGATGGCTTTTGCGGAGAAGGTTTATCGGAGCGGGAAGCCGGTGGTGACCATTGGATTTGGCAGCCCGTATTTGGTCGAGCATTTTCCGCAGGCGGAGACGTGGCTTGCGGCGTTCGGTATCAGCGATGTAGCGCAGATTTCCGTGGCACGCGCGCTATTCGGACAGATTGGTGTGCGCGGGCGCTTGCCGGTGACGGTCCCCGGCGCCGATTTGAACGCAGGATTCGGCATCGAGCGATATGCCAATCCGATGACGCTGCAGCCGATGGATGTGCGCGGAGAGGCCCAGCTACAGCCTGCTTTTGATGTGCTCGAACACGCCGTCGCGGACAAAGCTTTTCCTGGGGCGACGCTGGCCGTTGGTTATAAAGGAAAACTCGCACTGCATGCGTTTGGAAAGCTGAGCTATGACGAACACGGAGAGCAGACCACTGTACGCACGATGTATGACGTTGCGTCGCTCACGAAAGTGATCGTGACCACAACATTGGTCGAGAAGCTCGTCGAAGGAGATTTCAAGTCACCGTTGAACCTGGATGCGCCCGTCGAGCGGTATTTGCCGGAGTGGACGGCAGCCTGGCAGCCGGGCGCCGGATTGCAAAACCTGTTTCGCGAAAATCCCACAGAGCTCGAGTGGCGTCACAAGGTGACGGTGCGGCACCTGATGACACATACGTCGGGGCTGCCGCCGTTCAAGGAATACTGGCGGACATCGAAGGGCAAAGCAGACACGCTAAAAATGATTTTTGCCGAGCCGCTGGAGTACGAGCCGGGAACGAAGATGGTGTACTCGGACCTCGGCATCATCCTGATGGCAGAAATTATCGAGCGCTTGACCGGACAAAAGCTCGACGACCTGTCGAAGGAATATATTTTCGGTCCGATGAGGATGAAGGATTCGATGTATCTTCCGCCGAAAACATTGTGGCCGCAGATTGCGCCGACCGAATTTGACGCGAACTTCCGCAAACGGCTTCTTCAGGGCGAAGTGCACGACGAGAATGCGTTTGCCATTGGCGGCGTTTCGGGACACGCGGGCCTTTTCAGCACGGCGCCGGATCTGGCCGCGTTTTGCCAGATGTACCTGAATGGCGGCGTTTACGCGCATCAGCGCATTTTGCGGCGCGCGACGATTGCGCAATTCATCGTTCCGCAGCAGCTTTCCGGAGGCAAGCGAGCGCTCGGCTGGGATGTGCCCACGGATAATAGCTCGAGCGGGCACTTTTTTTCGCCGCACAGTTTCGGACACACCGGATTCACCGGGACTTCGATCTGGATCGATCCAGACCGGCAGCTATTTGTAGTGCTGCTGACGAACCGCGTAAACCCTACGCGGGAAAATCACAAGATCGCCGAGGTGCGTCCTGCCTTGCACGATGCCGTGATGCAAGCGCTAGGACTGGCAACGTCCGCGGCACCTGCGAAGTAATAGGTTGCAGTTCCGTGGGGGCAACTACGAGAAGGGCTCACGGGAGTTCGAGTGCTCCGCGGGGCTAGTTAACAATAACTGGCCTCCCCCTGGTTTTTGCACAAGTGCTCATTCTAAAGGGGGTTGAGGTCCTTTGTTTTGATACACCTCTGGAAGTGTTGATTGTAAAGAACTTAGGACTGTTTTTGGGCGACGAAACACGGCCAAACGCGGTGCTCCTCCCGCAAGTGTTCATTCTAGAGCGGTTAGTTTTGTTCTAACCTCCGTGCGCGCAGAGTTCGCAGACCTTTCCGCGAACCCCGAAAATGTGTCTGCACAAAAGAAAAAGGCGGTAGATTGGCTACCGCCTTGTGCATCGTTATATCCAGTAAAATAGCAACGTAAGCGGCCAGATTCGTCAAGGAAAAAATTGGCTCGTAGGGCTGCAATCAAGTTTCAACGAGTGACCGGGACTCCTTGTTCGGTTTGGCGGAGGAGAGGAGCTTCGCGGCCGCGGGCTGAGACAGACTCGACCGAGAGGATTTGGCCGTCGCGCACGAGGACGGCGGCGTCGAAATTGTTGACTGTGGGGCAGATGTGGCGGGGGAGGAGAAAGAGGGTTTCGCCAGTTTGCGGGCTGGAGGAGCCGTCTTTGACGGATATGGGGAGATGTTCTTCGCTGGGAGAGAGCGGGGTTAGTTCGGGGTGGCCGACTACGATGCAGGTGGGAATGCCTACGTCGGCGGAGACGGTTTTGTGGCCGGCGTCACAGGTGATGATGCCCGGGCGAGGATGGCTGACGACGCGGGTGAGGACGAGGACTGCAGGGACGTAACCGTCGTTGGGAAGTTCGACGAGGCTGGAGGCGTCGTTGTAGACGACAGTACCGGGGGAAAGGCGGTGGGTGAAGTGGCCAGAGCGGAATGGGGCGTAGGAGAGCGAGCATGGCATTCCCGGCGTGCCTGCCGTAATGACTTCAGGGACGGCGATGCCACTGCTTTCGAGCGCGGCTACGATTTTCATCAGGGAGTCGTAGCCTGCGTGGGCCACGCGAGTCCGCTCCGGCTCGGGCATGCCGCCGAGGTGGCCGTCATAGAAGTGGAGGCCGCGGAATTCCAAGCCGTGATCGCGGATCGCTCGCGCCAGCGCTAATACTTCGTCGCTGTGATTTTGTTCGATGCCGGTGCGGTTCATGCCGGAGTTTAGATCCACGAAAATTCCAATCTTGGTGCCCCGCCATTGCGGGAGTTGCGCTTCGTTTTCCGCGAGGGCGGAGATGCGCACGTTGGGAAACTGAGTGGCGATTTCCTGCACGCGGCGAGCGTTTGCGCCCATTACCGGATAGGCGAGGAGAACGTCGGTGGCGCCGGACTGACAGGCGACGAGAAGTTCGAGCGTCGTGGCGCATTTGAAATTGCGGACGCCACGCTCGACGAACATTTGCAGAGTGTAGCCGAGCTTGGCGGTTTTGATGTGGACGCGCCAGCGGGTGGGGTCGCCATTGAGGAGCTGCACGGTGCGGTCGATGTTGGCGGCGATAAGGTCTGGGTAGACGATCAGGGCGGGGGTCAGGATGTTGTGGGTGTTGGAGATGCGGTAACGCGGATTCCAGGGGAATTCGTTGAGAAGGGGCTTTGGGTTGGCCATGGTGGTGTAAATGATAGCGCGGGGAAGCGCAAGCAGCTACTACAGAGCCAGAGTTAGAGCGCTTTGCCTTTGGCGGCCTGCGTGCGCAAGAAAAACGTCTTGGGATAGGACCCATGGCCACAGATTTTGAAGGAGCCGAAGTCCTTGTACCAATCCCCTTCCGGGACTTCCGGTTGGGATGCAACCCAAAGGCGAAGCTGGTTGAGATCCGAGATGCTGACAGAGCGTTCGCGCATGCGATCGACGAGATGCCGACGTACATTTGGAGGGAGATTGTCCCAGGACTCGATCCTGGGCATCAGTCACCAAAGACCATTCGGCCTAGCTCATCGCCGAGGCGCTTGGCTTCTTCCGGGTCATCGGTGTCGCGAAAACGCTCGGCGAGTTCGAAAAATTCCTGCTGCTTGCGCTTTTCGGCTTCGATGCCATTCTCGATGAGTTCGACCAACATGCGGTTAGAACTAAGCCTTCGCGTCTTTGCCAGAGTACGCACTTTTGCAGCGGTGGATGCTGGGAGGGTGACGCTCTGACGTACCGTTTTTTTTGCGGTGCTCATAGCATCACTATGCACCAGAATGGTGCGACATGACAAATCTAAGTGAACGGCCAGAATTGGCTATGGGAAAGATGATTCCGCCTGCAGCTGGTGACTGAGATGATCGCCTGACCGATAACTTGAAATCCACTTAGACCGTAACCGCGTTTCTCAGGAACTCGCGAATACGAGCATCCAATAGTTCCAGTGCTTCTCGTATACTCTAGCCAGCCAGAGGCTGGCGGTGGAAAGTCCAGCGATAACGGCGGGCGTGGTATTTGGTCGTGGCATGGCGGCGATCATCGCTACGACGCTTTCTGGAATGCCCATGCAAAACCATATTGGAAAGGCGCGGAGCCGAATGAGAACGCCCGACACCAGCAAAGCGGCGACCATCGAGCTGCCGCTCAGCCCCAGTGTCGCCGCGGTCATTGCCGCAATGCCACGGTGGAAGGTTCGGCCTATCTTCATTCTTGTGCTCGTCGTTGTAGCAGCCCTTTTCGTGGTTGGCACTGTCGAGGAGCGTTCTAAGTCAAAACGACATAACGCTGATCCTTTGATAAAAGTAACCGAACCTCGCGATTCTGTGGAACCCTGGATCCCGATGATCGCCGCCGTCGGCACTGGGATATCCGTTGTGCCACTAATTTTTCTGTTGTGGTTTTTCGGAAGCTGGCTCCCGGCGCGACGCGACTTGGGCGAAGGCAAGTATCTGAGAACCAGCGGCCCGATTACCTTTTATCATGCGAAGGGGGGATACACTCTGCGACTGTTTGACCGCAAGATGCCTATGGACTATAAGGTCGGAGCGGAAATCGAGAACGGCCATGTGGAGTGGGCGGTCGTGGACTATGCGAGGCATACTCAAATCATCTTCGGCGTTTGGGATCAAAAAGGAAAGGTTGTGTTTCTGGCCAAAGGATATAGTGCTCCTCCGTTGAATTCACATACATGACTCAACGGTCGCAGCTGTCGCCGCCAGTCGCGGCGGTCGCCGCCGCCAGTTTCCATGCGCGAAAAACACAAGCCCTTTAGCCCGAAAAAATTAATTGAGGCATTGAAGGGAACTAAGTAGAGTGTGCGCGTGCGTCCGGAAAGGCGCCGAAAGGAGTTCCCATGAACAACGGAGCTTATATGGGACAGGATGGGCAGACCATCGCGCCGAAGGTGCAAGAGTTATTGACCAAGGACTTGGGGGCGGCAGCGTCGGTCAGCTTTACGATAGAAAACGTGGGAGTCGAGGGAATAACCGCGAAGTCGATTCTTAAGGATATGAGTACCACCTTCTTCGGTGGGAAGTCGCAGCTCCTGTTTACCATTCATTTCGATGTCAACCAGTCGCGGCCGATGCAACTCGATGCTCACATGATCCGGCAGGGTGCCGGGTGCGGGCTGGGCTCCCTGGCCTATGCCACCACAGTAGCCAAACGGGTCGCGGGCCCGGTTTCGCTGGGCGATGACGGCAAGTTTACAGGCGACGCGGAAGCGGCGGGCACGCTCAACGCCAGAAGAGACCTGCTCAAGAAATGCGATGCCTTCGCCGTGAAAGAGGGAGGTCTCGCCGGCCTCGCATTCAAGATCGATCGTATTCTGAAAATCACCCCGCGCGAAGACGGCGCGCAGGTCGTCGCCGTGACCATGCCAGTATCCAAGTCGATGGGCTTCAGTGCTTCGCTGCGCGCCAAGGAATTCCTGGAGATGGTGGCGCTGCTCGAAAGCACGCTGTGAAGCGCCAGCTCGCTAGCGCTAGGCTGCATCATGATTGTCAAGTTTCTTAAAGTTGCGAAAATTACAGTAAGTACGCTCCTCTATCTCTTCGTTTCCATTCTATTAGGTTGGCACATCGTTGAACACTATATCTACGATTATAAGGCGCTCTACTACGCCATGTGGCTCAGCTTCGGCGTGCTCTGTGGTCTCTTCAGTTACAACACCGGCGGCAAAATCGCGGCCGGCAAACCGGAAACTGGCCCCGCCGCCAATCAGACGAAATCGATGGATTGGACGAAGCGCAAAGACTCACACCGCATCGGCCTGCTCGTGCTGGGCATCGTCGCAGTCATCTTGGCGGCTCTATCGGTTCTCTTCCTGGTCCTGGGCTGGGGAAGCGGCGCCGACCTCAGCGGCTACGTTCAAGTTCCCGAGAGCCGCCCGCTCAGCATCACATTCTTCGCCTCCGTCCTCGCTGGCTCGCTTTACGCCCACTACATTTTAACGAGGGGCCAAGTGCAACCGGCGCGCTGGATAGTGGAAGAGTCCCTGGATATCGCGGCGCAAGAGGCTTACGCAAGGGAATCCTGAGGAGACTCGAAGACGTAAAGAAGGGTCGAATGCGACCGGCGCGAGAGGTCCTGGAAGATTTTCGGAGCAAGCATGGAATACCTCGTTAGTCTGGGGCAAGGGGCTGCGCAAGACCTGGAAAATATCTACAAGTGTGTAGGAGCTGAGTCGGGCGAGGCCACTCTTGCTTGGTTCAATGACCTGGTTGAGGCCATTCACTCGCTAGAGCGATTTCCCGAAGATGGAGAGATTTTTCCAGCCGGAAAAGTGGTGCGACAGTTGCCTTTTGGGAAGAATCCGCACATCTGCAGAATTATTTATTCGATTGACTACAGAAACAAAGCGGTGAACGTCGTTTGTATTTCGCGCAACGCGCGCGGGATGCAGCCTGAAGCAAAGTCGACCGGGAGAATCTCTGACAACGGGAAACAACCACATGAAAATCACCGAGTACGACGCTAGCACCAGCACTAGCGTCGCGGTTTGAAGGGAGTACGCTGAAATGCGAGGAGGATTTGTAAAATCATTTCTCGTCATTATGGTGATCGGCACCACTATTCTTGCAATAGGCGATGCCTGGAGATGGGCGACCTCCAACACCGCCGCCGGACACCTTCGGCATGCGGACGACCTCTGGGACAGGGGGTATCCGGACGAAGCCATCGCGGAATACCGCGAATCGTTGCGTCGCAATCCCAAGAATGCGGACGCGCACTTCAAGCTCGGTGAAGCATTGGCCAACAAAGGCGATCAGGCTGCAGCCGCAACGGAGTTTCGCGAGTCGCTGCGCTTGAAGCCGGGCAACGTGGACGCGCTCAACAGCTTGGGTGTGGCGCTCCTCAACCTGGGCGATCCCGACGGCGCCTTGACGAATTTCGAACAGGTGATTCGGCTAAAGCCGAACAACGAGGTCGCCCACCTCAACCTGGGCAACGCGCTGGAAGATAAGGGCGACCATGACGGGGCGATTCGGGAATACCGCGAGTCGCTGCGCCTGAGCCCCTACAGCCCTGACGCACATTACAACATCGGGAATTCGCTCTATAACAAGAAGGACTTGAAAGGAGCCGTGGCGGAATACGACGAAGCGAAGCGGCTGGACGTGGGGTATGTCAGCGCGTATTTCAATACCGGCATAGTGATGGCGGAAACCGGCGAGAACGACCGGGCCATCGAAGAGTTTCAAAAAGCCCTGCGCCTTAAGCCCGACTCCGTGCAAGCGCACTACAACCTGGGACTGGCATTCGAGCGCAAGGGCGATCGGGAAGACGCGATCGCCGAGTTTCGCGCGACCATCCGCTTGAAACCCGATCACGCCGAAGCGCATGAGCACCTTGGCACGGAGCTCGAGCGCAAGGGCGACCGGGAGGGGGCGCTCCGTGAAAAACACGACGCGGCTGAAATCAAACTCGGACACGAGCTTCCCGCTTCGCCACCGAGGTAGCGGGTCGAATTAGATGGCGCGAGCGCCGGGGGTGGGATCGTGGTCTATGGCTTGGCGGCGGGCGCGTTGGCTTTGCGGTCCGATACGGCTTGAACAAAGGACTGCAGTTGCTTGTTGTAAAGTTCGTCCAGCTTTTGGTCGAATCCGAAGATAATCCAAGGTGTTTCCTCGGCGAGCCTAGCCAGGTATCTTTTGACGTCCTGTTCGGAACTCGAAAGTTCTAAGAGCTGGCCTCTCGCGTCCCGCAAGACCAAGGCATAGGTAGACCCGGTAGACATGCCGTTACGAAGGTGCTTTGTCTTCTTTTGGTAAGCCCAAACTATTTCGTCGCGGCGCATCACGGCGGCTTGCGTCGGCCAACAAGCAAGCACCCAATGGCGAGAGAAGGTTGCGTCACCAAATGTTGAGCTTTCAGACGCTATGTCGGCGTCGATGCCCGGAACCACGGTCTGCAACGGGCCATATCGCAAGAGACGCTTGCATAACGGATGGCGCTCCGGCATATCGGTTCGGCGTTTTGAAAGAATCAAAACCCAAAAGGCTAGCAGCACGAAAACAGCAACCAAGATGTAACCAAGATGCAAGAATGGGCCGTAAGGATCCGACGCGTCGAGCAAGAGCGGAAGAGTGGCAGCTTGCACCTCTGGTTCCGGCATGTGCGAGAAGAGATCCTTTTTAAGATCTTCGGGAAGTGCAGTTAGGGTCCCGGTGTACTTTTGGGCTTTGTCACCCGGGTCGGCTTTCACGATCAAAATGTGTTTACCAACGACCGTGGCCATGTACTCTGCTGTGGTTGTTTGAGATTCCACAGTGCCATTGCGAATGTTTTTTTCAACTTCGGTTATTCCACTGGAGGCCGTGTTCCGTACTTCGACGGTGACGAAGTTCCGCAGCACCAGGTTCGGATGGCTGATGGCAACCAGGTGTGCCTCATCTATCGCTACGGGACCCTGCTGTGTGTTTATGAATGGTCTTAGGAAATATGCGCACAAGGCGAGGGCAACCAGCAATAGTCCTACACCGAACCGACGAAGGGTTCGATTCGTGGCGGCGATGCGTTGACCAATGAAGCCGTCCCACATGCGCAAATACCCGTTTTAGTTTGCTTCTTGTGAGTGAATTGGGCCCGAGCCAGCCCTCACAGATTGATCGGCGACGATCATATTCGAAGTCGTGGGATATGAACAAGTACGACACGGTCGGGGCTGTTGATTTAATAGGGGAATGGTGTAGAGGCACAGAGGAGGGATAGCTGATCAACAGATTGGCGCTCCGGGCACCTGCAACTGCGCAGACAAGTTTTGGTTAATCGCCTAGTCCGAAGCTGACCCATTACTGAATTTTATTGCCATTCGAGGGCGGCTTGGGCCAGGTCGTCCGGACGGCCGAGGTCGCGCCAGTAGGAGCTGTCGTGGCGGAAGGCCTGAATTTTTTCGCCTTGGGAAGCGAGACGGATGTAAGTGTCAATGATGGAGAACGCGCCGGTTTCGAAGATTAGGGGGAGGATGCGAGTGGAGATTATGTGGATGCCGGAGAAGGCCAGCGGGAGGAGAGAAGATTTTACGGACTGGGGAAGTGGCGAATGGCTAGTGGCGAGTCGCGAGTGGGCTTCGGCACGACCAACGAGTTGGAGTTGGTTGTCGAAGAGGAGTTGGCGGGAGGACTCTCGGGCTTGCACTGCGAGCGTCGCGAGCGCGTGGCGTTCTGTGTGGAATTGAAACATGGCGTTGAAGTCAATGCCGCTGATCACGTCTACATTGTGAAGAAGGAAGGGTTCGTCCATTTTGGCGGCAGTGTCTTCAAAAAACCAGGCGGCCTTTTTCAGGCCGCCGCCCGTATCGAGCAAGAGATCGTCTTCGCGGGAAATTTCGAGACGCATGTCGAAATTGCCTTTGGATTTCAGATAGGCGACGACCATGTCGGCGAAATGGTGGACATTGATGATGGCCTCGGTCACGCCGAAAGAGCGGAGGCGGGTAAGGGTAATTTCCAAGAGCGTGCGACCGTTGAGTTCGACCAGCGCTTTGGGGCGGTCGTTGGTTAGCGGCCGGAGGCGGGTGCCCAGGCCGGCGGCTAGGATCATGGCTTTCATTGGGCTTTCATTGGGCTTTCATCGGGGAAGTCACGGAGAAGAGGCGTGCGCGGACCTAAAGGTCCGCCACTACAACCGCGCGGTGCTGGGATCATTTGCAGAGATTCTCCAGGCCCAGGTGGCGGAGTTGGACTTCCAAGCCGGGTTTGTTGCGGAGGCGCTTTGCTAGTTGCTCGGCCAGGAAGACGGAGCGGTGCTGGCCGCCTGTGCAGCCGAAGGAGACCATCAGATTCTTGAAGCTGCGGGATTGGTAGCTGGCAATGGTGGCGTCTACCAGGCTTAGGACGCTGGCGAAATATTGGTGGACGCTCTCCTGCTGGTTGAGATAGTCGATGACGGGGGCGTCTTGTCCGGTGAGCTTTTTGAAGCGCTCTTCCCTGCCGGGATTAGGCAGGCTGCGGCCATCGAAAACGAAGCCGCCGCCGTTGCCGGATTCGTCCCGCGGCAAGCCTTGATGAAAGGAAAAGCTGAAAACCCTAACGACCAGGTTGTCTGCGTCGCTCGCGAGGCTTTGGAGTTTTTCGGAGGCGAGCATGCCCTGGAAGGCGGCCATCAGCGCGGGAAGTTGGATGGGGAGTTCGGCGTGATGCAAGAGCCAGCGAAGATTTTTTAGCGCGTAGGGAACACTCTGGAGAAAGTGGGCTTTGCGTTCGTAAAAGCCGCGGAAACCGTAGGCGCCTAGGGCTTGCATGATGCGGACGTAAACGTAGGCGAAATAATGTTGCCTGAAAACTTCGTGATCAACAGGAAGGAACCTGGCCAAAGCACGAAGATAATCGAAGTAAAGCTGCTCACGAAGATCGGGAGGCAAATCGGCCTTCGCGTCATATAAGAGAGAAGCGAGATCATATTGCAAGGCGCCCTTGCGGCCGCCCTGGTAGTCGACGAAGTAAGGTTCGCCGCCGCGGAGCATGATGTTGCGGGACTGGAAGTCGCGATAGAGAAAGTAATCGCGCGGGGCGCTTAAAAGGAAATCGGTGAGGCGGCTGAAATCGTCTTCGAGAGACTGTTCGTTGAAAGGGATGCCGGCCAGACGGAGAAAATAATATTTGAAATAGTTAAGATCCCAGGCAATGGACTGGCGGTCGAAGCTGGCGACGGGATAGCAGACGGAATAGTCGAGTTCGCGCGCGGCTTCGACCTGGAAACGCGGAAGGATGGCGACGACTTTTCGGTAGGCTTCGACAACTTGGGGCGCAATGGCAGGGCCTTGGCGGTTTTTCGAGAGGAATTCAAAGAGTGTCGTGTCGCCGAGGTCTTCCTCGAGATAGGCGCCCTGGCTCAGGTCGGCGGCGTAGATCTCCGGCACGGGAAGAGCGTGGCGGCGGAAGTGTCTTGAAAATTCGACGAAAGCGGTGTTTTCTTCGCGCACTCCGTAGAGAATGCCGATGGCGGTTTGTTCGCCCGCACCGAGCCGAATAATTTTGCGGCCGGAGCCGCCGAGTTCGCCCTGGAGCGGCTGGACGCGCTCAGCAGGGGCGCGAAAGTGGTCTTCAAAGAGCTTTTTAAGAACTTCGATGGACATGTTTTCCAGCCTGACCGTTTGAAGTTTTTGCCGTTCGTGCAGAACCTTCCTGTAGCATAGCCGATTTCGTTTGCTGAGCTTCGACTCACGGAATATTGCTGTGCCTAGAAATTTCGAACGGTGGAAACCGAACACAAACTGAAGGCTGTGCCACGGTTATAATTGCGGGATGCCCCCTCGAACGAAAGACCTTCGGCGGACGGAACAGCGTTTACCAGCCTCGCGGAACCTCGACCGCATGGCGGCACTCGAAATTGTGAGGTTGATGAATCGCGAGGATCGGCGGGTAGCGGCGGCCGTGGGGCGCGTGTTGCCGGCGATGGCTCGGGCGGTGGATGCGATTGTCGCGACGATGCGCGCGGGCGGGCGGTTGATTTATGTGGGGGCGGGATCGAGCGGGCGGATGGCGGTGTTGGACGCGGCGGAGTGTCCGCCTACGTTTGGGATTTCGAAGAAAAGGATGATCGCGTTGATTGCTGGCGGGCGACGAGCGGTGACGGGAGCCGTAGAGGGCGCGGAAGATTCGGCGGCG
>CAJCHZ010000007.1 GCA_903970165.1 Betaproteobacteria bacterium
TTTCTTTCTTTTTTCTTCCTTACCTCCGCATGCGAAAAGCCCCGCCAATCCCACCTGACTATCGGTTCCAAATTTTTCACCGAACAAGTAATCCTGGCCGAACTCCTCGCCCAGCACATCGAATCCCACACCGGCATCCAAGTCGAACGCAAAACGAATCTCGGCGGCACTCTCCTCGTCCACAAGGCGCTCCTTTCCGGCGACCTCGACCTCTACGTCGAATACACCGGCACAGCCCTAACCGCAGTCCTGAACGAATCCCCAAACTCCGACAACGCGACAACTATCTATAACCGCGTCAAACAACAATACGCGCAGCGTTTCAATCTCGATCTCACCGAGCCCCTCGGCTTCGAAAATACCTTCGCCATGGTCGTCCGCTCCGATGACGCGAGCAATCTTCATCTCCATACCATGTCCGACCTCGCCTCCGTCGCCCCCAAATGGCGCGCCGGCGTCGGCTACGAATTCCTCGAACGCCCCGACGGCTTCCCCGGCTGGAGCAATCGTTACAATCTCCACTTCGCCGCCCAACCAAACGTCATGGACCTCGGCCTCCTCTATCGCGCGTTAGTCGACCATCAGGTTGACATCGTAGCCGGCAATTCCACCGATGGGCTTATCGACTCTCTCCATCTGGTCGCCCTTGAAGACAACCTCCACTATTTCCCGCCGTACGACGCGGTCCCCATCGTCCGCCACTCCACGCTCGAAAAATTTCCCCAACTCCGTGCCGCTCTCGCCGATCTGCACAACATAATCTCCGCCGAAGATATGCGCCATCTCAACGCCCAAGTCGACGCCGACCAGAGGGATGTCGCCACGGTAGTCCGCGCGTTCCGCGCCTCAAAAAATTTATAACGAATAATTCGTGAACTGAAACCAAACGCCATCACAAAGCGGTCTAATATTTAGCGGCGAATTGCGTATTCGCTTCAGTCGGGCCACGCTTCACAAACCAGGAGCAACTTGGCGATCGGAACTGGTGTTTTATTGGTTGTAAGCTTCTGGGGTCCGGTCAGCACGCAACAATTTTCCCGGCCCTTTTTTACGCAGTAGCACAAAAAGCATCTTCGGAGGCTCGCATGAAATCACTTCTCACAGTTCTTGCACTTCTCCTTCTCGGTTCCGTTCCAGCTCTCGCGCAAGACAAAGGCCATCCGGCTCCGCCGCCCAAAGATGTCGGCCACGGCTACGTTCCCCGCAAGGGACCGGCGCCAGCCCGGCCTGACGTTCACCCGGCTCCTAAATTTTCCGATAAACCCGGCCATCCGGAAGCCCCCCACGTCCACACCAACGGCAAATGGATAGGTCACGACTCTGGCCCCAACGACGCCCGCTACCATCTCGATCATCCATGGGAGCATGGCCATTTCACCGGCGGCTTCGGCCGCGGTCACGTCTGGCGCCTTGAAGGCGGCAACCGCGAACGCTTCTGGTTCGGCGGTTTCTATTTCAGCATCTTCCCCGCCGACTACGCCTACTGCGACGATTGGGACTGGGGCACAGACCAAATCTCTATCTTCGAAGATCCCGACCACGTCGGCTTCTACCTGGCTTACAACGTCCGCCTCGGCACCTACTGCCACGTAACCTTCCTCGGCAACAGCTAGCGCCTCTGTTCAGCGCATTCTCGCAACTTCATCATGTTGGGGCACGATTCATCGTGCCCTTCTTTTTTCCTGCCGCTCTCGCTTCACTTAACGATTGCCTCAGACGCGGCATTCGCGGCCACAAAGATTTCCGTAAAGACCTTTGCTCTGAACAGAGAACCTTTTCCGCATACCTCTAAAATCGCGGGAATTCTCCTCCGCACCTCCCGGTACACATTCCACATTTGCGGCACGGTGGGCTGCTTTCCTGTTCGCACAAATGCATTTCCCATTTCCCTGAACAGCCCTTCGACTGTTCCTCCATGAATGTAAGCATCTGTTCCCTTTAGGTCGCTTAATGACTTATCCAATGTGTAGTTCAATGATTCCATCACAAACCATGCATGTTTTGTACGGCCCATTTTCTGCCAGGCCACCGCCAGCCCCAGTTCTCAAACGGCATATTGAAACTGGGTGTTCTCGGCTTGGCGCGATTCAGCTGCACCTTGGAAAGCTCGTGCACCGAATATTCACAGCCCTGTATCAGGCCGAAAATCAAATCCAGACGTCTCGGGCCCTGCGGAATTTCCAGCGTCATTCGCGGAATCATCCCAATCGCAGAGATGCCGCATATATACGACAGATATAGATTTTCGAACTTGGAATCGTACGGCAGGTTTATGAATACTTCAGTGCGAGCTCTTTGCTTTGCCACGCGCCAGCTTCTTTCTTGAAGCATGGGTGGACTTGGTTCTCTTTGCCTTCATGGCCCGCGGATTTACCCTTGATTTTACAGATCGTGCTGTTCCACCTTCCCCTTCATTCCCGGGCTGGAAGTCCTTCCGGCCCGGCCAGCCGTACCCCTTCTTCGCGAGGCTCTCCCTTACCATCCGGATCAATTCCTTCGCACGGCGCGCAGGCACACCCAATAGTCGGGCGCTCTCCTCGGGTTTCACAAACGGCGTCGTGATTCGATATGGCCTTCGCATATTCCTCGATTAAATTTTACGCTCCCTTTTCGCTCCCTTCAACGTAATGTCCGTACCCCTTCTGGCCGGCAAATGATCTCCTGCCTCACCATCGCTCTTAAGCTCAGAGATTTTTGAGTCCCAACAGGATGGCTACCAGGATTCAAAGCACTTTCAGGCGGCGTTCGATTTGGCCCAGCAGGATGTCGGCTGCTATGGCGAGGAGGGCTGCGGGGATGGCACCTGCAAGGATTACGGCGTCGTTGACCATGGCTACGCCGCGGAAGATGAAGGTACCGAGGCCGCCTGCGCCGATGGCCGCCGCGATGGTGGCTACGCCGATGGTGATGACTGTAGCCGTGCGGATACCGGCGAGAATTACGCTTAATGCCAAGGGAAAACGGACACGAAGAAGGATTTGCGCGTTTGTCATACCCATGGCTTCGGCGGCTTCGAGGATGGAACGGTCAACGCCGGTAAGGCCGACGTAGGTGTTGCGGAGGATGGGGAGTAGTGCGTAAAGCACTAGCGCGACGATCGCGGTGCGCCGGCCTATCCCGCCGATGAAGGGGATGGGGATCAGGAAGCCGAAGAGGGCCAGGCTGGGAATGGTTTGAAAGACGCTGGTGATTCCCAGGGCGATGGAGCTGAGTGTGCGGCGTTGGACGATAAACATACCTAACGGGACCGCTATCGCGATCGCGATGCTCATGGCAATGAGGACTAGCGTTAGGTGATCGAACGTGGCGGCTAGGATTTCGTTTCTGTGCTCTGCGAAGAAATGCCACGGGCTCATTGAGAGCCTCCAGTGGGTGTATCGAGGCAATTGGTGAAGGCTTGGACTTCGGGATGGGCGTGGGTGAGAAAATCTTGCGGTGGCGCGACGGCTACGAGGCGGCCGGCTTCCATTAAGGCGATGCGCGAGGCCAGGAGAAGGGCTTCGCGGATGTCGTGAGTAACGAAGACGATTGTCTTTTTCAGGCGGCTGGCGAGTGCGCTGAATTCGCGTTGCAGTTCGGCGCGGGTGACGGGATCGAGTGCGCCGAAGGGCTCGTCCATTAATAAGATGGGAGGATCAGCAGCGAGGGCGCGGGCTACGCCGACGCGCTGGCGCTGGCCACCGGACAGTTCGCGAGGTTTGCGACTCGAAAACTCCGCTGGGTTGAGGCCCACGAGTCGCAGTAATTCTTCGACGCGAGCGACGGTGCGGGCGTGATCCCACTTTTCGAGGCTGGGAACGAGGGCGATATTTTGCGCCACGGTAAAATGCGGGAAGAGGCCAGCTTCCTGGATAACGTATCCGATGCCGCGCCGGAGACGGATCGCGTCGCAGTCGGTGGTGGCGCGGCCTTCGACGAGAACTTGTCCTTGCGAGGGTGCGAGCATGCGGTTGATGAGCTTGAGAAGAGTGGTTTTGCCGCTGCCGCTGCGTCCGAGGAGCACCAGGGTCTCACTATGAGAAATGGCCAGGGAAATATGGGAAACGATGGACCGTTCCCGCGCTAAATCGATTTTCTCGTTACGCGCGTCACGAATTTCATAGCTGACATCGCGAAATTCGATCGCGAATTCCGGGTTTTGCGCGGGTTTCGTATTCATTTCGGTTGACAGCGCCTTTGCAGAGCAGGACCATCTTAATGCACCTAGCCTCCCTGGCGCCGAAATTTGGCGCACCCTTCTGGCCCAAGCGGCATCTAAAAAGGGGGAAAACGCCATGGGCGCAACCGCCACTGCAGTTCGTTCACGACACGACCTTCACACCCGGCTTCTGGGAGCGCGCGAGCAGACGGATTCGCTATTCCGCATCGTGCGCGACGAAGCCATTTACGACAGACCTATTCCTGAGCGGCATCGAATCATTTTTTATCTTGGGCATGTGGAAGCGTTCGACTGGAACCTGCTTGCGGACCGCGCTTTTGGTTTGCGTTCCTTGCAGAGGACATTCGATCAGCTCTTTGCCTTTGGAATTGATCCCGTTGGCGGGGGATTGCCAAGCGACACACCGCGAGATTGGCCGGAGCGGGACGAAGTGGAAATATACAACCGGCGCTTGCGAAAAGAACTGGACGGGGCCATCGAAAATGCTTTGGCGCGGCCCGCGGAAGGTCATCCTCAACTGATTCCAATGCTGGAAGTAGCCATCGAGCACCGGTTGATGCACGCGGAAACACTGGCGTACATGTTGCACCGCTTGCCGAGTGACCGAAAAGTTCGCGGACCGATAGGTTCGTCGCATGGAGCGCCGCGAAAGAAAACGCATCTCATGGAAATCCCGGCGGGGCGGACGACGCTCGGCCTGAAATATACGACGGGAGATGAATTCGGATGGGACAACGAATTGGATCCGCATGAAGTCGAAGTTGCGGGCTTCGCAATGGAGAGCGAAAACGTCACGAACCAGGATTTTCTGAGATTTATTCAAGCCGGCGGGTATGAAAATGAAGCACTGTGGAGCGCGGAATCGTGGGCATGGAAGGAAACGGAAGGCGTGCGGCATCCCGCGTTTTGGAAGCGCGACGGCAATTTGTGGATGTACAACGCCATGTTTGGTGAGATTCGACTGCCGCTGGATTGGCCTGTTTATGTGAGCCACGCGGAAGCTACGGCATACGCCACGTGGTTGGGTCGCTCCTTGCCGAGCGAGGCGCAATTTCATCGAGCGGCTTATGGGACGCCCGATGGTTGGAGCGAGCGGAGTTATCCGTGGGGAGAGGATACGCCGGGCGCGCGGCACGGTAATTTTAATTTTCAGCATTGGGACCCGACACCGGTCGGAGAGCATCCGGAGGGAGCAAGTGCCTTCGGAGTTCAGGATTTGGTTGGCAACGGGTGGGAGTGGACGAAGACAAAATTCGAGCCATTTTCTGGATTTGCTCCGATGCCCTTCTATCCCGGCTATTCCGCGAATTTTTTCGATGGCAAACACTATGTGATGAAGGGAGGGTCGCCGCGAACGGCAGCGTGCATGTTGCGGAGATCTTTCCGGAATTGGTTTCAGCCGCACTACCCGTACGTCTACGCAACATTCCGTTGCGTGGAAGACTAGCAAGACAAGACCGGGCCCTTGGGAGCTGAAATGCTGACGCAAACCCTTCCGCTGAGACATGTGTCCGAGTTCGCCGCGGACATACGCGAGAGCTTGACGAAGAGCGGGCAGAGAGAATTGCCTTCGAAATATCTCTATGACGAAGTCGGCTCGGCGCTGTTCGAGACGATCTGCGTTCTGCCGGAATACGGCTTGACGCGGGCGGACGCGCGATTGCTCGAAAAACATGCGCGGGAAATTGTTCGAAGGCTGCCCTCACCGGTGCAGGTCGCGGAACTTGGCAGCGGCAGCGGCAAGAAAACGCGATGGATCCTGGAAGCGCTTTCGCGGCGCCAGAAAACTTTTTATTATCCGATTGAAATTTCGCCCTCGGCACTGGCGGCTTGTGAAAAAGAACTGGGCCAGATTGACCTGGTGAGCGTCGTCGGGCACGAGCAGCCTTATCTGGAAGGCCTGCGGACAGTTGCCGAGGGGCGGCTGCATGGGAACAATTTGTTGGTGCTGTTTCTTGGAAGCACGATTGGGAATTTTGACCGCGGCGCAGGCGAAGAATTTTTGCGCAGCGTCCGCGCTATTTTGCATGAGGGGGATGCGCTGCTGCTTGGTACGGACCTTGAGAAGGACATCCATCAGCAACTGCTGGCTTACGATGATCCCGCGGGCGTTACGGCCGCTTTTAACTTGAATTTGTTGGCGCGTATTAACCGCGAATTGCGCGGAGACTTTGATCTGAAGTGTTTCCGGCATGAGGCGCGCTGGAATGCCGTGGAACGGCGTATTGAGATGCATCTCCGTTCGACCTGCCGTCAGCACGTGGAGATTCGAGATGCGGGATTGCGCGTGACGCTCGATGAAGATGAATCAATTTGGACGGAGAGTTCGCACAAGTATCGCATGGGAGAAGCGGCGGAGATGGGCTCACGGACGGGTTTTCGGTGCGAGGGGTTGTGGGTGGATGAAGAGTGGGCTTTTTCGCAGAATTTGTTGATTGCTGAGTAGGAGATTTTTCAGCAAGCGCCCGATGCTGACTATCGTTTGGCGGCTTTTAAGCAGTTTCTTAAATAGATTCGACGCGCCAGACCAAGCGGGCGAACCAGGGATCTTGCGCGGCTAGCGTTGGGTGCCATACAGCCAGGATTTGCGAGCCCTGGTAGACGCGTTCGAAGCCTTCCTCGGATTCGGAAACCGTTTCAATCGGAGCGATCCAGAATTCCTTTGCGCCTGGCGCGTGGAGCGTGATGCGCACGCGTTGCCAGCCGTCTTCCATATGAAACATAGGGCCTGCAACGACGCCACTGAAGCGAAGATTTTGCCGGCCATTCGGCATTTCAAAGAAACGATCGGGTTCGGCGGGCGCGAGTAGATTGATCACCGATTCGATACCGACGGCGATGGGCTTCGCCAGGGATTGCTTCAGCTTGAGGCCGATTTCGCAGCCAACTTCAAAGCCTTGTGGGCGCGGACCGAAAGTGAAACGCTTTGCCAGTGAGAGCCTGGGCTGCGCGGCACCGGATTTTCCGCTGATGCCGAGTTCTGCTTCTCGAATGAGCTGGGCCTCATTCGCGGAAGAAGATTTAACAAGGTAGACACCGCCTGCAAATCCGGCATCTTCTTTCAGCTCGAGCGTTTCGTACTCGGCCTGGTTACGAGCAGGATCGAAGAGAAGAACGCGGAATGCATGGCGAGGCCAGCGATCGTATTGCAGAAAGCGTTCGAGGCCGGGCTCTTTTACGAGCGTTTGGTCGTGAATGGACGCAACCGAGCCCGCCACGGCGATTTTGGAGGCGTCACGAAGACGCGCGTGATAAGCCTCTGGGCGTCGCTGCATCGAATTGACGAGCGTGGCGGCCGCGGGACGAAAATCGAGAAGCGCGATGGTTCCGCCATCGGTGGGCTTGAGGAGCGCCTGGTACTCGGGAGCTGTGAAGAGATGCTCGTTAGCCCCGTCGGCGTCGTAATCGAGCAATTCGACGCCGGGCACCAGAGCCCCAGGAGTTTGTTTATCAGCGATCGCTTCGGCACGAATTAAATTGCGCCAGAGCTCGGTGCGGAGATGCGGGGAATAAAGGCCGCCGAAGACGCCGTGCCAGTAGGCGTCATTGCACTGGCCGCGCAGGAGCAGGTCACGGGCCGTGGCAAGTTCATCGGAAGATTTCGAAGTACCGCGGCGAGGAGGAACGGCGGCAATACGGGCGGAGACACGTAACATTTTTTTGTTGAGCAGATTGGATTCCGCGTATTTGCGAAAAAAACCACGCCAGGAGCCGCCACGCAGGAAAGAAAGAACTTCGGGACGCGAGCCGAACTCTTTCTGCACGGCTTGATAGCGCTGGCGAACGCGCGTGGGGAGAACCCACTCCATCATTTCGGTGTAGGATGCGGTGGGCAGATCGGCGCGGCCGAGCGGCGCGTGATTGGCGAGATATTCCGCCGGAGTCGAGGAACGCAGCCAGGAAGAATTTTCTTCGAGAGCGCTGAAGAATTCCTCGAGCCAACCATCCTCGTAGCAATGCTTGGCGGTGCCGGGCCAGACACCGAATTTTTCCATGTCGTCGCCCATGGCGGCGATACCGCCGGGATGCTGGGCCGCGGCATCCTTGAGATAGGTAATGACGTCTTTGACTTTGCCGAAGGGAATGAAATAGCGGAGGGCTTTCTGGCCTGGGAAAAGCCAGACGCTTTTGCCGCGGTCTTCGGCGATGTAGGCGCCGAAAAGCTCTTCAGGCTCGAATCCTGCGGCGAGAAAATGGATGTCGTCGACCAGAGTGTAGTTAACGCCAGCGGCGGCGAGCGACGAGGGGAGTTGCGGCTCCCACACACGCTCGGCGATCCAGGCGCCCGTCGGGCGATGGCTGAGGCGCTCTTCGAGGTAGTCGGCCAGACGCGTAATCTGTTCGAGTTGGTCCTCGGGCGGGATGGAGACGAGGATCGGTTCGTAAAAGCCGCCCCCTACCAGTTCGACCTGGCCGGAACGGACGAGCCCCTTCAGACGAGTGAAATACTCAGGACGGTTCTCTTCGATCCATGTGAGGAGCGGGCCGGAATAGTGGAGACCCATGTGGACGCCGGGATGTTTTTCCAGGAGCTCTACGAACGGGAGATAGGAGTTCTTGTAGGCCTTTTCGAGGACGTGGCCAAAATTGCCGACGGGCTGGTGTGCGTGGATAAGAAGAGCGAGATGGAACGGTTCTGGCATGGGGACAATTCTTTCCACAAACATCATAACGTGAGGCGCGCGGTTTCCAATTCAGGAGAATCGGGTAAATGCGCGAAAGGCGCACTTTAGGAAGAGGCCACAAGGCCGGTCGCAAAGCCGCGACTGTCGGCCGAGATATCGGCGGAGATTGACACACCCGCGCACGTGTGAAAGGCTAGCCGAGGATAGAGTGAACCATGCGAGTGACGGCAAAAGGCGAATATGCGACGCAGGCGGTGTTGCACCTAAGCCTGCAGTATCCAGAAGTTGTGACCATTCACGAAATCGCTGAGAGGCATCACATTCCGCTGAAGTACCTGGAACAGATATTGCTGGAGTTGAAGCGTGGTGGAATATTGGAGAGTCGGCGGGGTGTGCGCGGGGGCTACACGCTGGCGCGGACACCGGAAGAGATTTCCGTAGGCGCTGTGCTGCGCCTCGTTGACGGGGCGTTTGCTGAGTCCAGTTGCGTACACAACGAGGCGATGGGCGGGGTGTGCGTGGAGGGGGAGAGCTGCGGGTTGAAGCAGATTTGGAAGGATGTGCAGGGAGCGGTGGAAAGAATTTTGTTTGCCACGTCGTTTGAGGAAGTGCGGCGGCGGACATTAAGCGGAGCACCGCGAGGCTGCGAGACCGTGAAGCTGGATCGCTGAACGGGGTTCAGTCGAGTTGGGCAAGAAAAACGGCACGCCCAGGCGTGCCGTGTAAAGTTCGAAACACTATCTTCTCAATCAAAAAGCGACGAGCATGTTACTTTGCGGCGTAGAAGCCTGCGTTGACCGGAGTGTAGCTGTTCCACTTTTCCGGGAGATCTTCGAGGGCGAAGATCGCCGTGACCGGGCAGACCGGGACGCACGCGCCGCAATCAATGCACTCCGTAGGATTGATGTAAAGCTGGTTGACCTTTTCGTGCTCGGGCTCGTCTTTGCGAGGGTGGATGCAATCGACGGGACAGACATCCACGCAAGCGGTGTCTTTTGTGCCGATGCAGGGCTCAGCGATTACGTACGCCATTCAAATCTCCTTAAGAGTGAAAAGAAGGCCGGGAGCGAGTCCTGAACGGAAACGTCCGCGGAATTTTTATACCACGCCCCTGACGGGGCCAACAAGCAACAGAAATGATTGTAGAGGATGGGAGCGGGTTTCTCAACCTTAGGGCTTGCAGCTAGAATGGTCTGGGAAGGTGACGTGATGAGAATACCGAATATCGTTGCGGGGATGCTGTTGGTGGCGGCTGGTACAGCAATCGCGGCTGCGGTTGCCGGAGGCACGCCCCAGACGAAAGCGCCGTCCGATCCGCCGATGATCGACGCGCGGGCCTTTCAGAAGATTCTTGCGGAGCACAACGGGAAACCACTGCTGGTGAATTTTTGGGCCACCTGGTGCGAACCTTGCCGGGATGAATACCCGATGTTGAATGAACTGGCGAAGCAGTACGCGCCACAGGGTTTGCAGGTCGTGGGCGTGAGCATGGACGACGACGGGGACTTGATTCTGATGCGGAGATTTTTGGCGCGGTATAAACCGGTTTTCCCGAATTACCGCAAGACGGCTGGGAATGAGGCTGCGTTTCGGGAGTCCGTATTGCCTGGATGGACCGGGACGATGCCGGTGTCCATTTTTTATGCCAAGGATGGACGACAGGCAGGACATTTTCTTGGCGAGAAACCCAGAGGGCAATACGAGGAAACGATTAAAACTTTGATTGGCTCGAGTTTCGATGCTGGAGCTGAATTCCAGCGCAAATAGGGTCTCATTCCAAATCTACAAAACATCGGTGGAGGACCAGATGCTCGACCTGAAGGGCAATCGAATTACTTATTTTGGGCACAGCACGTTTTCCCTTACCACTCCTTCCGGCCAGGTTGCGCTGATTGATCCCTGGTTGAAGACCAATCCGATGTGCCCCGAAGCATTCAAGAGTGTGCCACAGCTGGATGTGATTTTCCTGACGCATGGGCATGATGACCACTCCATGGACCTTCTGGAGCTGGCCAGGCAGCACAAGCCAAAGCTGGTGACGAACTTCGAGACCTATCTATGGCTTACGGCAAAAGGATTTGAAAAGGAGTGTGCGCCAATGGGCAAGGGCGGCTCGCAAACCGTGGGCGAATTTGACGTGACGATGACGCACGCATTTCATTCGAATTCGATTGAGGAGGGCGGCGTGCGGTTGAACGCCGGGGAACCTGGCAGCTACGTGATTCGCATGCCGGGTGGCCTCAATATTTTTCACGCCGGAGATACGGCGGTTTTTGGCGACATGAAGCTGATCGGAGAATTGTATAAACCCGAGCTTGCCATGCTGCCGATTGGCGACCGCTGGACCATGGGCCCGCGCGAGGCGGCGTGCGCCATTAAACTGCTGGGCGTAAAGCACGTTATCCCCATGCACTATGCGACATTTCCTATGCTTACGGGCACCGTGGAGGGATTGCAGCAGGAAACGCGGGAAATCGCAGGATTGCAGATTCACGCTTTGAAACCGGGAGAGAGCCTGTGATACGCAGCGAGAATTTGCGGAGCGGCTACATTCAGGATGATGTCGAGGAGTATCTCTACGGATTGTTGCCTGAGCGGGACGCGGTGATCGAAGAAATCGAGTGCTATGCGGCTGAGCATCGCGTTCCCATCATTGGGCCTGCTGTGGCCCGGCTGCTTACTCTGCTGGGGCAAGTTTCCGGAGCCACGCGGATTTTTGAGATGGGCTCGGCGATTGGCTATTCGACGATATGGCTGGCAAGAGCGGCGGGGCCAAAAGGAAAAGTGTTTTACACCGATGGAGATCCCGCGAATGCGGAACGCGCGAAAAAGTATTTCAAACAGGCTGGCGTGGCCAAGCGCATTGATGTGCAGGTGGGTGATGCCCTGGAATTGCTGAAGAAAACGCCGGGAAAGTTTGATTTGATTTTCAACGATGTGAATAAGAATCAATACCCGGATGCTCTGCGAGTGGCGCTGCCAAAATTGAAGCGCGGGGGATTGTTCATTACGGATAACACGCTGTGGTCCGGTAAAGCTGCGCGGCCGGCGCCTCCGGATGATGTACACACCCTGGGCGTGCAGGAATTCAACCGTTTGGTGTATGAGTCGAAGGAGCTCTATCCGGTGTTGATTCCATTGCGTGACGGTGTGACCGTTTGCCGCAAACTTTAGATGCAACGGGCAGAAATCACGAACGAAGGAAATTGCGGACCAGGAAGGCGACGTTAGCGGGGCGCTCGGCAAGACGGCGCATGAAATACGGGAACCAGTCGTTGCCATAAGGAATGTACACGCGGAGACGATAGCCGTCTTTCACGAGGCGGCGCTGCAAATCGGTGCGCACGCCATAGAGCATTTGAAACTCGAAGTCATCCTTGGGAATATGTTTGGTGGCGGCCCAGCGAATGGTTTCCGCAATCATGCGCGGATCGTGCGTGGCGATGCCGTGGTAGAAACCGCTGGGCAGGAGAATTTTCATCAGGCGCACGTAGTTGAAGTCGACGTCCTTCTTGTGCGGATAAGCGACGTCCTGCGATTCCTTGTAGGCTCCCTTGCAAAGACGGATGCGGCAGCCGTACGCCAGCAAGTCCTGAATGTCCGTTTCGCTGCGATAGAGATAAGACTGGATCACCGTGCCGACCGCAGGCGTATGCGAGCGCACGCGCTTCACCAGATCAACCGTCCGTTGCGTGTAAAGTGATCCTTCCATGTCTATGCGAAGAAAGTTTTCGTAGGCAGAGGCGCGCTCGGCGATGGAAAGGACCAGGCCCTCACAGAATTCGACGTTCATGTCCAAACCAAGCTGAGTCAGCTTGCAGGAAACATTGGCGTGGAGTTTTTCGCGTTCGATGCGTTCGAAGACTTCGAGATAGGAGTCGCGCGCTTTTTGCGCATCGGCGGTCGTTGCGCTGTTCTCGCCTAAATAATCAAGACTGACGAGCATCCCGGCATTGTTGCAAGCCCTGGCCGCTGCGATGGCCTCGTCGAGCGTTTCACCAGCGACGAAGCGTCGCGCCATGCCGCGTGTCATGCCGTTGGTGGTAACCCATTTGGCGAACCGTGGACTTTCGGAGAGCTTGAGAAGCGTCGCGCGGAGCATCGAGTAAGATTATGCCCGTGTAATACGTTAACGACTAGTCTTTGTGTTCTTCAAGGAACTTTTCCGCGTCGAGGGCGGCCATGCAGCCGGAGCCGGCGGCAGTAACGGCTTGGCGATAGCGATGGTCCTGAACGTCGCCCGCAATAAAGACACCGGGAATTTTCGTCAGGCTGCCGTGGTTAGCGATCAGGTAGCCGTTGCTGTCCATATCCAGCTTGCCTTTGAAAACGGTGGAATTGGGATCGTGCCCGATGGCGACAAAGACGCCGTCTACCGTGATTTCTCGCGCCTCGTTTGTTTCGAGGTTGCGCAAGCGGGCGCCTTCTACATGTCCCTGCGGAGCGATGATCTGTTCCACGGTGAAAGGCGTGACGAATTCAACTTTCGGATTCGCCTTGGCGCGGTCAATCATGATCTTGGAAGCGCGAAATTCGTTGCGGCGGTGCACCAGATAAACCTTGCTCGCGTGGCGCGTCAGAAAGTTGGCTTCTTCCATCGCGGAGTCGCCGCCTCCGACTACTGCAATCGGCTTGTTGCGAAAGAAAAAGCCGTCGCACGTTGCGCACGTGGAAAGACCGCGGCCGATAAGATCGCGTTCGCCCTCCAGGCCGAGGAGCCGCGCTGTAGCTCCCGCCGCAACGATAAGCGATTTGGTCTCGTAGGTATCCTTTCCGGCGACGACCTTGAACGGCCGCTGCGTCAGGTCCACTTCGTTGACTTGCCCGGCTTTGAACTCGGCGCCGAATCTTTGCGCCTGCTTGCGCATGTTTTCGATAAGTTCCGGCCCCATGATGCCGTCGGGAAAACCGGGATAATTTTCAACGTGCGTAGTGAGAGAAAGCTGCCCGCCCTGTTCGTGGCCGTCAATCACAAGAGGCTTGAGGTTGGCGCGACCCGCGTAAATTGCAGCGGTGAGGCCGGCGCAGCCACTGCCGATAATCACGACGTTTTCCATTCCTTTTCTCTCCACACATTAGATTCAGCACTGCGCCTTCGGGATTCATTACGGCCCTGGGGGTATTGTAGCATTACGCTAGTTGCGATTCGGAAAGCTGGCGTCCAAATTGGAGAGCTATCGTGCGCGCGGTCCGTTGACCGCGCCGGATCGCCGTGGATATAGTCAGAATCACGAAGCGAAGATCAAAGTTGCCTGGGAGAATCACATGGACCCGCGTTATCCGGTCGGAAAGTTTGCAATGCCTGCAGAAGTGACGCCAGCGCTGCGAGAGGCGGCCATCAAAGACATCGCCTCAACTCCCGCGAAAATGCGGGCCGCGGTCGCAGGGCTGACGGATGCACAGCTGGATACGCCATACCGCGAGGGCGGATGGACCGTGCGCCAGGTCGTCCATCACGTTCCCGACAGCCACATGAACGCGTTTGTGCGATTGAAACTGGCGCTGACGGAAGAAAAGCCGACCATCAAAGCGTATGACGAAGCAGCTTGGGCAAAACTTGCTGACGCGGAAATGCCCATTGAATCTTCGCAAGTGCTCTTGGATTCAGTGCATGCGCGGTGGGACGTGCTCTGGCATTCCATGAAGCCCGGGGATTTTTACCGCGTCCTGGTACACCCGGATCACGGAGAGCGCACCGTGGATTGGATCCTTTTCGTTTACGCGTGGCACGGAAAGCACCACACCGCGCATATCACGGAATTGCGCAAGCAAAAGGGCTGGTAGCAGGATCAACCCCCTCAATCTGAGGCCCCAATTGCCTGCGTTGCTGACCCAAGTATAATCCCGGCCATGCCAACCCATGACCTGAACAAGCTTTGGGAAGAACACGTTGCGGGCGAATTCGTCACGCGCGATACCGAGGCCACCTTAGACACCATGGTCGACGACGCCTACGTCAACCACATCCCCGTCCTGACGGGCGGCAATGGCAAAGCTGCCCTGCGGCTCTTTTATTCGCAGGATTTTATACCTGTGATGCCCCCGGACACGACACTCACTCCCGTGTCCCGCACCGTGGGCGAAGATCAGGTTGTCGATGAAATGGTTTTCTCCTTCACTCATACTTTGGAAATGCCCTGGATGTTGCCCGGCGTTCCGCCCACCCATCGCCGCGTAGAAGTCGCTATGGTGGCCATTGTTCGATTCCGCGACGGAAAGCTCGCCCACGAGCATATCTATTGGGACCAGGCTTCTGTCCTGAAACAGCTTGGGCTCTTGAATGATTCCGCCCTACCTGTAGCCGGAGCCGAAAGCGCCCGAAAAGTCCTCAGCCCAAAATCCTGAAGCGAAGCTGAAATTAAGCGCGATTCGCGAGGAGCATCCCGCAGCGACTGGCGAAGCCTGCGGCGGCTCGTGTAGGATAAATTGGTGCAAAGGAGAGTGCATGAGCAGACCGTCCGGAACGTACGCCATTTTTGAAACATCGCAGGGCAATATCGTTATCAAACTGCTGGAAAAGGAAGCCCCCAAGACCGTCGAGAACTTCATTGGATTGGCAGAGGGCACCAAGGAATTCAAGGATGAAGCGACCGGTAAGAAGCTGAAGAAAAATTATTACGACGGGTTGGTATTTCACCGCGTCATTCCACAGTTTATGATTCAAGGCGGCTGCCCTCAAGGCAGCGGACGGGGCGGACCGGGCTATACCTTTGCCGACGAATTTCATCCGTCCTTGAATCATTCCAAGGCCGGAAAACTTTCCATGGCCAACGCCGGGCCAGGCACGAACGGCAGCCAGTTTTTTATCACCGTGGCCGCGACCCCCTGGCTCGACAACAAGCACACCATCTTCGGCGAGGTGGTCGAGGGCCAGGATGTGGCCAATAAAATTTCCAATCTCCCGCGCGATTCCAGCGACCGCCCCAAGACTCCCGTGACCATGAACAAAGTGCGCATCGAGCGCGTCCCTTAATCGCTCCGCACCCCGATGCTGACTCCGCAGCGCATGCTCCGGCTCTTGATTGAAGTGATTTTTCTGCTCCTGGGCGTGATTGTCATCTGGCTGGCGCTCAGCGGAAAAGTTTCCGTCGAGCGTCACAAGCCGTCCTGGCTCATTCTGAGCGTTGCGCTGATTCTCTGGGGGCTGCGCGCCCTTTACGGCCCCAACAAATGGTGGGCCCGGTGGGAAAACTGGACGCGTGGGCTTTCGCTGGTTCTTCTCGGACTGGTGATGCTGGCCATCTCGCGCGTGCCGTTTTTGTGGATCGGGCCGCTCCTGGCCGGCGCCGGCGTTGTGATGGCAATGCGTGGAATCATTGGGGCAGCTCTCGTCTTTCGGCCGCGCTAGCGGCGTCCGAGGTTTTTCGCCACTTATTTTCTGTCGAGCCTCAGTTATAATCCGCACCACGAACGGCCCCTCTCAGCCTTCAGTCGCGAGGGTGATCGTCTGGCCCACGCCACAATTCAAAAAGGAGGCGCATCATGCTCAAGGAATTCAAGGAATTCGCCATGCGCGGTAACGTGCTGGACATGGCTGTCGGTATCATCATCGGAGCCGCATTCGGAAAAATCGTCTCATCTCTGGTCGAGGATGTGTTGATGCCTCCCATCGGCGCGCTCGTGGGAAAACACACGGATTTTTCGAATCTGTTCTTCAGTCTTTCTGAACAAAAGTTTGAAACCATCGCAGCCGCCAAAACCGCTGGAGTGGCCACCCTGAACTATGGCTTGTTCCTGAATACGGTGATCAACTTCCTGATCGTGGCGTTTGCCGTATTTCTTCTTGTGCGCATGGTGAACCGCTGGACGAAGAAGCCCGCGGCTCCAGCTCCCCCGACAACAAAAGATTGCCCGCAGTGCGCGATGGCCATCCCCATTCAGGCAAAACGCTGCGGGCATTGCACGACGCAACTCGCCTAGAGGGAAACTTTTCAGTGGAGCGGAAAATTCGTGCAGGATAACTGTGTCCGATGGCCGCGTCAACGCGTCAACTGGATGGCTTTTTCTTCTGCTGATTCGCTTCAAGGTGCGTCCGCAGACGCTTGACCACCGCATCTTCCTGGCCTTCGTCAAGTTCCTTTTGGACTTCTTCCAGCGCAAAATGCACGACATCGTGATGGTGAAGCTCTTGCGGTGCGAGCACGTCGCTGAACCGCAACCACAGACGGTGCAGCAGGTTGACTTCGTTCGCCGTTAGGTTCGGCGCGTGCGGCCCTAGCACTTTATAAATTTTGTCGCCGTTCGCAAGATGAATTTCCAGGTTGAACTGCGGCTTGGCGTCGCCGAGATTTTCCCACGCTTCGCCAATGAGCCGCGCTTGTTCTTCCGAAGATTCCTTGGTCGAATGCCCGAGGACGATGGTGCTCGATTGCAAGGACTGCGCGGCGCGCAGGATGCCGTCCCACAGGTCGTTGGCGGCTACAACCGCTAGCCGCACGGATTTGCCGCGCTTTTCCGCCAACGCCAGCGTTTGTGAGAACAGTTGCTGTTCGATGGTCCCAAAAAGCTGCTCGGCTTCCAATTCGTGCTCGCCGGTGGCTGAACGGCGCAGCAGGCGCACGTGGAGCACGATGACGTCCCGGCGGCCGGGCTTGATGCGATCCAAAACGTTCCCGAGGTGATACAGCGAGTGGACGTTGCTTACCGGCACGACAATGTTCCCGGGCCTCGCCCCAACAGCTTCCGGCGTCAGTTCGCTTTCCATCTCCAGGTGAAACTGATCCATTTCGACGTGCTTGGTATTTCCCCGCCGGTGGATCATGTACTTTTCCGAGACCGTGAAGATGATGAAAAGCACGACGGAAAAAGTGACGCCTGCCTTGGTCGCTTCTACCTTCGTGAACAGATTCACCAGCGCGATGCCAAGCAGCGTCAGAGTGATCAGGCCGAGCCCTAGGGGAATTTCGACGCCAAAAATTTTGAAATTGAGCGGCACACGGTATTCGCGGTCGCCAGGATGCGTGTAGCGAAGCACCAGCACAGCCATGCCTTTCATCGCAAAACTCCAGATCACGCCGAAGGCATAGAGGTTCGCAAGAAAAGTCACATCGCCGCGGCTGATGATGATGGTGATGACTTGCAGGATCGCCACGATATTGATGATGCGATGCGTGGTTCCGAATCGCCGGTGCGGCTGGCGGAACCAGTCGGCAAGCACTCCGTCCTCGGAAACGCGGTTGAGCACACCGTTTGATCCGACGATGGCGGTGTTTACGGCCCCGGCCAGAATCAAAGTTCCGACCACCACGACAAATCCGTGAAAGAGCAGACGCAGCAAAAACGGTCCTTCCAGATTCATCGCCAGTCCGCCGATGAGATTCTCCAGAAAGTTTTGTCGGATGTTGTCCGGAATAATCATGACCGCGAAGAACGAGACCAGCGATGTGAACACCAGGCTGTAAATAAAAATGACCAGCCCGGCCTTTTTCAGGTTGGGAAGTTTTGGATGCTCGATTTCGCGATACACCTGCGCTAAGGATTCTTCTCCGCTCATGGCCAGCACGGAGTGGCCGAGTCCAATGAAAATCGCCAACAGGCCCGCGAAATGCGCGAAGTGCACGCCATAGAGCCACCCCATGGCGTTCGGCTCAAGCTTCAGGTTGCGGGGCTGCGGTATCGGCGGAAGCGCGGGATGGCGAAGCAGAACCGTGTAAACGCACCAGACGATCAGAATCACGACCATCACGGTCGTGATCTGCATAATGCGCATGGCCTTCTGACTGGATTCCGGGACGCCCTTGATGTTGTACCACCAGAAGTAAGCGGTTACGGCGACGGCGAAGAAGGCAGCACCCAATCCGGGCGTGACGTGCAAGGGTATGTGGACGTAGTCAAACGTTTCGTTGAGCAGCCCGACGATGTACTGGCCCGCGGAGACGCCGCTGATCGGCCCGGTCAGGATGTAGTCAAACATCAGCGCGGAAACGCTGAACTTGGCGAGCGTGCCTCCCATCGCCTCTTTGACGACGCGATAAACGCCGCCGCGCACGAACATGCTGCAGCTTTCGACATACACGGCGCGGACCGCATACGAAAACAGCATGATGCCCAGAATGAACCAGGGCGCGGCCTTGCCGATGTAGCCTTCCGCTTCGCCCCCGGCATAGTAAGCGGAAGACGCCAGATCGTTTAGTACGATAGCCGCAGCGCGCCAAAACGAAATAAAGCTCAGGAGAGCCGTGGTGGCGACGAGGACGCGCGGAATTCCGTTGCCGCGGCTGCCTGCGGCAGCAGGGCTGTTGGGAGTGCTGCTCATGTACGGGTGATCTTGATCTGCGGGTTAAAATGCTCGCATTTTTCGAGGGCGAAGTCTAGCCGAACGCTGTATTTTGTAAAGACTGAAACGATTTAGGTGCTTCAGAGTCCGGAAACCCTCTCCCGCTTTTGCGGCGACGAAACCTTCCCGATCCTGAAGCACGAAAGCCAAGAAAAATTTCATAAGGTGATGGCGCCAGCATTGATGCTGGCGTTTTTTGTTGGGGGCACCCCATCAGCATCATTGTAAGCTGTTTAGAATCACGTCTTTAACGCAAACACCGCAAAGATTTGATTCTAAACGGTTTACAAAAATACTAAATCCTTTGAATACAAAACTTTGCAAAAACCGGGGGACACCGGTGGCACTGACCGGGCCGATACCTGACACCATTCGAGAATGTCAGAAGGACCACAACCCTGTGACGCTCAGAAAGGGGCGCTGCGGAAGGCTTTAGCGCACTCGGCGCAGGGGCAGATCGTCCGGAGGTGGTCGTAGCTGTAAATCCCGGTGGAATGCCCGTCTGTGAAGCTTATCGAAACGGCGTAATTGCCAACGACGCTGGCCGACTGCGCACGGGGCTTGGGCTTGAACATGGGCAGCGCGGGAAAGGGCGAGGATCCCGGCGCTGCGGCAGTGGCAAAAGCTTCTTTCTTCCCTCGTTCATCGTTGCACGTCGCGCAGGGACACTCTTCGCGCAGATAGCTGAAGTCGTAGTGGCTGCTGTGTCCGTCAGCCCAGGTGATGTCTACACCGGTGCCGGTCTTGACGTGAATCTTCACGTCGGCCGGTTTCTTTCGCGGATCGATGGGAATGGGCATGTGAGCGGGTCGAGTCAGCGCTTAGGCTTGCCGTTGCAGCAATCGCCCGGAGGAATGGGATTGCCGTGCGGGCAAGTTTTTGGGTGCCCAAGGAACGTGCAGATGCGCTGGTCGAGTTCGGGACTGATGATGTGCTCGAATTTGCAGGCTTGCGTGTGCGCTTCCGTATCGTCGGCGGAAAAAGTGTCCTTGAAGAGACGTTCGGCGAGGCGATGACGCCTCACGACGCCACGGGCACGCTGGCTCCCGACCGGCGTGAGTTGAGCTTCTCCGTTCTGCAGCTCGACCAGATGCCGTTCCGTCATTCGGCCAAGAATCTTTCCGGTAGGCTCCGCGGGCAGAACTGGCAGGCTGCCGGGCGACCCTGCCGGCTGCAAGCTGGCAACATTGGCGGGCTTTCCTGCTTCGCAGCAAATCCAGATTTGCTCGAGCAAATGATCGAAGCGAATTTCATCCTCGGCCGAAACGGGAGTGCAACAATCATCCGTGTCTGCGAGCGGGCAGGCCATCGGATGGCCCGGGCCATGTTGCGCGGTGTCAAAATGTAGCCGCCCGTGAGCCAGCTCGATGCGGCGGTCGGCCTGCCGCGCGATGTCTGGGTCGTGCGTGACCATCAAAATCGTGTGCCCGGACTTGTGCAACTCGCGGAAGATTTTCAACACGATTTCTTCGTTCGCTTCATCCAGATTGCCTGTGGGCTCATCGGCCAAAATAATTTTTGGCTCGTTAATCAGCGCGCGCGCGATGGCTACGCGTTGCTGCTCGCCGCCGGAAAGTTGGGAAGGCAGGTGGGTCATCCGATCGGCCAGGCCGACGCGGCGCAGCGCCTCTTCCGCCTGCTTTTCGTCCGTGACGCTGTGAAAATACTGGGCAAGCATGACGTTTTCCAGCGCGGTGAGATACGCCACGAGATGGAATTGCTGAAAGACGAAGCCAACTTTTTCCGCGCGGTAGCGCACCAGGTCATTCTCGCTGAGTTTCGACAGATCAATGCCATCCACCACAACGCGGCCGGAATTGAGCGTATCCAGCCCGCCAAGGATATTGACCAGCGTCGTCTTGCCTGACCCCGATGGCCCCATCAGCGCAACCCACTCGCCCGGCCCCACGCTGAAACTGAGCTCACCAAGAGCCCGCAGCGCCCCATACTTCTTGACGAGTTTCTCGATCACCACCTGCGGCACGGCAATCTTCGCCTCAGGAAGAACTTGCACGGGAGCGCTCACCCTTCACCTCGGAACACCGAAGCAGGACGAATCCTCGCCAACCGCCGCAGCGGATAAGCACTGAGAATCGCGACCATCATCGTAAGCGCCACCGCTACAGGATACACAATCAGCCGCGGCTGCGCCGCCACGCCGAACACCTGCTTGCCCAGCCAGATGGAAAGAAGGATACCTACAGCGGCCCCAAGCGCGCCGCCGCCCAAACCGAGCAGCGCTGCCTCCGCGAGAAACAATCGCAATACGCGCCGCGTCGCGCCACCAATGGCTTTCATCGAGCCAACGTCGTTGCGCCGCTCCATCGCCACATTCGTCATCGCCGCCATCACGCACAGCGCAGTGAGCGCGAGCACAATCGCCACGGTGAAGTTCAGCAGCCCTGAAATGCGGTCATAGATTTTTGCTTGCGCATCCGTGAATTGCCGAATCGGGCGTCCTTGCGCACCCCCGAGAGACGGCTCGAGCATCTCAACAAACCGTTGAACTTGCTGTGAACTGCCAGGCACGCTCAGCTGAATGACGCTAATTTGTCCCGATTTTCCAAGCAGGCTTTGCGCTATATCGAGATAAACAAAAACTTGATTATCTTCCGGTCCACCGGTAGCTGGAAGAATGCTCTCCGCGATTTCGTAGCTCTGTGAGCCATTGATCAAACGGATGCCTCCATACTCTTTCACCTTTAGGGTCGCCGCCGCCTTGGCACCGATTGCGCAACGCAAAGAGCCTAGGTACCTCCATTTCTCTTCAGCGTCTACTAGCGCGGGAGGCAAAACTCGTCGCGGTTCGACATCAGAGTGGGCATATCCGACCAGGACCACCCGCATGTTTGGTGTAATACGATCGACTTGCCCGCCCACTGGGGGCACGGATATTTCCACGACGCCATAGAGAAACTCAGCTGCCGCTACCTCTCCCGAGGGAATCCGAGTGGGAATGCGGGCAAACACTGCATCGCTTAGGAGCATCGGGGCAGCTCCGGAGTTTCGTGGGCTAATCACAACGTTTGGACCAAAGGTCTTGAAGTCCGTGGTTAGCCGGCGCTTCGCATCGACCTGAAGATTGAGCAACGCAGCAGTGACCGCGGCCCCCGCGCCTAAAGCGAGCAGAATGACAAACAGACGGCCGCGATTGGCTCCAAGCAAATGCCAAACGATGCGCCAGAACATTTGCCGATTCTGCGAACGAGTGGAGGCCATCATTCGCCTCGCAGAATCGGCGCCGGCTCATAACGTGAGGCACGGCGCAAAGGAAGGGCGCTACCGAGAAGCGTAACGCCGGCAGCGAGAGCGAGAATCGCAACCAGAACAAGAAGCGATGGCGCTGGCGCAACCCCGAAAATCTTCAGTCCAATCAGGCGCGCAAGGATTATCCCCAGCGAGAAGCCAACCCCTCCGCCAACGAACGCCAACACAAGCTGTTCCGCCGCAAGCAGGAAGCCGACCGTGACCGAGCCCGCACCAAGTGCTTTCATCAAACCAATTTCGGTGCGCCTCTCCATCACCGAAGCCGCCGACGAAGCACCGACCGCCAGCGCCGCGGCAAGCAAGGCCGCGAACGTCACCAACCAAAGCAAAGTTCGCACGCGGGTGAGAATCGCTCCCTCGCCTTCGGCCACCCGCCGAATCACGCGCACATCGCTCCCCGGCAGCGCCTCTTTAATCGAATACGCAATCGACGAAACGTAGGGGCTGCACGACCACCGCTCGAACTCATCCGGCTTCATCGTTTTGGGATCGCGCCGCGCAAAATTATCTTCGGGCTTCGTCAGCGCGCTTACATAAAGTTTCCGGTACTGGCCTTCCCTGCCTGCAAGCCGCTGAACGGTCGCAAGCGGCATAATCACGGCTTCCTCTTCCGGGCCGCCGGTGGAGACTATTCCCGTGATGTCGCACACTTGCATATCTTGCGAACCCGTGGCGCTGATAACGCTCACAACCGCCTGGTCCGCGAAGAAATAGCGGCGAGCCGCGAGTTTTTCTCCAACCACACACTCAGGCAGCCCCGGAAGGTAGGAGTGACCATAAGGTGGAAACTCCTTGCGCACGATTGGCGTTTCATCGGAAAACCATCTCCCCTTGATTTGAAACCACGGATTGGTTTTCGCAATGCCGGTAAGGAAAGTGCCTCCGTCCGGCAACGGCACTTTTTTTGAAGCCCAGGTGCCCATCAGCAGAATCGGAATCTCTGGCTGGTCCGGCCTCGCATTGGCACCGCTATAACTCGCTTTGGGAAGAGTCGCCGAAATTTCCAGGACAGGCGCAAACGCAATGATGTTGTTGTGCCAGAAGACAGTCTTGATTTTGGGTAGATCCGAATCAGGGAGATAAGCGCCGGCGTTAACAGGCCGATAGTCCACGCCGCCTATTTCGAGCGGCAGCGAATCCGCCGCCGGCGTAACGACTAAATTCGCTCCGAGGCTGCGGAATTCGCTCGCCAGCCGATCGCCGACATCGAGCGAAACGCTCAGAGCCGCCGTCACCACAGCCATCCCCAGCGACAGCGCCGCAGCCGTCAGCAATTTGCGCCGCGGACGTCGTGTAAACGAATCGGCAACGAGTCGCAGGAACATAGCAAAATATCGGAATCAAAATGCGTACATCAAAATGCCGGTAGTTGCAGGGGCACGATGCATCGCGCCCTTACCGCGGAATCTCCTTGGTCGCTCCGACAAGCGCGGAAACATCCAGCACAAGATCAGCCCCGTCCACGTGCGACGGCACCCCAATGGGATTACAGCCGCCCGCTTCCCCAATCGTCGGAATATAAATCGCAGAACCGCAATGCCGGCATACGACGTTCTGCCCGTCCTGCCGGTAGCCTTCCGCGCCGCAGATGCGGCACGCATCCAGCGCCGTGCCGTATCCATTCGGCTTCTTGATGATCATAAATCGCAGCGACTGCCCCCCGGCACTCGCAGTAAACAAGTGCATCTTGCCATCCTGCACTTCGCTCACGGGAATGCGCAGTTCATTCCCAACGGCATCGAGCGCGCGCGCCGAGGGCGGCGCGGCATTCGCGTTCGTATAAACAAAATCCCCGGTCAGCAGCAAAATGACGGCCAGGCAAGCACTCGCCGCGGCAATCATCCAGCGGCGTTGCCGCCGGTTCTGCGCCTCCACCAGCCGCTTCTCCGCTTCCCCCGCGATGACCCTCGAAGCTTTCGCGTGCGATGCCGACTGCCACTCGCGCAACACCAGCAGCGCCGCAGCGCCAAAAATCAGCACGAAGAAAAACAACTCGTTCCGCACCACCGGCCCGATAACCGCCATCTCCGCCTTGCTTGACGGCAGCCACTGCGCCTCGCTCAGCTCATGCAAGCCGGTCAGGGCAAGCTGAAAGCCGACCAAAATCAAAATGATACTGGTGGCCGCAAAAAACCGGTGCAGAGGAACTCGCAGCGTTCCCTTGAAAAAGAACAGGCCAACGGCCACCGCGGCCGCAATCCCCAGCGCCGTCCCGATCCAGATCTGCAACCCCGCGGTTGAAAGTTCCACCGCGCGCAAGATGATGGCCAGCTCCGCCCCTTCGCGCAGAACCATCAAAAACACGAACAAGAACACGCCCCAACCTGCCGCCGCCCCATCCCGCTGGGCGTAATTTTCCAGCCTCTCTTCGATCTCTTTTTTCAGATGGCGCGCAACGCGGTTCATCCATACGATCATCGTAATAACGAAGCCCGCCGCGACGAGGTACATAACCCCCTCGAAGCCGTCTTCGCTGATGCGCCAGCGCTCCAGGGCAATGGCCACAGCCAGGCTGAGGGCAGCGGCCGCGCTAACGCCATACCAAACAAAACGCGCCAGTTGCGCCCGGCCGGTACGCGAAAGATAGACCAGAACAATGCCTACAACGAGGGAAGCTTCCACACCTTCACGGAGAGCAATGAGCAGGGCCGCGAGCAAGAATTCTCCAGTTGTAAATCATTTGCAACTACAATCCCGAGTTTACGCTTTATGTGAATATTCGTCAACCGGACCAGTCTGGTCCTATTTCCACGTTAAAGCCACGGTAGAATATATGGCCCGGCAGAATCAACTATGAACTGGCTTGACCTGCGCCATTCGGCTTCGCTTCTCTTCGCCACTCTTCTTGTGTGCTTGCCGATCTGCGCTCAAGAACCATCCGCCGGACCGACACAGGCTCCATCGCAAACGCAAGCTCCCACCCGGACGCAGGCACCGGCACAAACGCAAACGCCCGCGCCGCAGCCCTACCCGACCGATGCACAGCTTCAGCTGGCCCCGCGCCCTGATCCCAAATACGCGAAGAAACTTACTGACCTGGGCGACAAAGAACTCGCCGATGGCCGCCTCGATGAAGCCCTGAATTTTTACCAGCAAGCCGTGCGGTTCGCGCCACAGGATACGGCCCTGATCGAACACATCGGCACGCTGCGCTCCAAGCTCGTTCGCGATCATGTGGAAACCGCCGAGCGCGACGCTCTGGCCGGGCACGCCGACGTGGCCACCGAAGAGCTGGCCAAGGCTCTTTTCATTGACCCGGGAAACACCGTCGTTGCGCAGCGGTTAAGCCAGATGAAAGCCATGAACGATGGCGAAATCACGCAATCCATGCAGAAAATCGAGGGGCTGGTGGAATTGAAGCCTCTCAGCAAAAAACAAAACCTTAATCTGCGCGGAGATACAAAGACGGTCTATGAACAAATGGGAGCCATGTTCGGAATCAAGGTGACCTTCGATCCCGACCTTCCTGCTCGCCCGGTTCAGCTGCGTCTTGACGACGCCGATTTCGATACCGCGCTCAAGGTCATGAGCCTGGAAACGGCCACCTTCTCGCGTCCGCTTACCACGAACCTGCTGTTCGTCGCTCAGGATACGGCGGAAAAACATCGCCAGTATGAAGTGGTCGCCGAGCAGACGTTTATGCTTCCAGCTTCCGTCAGCAACGAGGAAATGGCGGACATGGTCCGCCTCTTGCGCGATTTGACCGGGGCGACACACATCGAGCTCAATGCCCACAGCCGCGCAGTCACCATTCGCGACACTCCGGCACGGCTCGCGCTCGCGCACGAGGTCATCAATCAAGCGGAAAAAGCCCGCGGCGAAGTACTGCTGGAGATGGAGATCCTGGAAGTTGACCGCAACAAGGCGACTGAGCTTGGAATTTCTCCGCCCTCCTCAGTGCAGGCGGTTCTCCTGACTCCCAGCGATCTTGCAATCCTTAAAGCCTCCACAGACTTGGCCAATCTGCTCACCAACCTTTCCACAATCCTGACGGCTACTGGCCTTTCCAACACGACTTCCCTTCTGCCCATTGGCGGAGGTCTCTCCACTTTTCTACTGTCCATCCCGAGCACCGCGGCCAATTTCTCCGATACGCTTTCTCTGGTAAAGAGTGGCCGTCAAGTTCTGCTTCGCGCGCAGGATGGGAAGGCAGCAACATTTTTTGTGGGCGACCGTTATCCCATCACTCTCTCACTGCTCTCCTCGAGCCTGGGCGCCACGTCCAATCTCCCTTCACTCTCCGGAACGACGTTTCCTGAAACATCCTTTCCTGTCGGCAAGAATCCTTCCTCGCTCGTAGGAAGTGTTTCCTTTAGCGGCGGCTCTCTCCCCGACCTGGCCGTGGTCAACCGCGGAGACAACACCATCAGCATTTACCAGAACCAGGACCTCGGCAATTTTGTCCAGCTCACCACCTCGCCTATTTCCATGTCGCCGGGTGAGACCGGTCCAGTCGCTATCGCTACGGGCGTTCTTCGCAACAACAGCACGTTTAACACGGCGCAGCCATCCGATCTGGTGGTCGTGAATGCCACCTCCAATAACATCTCCATACTGCTGGGCAATGTTAATTCCAGCGGCATCCCCAATGGCACTTTTACCGAGGCTACGGGCTCTCCCATCCCCGTGGGCAAGAATCCAAGCGCGGTGTGGGTAGCTGATTTTAATGGCGACGGGTTTTTGGATATCGCGGTCGCCAACCAGGCGGACAATACCATCTCTCTCTTTCGCGGCAACGGAGATGGCACTTTTACGGCCTTCCCTGGATCGCCTTTTGCTCTCACGAACACTGGCGGGATTTCCGAGCAAGGCCCCGTCGCCATGGTCGGCGCAAATTTTCGCAACGATACCATCAGCACGACCAACAGTTCGCCTGAAGTAGATCTCGCCGTGGTAAACCAGACCTCGAACAACGTCACCATCCTGCTGAGCTCCGTAGACGACAACCAGAACGTCACTTTCACGGAGGCTGCGGGTTCGCCGATTGGCGTCGGAAATTTGCCCGTGGCCATCGCCACAGGCGATGTGAACGCCGATGGAGTGCCAGACCTCGCGATCGTTAATCAATCCGACGCCACCGTGACGGTCTTACTGGGCAGCGCCAGTTTGAATGCCACCTTCACCGCGGCTACAGGCTCTCCACTGCAGACCGCAACGACTCCCGCTGGAATTGTGATCGCCAATTTTGCGGGTGGCACTGTTCCGGATATTGCAGTGACGAACGAAGGGGTCAGCACGCTGGGACTGTACGTCGGGGAAGGAGAGGGGACATTTTCGTCCAGGATCGAGCTGAATGTGCCGACAGGCCCTATGGCGATGATTACTTCCACCCTATCCAGCAGTGGGCTGCCAGATGTCGCCTTTGTAGCCCAAGATTCCGCCGCCACGGACGGCGTGGTAGCGGTCGTTTTGGATTCTTCCAGCTTCTTGAGCGCGGCGGGCGGCGTCGGAGCTGCGGGGCAGGAACCCTATCCTGGCGCGGAGTATGAAGATATCGGCGTCAAGGTTAAGGCGACGCCTACCATGCACCCGAATGACGAAGTTACGTTGCAGCTGGATTTCGAGATTCGCGCCCTCGCGGGCAGCAGCATCAATGGCATACCGGTCATCACAAACCGCACGATTTCGCAAACATTGCGCATAAAAGAAGAAGAGACGACGATGATTAGCGGCTTGTTGGACAACGAGGAGACCAAAACGCTGTCGGGCCTGCCGGGTTTCGCGAATATTCCGGTGGCGCGTTATTTATTCGCACAAAAAAGCGTGACCGCCGAGAACACCGAAATGATCATCCTGGTTACTCCCCATCCGATGCGCTTGCGGGACCGCGTCTCGCGATCCATCTATGCTGGCCGCGGCGACAGCGGTGGCGCGGGCGGCCGTGGCTCTACGCCTTCCGCGCCTGCGCCGCGGCAACCTTAGGAAACTTCTGCTGCGTGATTCCGGTGCCTCCCGGCCGCTGGTTTCGAAAATCATTTCGTTAGGGAAGCGGTTCGAAAACGACGATGGGCTGGTAGGTGCGCGGCACCACGGCTTCCGCAATGGCCACCAGCTTGTCTTGCTGGCCAAACACGCGCAGACGCGGCGGTTTGATTTCCCCGCCATCGAGCTGAAGCGTCGCGCCAGGCGGCAATTCAACGCGCCCCGGCTGGATCTGCGCGATCTGCACATTGAATTTCGTGCCGTGGCGAACGCGCTTCTCCACAACGGGCAGCACGTTCACGCGCGGAAAATTCGGCAGGAGATTTTCCAGACGGATCAGGCAGTCAGCGAATTTGCCCGCGCGCGACGCCTCGGCCAATTCTTCGAGCTTGATGGCTTGATCCAGCGAAAACTCACCGACCGCGGTGCGCGTGATTTCCGCGAGGTGCGCCCCGCAGCCAAGCTTCTGTCCCATTTCATGGGCAAGCGAGCGGATGTAGGTGCCGGAGGAGCATTCGATCACAAACCGCGCCAGGCTTCCTTCGATTCCGGTTAATTTGAACTCAAACAGCTCTACCTCGGCCGCCTTCAGTTCAACGACTAGCTTTTTCCGCGCCAGCTCGTACGCTGGACGGCCCTTCACTTTTTTCGCGGAAAACGCAGGCGGCATCTGCTCGAAGCGGCCAACCCGCTCCGACGCGAGCTTTTCGAGAACCACAGCGTCCAGAGCTGGCGCGGCATCCGGTCCCTGCGCTTCGCCATCCGAATCGTAGGTGTCCGTCGCAAACCCAAAACGAAATGCCGCGGAATACCGCTTTCTTCGCCCGTTGTAAAATTGCACAAGCCTCGTGGCGCGGCCGAGCAGCAGCACCAGGACGCCCGTAGCCAGCGGATCGAGCGTGCCAAGATGCCCAATCTGCCGGAACCCGGCGAGATGGCGAACCGCATCCACCACGTCGTGGGAAGTTTTTCCCTGCGGCTTATCAATCACAAGCGCGCCGTCAAACGGCGCGGGCTGAGGCTGTCTTGGCATTTTGGAGTGCGGCGGCTAGACGCCGCTTTTCTTTTACACCGCGAGACTGGAATCTTTTGCGGCGCTGAGCAGCTGTAATACAACACGCTACGACGCCGCAGGCTTGTCCTTCTTCATCTCTTTCAAAAGCTGGTCTATGCGCTCCGTATATTCCTGCGAATGATCCAGAGCGAAGTGCAGCTCCGGTAAGCGGCGAAGCTGCAGCCGCTCGATCAGTTCCCGCCGGATGAATCCCGAAGCATGCTCGAGCGCTTTGATCGCGTCGGTCTGCTCTTTCGCGGTTCCCTTCATATTGATGAACACGCGCGCGTGTTTCATGTCTTCCTGCACGCGAACTTCGCTAACCACAACCGAGCCCTCGAGTCTCGGGTCTTTTAATTCACCAGCAAGCATGGCGTTGATTTCGTGAGCGATTTCCTCGCCCACTCGTTCGTGACGGTGATTGGCCGGACTCATGTCCCCACCCGCGAAAGTTTCTAAATAATCTCAAACGCCTGGTTGATCAGGATCGAGCCAAGAATGCTGTCCGCTTCATCCAGGACTTTTTGCAGCACTTCCTTTAAATGCTTCTCTTCATTCGAAAGCGTAACGACGCCGACCACCGAGCGCTGCCACGCCTCGTGATGGTCCAGCTCCGCGACCGCGACGTTGAACTGCCGCCGCAGCTTGTCCTTCAGGCTGCGCAAAACTTGCCGCTTATCCTTCAACGATTGCGCGTCTGGGATGTGCAGCTCCAGGGTGAGCAGACCTACCGGCATGTGCGCTCCGGGGGGACGAAGGGCAGTTTATCGACGGCCTGCAGGCACGCTGCTCTGGCCCGCTGCTTCCGCCGCGCTCAGCTTCACGACGTTGAAGCATTCCAGGACGTCGCCGACTTTGACGTCGTTGAAATTCGCAATGCCCACGCCGCATTCAAACCCGGTGCGGACTTCGCTGGCGTCGTCCTTAAAGCGCTTGAGCGAACTGAGCTTCGACGAATAGATGACCGCGCCGTCGCGCATCACGCGAATCTGCGCATCGCGCTTGAGGACGCCGTCCACGACATAGCATCCGGCAACGGTGCCCGAGCCCTTGACCCGGAAGGTGTTCCGCACTTCCGCGCGGCCCAGATACGATTCCTGTATGACCGGCTCGAGCAAGCCTTCCATGGCTTTCTTAATCTCGTCGGAAACTTCGTAAATGATGGTGTGCGACCGGATATCAACGTGTTCCTGCTGCGCCAGCTCCATCGCTTTGCGGTCCGGCCGTATGCCGAAGGCAATGACGATCGCCCCGGATGCCGAAGCCAGCAGCACGTCGTTTTCGGTGACCGCACCAACACCCGACCCGATAATCTTCAGCTTCACCTGGTCGGTCGAAAGCTTCGGCAACATTTCGCTGAGAACTTCCACGGAGCCCTGCACGTCCGCTTTAATGACGATGCCCAATTCTTTTACATCGCCGGCTTTGAGCTGCTCATGCAACTGGTCCAGCGTGATGCGCGCACCGCTGCTTCGCGCCATCTGTGCGTCGCGCTGTTTGCCCTGCCGGTATTCCACGATGTGTCGAGCTTTCGCTTCTTCGGTTACCTGGAAATGATCGCCGGCATCCGGCACGCCCTGCAAGCCAAGGACTTCCACTGGCGTCGAAGGCGGCGCATCCTTGATCGCTCGACCGCGATCATCGAACATCGCTCGCACTTTACCGAATACCGAACCGCAGATAAAGAAGTCGCCGGAATTGAGGGTGCCGTTTTGCACGAGGACGGTAGCGACCGGGCCTCGTCCTTTGTCCACGCGCGATTCCAGTACGGTGCCGGCAGCCGGTGCATCCGGATTGGCCTTCAATTCGCGCAAATCCGCAACCAGCAAAATCGTTTCGAGCAGCTTATCAATGCCCTTTTTCTGTTTCGCGGACACTTCCACAACTTCCGTGTCCCCGCCCCATTCGGAAGGTACCAAGTTGACGTCCGAGAGCTGCCGCTTCACGCGCTCGACTTGCGCTTCCGGCTTATCAATCTTGTTGATCGCCACGATGATCGGCACCTTCGCCGCTTTCGCGTGATCGATCGCTTCTTTGGTCTGCGGCATCATGCCATCGTCCGCGGCCACAACCAGCACGACAATGTCGGTAACCTTCGCCCCGCGAGCGCGCATTCGCGTAAACGCCTCGTGGCCCGGGGTATCAACGAAAACCACGCTGCGGTCGTTGACCATGACTTTGTATGCGCCGATATGCTGGGTAATCCCGCCCGCTTCGCCGGCGGCTACATCCGCTTCGCGAATCGCGTCCAGCAAACTCGTTTTGCCGTGGTCCACGTGACCCATAACAGTCACGACCGGCGGCCGGGGCTTCAAACTTTCCTTGGTCTCTTCCTTCGCAACTTCCAGGACCATCTCTTCTTCGAGCGACACCACGTTCACAACGCCGCTGAACGCTTCAGCAAGCGTGGTGGCCGTTGGCACATCCAAAGCCTGGTTGATGCTGGCAAAAACGCCGCGATCCAAAAGCGTCTTCAGAAGATCCTTGGCGCGGACGTCCAGCTTTTCCGCGAGCTCGCGAATGGTAATGCCTTCGGTAATCGTAACGTCGCGCGGCGCGCGCGGCTCCGGTGGCGCAATAACGGCCGCCGCAGACCGCCGGTCTCCCGCACCAGGACGCTGCCGCGTCGGATGCAGCTTGCGCTCGCCCTCAATCTCTCGTTTGTCAACAACCGGCCTCTGCCTCTGCGACGGTTTGCGCGTGTACAGTGGCTTGCCCGGTTCTGCCTTGGCGGGCATTTTGTCCGGCAGCGGCGGAAGCATTCCCGGACGGCCCGGCGCGCGTGGCCCAGGACGTGTGCCCGTTGGCATCGGTCCACGACGCTGCTCGAACGGCCGATTCGCTGGCGAGCTTCCCGTCCCACCCGGACCACCCGGCCTCGGCGAATATTGTCTTCCCTGACCGCCACCTTGCCCCATGGGACGCATGGGTTGGCCAGGACGTGGCCCTCCGCCGGAGCGCTGGCCGCTGCCAGGAGTTGTCCCAGGAATCGGTCCACGATTGCCGGTCGGCAAAGGGCGCGCTGGCGGACGCGTGGCGGATGCCGCAGACCCGGCGGCGGGACGCACTCCAGCGGCAGGTTGCGTTCCCGCCGGAGACTGGGGCCGCGGCGGAACGGGCCGTTGCATAGCAGGCGCGCCACTCGGCTGCCCCGAGGGCGATGCCGGTCGAATCGGTGTTGGCGCAGACGGAGCCTTCGGCAGCGGTGCAACCGGGGCCGTGGGCTTTGCGACCGATGGCGCAACCGCTGGCGTCGTCGCAGGAGCTGCGGAAGGCGGCGCGACAGGCGGCTTGGGAGCAACAGGAGTGGGCGCAACGGCTGGCGTCGTTGAAACAGGCGCCGGTACATGCGCAGGTGCCGGAGCAGGCGCAGCAGGGCGAACAACTTGTGGAGCCGGTGGCGCAGCACTCGGAGCAGGCGGAGCAGCAGGTCTGGCAACGGTTGGCGCAGCAGGTGCAGCGGCGGGAGCCGCCGCAACGGGCGCAGGCGCCCCTGCCGGACGCATCCGCGCAGCTTTGGCCGCGGCTTCCTTGGCTTCTTTTTCAGCCTTGGCTTTGGCTTCCGCCTCCGCCTCAGCTTCCGCCTGGCCCAACAGCTTTTTGCGAACTTTTTCCGCGACGTCTTCGGGAATGGAGCTCGAGTGCGTCTTCTTCTCGGTTACTCCATACCCCGGCAAAAGGTCAATAATAGCTTTCGCCTTGACCTCCAATTCGCGTGCCAGCTCGTTGATTCGGACTTGATTAGCTTCGCTCATGCGTCCTGTAGACCGTTCTGCGGTCAGAAATTCAATGGCCCCCGGCGTTCGCAGGGTCAAACTGTTACTTACTCCCTGGGCCCTTCTTCCGCCTTCGCCTCGCTTGCGGAATGATCGTGCGTCTTTATTTCTTCTTCGGCCGTCGGCTCGTCCGCTTCCGCATTCTGCTCGGAGGCTTCCTGGGCAGCCGCGGCGTTCTCTGCCGAGTCAACGACGACTTCCGTGCTTTCCGCTGACGCGCCTTCTTCCACGGGAGCTGCCTCGCCCTCGGCCACCTCGGCGGTGCCTTCACCGGCCGGAGCCGCTGCGCCAGCTTCTGCTCCACCTTCATAAAAGCGATTTACCGCTTGATAGATCTTGTCCACCATCTTTTCGCCGATGCCCGGAATTTCCATCAACTGCTCCGGCGTCATACCAGCGAGTTTCTCAACGTTGGTGATCCCCGCAGCTTCAATCTTCTCAATCGTCTTTGCGCCAACACCGGCAAGCGCGGTCAGCGGAGTCGTGGGTGCAGTCAGAGCCGTCATCTGCTCTTCAATTTCCTGCCGCTTCTCTTCCTCGCTCTTGATGTCAATGTCCCAGCCGATTAGCTTGCTTGCCAGGCGGACGTTCTGCCCCTTCTTGCCGATCGCCAACGAAAGCTGCGAATCCTCGACGATCACTTCCAGCTTTTTGTTCTCCGGGTCGGTAATCTGCACGCGAGTGACTTTTGCCGGGCTCAATGCCTTCTGCGCAAATGCCACCGTCTCTTCGCTGTACGGAATAATGTCGATCTTCTCGCCGCGCAGTTCGCGAATAATCGACTGCACGCGCATTCCCTTCATTCCGACGCATGCGCCCACCGGATCAACGTCCTTGTCCCGGCTGGCCACGGCCACTTTCGTCCGTTCGCCCGCTTCGCGAGCCGCGTGACGAATCTGCACCGTGCCGTCGTAAATTTCCGGCACTTCCATCTCAAACAATCGCTGCACGAGGCTGGCATCCGCGCGCGAAACAATCACCTGGGGGCCCTTCGCCGCACGATCCACCATCTTGATGACCACACGCAGCCGCTCGCCGATATTGTATGTTTCGAGCTTCGACTGCTCGCGCTTCGGCAGACGCGCTTCGGTGCGTCCCATGTCCACAATCAAATCGGGCCCTTCCGCGCGCTTCACAATCACGGTGACCAGCTCGCCCACGCGGGTATGATACTCGTTGTAAATCGTGTCGCGCTCGGCTTCGCGCACCTTCTGCAGAATCACCTGCTTCGCCGTCTGCGCCGCAATGCGTCCAAGCACATCCGTCGGCTTCGCCGCGATAATCTCCGTGCCAAGCTCCGCCGAAGGATTCTTTTTCTTGGCGTCGGCCAGGCTGACTTCCTTCTTCGGGTCGGTCACTTCCTCGACGACAACGTGTACCGAGTACACGTCCACCTGCCCGGTCTCGGGATTAAACTTCGCGCGCAAATCCTCTTCCGTCTTGTAATATTTCCGCGCCGCGACAACCATGGCGTCTTCAATGGCAGACACCACGACCTCCGTCTCGATGTGCTTCTCGCGGCTCAGCATCTCAATCTGTTGATAAAGCAAATTCGCCATGTCTGCGTTCCCGACGCTTCCTCTTCCGAAAAACTACGGACGGCCCACTACTCACTTCTGCTAATCACTTCTTTTAAAATTCCACCACCAAATTCGCCTTCCGAATCTTCTCGAGCGGCACCTCCACGAACCGTGCCACTTTTCCCTGCAACTCCAACCGCACCTTACCGTCCACAAACCCGGACAGCCGGCCTTCAAAAAACTTCTCGTCCTCGACCGGCTCGGTGGTCGTAATCTTCGCCATGCGTCCGCGGAACCGTTCGTAATCCGCCGGCTTCTTCAGGGCCCGGTCCATCCCCGGAGAACTCACTTCCAGGATGTACCTTGGCCCCGGAATCAACTCCTCAACGTCGAGGATCACGCTCAACTGTTCGCTGATGCGCTGGCAATCCGCATGGCTGACCCCCACGCGCCCGCCGCCCTCATTCGCTTCGGCGGGTAGCTTTACTTCCCCCGGTGCATCCGTAATCCCAGCTTGCACCTTCGGAGCCCGGTCGATAATTACCCTAAGGAAGCGGTCCTTGCCGACTTTCCACTCAACATCAAATATTTCAAGCCCTTCGGACCGGGCAACCCGCTCGGCGGCTTCGCGGACTTTTTCCAGATCCAACTAGAGACTCCCCGAGCAATGCCGGTGTATAGTGCACTGCAACCGGCCCAACAAAAAAGTGGGCTTGCGCCCACCCATTCGTGCGACCCGCTTCAGAGCGAAATAGCAGTATATTCCGCCTTCAAGTCAAAAGCAAGATACGGCCCAAAATCGGGGCCATTTCTGGCGCGTTGGGGCCATCGTGGCTTTCCATCAACACTCGGCATGTCTCTTTACGCACAGCAGCCTCTGTTGCACGTGTAAACCTCCTAAAATCAATCGCATAGTTCTGGCAACGCGCCTGCTTCCTGGTACGTGCAGTGACACCATTGTCCAAAATCGCCTTCGTCCCTCTCATCGCCTTGTTGGCTTGCGTAATCGCCTATGCGACCGTGAGTCCCCGCTCCATGGGATCCTTGGCCCATCGCGTTTTCGCTTCAGGCTCGCTCGCCCGCCACTCTCCACCCGGACGGTTGGAAAAACTACCGCCCATCACGTTCTGGGCCTGGGAACGCCCCGAAGACATGCGATACGTCTCACCCGATCAAGCGGCCATCGCCTTCCTCGCCAAAACAATTTATCTCCATTCACCGTCCGCGGATGGCGTCACGGGTTCATCCGCCATTTTCACGGTGCGTCCTCGACTCCAGCCTCTGCGTGTCCCGCATGGCGTGCCACTGATCGCCGTCATCCGTATCGAATCGGGGCCCGAGCCTCGCTCTGCGCCTGCCCAGCAATTCATCTCGCCCCTCCATGACTTTTCTTATTCCGGCGCGCAGCGCGCTCTCCTCGCCGAGGAGGTCGCCGCCCTGCAATCTTTGCCCGGCATATCCGCGGTCCAGATCGATTTCGACGCACCCGCCAGCGCACACGCTTTCTACGCCGCGCTGCTTCAGGACGTGCGCGCCAAACTTTCTCCCTTTCTTCCTCTCTCCATCACCGCGCTCGCTTCCTGGTGTATCGGCGATCGCTGGCTGGACCAGCTTCCACCCGCAACAATCGACGAAGCCGTGCCCATGCTTTTTCGCATGGGGCCCGATGCCGCCAATGTCGCCAACTTTCTTCACTCCAACGGCAATTTTCCCGTTGCTGCCTGCCGCGGCAGTCTCGGCCTATCCACCGATGAATCTCTTTCGAGGGATCTGCTGACGCCCGAATACTCGGCAACGTTTGACGCGCGCCAGAATCGCATCTACATCTTCGCACCACACGCCTGGACACCATCCGACGCCGAAAAAATCCTCAAAGAGTGGCAACCATGAAACGCCGCATCGCCCGTACGTTCGCCGCCATGCTCCTTGCTTTCCTGCTGATCGTTCCTCCGCCGCTGTCGCTGGCCTGCGGCCCCGATTTCAATGCTCCCATCTACACCGATTTTATTGCGCCCGACGTCCGCGACGCGAGCTACGCAGCGGGCAAGCTTGGCCTACTGGAAACGGGTTATTGGCACATTTACTTGTTTGAGGCCTACCGGAATCTCAGCGGCAGACCCTTCAAGAAATCGGAACTGGCCGCGCTCGGACTCCAACCCGCTGCGGAATCGCCTCAATATGAAACGCCGCGGCAAGCTTCCGGCGAGTCCGAGAATTGGATAAGCACCTGGGACACAACGCGTGCGAAGCTCCTCGGCGAGAAGCAGGGAGGTCCCCGCATGGACTTCGATCCCCTGGGAATAACCCGCGCTACCATGCACGATGAGCAATACACGGTTTATTACAACTGCCTTAGCGGGGCTTTCGAAAACGCCGTCCATACACTGCAAAGCCGGGTTTCTCAATTCGGCGCGCAAAGTCCGGTCGTCAAAGAATGGATCGGAGCGCAAGATCAAGTGTTTGAAAATTGTTCCAGCGACATGGGCTATCCGCCAAAACCCAAGCCCGCCGTGATTCCCGCTGCGGCTCATGAAGAAGATCCTGCTATCCTTCGCGCCGATCGCGCCTACCAAATCGCCGCCGCACTTTTCTACGCCGGCAACTTCGACGCCGCCCAAAAAGCCTTCGAGGACATCAGCAAAGATTCCGCGTCTCCCTATCAAAAAATCGCCCTGTATCTCCGTGCCCGTGTGCTGATTCGCAAAGGCACTCTCGAAGCCAAAGACGCGGACTATGATGTTTCCGCTTTGTCGCAAGCCGAAGCTCAATTGCGTGACGTTCTCGCCGATAAAGACTCCCGCGAATTTCACCCTGCCGCCCAGCGGCTTCTTGGCTTCGTGCGCATCCGACTTCACCGCCAGGAGCGCTTCCATGAACTCGAAACCGCGCTCCTGGAAGCTGGCGATTCGAAATCGTTCGGCCAGGATTTAACCGACTACCTCTGGCTCCTCGATCGCCCGGTCCTCAACAAAACGATTACGCTTCCTCCCGCTTCCCCCAATCAGCCGCCACAAAAAGGAGAGACGCGCGACGAATCCTCCCGCCTGCCGGCCGGCGACATGACCGACTGGATTTTCACTTTCCATGAAGGAGGCGAACCCGCATCGCAGCACTCTTTGCAACGCTGGCACGAAACGAAATCCTTGCCGTGGCTCGTCGCAACCATCGCCAAGGCATCCGCAGAGGATTCCTCGGCTGCGGAACTTCTCGCCGCCGCCGCCAAAATCGGCCCGGATTCTCCCGCTTATCTTACCGTCGCATTTCATCGTCTCCGCCTGCTGGAAGAATCCGGAAATCTCGACGGCGCCCGACGCGGTCTCGACCGATTGATGGCCGAGCAGGGCTCCACGATGCCCATCTCGGCAAGAAATCAGTTTCGCGCCCTGCGTATGAAGCTCGCGGAAAATCTTTCGCAATTTCTCCAGTTCGCTCCGCGCATTTCAACCGACGCCACCGGGGTTGCGCCACTTCCCGCTGGAAAGTCCGATTACGACCCGGGCACCCCGGAGTACGCCGTCACTCGCCCGCATTTCGATTCCGATGCGTCCGTTGTTCTCTCCGAAAAATTGCCTCTTCGTCTTCTGGCCGATGCCGCCAAATCCGCCGATCTTCCGCCTTCGCTACGGGCCGACATCGCCGTCGCCGCGTGGACCCGCGCCGTCCAGCTAAAAAACGGCGCAATCGATCGCGAAATGATTCCAATCCTCGGTGAATTGATTCCGGAATTGAAAAATGACCTCGCGGAATATTCCGCAACAGAAGGCGACTCGCGCGAATTCGCCGCCGTCTTCGCGATTCTCCGCAATCCCGGCTTTCGGCCTTTCGTGACCGCCAGCCCGGGCCGCGCCTGGTTCAACAACACCAACGAAATGCACTTCAACTCCATCCAAAATTTCGGAGACAACTGGTGGTGCTCCTTCGTCCCCACGCAAAAAAATCCGAACACCAACACCGGTTTCTATCGCATGTTTTCGAACCTGCGCCCTCCTCTGCAAGAGATTTACCCCGGCGGAGATGTTCCGGAACCAGGTTTTCTCTCTCCACAGGAAAAAAACATCGCCGCTGACGAAATAAAAGCGCTGGCGGATCTTCCCCCGGCTCCGCGATGGCTCGGCCAAATCACCATCTCCTGGGCCAAGTCCCATGCGGATGACCCTCGGGTTCCCGAAGCCCTTCACAACGTCGTCCGCGCCTGGCGCTATGGCTGCACGGAAACTGCGCAAAACGATCCTGCCAACTATTCAAAAGATGCCTTCGAGATTCTCCACAAGAGCTACCCCGGCAGCGAGTGGACGAAGAAAACTCCTTACTGGTTCCAGTAGCAAGCCGGCCGTCAACAAGCGTTTCTTACGCGAGGCCTTCGCGCATATCCGGGCGCACGTCTGGGCACACGCCTGGCGAAGATTCGTATCCCTTATCGCGTTGACAGCAGCCACGGAAAGTGCAGTCACGAGATAACAAATAGCGAAACAAATGTTTCAGTGTTAAGATGCGCACTCGTTGTGCACACCAGCCCGATGTCAGCGCCACGAAGAGAGGTACAGAACGATGAATCGCCGGACCATGTTGAGCACTGCAATGAGAGGCGCCGCGGCAGCTGCGGTTGCGCCAACCCTGACACGCGCGGCAGCAGGCGCTGCGATGCTGAACCGCGGCAGATACCGCCTTTTTGGCGAAGCCGCCGCTGGAGCCGATCCGACATACTCCGCGCGCGCCGTCGACCTCGTCCAGCGCTCCACCGTCATCGATATGCTCGCGCCGCTCTGGATCAGCCCTTCGCTCACACAAAAATTTCTCGGCGATCCCGACAACTTTACCGCCGCCGATTACGCGCCCTACAAACAATCCGGCATCAACGTGTTTCACATCGCGATCGGCACGGGGGGCACCGACGCCTATCTCGAAACTCTGCAGTTCCTATCCGGCTATAACAATTTCCTCGCGCGCCACGACAACTGGTTCGAGCGCGTGGAAACCCGCGACCGCCTCGACGGCATAAAGTCCTCCGGAAAAGTCGGCGTCATGCTCGGCGTGCAAAACGCGGAGCATTTCCGCAAACTCGAAGACGTCGATTATTTTTACGGTATCGGCCAGCGCGTATCCCAGCTTACGTACAATGCGCGGACCCTGATCGGCAACGGCAGCACCGAGCGCCGCGACGACGGTCTCTCCGACTTCGGCCTCGCTATCGTCGAGCGCATGAATAAACTCGGCATGGCGGTAGACGTCTCACACTGCGGCGACAAAACGACTCTCGACGCCTTCGACGTCTCCAAGAAACCGGTCCTCATCACGCATTCCAACTGCCGCGCCCTCAATCCCACGCACCCGCGCTGCAAAACCGACGAAGCCATCAAAGCCATGGCCGCAAAAGGCGGGGTCATGGGCATTACCGAAGTCCGGATGTTCGTCAGCCCCAAAGAGCCCACGACGATCGAAACCATGCTCGATCATTTCGATTATGTGACGAAATTGGTAGGCGTCGAGCATCTCGGCGTCGGCAGCGACATCGACCTGGTCGGCTACGATGGCATGCCCCCCGAAGAAAACAAACAGCTCCGCGCCAGCTACAAAGGGAGCTACGGCTTCCGCGATAAGGTGGACATCGACGGCTACAACTACGCCAAGCGCCCCTTTGATCTTGCCGAAGGCCTGATCCGCCGCAAGTACTCCGACGCCAACATCGAAGCGATCCTCGGGGGAAACTTCCAACGCGTCCTGAAACAAATCTGGACTGCCTAAGCGGCTAACGCCGACTGGCGTTAGCCGCACTCCGTTCGACGGAACGATGTATCCTTCCCCTACAAAGAGGTAGTTCCAAAGAGGAAGTCCATGGAGGTCGCCCATGCACAGGAAATCGAGGGGCGGTTTCGCAGCTGGGTTGGCGCTTTTGGTGGCGACAGGAGTGCTTGCTGGCGCAACGCGCGCGCAGGAAATTGCTGTCACGGAGATGCGGCTGCCCACACATTCCTCCGGCAAGAAAGGGCTGGAGGCGGTGATGGTGCGCCCTTCGGATGCGGCGCCGCATCCGCTGGCCCTCATCACGCATGGAACGCCACGTGAACCAAGCGAGCGCGACGATATGACTCCTCTGCGATGGATACCGCAGGCGCGCGAATTTGCGAGGCGCGGATGGACGGCAGTGATTGTGATGCGGCGGGGATACGGAGATTCCGGCGGAGGTTATGAGGAGGACGGGCATGTTTGCGGCCGCAATCCGGATTTCGTGGGGCCGACAAAGGAGGCCGTGAAGGACCTGCGCGAGGCGGCGGCTTACCTTGCGACGCGCCCGGAGGTGGATCCCTCACGCATGATCAGCATTGGGGTCTCGACAGGCGGGATGTCCATGGTGGGACTCTCCGCCGACCCGCCGCCCGGACTGACGGCGGCGATCAGCTTTGCCGGAGGACGTGGCTCGAGAGCGGCGGATGAGGTTTGCAACCCGGGAGCACTGGTAAGCGCGTTTGGCGAATTTGGCAGACGTTCGAAAGTCCCCATGCTTTGGATTTACGCGGAAAACGACCATTTTTTCGGGCCGCCGGTCGCGAAGGCTCTCTATCAGGCGTTCACACAGAGCGGAGGAAAGGCCAAGTTCATCCTGGCCGGGCCGTTTGGTGAAGACGGGCATTCGCTGTTCTCGCTGCGGGGAATACCGATATGGGCTCCGATGGTGGATGATTTCTTGCGGAGTCAGAACCTGGTGCTGCGGGATACGCCACTGGAGGTGCGTGCTCCAGCTGTGGAACCGCCCGAGTATCTTTCGCGCGACGGACGCGAGGAGTTTAGAAGATATTTGTTGAGCGCTCCGCACAAAGCATTTGCGGCTTCGGCGGACGGAGGAGTCGGAATGTACGTTGGACAGCGCACGACGCAAAATGCGGAGAAGCACGCTCTGGAGAATTGCAAAAAAGCTGCATCGAAGAATGAAGCGTGCGCGATCATCATGAGGGACGACGAGAAGGCGCCTAACTGATTTCCAGAAAAAGCGGCCCATCGGCGTAGTAGCCCTCCTGCCAGGCTTGCGCAACAAGCCGGAGACAATCGAATGATTTGCTCCATGGCAGCGGACTTTTTAATGCTTCGTTCATGCCTCGGTAATGTGTGTCTCGTAGCGTCGCCTTTTCCCTCCGGCCCATCTTCCATGCAGAGGAGAAATCATGTCCAAACACGCAGCGGAACACCATCACAAGGCAGCTGAACATCACGAGCATGCGGCGCGGCACCATCGCGAAGCGGCAAAGCACCACGAGGCGGGCGACCATGAAGCGGCCGCTCATCATGCCCACAGCGCCCACGGGCATCTCACACACGCCACACATCACTCCACCGAAGCGGCCAAGACGCACGTGGAACATCACGGACACAAGTCGAAGGCGGCTGGAGCTTAGAGCGCTGTTTAATCGAACAGATCGGGCTGTTCGCGGATGATGCGGTTCCAGAGCGGTTGAAACTGGAACCAGCCAACCATGGGCAGCCCCACTTGGCCGCGCGTGTGTTTTGCTGTTTCGTGCGGAATTTTGTGTGGTTCGCCCGCTGCTTCCGCGAGCAATTGCGCCTGACAGGAGCGGTCCATGGTGATGAACCACCAGGCGGCCTCATCCACGGTCTGGCCGACCGTCAGCAAGCCGTGGTTGCACAAAATGGCGGCCTTTTTGTCGCCGAGCGTTTTGGCGATGCGGTCGCCTTCGTCGGTGTCGTAAACCACGCCCGTATAATCATTAAACACGACATGATCTTCATAGAACGCGCAGGCATCCTGCGTGAGAGGATCGAGCAGACGGCCCAGCGAGGACCATGCTTTGCCGTTCAGCGAATGCGAATGCGCCGCCGCAATCACATCGGGACGCGCTTTGTGAATACGGGAATGAATCGCAAACGCGGCCATGTTCACTTCGTGGTCGCCCTCCACAACCTCGCCGGCATCGTTCACGAGAATCAAATCCGAAACGCGAATCTGGCTGAAATGCATTCCGAAGGGGTTCACCCAGAAGTGATCGAGCCGCTCGGGATCGCGCGCGGTGATGTGTCCCGCAACGCCCTCGTCAAAGCCGCACTTTGAGAACAGGCGAAAAGCTCCCGCGAGTTTTTCTTTGCGGTGGCGGCGTTCTTCCGCGGGCGTGGCGAAAACCTGGGGTCTTGGCATTCGTTCGAGTCGTGATTTCGCTTGCGGCATGGTGCCCTCCCGAAAAGGTTTTGCCTACTATATCGAATTCCGGCGACGCGTGACGATTGTTTCTCGCGCCTCACCAGGCCCCGCCGCCGTCCAACATCCAGCCAACCCCGACGCGCGCGAGCAGGGCGAAGAGCTCACGCAAAAAAACGCCTCCGGAAAAACCGGAGGCGTTTTGGAAAGCAAGCGCCGACAGAGCTGAGCTCCCGCCCTCAGAAAATGCCTACTTCTGCGGCTTGGCAGGCGTGGTAGCGGCGGGCTTGGCCGGAGTCGTGGCAGCCGGCTTCGCCGGAGTGCTACTGCCCGCCTTCACCGGATACGCCGTGTCGTACAACTTGATGATGTCCTGCGTCACATCAATCTGGTTCGACGCATAGAGAATCGGCGAGTTTTGCCCGGAGGTATCCAGAACAACGCTGAAACCATTCTCCCGGGCGTAGCGGTCGAGAACGTCCACCATCTTGCGGCCAATGCGCTCGAGTACTTCCTGCTGCGCTGCGCCGGCGTCTTCCTGGAAATCGTTGCGGCGGCGATCGAGGCGCTGCGTGAGGCGTTGGCCCTCGGCAGTCAGCCGCTGGACTTCCTCATCGCTCAACTTTCCCTGGCCGGACTGAAGGCGCTGCTGCAGTTCGTTGATCTGCTTGGTAAGACCATCAATTTCGGCGGAACGAGGCGCAAACTGCGATTGCAGTTCGGCGGACGCCTGTTTGCCTTCCGCAGTGTTCCCAATCGCGCCGCGCAGATTAATGATGCCCACCTTGCTTGCCGCGGGTACGGCGGCGCCGCCCGCCGGAGCCGCTTGCGCCCAGGCTCCTGCCGTGCCAAGCAGGCAAACGGCGGCCAGAGCTGTAGATCTCAATACCATTCTCAAATTCACTTTATTCTCCTTGTAGTTATAGCTGGCCCGATGTCTTCGAGACAAACCAGCGCCAACGTTTGATTGGCCTTAAACTTTTCCGCTCGCCGGCGCGTTCCGCGGGCACCACGCAAACTTTGAAGTATAGCCGAGCGGCTCCCGTTGCTGCAATCAGAAAGAGCTTTGCCCTTTCGCGGTTCCCACCGTTTTCAGTCCCGCGCTGAGAAACCCTCAATTCGGCATCGGGAAAATCAGCAGCCGGTTATTTCCCTGGTCCACGATAACCGCCAGATTCGTGAACTGGTCAATGGCCACGCCAAATTGCACGGAGCCCGGAAGGCCGATCGTTTTGACGGTCCTCAAGGGACTGGAGGTAGTGTCAACGATAGAAATCGTCTGACCCGCCACATTGGTCGTCAGGATGGCGCCGGTCTCTGGATTGATGGCCAGAGCGGTAGGGTTGATGCCAACATTGACGCTAATGAGGCTGCCTGAGTCCGGGTTATACGCCGTGATCTGGCTGCCGCCGCTGGAACTCGCGTAGAACACGCCGGGGTTGGCAGTGCCGGTCACAACGGTGGGGTCAAAGACCACTCCGGTCGTTGGCGCGGTCACGCTGGACGTGCTGACGGTGGTGCTCAGGGTGGGAATCGGAAGCCCGATGTCCACAGCCGCCAGTCCGCCAATCGGGAAGCTGCCTGATTGAAGTTCCAACGTAGTGACGATTGCCAGGCCTTGATTGTTGGTGCCGCGATCCGGGTCAATGGCAACCGCAGTCGGTTGCTGGAACCCACCGATGCTGACAGGAACGAGGGCGGTTAGGGCACCGGTTCCAAAAAGCGACTGCAAGTTGAGTTCTGTAACGGTGTTGGACCCCGTGTTCGTAACCAGAGCCGCACCCGTGGAATCGTCAATGGCTACGCCCGTGGGATTCGTCCCTGTAGCAACGTCCGGAACCAGTTGTGAGCCTGTAAGTAAGTTGACGGTAGATACTGTGCCTGCACCGTTGTTGGCCACAACCGCAATCCCCAGGGGCTGGCTAATGGCCACACCCTCAGGAGTCATGCCTACGGCTACGGAGTTCAGAATCGTGCCGAACCGGCCAGGATTGGGGCCAGTACCGCCCGCGACGTCCGCGGGATTCATGTCCACGATCGAAATGTTGTTGCAATTGCTGTTGGACACCACAGCGATAGGCGAGAAGGGACCATTGGCAAGTTGATCCGCGACGGCCACCGAACTTGGCATGGGCCCGTTTGTGACCGGCGCACAGGCAGGAGTCATGTCCACGGCTTGAATAACGAAGAAGTCCGTGGCGTTAGATTGCGAGGATCCGCCGGGCGCATCAGGAGTAACGACGTCCAGCGCAAAGCGATGCGGGAAGGACAGATAAGTGGAAGGAATGGTAACGGTCAGTTGCCTGCTGTTCACAAACTGAACGAGCGGACCGACGGTTTTGGGACCGGGCTGAATGGGTGCGCCATCCAGGCGCACGAAGGTGGAGGCATCGAATCCCGCGCCATAGATCTGGAGACCGGTAAGGTCATTCGAAGAGGTGAGCGTTCCCTGAGGCACAGTTGCATGGGGAATGCCACCGATAATACCCAGTCCCGGATTGGGGCTCGGGACAAGGATATCGCTGATCTCCGCCGGTTTGAGGGAATTGAATGGGTTGACGCAGTTGTTAGCGGCACTGCAAGGCCCAAGATCAATGATATCTATCTGATTGCTGCCGGACATGACGACGAACGCTTGATTGGTAGCGGGATCCACCGCTAGACCGCCAAAAAGAGTCAGCTGCCCCGTAGTGCCATTATTTACAGTCAAAATCGTCCTGCCCGTACCTTGCAGGGTGATCTGGTTTAGAAATTGTTGAGTGCAAGCCGTGGCGGTATTGTTGGGCGCGGCGCATGGGGGCTGCCCGACAGAAGGGTTGGGTTGCACAACGCAGGCGCTTCCCGTGTTCATTTTCATGTTGGTCGCATTGCCCAGCTCGCAAGCGAACGCCTGGCGGCTGTCGCTGACGGAATCCGAAAAGGAGACCTGGTTTATTCCCGGGTTATAGGAAACCAGGACATCGGAATAGGGCTGCCAGGCTACATCGGCAGTGCCCAGCAATTCGTCACCGCCGGGGCAGGTCGTGTTGTAAGCGGTGCACATATTGGAGAAGCTGATCAGGCTAAGAGACTGATCGAGGTCATTGAGGAGATATATTTGTGAACTGCTGACGGCATCGGCATCTGCGAGAGCCGCGGTATTGGTAATGGGGTTGATGGAGATGCCTTGCGTTGTCTGGGAGACGCCCGCGAACGTCAGGTTGGGAGTGCTGTAGTAAACAGGAGCCGACGTCTTGGTCGTGCTGCCTGTTAGAAGCGGTATGGTGACCGTGCCGCTAGCCGTCGAGTTAAGGATAAAAGTGAAGCTGGTGTCGCTGAGCGCGGTAACGGTAAAGACGCCATTGAAATTTGCATTCCCGGCGGTATTGGTGGTGGGTACGCCGGTGATGAGAACCGCGCCGGAGTTGCCTGGGACCAATCCGTTGGAGGCGGTTGTGGTCGCGGTGACGATACCAGCGGCAAGCGTCAATTGCGAGATCCAAGCCTCCGTGGAAGGCTTGGTCACGTCAACGCCACGAAGGACACCGGACCCGCCTGGAGAAACAAAAGCCAAATGCCCGTGAGGAGCCATAGCAACCTGGGGATAAGCGCCCGTGTCCAGCGTAACCTGCGCGTAAACGCAGGGGGCGCTACCGACGGAGTTCAGGCAACCATAGGGATTGGTTCCGGTATTCAAATTCACCAGGAAACCCAGATTCGAAATAGAGGAAGCCGAAGTCGAAGAATAGGCCACGATACCCATATTGGTATCCGGATCCACGCCGATCGAATAAGGTAGCGGCGCAGGGGTCACTGCGCCTTGAAGAACTCCGGACAAATTGATCGAGAAGGGCGTTCCAGGGACCACGGGCGCTCCCGGAATCGGCAAGACCCACACGGTCTGGTCGCCGTAATCAACGACCGCGACGGTGTGATTCGCGCGGTTAACGGAGAGCCCGGTGGGCAGCATACCTACCGCCACGGGGCAGGAGGCTCCACAAGCGGTGCCGGCGGAATTGATGGGCGTCAAAGTACCTTTCGCGATGCTGTAGAACTGCACAGCATTCGCGCTGGTTTCGGCGACAACAAGCACGCCCAATGTGGGATCCATATCAACGGCACTTGGATTGGTGTTCGTACCCGTGGAAAGACTATTGACGACCTGGGGAGGATTGGTCGCGTAGCTCGGGAAAACGGCCAGATCGGTGACCGCGGCATTATTCGGGGAGGGGAGTGGAAGAGTCGTACGAGCGACGGACAACGAATAAAGGCCTGGGAGCCCAAGGTTAATATCTTCGGCAGGCAATTGGACACTCAGCTGCTTCGCGTTGGAAGTAGGCTGCCCCTCGCCGTTGACGACTCCGCTGAGAGGTGTGTTTGTGGTCGGGAAAAGAACGTTAGCCAGGCTGCCGTTGGTGCCGAAGTAGCCTCCGTCAATGGTTAGATTGACGGTTGAATTTGCCTGGGCGACGGTGTTTTGAATGACGTCGCTGGGGGACGAATACACCGCAGTCGGCCGCACCGGCAAAATATTATAGGTAAAGGTGCCCGTAGGGGACGTGGTGACCGGCTCACCCGGATCGGTGACGGAAACGGTGACGGGTCCAGCGGCGGCCAAATTGTTTGAAAGCAGGCGGATGCGCGCACCCGACGAGGTTTGCGCGGTGGTCGTTGTGACCGCGCACACGCCAGTACCGGTGGTCGTGGTGGTCGTGCTGGTGGGAATCGGGAAAAGTATCTTGACCTGCCCATTGACGGAGTTAAGTGGAGTCACTCCGCCGTGTGAATCCGTAAGCGTAATCTGCGAAGAAGAGGACATATTCGTCGCACTGAGGTAAATATCCCAATACGCCGCGCCTTGCGGTGCGATCGTGGGCGCAATTCCGCTAAAAGCAATAGGTCCGCCCGCCGTGATGGTAATCGTTCCGATGGCAAAACGCGTCGGGTCGGTGACAGACGTAGCCACGACGGTGACATTCTGTGGGGTGGTGCAATCCGTTGGTGCGGTAGTCGTGTAAGCGGGCGTGGTAGCCGTAGGCACAACGGACGGAGCGGTGTAGACGCCATTGGCATCAATCGAGCCGCAGCCGCTGGCATTGCCAGCGACGGTGCAGGTGACAAGACTTGCATATGCATTCGTGTTGGTGGAAGTGGTGGTGCCCGTGGGGGTTTGCTGGGTGAGGAGCCAGGTAACACCCCCATTCTTAAGGTCGTTGGTCAGGATGGCGAAGAAAGGTTGCTTTTCGCCGGTAGGCACGGCCGCAGTCGTGGGATCAAGTTGAACGGCAATCCCGGAATCAATGCTCAAGTCGATGAAATTACACTTAATGGGCGTGGCAACGGAACAAGCGGTGATAATGACAAGGAGGCCGGGGTAGGTGGTAGGACTGGGAAGCGTGGAGGGAGCAAGGAACGTGGCCGTGCCCGTAGTCTGTTCGTTCGAGAGCGTTCCCAAAGTTCCGTCGGTAGGGCAAGCCACTGCGGTCTTGGTAGTGGGCGTACCGGAGGAGTTATAGGTAGTGGTCGTGTAGGTGCAAGCAGGTGTCTTATTTGGGCCCCCTCCCCAGGTAACGTCTTCGTCCGTGTTGCCGGCCACAGATGCGGTAATGGTGGTGGATTGCCCCAAGATGAGGGTGCCCTCTTCAGAGGAAGTGAGTGTTACTTGGATGGTGGTCGCGCCGCTGCTGCCGCCGCACCCGCTGAAAAACAAGCAGGGCACCAGGCATGCGAGGGTTATATAGGTCGAAACCTTCCACAACTTCATTTCTCTTGCCTCCCCAAGTTAACGCGGGCCGGGATGGCCGTTGTCATGCCGGCCTGTTTTTCGTACCGCAGAAGTTCCAATACCTTGCCGTGCGACGGCTAAAAGGTCTTGCCCACCGTGAAACGAAAAGTCGTTTTGGGTTCGAAGTAGTTCAATCGCCCAGGGTTATTCAAGAAAATTAATTGCGGCACAATTTCGCCGTTCCAGATCTGTGGGCCAAGTTCTTTTTCCCATGTGTCAATGGTGTTTTGATTAACGATCAGGTTTGGCGCAATGATTTGAGAATGGAAGCGGTTGAGATTGTAGGCGTAATAAATCCGGAAGGGCGCCTGGATGATAGGGATATTCAAGCCAAACTCGATGCCCGCGGAGTCTCTCAGCTTGAAATTGGTTCCGGGATAAATGGGGAGTTTCCTGGAAAGCGCGGTACCGGGAAACGTCTGCTCGATGTTTGTGACGCCGGACTGATTGAGCTGCAAGGCACTGGTATTGAAAATTCCGTCCGTGCCTGCGTCGAGAAAAAAGGACATGGTGGCATAGCTGCCCACAATGGGAATGCGGTATTCGATGTTGCCGGTGGTCTGATAGTCGGCGCCGGGCAAAGTCGCGGTGTATGCCAGGACGGGCAGGCCGAAAGAATAGACCTGGCCGTTCTGGTGATAATAGAGCGTCGGATAAGAGATGGTGGGAACGAAGACCACGGGAGAGATGGAACGAATATCAAATCCGCGAATATCGTTTTCGCCGCCCATGTAATAGCGGCTGAAGGCGGGAATTTCGTTGGCAACGGTGCAAGAAAGCTGGCCGGGGGGGCAAGCGCAGGAAGTGTCCGTGATGTTCGCGCAGTTGGCGTGAGAGTTGCCATAAGCGGTGATATACGCGGTGGTGTAATGCAAGCCGATGGCGTTGCGCTTCTTGTGGACGGGATGGAAATATTTGACGTCGAAGACGTTGGAGATCGTGTCGACGTTGCCGCCCAAAGGCCCGCCCTGAAGCGAGAAAGCGTAATAAATACTTTTGCCGGAGGTGGCATTAATGGGATTGTTGATGGTGTTGTAGGAGATCGAAGGAGTAATCGCGCTCGATATGATGCCGTTCAGAGCGCTGGGACCGACAATGCTGCGGAATTGCAATTGTTCAAATAAGAGAGAGGAAGCCGCATTGAACGCGGTGATATTGGTGCGCGTCAGGCCGTAGGTGAGACCAAGCCTTGCAAAAGAAAAGCGTTTGACGGGATAGCTCAGAAAGGCAGTGAAGCCGGTACTGTCTTGATCGTAATTCTGGACGTATTGCGGGTTGACGGCGACCTGTTGACCCGTGAGAAGGGCTTCCTGCCTGGCCTGGTTGAAATTGTACTTGCTGGAGAAGACGGTGAATCCGGAGGAAATGGGCCGGTCAAAAAGGTAAGGCTCCGTGAAGCCAAACTGCAAAGTACGCTGAATTTCGCCAAACTGGGCCGAGAGGGTTAGCGTCTCGCCCAAGCCCAGGAAATTGTTGGTCTGATAGGTGAGGCCGATAAAGCCGCCCGCCAGACCGCTGACGCCACCCTGCAATCCAATGGACTGCTTGCCCTTCTCGTGCAGCTTGAGGTTAATGTCAACGGTGCCGTCTTTGGTGTTCTTGGCGAGTTCGACGGATTTGTCGGCTTCGATTTTGTCAAAATAGTTGAGCTGGTTGAGGCGCAGGATACTGATGTCCCAGCGGCGCTTGTCAAAGAGCTGGCCTTCGTCGATGAGAAGCTCGCGGCGGATGACTTTGTCGCGGGTGGTGGTGTTGCCGATGAAATTGATGCGGCGGACGTAATACTGCTTTTGTTCGTCGAAGTGAAGAATGACGTTGATCTTTTTGTTGGCCTCGTCAATGTCGAAATCCGGCTCAGCGGTAAAATCGATGAAGCCATACTGGCCGTAGGCATCGGTGTAATTCTTGAGGGCTTTGCGGAGCTTGTCGACATTGAGGATATCCCCTTCCTTCATGGGGAAGATGGTCTTCAGGGCTTCTACCTTTAGGGATAACGCTTTGTCAGGGTCCGAGCTGACAATCTTGAGCGTCCCCATGTGATAGCGCTCGCCCTCTTCAATATTGATGGTGATGTTGACCGCTTTGCCGACGTGGGCCTTCATCCCCGGCAGAGGAGCGCCCTTGTGGGGAACATCCACGTTCTCGAGAACCGGGCCGTTGGGGGCTACGACGACGCGGAAATAGCCGTTGTCCTGGTAGAGTCCGCGAATGCCGACTTCCAGGTCTTCGTCAAGTTTTTCGCGGTCGTAGGTTTTGGATAGAACGGCGATATCAAAGAAATATAGGGGAATTCCATACGGGCGATCGTGCTTCATGGCGCGAAGGAGCTTGCGGTCGCTAAAAGCATGATTGCCGACAAACTTGATCCGGCCGACCTTGACCTTGGGGCCTTCGTCAATCTTGAAAATCAGGATCACGGCGTTGCTGGAGGCAATGCGCTCGTATTGAGGAGTCACTTTAGCGAACTGGCGGCCATGCTCGCCGAGCAATTCCTTCAGCACGACTTCCGCTTTTTTGATTTTGGTGGGGTCGAAGGGGCTTTCCACGGAGAGGCCGACTTTCCGCTCCTTGAAACGATCGAGAATGTCGGATTCGGAGATGGAGTGGTTGCCTTCGTAGCGGATGCGGCGAATCTGCGGGCGTTCCTTGACCTCGAAAACGATGATTTTGCCGTCGGGTCGATCGCCGGAGTCCTCGACCTTCAGCTTGACGTCTTCGAAAAACTGGGTGTTCCAAAGAGCCTGAAAATCGCGGCGAAGGGTTTCTTCATTATAAGGATCGCCTTCACGGCTGAAGATGCGGGCTTTGAGGGTGTCGGTGCGAATTCTGCGGTTGCCCGTGAAGTCGATGTGTTCGATGACGAACTGAGGCTGATCGGTAGCGGCCGTGGTGCGCTGCAAACTTTGCGTTTGTTCGGCTGCGGCTGGTTCGTCTTTGCGCTTATCGAAGGACGCGGAATTCGGGGCGAGCAGAGATGTGTCGGCAGCCGCGGCCGCTGATGCGGTCACGGGGAGATTTTGTTGCGCTGTTGCTGGTGAGCTGGATGCGAGCGAAAAAAGAAACGCCGCGATCCAGGTGACCCGAAACGCCAAAACCCCAAACGGCAAACAGACTCTCCTATAAGCGGCCATTGAGGTCGTCAAGGCCGCGCCCCCAACACACAATTTGTTTTTCTCCCGCCGGACCCGGTGTGGGCCGGTTCGATCGCTTGACCCCGACCTGGTCGAGGTCACCCGTGCGTTGTGTCAGATTCGCTAGTGGATAACCGGGGTTGCCTCGACCACAGGACGGAAAGAAAGGCCTTCACCGGCGACGTAGATTTGCAGCGTCGCGGGCCTCTGGATTCCCCCCTGGATGAGAGCCTCCGAGAGCGGGTCTTCGACATACTTTTGAAGAGCCCTGCGCAGCGGCCGCGCCCCATAGTTACGGTCCGCACACGTTTTCTCGAGGATCCACTGGCGTGCTTCCGGCGCGAGCACCACCTGCACCTGCCGGTGGATCAGCGTATCGTTCAGCTGTCCAACGAGAAGGTCAATGATGCGGAGCAAATCTTCGTCGCCGAGAGCGTTGAAAATAATGATCTCGTCCAGCCGGTTGAGAAACTCCGGATTGAACGCCCGTTTTACTTCGTTCATCACCATTTCTTCCGTGGACTTCTGGCCTGCTTCATCGGCGCCGGACGAAAAACCGATGGAAGTGCGCCGCTGCAAGTGCCGTGCGCCGAGATTGGAAGTCATAATGATGATGGTGTTGCGAAAATCCACGGTGTTGCCCAGTCCGTCCGTAAGCTGCCCGTCTTCAAAGACCTGCAATAATATATTAAAAACGTCCGGATGCGCCTTCTCGATTTCATCCAGCAGGATGACCGAGTAGGGCGTCCGGCGGACGCGCTCCGTCAACTGACCGCCTTCTTCATAGCCTACATACCCCGGAGGGGCACCAATGAGCTTCGAAACGGAGTGCTTTTCCATGAACTCCGACATATCGAAGCGCACCAACGATTTCTCCGAACCAAAAAGAAATTCCGCGAGGCGGCGCGCCACTTCGGTTTTGCCGACGCCCGTTGGCCCGAGGAAGAAGAAGCAGCCGACAGGGCGCAGCGGCGATTTGAGACCGGCGCGGCTGCGGCGAATGGCACGCGCAAGGGCGACGATGGCTTTGTCCTGGCTGATCACACGCTTGTGCAGCTCCGGCTCGATGCGCAGAAGCTTCTGCTGCTCGTCTTCTTTAATCGAGGTGACGCCAATCCCGGTCCAGCGAGAGACGACTTCTTCGATGTCTTCACGGGAGACTATGCCGGTGGAAGCGTCGTCGAGTTTGTAGCGCTCGCGGAGAGTGCGCAGGTTTTCTTTTTCTTTGCGCTCTTCCTCGGAATAGAAACGCGCCTTTTCGAATTCGTGATTGGCGATGGCCGTTTCCATGCGATGCGTAATGAATTTCACGCGCTTCTGGACTTCGCCAACTTCCTCGGGAACTGTGGCCTGGCGCAGTTTCACACGGGCGCCGGCTTCATCAATCAAGTCAATCGCCTTGTCCGGAAGGAAGCGGTCTGGAATGTACCGATTCGAAAGATAGACGGAGTAGCGCAGCGCTTCATCCGTATAGCTGACGGCGTGAAATTTTTCGTAGCGTTCGCGCACGCCCTGGATGACCTGGACAGCTTCTTCTTCGTTTGGTGCGGGAACTTTTACGGCCTGGAAGCGACGCTCGAGGGAGCGGTCTTTTTCGACGGACTTGCGGTATTCACCCGGAGTCGTTGCGCCGATGCACTGAATTTCGCCGCGCGAGAGAGCAGGCTTCAGAATGTTGGCTGCATCCAGCGAGCCTTCCGCTGAACCCGCACCAACCAAAGTGTGAAGTTCATCAATGAAGACGATGGAGTTCTGGCTCTCCATCAATTCTTTCATGATGGTTTTCAGGCGCTCTTCGAATTGTCCGCGGTATTTGGTGCCCGCGACGATGAGCGAAAGATCGAGCGAGAGGATGCGTTTGTCCGCCAGGAACGGCGGGACGTCGCCGTCAGAGATTCTCTGTGCGAGACCTTCGACGATGGCGGTCTTGCCGACGCCGGGTTCGCCGATGAGCACCGGGTTGTTTTTCGTGCGCCGGCAAAGAATCTGAATCACCCGCTCGACCTCGCCTTCGCGGCCGACGAGTGGATCGAGCGAGCCCTCGCCCGCGGCTTGCGTGAGGTCGCGGCTGAACTCGGCAAGCAGAGAAGTCTCTTTGGGCCGGGCTGCGGTGGTCTTCTCACCGGAAGTGCGCGCCAATTCTTCGCGCAACGTCGAGAGGCGAAGCCCGCGCTCCATCAAAATCTCCGCGCCAAAACACTTTTCTTCGCGCAGAATTCCAAGCAGGAGATGCTCTGTGCCGACGTGCTTGTGCCCGAGACGCTCGGCTTCTTCAGCGGACATATTAAGGATGCGCTTGCACTCGGCGCTCAGCGGCACTTCCACGGAGGTGGAGATGCGCTCGCGAATCGTGATGCGCGCCTCAATCTCCTTGCGGATCGACTCAATCGATCCTTGCTGCCGCAAGAAACGGTTGGCCAGCGCCTTGTCCTCGCGCATCAAGCCAAGCAGCAGATGCTCGGTCTCGATGTACGGGCTGCCATACTGGCTGGCTTCGTATCGTGCGAAAAATATGACTCGGCGTGCTTTTTCTGTATAGCGTTCGAACACGTTATCTCGCTTCTCCCCCGGGGGCCTCGCTCGCCAAGGCCGCAGCCTCGCGAGTCCGCAGAACGCCATGTTCAAGTCCGAGTATCCGGTCGCATCGCGCCGCAAGAGCGAGGTTGTGCGTCGCGATCAGCGACGTCAACCCGTGCGTGCGGTGCAACCGTTCCAGCAACTCGAACACGGCCCAAGCATTCTGCTCGTCCAAGTCTCCGGTGGGTTCATCTGCCAGCAGCACGGACGGCCCAGTGACGAGCGCCCGGGCAATGGCAACGCGCTGCTGTTCCCCACCAGAGAGTTCCCCTGCGCGGTGATCAACCCGATGTTCCAGGCCAACCTCCGCGAGCCACTTCCTCGCCATCCCCAGCGCAGAAGTGAAATCGTCGCCGCGAAGCAACAGCGGCATGGCTACATTTTCCGTAGCCGTAAAATCAGGCAACAATTGATGACGTTGCCAGAGAAAACCAACCGCTCGGTTTCTGAATGCAGCGAGCGCGGTGTCATCATTCGTTTCAATGGCTTTATTTGCGAAGTATACTGTACCGCTCGTTGGCGTGTCTAGCGCAGCGAGCAAATGCAGCAGAGTACTTTTGCCCGCTCCGGATGGCGCCACGATCGCGACCATCTCTCCCTTGCGTAAACACAGACTGGCGTCGGACAAAACATGAAGAATTTTCTCTCCGCGGCCGTAATTTTTCTTCAGGCTGCAGCCTTCCATCACCACAGCGCGCGCACCGGCGGCGACCTGACCGTTCGCCGGGACTGGTTGACGCGCGCTGTTTGGTGGCTGGGTCATTCTATCCGGGGTCTCATCCTTTGTTATTCGCTGCCGTTTACTGCCTTGCTCCCTCTTTACTTAGATGCCAAGTATTCCGCATTTGTGACCCCCCGCTTGCCTCCCGCGGCCGCAATAAATTGCCTAAGTGTTTCCCTTTTCCGCCAACCCTGTATCCGTCTGCCAGCAGGCCCGTTCGGCGCCATTTTGGGAAGCTTGTAAACTTCCTACTTTCAACAAGTTATGGCGGGCTCAACGTTTTTAAGGGTGGCGAGGGTGACACCCCGGTTTTGCCCACTTCTCTCTCTCTCGATATAGGAGCAAATCACTCGCCAAAGGTCCCTCAGTAACTCCTTTAAATTCATTAGGCCCTGAGCCTCACCTATTCATAGCGGAGAATCTCTACCGGCAAAAGGCGAGCTGCTGCCCGCGCAGGAAGCAGCGTGGCGCCAAAAGAAATTCCCATGGCCGCGAGCGTAATCCACACGCCGTCCAAAACGCTGGGATGGAATGGCACATAAGAAACCGCGTAGACTTGGGGGTCCAGCGGAATCAATTGATAGGTCCCCGCGATAATCGCAAACGTATAGCCAACGCACAGACCGATCGCGGTGCCCGTAAATCCGATCGCAATTCCCTGCCACAGAAAAATTTTGCGGATTTGCGCGCGGCGGGTTCCCATAGACATTAAGACGGCAATGTCGCGCGCCTTATCCGTGACGGTCATCGAGAGCACGACAAGAATGTTGAGTCCCGCAACGAATGTAATCAAGCCAATGAAGATCGCGGTGACGAGTTTTTCGAGACGCAAGGCGCGGAAAAGAGCTACGTTCTGCTCCATCCAGGTGCTCGCCAGAAAGTCTGGTCCGGCGACTTGTTCCGCCTGGCGGGCAACCTCCGCCGCGTTTGCTGGATGGGTTAGCCAGAATTCCAGCGCATTCACAACATCGCTTGCGCCGGAAAGAGACTGCGCGGCGGGCAGCGTCATGAAGCACCAGTTTTTGTCGTAATCGTAAAAGCCGGAACTGAAAATTCCGGCAACGCGAAAACGGCGCGTGCGCGGAATTAAACCGAACGGTGTCAGCCGTCCCTGCGCGCTGGTGAGTGTTACATAATCGCCGGGAGCAATTTTCCAGTCGTCGGCAAGTTGCTTGCCGAGAAGCAGCGCCTCGACGCCATCTTTGTCTGGCGAAAAGTCGAGACCGCCGGCGACGATTTTCTGCAATGCCTCATCTCCACGCCGCTCGCGCGGCGGGTCGACGCCTTTTGCCACTACGCCGAGCGCCTGCCCTGCAAACGACAAAAGTACAGTCTGATAAACCGCGGGCGTTACCGTGCGCACTCCCGGGATCGCCGAAAGTTTTGCCGCCAGTGATTCGTAGTCGCGGATATCCTCCCCTGGGCGTGTCAACGAGACATGTGCGGTCACGCCAGACAAGCTGTCCTGGAGTGTCTCCCGGAAACCTGAGTTCATCGAAAGCGCGATGACGAGCGT
>CAJCHZ010000008.1 GCA_903970165.1 Betaproteobacteria bacterium
CGAGTTCGGACCCGCTTCTCCAGTGCGAGCGATGCCGCGCGGCAGGATATAGAGATTGGTGGCCACGTCGAGTTTCCAGTCCATTGATCGGGCCGTGATGACATCGTTGTTGTCGCCCAGATAGACAACACGCGTACAGGCCAGCGATGCGACGGGCATACCGACGAGAGTTGTCGCAGCGACGAAACAGGACAGAACCGAACGAAGCGTGCTGGGCATGACAACTCCTTATTGTGGTTTCTGGATACTGATTTCCTGCGCGCGCGGCCCCAGTCACCTGATCAGGGGACTCAGCTAAGAATGGCCATTCAGAGGCCCGGAGTGGATGATACTTCTTGGCAGCGTGCTGTTCGCCGCGCCAGGCACATGTCGACCCTTCTGAGATGCTTGTTGCACCCCATCGCGAACGGCGGGTCCCTGAAGCATAGGGGCCGCTCACTATGACCGCTTTATACTACGGTCAAACAAAGCCGGGGATACCTATGCTAAGAGCGATCATGACCACCCTTGCCGCCTGTGCGCTGTCCAATGCCGCTTTTGCAGAAACCATCAAGCTCGCATGCCACTTCAATGAAGTAGTAAGTTTCCCGTCTGGGAACGAGGACAAGCATAGCGGCAGGATCGTTTTGCAGATTGAGACCGAGAACGGGGCCACGATGATCAGCGGGATTGGCGGTGACCTTAGCATCGTCGTGGCAAATATCAAGGTCGGGTCAATCATTGACCTTCAGGACGGCAGTGATTCCGGAAAATGGGATATTACAAACAAGACGGGTTCCCCGGGCCAGTCCCCCGTTTGGACCACTCAGGTGGTGATCGACAGGAATACGGGTGACTTTAATTTTTACAGGTCGAAGGAGGGGGGTATCTCCACCGACGCGACTGGAATTTGCGAAAAGGTAGAGGTTTCGACTCGTAAATTTTAGAACGGAAACGCCACGATGATCTAGGGCGAACTTCACTATGCGCTTCCAACTGTAAACTGGACTGCCCTTGAAAAGAAAAACCTTCGGCACCTGTGCTCTAACAGGCGAAACAGGTCAATTCATGAAATCCCATCTAATCCCGAGAGCGCTAACTCGGCTCTCGAAGACTGGAGAAAAACATATCCAGTCTGAAATCGGTGGTAAAGCAACGCGAGTGCCCGATAGCTGGTACGACTTGAAACTCGTAACACAAATGGGTGAAAAAATTTTAAGCGAAATTGATTCTTACGGTATTGACGAACTCAGAAGGGGGCATCTGATCTGGAGCGCGTGGGACGAACAAGATTCGTTTCCCTTCCCATTCGACCTTAAGGAAGGACCGAATTATCGGACTATTCTTGCAACAGATGGCCCGTCCCTTCGGCTTTTTTTCCTGAGCTTGCTTTGGCGGGCAGGAGCAACAAAGCTAGAAGCATTCCGGCATGTGAAGCTTACAAATTCCGAACTAGAAGACCTGCGTCTGAGAGTGCTTTCGAAGAATCCAGGGCCTGCGGAAGAATATCCAATCGTGATTCATCAATTGACCCGAGGAGCGGAGCACAATCGGGTGCCGCTCATAGAGGAGGAAGAATTCGTAACGGTTGGTGGCGTTCCAGACGGACTCAAGGGAACGTACGTCAGATTTTATTTTGACGGTCTCATTGCTCGCATTTATCTTGGGTCACGCTCTGAGCTTCCTGAGTGGCTACCGAAGATAGCCATTCAGGACGGTAAGGAATTCCTTGTTGTCGTCCACTCGTTCGAGTTATCGCGTGCAAAAGACAATATTGTTAGCGTAATAACCGACTACATCCGAAGGTCTTCAGGGGACGTTCGAAGCGTTCCGTGACTCCGTATGTTACATGCGCGGAGGCTTGTCAGCGTGGCGCGGACGGTGACGTTAGAATTGAATTCGACCTCGTTGATGAAAGACCTCCGCTCGTGGACTTGGTACGGCAGATTGAACGCCCACCGCTTGGTGGGCTTTTTGTTTCATCTTGCAGTCGGTCGCACTTAGTCATCTTGGCAGCCGGTATTTAATGCGGAGCGGACGGTTCAATGACAATTTCCGAGCGATAGCGAGCGGCTCTTCCTGGCCGATTGTTGCCGAATGTGCTTAGCTAGCTGGAACCGTGTGGCGGCCGCATGATGCATTTAGAGTGGAGACTTGGTCCGCTGCGGATTCACTACTGCAATGCTGGAGGCGGAACCGCTCGTTAGACAGCCCCCACGCCTCTCACTCCACACCCCGCCTCAATATCCCAGCGCCGCGCATCCATCTCGGCGTTTCGCGCGTAATCATCACAAGAGAGCCGCGCAAAAGCTCCCACGCAAGCCTTCTCGCAGCGCCGCACGGCAACGCCATCGCCCTCAACGAACCCATCGCATGCAACCGACGAAACATTCCCTCGCCAACCTCTTCGCGCGCAGCAGCAGCAGCAGCAGCGGCACAACCGCCGGCCTCTACTTCGTGATCTGCCAGGCCGGCTGGTTCGTCTGCGTGTTGAGCGCTGCACGCGGCGCTGGCTGGCTCGGCATGCTCTTCGCGGCGTGCGCGGTCGTCTGGCATCTGATGCGTGTACCCGAGCCCCAGCGC
>CAJCHZ010000009.1 GCA_903970165.1 Betaproteobacteria bacterium
TCATCGGCCGGGGCCGCAACCGCCGTGGCTCTGGACAAACAGGCGGTGCCGCTCTTTTCCTCCGAAGAAGTGACAGATTTCCGGGGCCAGTGGGACGCGATCCAGGTCAACTTTGTGGATGAGCCACGCCAGGTAGTGGAGCAGGCGGACGGTCTTGTGGCCTTGACGATGAAACGATTGGCGGAGATGTTCGCAGCGGAAAGAGCGAGACTCGAAGGCCAATGGGACCGGGGCGATAATGTCTCGACCGAGGATCTCCGTCTGGCCCTGCAGCGCTATAGGTCTTTCTTCGGCCGTCTCCTATCGTTGTAACAAAGCCGTGCCGGCAGGGACTACTCGGCGTTAAAGTTCCGGCAGATCGTCAGCGAGAAAGGTCGAACTTCTAGCCGCACGCCCGGATAGCTATTCGCTTTTTTCGGACATTTAAAACGTTGGGACAGAAATGAATGGAGTCGATCTCAAGTATAAACGATATCTTCTGGCCTTGGGGTTGCTCGCACTCAGCACGTCACTGTTGGCCGCGCTAGCCCCGCGACATCCTGATGCGCAGCATCCGGCGTCAGAAAGCGCCAAGATAGACGAGGATCGGACGGGCCCTACCGCGGATCAACAGAAGATGAATCCATCGGATCGCGCCATCACCCAGAAAATCCGGAAATCGATCCATCACGACAGGAGTCTCTCGAGGTACGGACGCAACATCGCAATCTTCATGCAAGACGGCAAAGTTACACTCCGCGGGCCCGTGTGGTCTGAACAGGAGAAAGGCAACCTGGGGGCCAAGGCAGTAAGCGTGGCCGGACAAGAAAACGTGAGTAATCAGCTGGAAGTCGCACCTTCGAAATAACTGCGCAGAGTTCGTTTCGGAGGAGCCACCAAGAGATGGAGGAAAAAGTATGTTTCACTTAATCTGGTACCTTTTCATCGGTCTAATCTCGGGAGTTATCGCGAAATCGGTCATGCACGAGCACATGACGATGTTTTGGACGATCGTGCTTGGCATCATCGGATCGATCCTCGGCGGCGCGGTTACTCACATGTTTTCACGTCCCAAAAGCGAACGATATCATCCGGCCGGCCTGATCTTTTCCACGCTAGGCGCGATCCTTGTTCTCTTCCTTTGCTATAAGCTGAAGATTCGTTTTCCCCAGGTCTAGTTCGCATTCCGATAAGGTGGTCGCGTCTCGGCCAGCTTGGAATGCACTCACAGGACGAGTGCCATCTTGCCGAACGCTTGTCCGGCAGCACGTGCGGGACTTGTTGAGGGCCGCTGCTAGGAAGCTTATGTACTGTATTGAGTCGCGCGACGCGACTACTCTGTGAGAGCATCCCTTCCAAGTGCTTCGTGGCCTTGAACAAAAGCTGTCCAGAAATCGAATAGTCTGGCTACCTGTGAGCTGCTTCCATGCAAATAATCTCCTAGAACCCAATGGACCACTCAATTTCCAAATATCATTGCAGAGTTGCGTTCGGGAAGGTCGAGGGAGGAGGCGGAAATTGTCTGGATCAGCGTTCTTCCTGGACCCAGAAATTCTGGCGTATGGCCGCGCTTGCACGCCACACCCATACGCGGGCACGTCCATCCGGCTGGCCGATTCGAATTCGACCAGCCGGGTTACGTGCGGCTCGATCTAGACGGCTGGCTTGCCTTTTTCTGCTGGCTTTGGCGCAGCGGTCTGGTGGGTTGGTTGCTGGCGTTGCTGCAACTGTTGTTGCTGCTGCGTGTGTTTTTGCGCCAGTTGTTCCGTCTGCTGCTGATGCTTCTGCTCGAGCGGCTGTTGCTTCGCCTCATTGGCCGGTTTTTGCGGCAGGCGCTGATGATCCTGTTCTTGTTTTGTTTGCAGTGTCTGGCGTTCCTTAGCCTGCTGCGCTTGGAGCTTGTCCTGTTGCTGCTGATACTTCTTGTCTGTCTTCGGATTGCCAGTGCTGGGAGCGGCGGCACGTTCCGCTGGCTGAATATCCTTAGCATGGACTACGGCGCTCGGACGATTCGTGTCGGCGGCAGAACGGGAATTGTTTTCTGCTGCAGCAGGGGCGGTGTGAACTGCGCCACCTTCTTTGGCGGCTACTGCGCCGCTTTCTTTAAAGGCGCCTGGCTTGGACGTGGCCGCGATGGGCGGTTTGCCATGGTTGGCGGAGGCGCGTAGCTCAGGATTGGCGCGAGCGGCTTGGACATGCTCGGTCTGCGCCGCGACGGGTGCCATGTGCTTTTCGTTTGCGAAAGCTTCTTGCTGTGCAGTGGCACGCACGTTTACGCCGCCGGTGCCGCCGTTGAAGCTGACACGATTGACGACTGTGGTGTTCTCTATTCTCGTGTTGTAAACGTTCCGGTTGATGCTGACGTTCACATGGCTATACGATTGGTTGTAGAAGAAGTGCCCATTGTCCCAGCGGCCGCCATCGTAACCGTTGCCAAAATAACCAAACCCATAACTGATTCCGCCGTAGAAGCCTACTTCTGTTCCCCAGTACCCTTCGTGGAAGAGGTACGCGTTGTCGCCCCAACCCCAGTAGCCAGGAGTCCAGAGATAGCCGGGTTCGGGAGCCATGACCCACGTGCCAGGAACCCAAAAATAATCGTCGTCACCGTAAGACCAATAGCCAGGAGTCCAGAGATAGCCATCTTCGGGGCAGATAGGCTGGTCATAGACCGGTAATTCGGGCGGGGCAATCCTGATCGATACGCCAAAACCAACTTGGGCGGACGAAGCCGCCGAGATGGCTAGCAACACCAAAGCGAACAACAACGAACGAATAGACAAGATAAAACGCATCGTGGTTCCTTCTGCCTAATGACCTTCCGCTTCGGAGAGTTCCATCAGGTCAACTACGCTCAATCTCTAAGATCTGCGATCCGACGACTTGCTCTGTGAAGCAACATTCGAGATTTGCGCAAACGAAGTCAGCGCGTCTCCCTTGTGCCAGTATAGAAATGTCGAATCTGCAATGCTGTAAGGTATTGCACATGGAGTTGTTCTGTATGGAGGCAGGAGCACGTACAACGCGCTCCTCGTTGACTGACAACAGAGGCCAAGCGATCCACTCCTCATGGCTCTTCTGATTCCACCTCTTTGATTGAAATGCGAGCCTAGAACTCCAGCCGCAATTGAAATGCGATCATGCGGGGCGTGCTGTCACCGCCCAAACCTACGCCAAGCAAGCCGGTCGGCGGGGATGTCGCTGAACTCAGCGCTCCAAACCCAGTCTGCGTAGAGGGCTTTCCCGGAATGCCGGCCAGCACCCTACTCGGAAGCGCGAAATTTGGATGGTTGAAGACATTGAAGAACTGTGTGTCAAAGCGCATCTTCACACGCTCGGTCAAGGGAAACCACTTTGTGAGGTAGAAGTCACTCCAGGTGAAATCGGGGCCACGCAGGGCGTTGCGGCCGAGTGCTCCGAACTGACAATTCTCGGGAGTGTCGGGATTCAGATTGTTCGGGTTGCTGGGGTCAAAACACTTACCAGTGCTCGGGTCAACGGTCGAGACAAATGCATTCGGATTGAGCCATTGCACTGTGCCCGGTTGTGTGACGCCCGGAATCGGATGATGTTCATAGAGCGGCACGCCGGGAACAACACTTGCGAACTGTGGTCCACTGCCGTTCACGATCCCATTTCCATTTGCCGAATAAGGCATGCTCAACACCGAGAACGGAACCCCGCTATGCCAAAACCAGGTCCCCGATACTTGCCAGCCGTTCAGTGCGTAGCCGAGAGTCCGGTTTCGAACCTTCAACGGCAACTGATAAACATACTGAGCGTTGAGACTGTTGCGGATGTCATAATCGCAAGGACCGTAGTCACGAGCCAGATCTCCCGGCAGGGGCGACAAGATCCCTCCCGACGAGAATTGCAGGAATCCGCCGTTCGAGACCGTATCCATGCAGCGGCTCCAGGTGTAATTGATCTGTCCCATCAAGCCGTGGCCCAGCCGCTTCATCGCGGTCATTTGCAATCCGTCGTAGTGACTGTTTGCACCGGTAGATAATTGCGTGACAGCCCCGAATCGAGGGTCGGTAGGTTCTTCATAGGGAAAGGGCGCAAAGCACCCTGAGCAGACCGTCTGATAACCGTTCACTTGCGTCAGATAAGGCTGGTTCAGCGCACGCGTTCCAACGTATTGGGCACGAATGCTTCCCGTCGATCCCAACTGTTGTTCCAGGCCGAGACTCCACTCCATGAAATACGGCGCGTGAAGTTCCCCATTTGGCACCGCCGTGATGGCCACCGGAGGGAGGCACGTTGCGGGATTAGCTTGTGCCGACGCGCAGGAAAGCTCGCCCGACGCAAATCCGGAACTGAACGTATGATTGGCAGCCCCCGTATCATCAATCGCACTATTCGGCACTCCTGGTGCGATGGCTGTGCCGCCCACTGATCCAAGAAGCCCGCCCTGAAATGTTTTCACATAGGGTGGGTTGAAGCCCACTTCGTCGGCCACGCTGCCGGGCAGGATGTCACTGAAAATCCCGAACCCCGCACGCAGCACGGTCTTAGGTTCAAACTGCCAGGCGATGGCCGTTCTGGGCTGCAGGATGGCCCATGGCGTAGAGGAAAATACATTGCCAAGATGGGTTTGGATCGCCGCGTTCAGCGGCAGATTCACATTGTGCGAAATGGAATCAAAAGAGCCGTACAGTCGCGCGATTTCTTCATGCGGATTCAATGGGTTGGAGTTCAACGTGTCCCGAATCCCAAAGGTCCACGTCAGCTTCTTCGTCAATTTCCAAGTGTCCTGCGCGTACAAGTCGAGATTCAGGAAGTCGAAGGGTTGGTTGGCCGAAGTCGCAAAAGTTTCCGACGCCGTGGACGCCACCCCATAAATGAATTGCGGCAGTGTGGTGTAGGTCACCGTCGGGACCAAGCCCTCGCCGAAATCATAATCGTTCAGGCGCAGGATTCGTATGTTGGTGCCAAACCGCAACTCATGCGCTCCATGGCTCCAAGCCAGGTTGTCATTGATGAAGAACCGGGAAGCGCGTCTTCCCTGAACCCACGTATTGTCGAGCCCGCCGAGGGTTGTGAACGGGGCATTTGCTCCGCTGCCTTGCAAGACAATGGGCAACGCGGAAAGTGTCTTCTGCAAATCCGCTGGCCCGAAGACACTTTCGTACCACGAAAATGCCGGATTGAAGTAGTTCACCACATTCTGTGAAAAAACGTGCGTATAGCCCGCGGCGAAGGAGTAGAGCGGCTGAGGGGAAACCGCATCGAACAAAGGGTTGATGGGATCGGTGTAGGCCGCTTGCAGCCCGGTGTCCGCCTGAAAGCGATACCAGGTGGTGTTCTTTTCATTGATGTTGTAATCGATTCGAGCCGTCTGCACCTGTTCATGGTCGTCGCTCGAATGCGAAACGCTTTGCCGATTAGCGCAGCCATTTCCGTCATTTGGCATCGCCGCCGCAACTCCACCAACATCGAACGGACAGCCAAGCACCGCGAGCGGCGTTCCGCTCGTATTTCCGTACAGCGAGAACATTCTCTGATAGAACGGCACGGATTGCAGTGATGGCTGATAGACCGACCCCGTGATGGAATCGGTGCCTCCCAAAGGGAGTTGCTGTAAAACGTAGTTCTGGAACGCCGCGGTTGGGACAGTAGTGGCCGTAACAATGGGCAGTGCAATCCGAACCCACTCGCTATCGAAGAAGAAAAACAGCTTGTCGCGGGCCACCGGCCCACCCACACTGCCCCCGAAATGGTTTACCGTCGATCGCGGTTTTGCGTTTCCAGGTGTGGAATTCGTGAAATAGTCGGCGGCGTTGAACTTCGAACCGTTCCACAGCTCATACAAGTTCCCGTGAAACTGTTTCGAGCCCGATTTTGTAACGTAGTTGACTTGCGAGGCCCCATAGCGCCCTTCGTCCACGGTATAAGACAGCGTGTTGACCGTCGCTTCCGAAATGGAATTCAATCCAAGGACTAGGTTTGTCGAGAGGCCGCTGTTCAGATTCGTCAGCGGATCATTCGTTTCCAAGCCGTCGACGATGTAACCGTTCGAGAGAGCAGGCAGCCCATTAAACTCCACATTGCCGTACCCATTCGATCCGCCCACAAAATCATTGCTGCTTCCGGCCGTGTTGATCAAGGCGCCTGCCGCAAACTGCAGCGGGTAGGTTAGGTCACCGCCAGGATTGGGAAGGTCTTCCAGCGCGTGCGCATTCAGAGTGGTGGAAGTATTCGCATTTTCCGGGTTGAGGATCGGTGCTTCGCTGCTGATTTCCACGCTCTGATTGGACCGCGCAATCTTAAGAAGGAAATCGACCGTTTGCTTCTGGCCCAGCGCCGAAGTCACCCCGTAATTTTTCTGCGATTCAAAACCCTCCGCTTCCACGTTGACCGCATAAGGACCCGGCTTCAGTTGCGGAAAGTTGAATCGGCCGGAGTCGTCGGTTTTCGCGCTGCGCTTCTGCCCAGTTTCCTCATTCGTGATTGTGACCGTAGCATTAGGAACCGCCGCGCCGCTGGCATCGCTCACTTGGCCGACAATCGCGCTGGTAGTTTCACCCTGGGAGAAGGTGACTTTGGGCAACAGAAAATGAAACCAGCCGACAATAACAAATATCGAAAGAACCGAACGCAGCATGGTTATTGCTCCGGTCTCGTTCACTTGGACCGTTCGTAGAATTAACCTTACTTAATATAGAGTATTAACGCAAGTGAATAAAGTAGTGAGGGCGAATCTAATTGGTTGACGAGCTTCGGCTGGGTCAATTCGCGATGAAGTGTGATGACGGGCTAACCGGCATTCTGTGTTTACACGATTCGTCAAAAAGTCTGGTATCGTCTGGGGGCGAATCCTTTTTTTTCCGGGAGCTGAGTTCCATGAAAATTGGCGTGTTTTCTGTTCTGCTGGCGGACTTGCCGCTGGAAACTGCTTTGCAAAAGATTGCTGCGCTTAACATTCGAACAGTGGAATTGGGGACTGGCAACTATCCGGGGGACGCGCATTGCAAGCTGTCCATGCTGGATGAGCCCGCGAAGCTGGCGGAGTTCAAGAAAAAATTGGACGACGCGGGATTTCAAGTGAGCGCGTTGAGTTGCCATGGCAACGCGCTGCATCCGGATCCGGCGCACGCCCGGCAGCACCGCGACGTGAGCCGGAAGACCATTTTGCTAGCGGAGAAATTGGGCATACCTGTTGTTGTAGATTTCAGCGGATGTCCCGGGGATTCGCCAATAGCGAAAAAACCGAACTGGGTGACGTGTCCGTGGCCTCCCGATTATCTGGAGATTCTCAAGTGGCAGTGGGACGACGTGGTGGCCCCTTACTGGAAGGAACATGCGAAATTTGCGGCCGACCACGGCGTCAAAATTGCCGTCGAGATGCATCCGGGTTTTGTCGTCTACAACCCGGAGACACTACTCCGATTGCGTGCGATTGCCGGGCCGCAGATTGGCTGCAATTACGATCCCAGCCACATGTTCTGGCAAGGTATCGATCCGGTGCAGGCGATTCGCGTGCTCGGCGATTCGATTTTTCATGTGCACGCGAAAGATACGCAGATTTATGATGCCAACCTGCCGCTGCGAGGAGTTTTAGACACCAATCACTATTCCGATGTGCGCAACCGCTCGTGGGTGTTTCGCACCTGCGGATACGGGCATAGCGCGGCTTGGTGGAAGGAGTTTATATCCACTCTAAGAATGTTTGGCTACGACGGGACGCTATCCATCGAACATGAGGACGGCTTGATGTCGGCGGGCGAGGGACTTCGCAAAGCGGCGGAATTCCTGAACGAGATTGTCATTAGCGAACAGCCTGGCGCGGCCTGGTGGGCTTGAGACCATCGCGCGAGTTGCTGAATCTTAGTGCGGGCAAAGCAGCGGACCGATGCACGCTGACACCTGCCTAACTCTTGGGCTGCCTAACTCTTTTTGCTTTTGCTCGGGTTTGCTTCGAAGCGGTAGCCCACCCCTCGAACGGTGAGCAAATAACGCGGCTTGGAAGGCTCGTCTTCAATATAGCGGCGCAAACGCACTACGAAATTATCGATAGCCCGCGTGTCCGTGTCCTCGTGCAAATCCCACACCTCTTGCAGGATTTGCTTGCGAGAGACAGGGCGTCCGCTGTTTTTGATTAGAAAGCAGAGCAAATCCGATTCCATCATGGTCAGCGGGATGACTTGCTTGCCTACGCGCAACTGCAAATTCTGAAAGTCGACGATCTTGTCATCGAAGCGGAATGGCTGTGGTGGGTCTGCAATTGGCTCAGGTTCTTTTGCTGGGCCAGTTTCGGAAGCACTCTGCCAATTTTTGCGGCGTAAGAGGCTCTCGACTCGCGCAATCAGAATGGCGAGATTGAAAGGCTTTGGCAGGTAGTCATCGGCGCCGGATTCGAATCCTTTCAAAACGTCCTCGGGGCGGGCGCGCGCCGTGAGCATGAGCAACGGAGTATAGTTTTCCGCTTTGCGCAACTCGCGGGCCACAAAAAATCCGTCTTTTCCCGGAAGCATGACGTCCAGAACGAGCGCGTCGAAGTTTTCGCGGTCTTTCACCAGTCGCTGGAGCGCTTCCTCGCCGCTATCCGCAATTTCTATGGCGTGGCCTTCCGCCTCAAGATTGAAGCGGAGCCCTTCTGCCAGATGCGCCTCGTCTTCGACAATAAGAATGCGGCTCAAGCGTGGTAAACCCGTGGGAGACGGATAGTAAAAGTACTGCCCTGACCTTCCCCTGGGCTCTCGGCAGAGGCGTCACCCCCGTAGCGGCGGGCGATTGAGCGCACGATGAACAACCCGAGGCCGGTGCCTTTCACCTGATCCGTTTTGGAATTGGATGCGCGATAGAAGCGCTTGAAGATTCGCTTCAGTTCATTGTGAGGGATGCCGATGCCTTCGTCGTGCACGCGAAGAACCACGCTGTCGATATCCGGCGTGAGCAAATTCACAACGATGTTTTTCTTTGCGCCGGAATATTTGATGGCATTGTCGAGCAGATTGAAAACCGCGGTTCGAAGTTCTTCCGGATTGCCCAGGACGGTGATTTCCTCCGCCGGCTCGCCACCAGAGCGCAAGGCATCCTGTGAAAGATTATGGCGCACTCGCGTGAGCGCCAACACTTCGCGCACGATGTTGGAAAATTGGACTTCCTGCCAGTTTTGGCGCTCGCTCGCGTGGCGAAGTTCCCCGGCTTTTAGCACTTGCTCGACGGTTCCGAGCAGCCGGTCCGTGTCCTCCAGCATGATGCGGTAAAATTCGCGGCGCTTTGCTTCATCCAGGTTACGGCTTGCCAGCGTTTCGAGATACAGGCGAATGGATGCGATCGGCGTTTTTAGTTCGTGGGTGACGGCGTTTAGGAAACTGTCGTGCTGCTCATTGCGCCGAATCTCGCGAACAAGAAAGATGGTGTTGACCACCAGCCCGGCGATGAGCAACCCAAAAAAGATGATGCCAAGCACCAAGGGAACTACCTGGCGCCAGTGAAAAATGATCCAACTCACGTTCAGAAAGATCGTGAGGGCGACAAGGCAAACGCCAAGGGTGATAAAAAACGCTATTGCTTTGGTGCGGCGCGTGATGCGCATGGCCTACTAGTTTACGACAGTGCTGAGCCAGCGCCATAAGGTAGAAAAAGTGGCGCGGACCGTTTGGAACCTGCCGCAACTATTCCGTGGACGCGATGGTTAGTCGCCGCTGAATTGAGGTACTGGAGCTTCCGCCGGCGCAACTTGAGGCGGCACGGCAATGTGGTTCTCTCTGGCCTTTTCCGGCTGCCCGAGTTTGTGTCGCTTGATGTCCCAGGCAAGTCCAACGGCGCGCATCGCGCAGATGCCATACCAGTTCACGTCAATTTCATACCAGGCGATACCGTGGCGCGCTGCTTGCGGAACAGCGTGATGATTGTTGTGCCAGCCCTCGCCAAACGTGAGCACGGCGACCCAAAAACTGTTCTTCGAGGTATCGTCCGTCATGAATCGCCGAGAGCCCCACATGTGCGTCGCGGAATTTACAAGCCAGGTGGCATGCAAACCGACTGTGGTTCGCAGAAAGATTCCCCAGAATAGGAAGGGCCAGCCGCCAATGGCAAGAAGCGCGGCACCCAGCACAGTGAGAGGAACCCAATGCCATTTCGTGATCCAGACATGAAAGCGGTCCTTGCGGAGATCGGGAATGTAGGGCAAAAGCTCGGTCACGCTGTTGTGCATGGCCTTACCGGTCAGAATCCAGCCCATGTGAGCCCACAATCCGCCATCGCGCGGCGAGTGCGGATCGCCTTCTTTGTCCGTGTTCTGGTGATGGACGCGATGCGTGCCCACCCACGCCATCGGTCCGCCTTCCAGGGCCAGAGTGCCGCAGATGGTCAGAAAATACTCCATCCATTTCGGCGTCTTAAAGCCGCGATGCGTGAGCAAGCGGTGGTAACCCATGCCGATGCCTAGGCTTCCGGTCACCCACCAAAGAAAAAGAGAAAGCACCAACGCTTTCCAGGTAAAAAAGAACAGCGCAACGACCGCGCCGACATGAAACGCAAGCATGAAGGAAGAGGTGGTCCAGTTGACCGGCTCAGAAAATGTCTTGTCTCTTTGTAAGAGGCCCATGAATCCCAACGTAGCATGCAGCGCGGCGGCATTCTGTAATAGTTGTGTAATCCTCGGCGAGAGAGTTTCCGTACCAATGTACAGCGAACAAATTAAGAATATTTTCGTGTCTCGCGGAGTTCCGATGAGGGTCGCGCACCTGGCATTTGGGCCGCCCATCGCTAAGGCGGGTGACAGTGCTTAATGCAGGCACCCTAGGCCCACCCGCCTGGAATGAAGTGTAAACTGTGTGTTAAGAAGTCCCTCGCTATCGCGTCTAGGTTACTGAAGAGCCGAGGAGGGAACAGTTGGCGGCCGCGATAGAACCTCTTATGGTCACCCAGGCAGCGGCAGAACTTGAGGAAGTTTTTCGGGCGCATCATGCACGCGTCCTCAAGGCTGCCTACCGCGTAACGGGAAGCGTTTCGGATGCGGAAGATGTCGCGCAATCCGTGTTTTTGCGATTGGCCCGCACGGGCATTGATCGCAGCCGTATCACTTATTTAGAAGGCTATCTACAACGGGCCGCGGTGAACGGTGCTCTGGATTTAATCCGATCGCGGGGCAATCGCGAAGATGTGCCCTTGGAGGATGAAGCCTTGCCGGTCTCACTCTCCAATTCCACAGTCTCCCCGGAACGAACCCACTCCTCCCTGGAAATTCGTAACTGGCTTCGCCGCGCCCTCGCCGAACTGAGCCCTCGGACCGCCGAAATGTTTGTCCTGCGCTACATCGAAGGCCTGGACAACCCGGAAATCGCCAAGTCCATGAACACCTCGCAAGCCGTCGTCGCGGTCACGCTGCATCGAGTCCGGGCAAAATTAAAGAAAGATCTTTGTGGATTTATGAGAGGCGCATCATGAGCTGGTTTTGGTCGAAGAAGAACTCTGAACTGGATCGCGTAATTTCCGAATTCCGGGGACAAGAACTTGACGAAAAGGCCCTCTCCGCTTCGGCCGAGCGCGTGTGGGAACGGCTGCAATCCGGCGAGGGCGATCCCATCGCCAGCGGCGCGCTTCAGCCCATTCGCGGCTGCGCGGATATTCGCGCCCAACTCCCGGCGTATCACAAGCACGAACTCGCCCCAGCGCGCGCGTTGATCGTCGAAGACCATCTCCGCGAATGTATCTCGTGCCGCTCGTATGCGCATGGCCGCGTTGTCGATGGTGCGTCCGCCGAAAAATGGCACATGGAGCCTGCCTCGCGCGGCTTCCAGTGGAGCTTCGCTCGAATGTCTCTCGCGGCCGCCTCATTAATCCTGGTGGGCGCCGTTAGCTGGGCTGCTTACAGGTGGTACCTCGCACCTCTTCCTGGAACACGAGCCCGGGTTGATTCCATCGAAGGGCAAGCTTATCGCGTTGATTGGGCCGGTGAGCGAGCGCTAAAAACCGGCGACCAAATCGGCGAAGGCGAATTCATCCGGACCGCCGCAAATTCTCACGCCAAGGTCGTTCTTTTCGACGGCTCCAAAGTGGAAATGAATCAGCGCGCCGAATTCTCGGTCCATGCCAATCGCCGCGACACGACCATCCACCTCGATCAGGGCATCATCATCGTGCAAGCTGCGAAGCGCCATACCGGCCACCTCTACGTCAGCGCTCCCGATTGCAACGTGGCCGTCACCGGCACAGTCTTTTCCGTCAATGCCGGCACAAAAGGCTCGCGAGTGGGTGTTATTGAAGGCGAAGTTCATGTCAAGCATGAGGGCGCGGAGTCCATTTTGCACTCCGGCGACGTGCTTGCGACAACGCAAAGCGTCGGTGTGGTCCCCGTGCAGGACGAAATCGCCTGGAGCTCCGACAAGGATCACGACCTGGAGCTGCTTGCGGAATTTTCGAGACTCCGCGCGCAGTTCAATCAAATTCAGCTTCCCGGCGCTCGCTACCAGAGCAACATTCTTCCTTTGCTGCCCGCGGACACGGTGCTCTATGTCGGCGTCCCGAATTTCGGCGACGCCCTGCAACAAGCCAACCAGATCTTTCAGCAGGAATTGTCGCAGAGCCCGGTTTTGCAGCAGTGGTGGAACAAGTCGAACTCGGCAAACCAGCATCCGACTCCCGACGAACTCATCCAGAAGATTCAAACGCTCAGCCAGTATTTGGGCGATGAAGTCGTGTTGACGATGGAAGCGCCTGCGGCTGCCAACCAGGGCGGACCTGTTCTGCTCGCGGAAGTGCGGCAGGGCGGCATTCAAAGCTTTTTGCAGAGTCAGGTTGCGGCGGCGACGAATTCGGAAGGCCACTCGAATGTAAACGTTCTAACGCCGGACACGCTTCCCTCCCTCGGAGCCAACACGCACGGCATGATGATGCTGGTGCGCCAGAACATGCTCGTGATTGGCGGCGACGCGGGTTCCGTTCAGCGCGTGAACGCGCAGCTCAACGCTGGGACGAGCCTCTTCGCCGGCACGGACTTCGGCAAGAAAATCGCCGGTGTCTACAGCCGCGGCACGGAAATTGTTGTTGCAGCGAACCTGGGCCAGATCATCAGCGCGGCTCACCAAAACAGCTCTCAAGCGCAATCAAAGCCCTTCATGAACAGTGGCTTTGACAATATGCAGTACTTGATCGCCACACGCGGCGAGGCTCCCGGCAATGGCGACAACCGCATCACGCTGAATTTCAATGGCCCCCGGCACGGCATCGCCTCCTGGCTCGCCGCGCCCGCTCCGGTGGGTTCCCTGGACTATGTTTCCGCCAATGCCGGCGCGGCATTTTCCTTCGTTGCCAAACAGCCCGCGCTCATGCTCGATGACGTTTTCAGCATCGCCGGTAACGATCCCGATTTCAGCAAAGGTCTCGCCCAGGCAAATGCAGAGCTGGGATTCGATATTCGCAACGATTTGGCGACCGCTCTCGGCGGAGAAGTCACCATAGCTCTCGACGGCCCCGTTCTTCCGACGCCATCCTGGAAAGTGATCGCGGAAGTCAACAATTCGGGCGCCGTACAGGTAGCCATCCAAAAAATGGTGCAATCCCTGAATCAGAATTCGGCCAAAGCGAACCAGCCCGGTGTGACATTGGATCAGGAACAGGTCGGCGGCCGCACTTTTTATACGATTCGCCCGCAAGCTCCCGGACTCACAACAGAGTACGACTACGTTTTCGCGGATGGTTACATGCTCCTGGCTCCATCGCGAGCGTTGCTTCTCAACGCTCTCCAGACGCACGCAAGCGGAACCTCGCTGGCTCGCTCGCCATCCTTCCAGGCCTTGCTTCCCAGCGACAACCAGGCAAACTTCTCCGCGATGGTTTATCAGAATCTCGCTCCGATCCTGAAGCCGCTCGCTTCGCAGCTTACTTCCCAGCAACTGGCGCTGCTTCAGCAGGTCGCCGCGGACTCCAAGCCGAGCGTGATGTGCGCTTACGGCGAGGACGACCAGATCGAAATCGCGAGCAGCGGCAAGCTCTTCGACCTGAACCCCGCGATCCTGGCGTTATCTCATTTGCTCTCTCTGAACGGGCATGGAACATCGGCGGTCACTCATCCGTAATACACTCTAGATGATGCCCCCAACGATTGAGCTAGAAGGACTCGAAGTCCAGCTCGGTGGCCGCACGATTCTTCACGGACTCACTGGAGTTTTGAAGAGTCGCGCCATTGGGCTGCTCGGACCGAACGGCGCCGGCAAATCCACGCTCATCAATACTCTTCTTGGCTTCCACAAACCATCCAAAGGCAGCGCCCGCGTTCTTGGTCTCGATGCGAGCGCGAACGGCAAGACTCTTCGCGAACTCGTCGGCTACATGCCGGAGAACGACTCTTTCATCGCAAAAATGTCCGGCGTTCGTTTCGTTCGTTACATGGCGGAAATTTCTGGCCTTCCTCCGGATCAAGCGATGGAGCGCGCCCACGAGGCTTTCGTCTATGTTGGCCTTGGCGAAGCGCGCTATCGTCCCGTGGGAACGTATTCTCTCGGCATGAAGCAGCTCGCGAAACTGGCGCAAGCTATTGCGCACGGCCCGAAAGTTTTGATTCTCGATGAACCGACCAACGGCATGGACCCGCCAGCCCGCAAGCGCCTGATCGAACTAATCCGCGAAATACGCGAAGCCAGCGACATTTGCCTTCTTCTCTCCTCGCATCTTCTCCGCGACGTGGAAGAAACTTGCGACGAGGTGCTCATCCTTCGTAACGGTAAAATCGCCTCCATCTGCAACCTCGTCGAAGAACGCCGCGCCAACCGCAAGTTCCTCGAACTGGAAACCGTTGGCGTCGAAGCTACATTTACCGCCGCGCTCGAAACTCTGGGCTGCGAGTGTGCCATCTTTGGCAACGGCCGTATAAAAGTCGTCATGCCGGACAGCGTCGAGATTCGCGAAGTCTTTAAAGTCGCCGCCGACCGCGGTGTGCAGATTCGCCGCATGAATCACCGCCGCGATTCGCTCGAAGATATTTTCCTCAACGCTATGGAGCAAACGGGAGTCGCCGATGGCCGTATATAAGCGCAAATACAACCCGTACACTGGCCCGCTGACCGCAACTTGGCCGCGATTTTTCGTTCTGACCCGCTATGCTTTCATGGATCTTTTCAAATCGCGCTTCTTCGTTCTTTTGCTCATCCTGGCTATTGTTCCCAACCTTTTCTTCGCGGGTTACATTTTTATAGCCAACAACAAAACCGTGCAATTGCTGATGCAAATTCGCTCGGCGGAATTCCTCTCGGTGGAAACCCAATACTTCATCATCATTATGATGGTGCAGACGAACGTCGCCTTTCTTCTCAACTGCTGGGTTGGCCCCGTCCTTATCTCCGGAGACCTGACCAATGGAGCGCTTCCGTTATTCCTGAGCCGGCCATTCAGCCGAGCCGACTACGTTATCGGAAAACTCGCTGTTCTCGGTATTTTGCTTTCGGCCATTACCTGGGTTCCCTGCTTGCTCCTCTTCGGCCTGCAGTCCGGCCTCGCAAGAAACGGCTGGATCTGGTCGCACCTCTGGATGATCGTCCCGATCATCCTGTGTTCCGCGATCTGGATCCTGATGCTTTCCCTGATTTCTTTGGCTGTCTCGGCATGGGTCAAGTTGCGGATCGTGGCTACCGGCGTAATCTTCATTTCGTTTTTCATTCCCGCGGGGCTGGGAGAGATGTTTAACGCCATCATGGGCACATACTGGGGCGCGCTCCTGAATTTTTCGTACATGTTTCGCATCGTCGTCGAAAGAGGGCTGCGCGATCCTTCCAGGCTGCTTGGCCTTATGGGCCGCCACGAGATCCCTGTTCCGGCGGCCTGGGCAGTAATGATCTGCGTCTGCTTGTTTTCGCTCTTCATTCTCAATGCGCGCCTGCGTGCCCGTGAGGTCGTCCGCGGATGACGCCCGACAACCGCCAAATCGTCTTCCAAAACGTCTCCAAGTTTTACGGAGAAGTTCTCGGCGTGAACAAAGTGAGTTTCTCGCTCGGGCCGGGCATTACGAGCCTCGTCGGCCCCAACGGTTCCGGCAAAACCACGCTGATGAATCTCCTCACCGGCCTCATAAAACCTTCGCAAGGCTCGATTCGCGTCTTCGGCTTGTCTCCCAATCAGCCCATCGAATTTTTCCGCGAGGTCGGCTACTGCACGCAGTTCGATTCTTTTCCCCCCGGCACGAATGGCTACGATTTCATTTATTGGCCTCTGCGCCTGCACGGTTTTGGCGATCAGCAAGCCGCGAAGCTCACCAACGAAGCTCTCGAGCGTGCCGGCATGGCCCAGGTCGCCCGCCGGAAAGTCGCTGGCTACAGCAAAGGCATGCGGCAGCGCATTCGCCTCGCGCAAGCCATTGCGCATCATCCTTCCGTGCTGGTTCTCGATGAACCGCTGAACGGCCTCGATCCTATGGCGCGCGCCGAATCCATCGCGCTCTTTGAAGCGCTAGCCAAACAGGGCATGCACGTCATCATTTCCAGCCATATTCTGGAGGAAGTCGACCGCATTTCTGACCGCGTCGTGCTGATGAGCAGCGGCTACGTCGTCGCCGAAGGTGAGATTCGCGAAGTCCGCAGAGAAGTCCGCGACCACCCCATGCAAATTCTCGTCCGCTGTTCCAATGCATCCAAACTTGCTTCCGCTGCCTTCGAACTCGATCACGTCGTCGAAGCCAAAATCCTGAACGACGGCCAAAGCGTCTTGGTGCGTACCCGCGACGCCGAACAATTCTCCCTCTTGTTGAACAAAATTGTTTCCAGCGGTCTCGTGGAAGTGGACGCCGTTGCTCCCGCCGACGACGACGTCAACTCCATCTATCAATATCTCATCGGCTCGGATGGTGGCCCGGCATGAGCTCGCAAAACGCGGTCGCGGGTGCCCAAAAGTGGGCCAAAGAACAGCCCTGGCGGCTTTACTCGAGCCAAATCGCTGTCCTCGTGCGCACCGAGGTTCGCCGCAATCTTTTCACCAAGCGCAGGATTGGGATGTACCTTCTCGCTTTCACGCCTGCTTTCATCCTTTTAATGAACAGTGTTTTTAATCGCAGGCCCCTGGGCCCCATTGACCTTGAAGAAAGTACACTGGTTTTCGCCGGAATCGTTCAGCTCTACTTCGTTCGCCTGGGCATTTTCTTCGCCTGCATGGGAGTTTTCACGTGGCTTTTCCGCGGCGAAATGGTCCAGAAAACCCTCCACTATCAGTTTTTGTCGCCGGTCCGGCGCGAAGTTCTTGTGGTCGGAAAATTTCTCGCGGGCTCCATCATTTCCATTGCGCTTTTCGAAGTGGCGATTCTTATCAGCTTTTATCTTGAGTACAGCCGCTTTGGATCCATCGGGAGAACCTACGTATTCAGCGGTCCTGGCCTCGGCCAGTTAGGATCTTATTTGCTCGTGGCGGCTCTCGCTTGCATTGGCTACGGCGCCGTGTTTCTCGCCCTCAGCCTGCTCTTCAAGAATCCTATTGTCCCCGGAGCTGTCCTGCTGGGGTGGGAAACCATCTCACCGATCTTTCCGTCGTGGGCCCAAAAACTGAGTGTCACCTTTTACCTCAAGCACCTCTGTCCAGTCACTTTGCCTGTGGAAGGCCCACTCGCGTTGTTCACGGTGGTAGCCGAACCTGTCGCGCCATATCTCGCCATCCTGGGTTTACTCTGCCTCACCGTGGCGATCCTCGTCCTTTCCTGCTTTCTCATCCACCGGCTTGAAATCACCTACACCGTAGACTAAGTAGCACAGCCTTGACCTGAGGCACGAAGGGCTGTCCAGGCCGTGCGCGTTTCAAATCAAATCTCCCCAGCCGCGGCGCTTTTCCTCTCCGCCTCACTCTCCAACCGCAACCGCGCCACCACCAATTTAATCTCTTCAAACGTAATCTCCGCCGGCAGCGCATCCTTCAACGGCTTCAGTCGCCCGATTCCCACCACCGCGCAAGCCTTCTCAATCTGCGCCTGCTTCTCCGAATCAATCCACCGAGGCTGAAACTCCACTTCGCCTCTTTCCATCAGGCTCACCACCAGATTGACCACACTCGCCACTTGTCTTCCGCGCTTCTCGGCGATTTCCTCAAAACTCCGTCCTTCGGCCAGCAAACGCATCGTCTCCGCGGCTGGCTTTGCGCCTTCTTCTCGCTCCTGTGACGCACGCGCACCACGCTGGAACTTCTCCAACGCATCCAAAATCGCCTGCCCATACAACTCCGTCTTCTTCTCCCCGAAACCCGAAATTCCCCGAATCTCGCTCAGCGAGCGCGGCCGCACCTTGCAAAGTTCATCCAGCGAAGTGTCGTGCATCACGATAAATGCCGCAGTGCCTCTTTTCCTGGCCGTCTCGCGCCGCCATTCCCGCAGATACTCGCGCAAGTCCAGATCGATTCCCGCCGCAACACTGCTTGCTCGCGAATCGCTCAGCGGAATAAGAGTCGCCGTCCGATCAACGTCCCTCGTTTGAGCTGCACGCGAAATCGCCGGCCCCCTCGCTCCCGCGGCAGCCGCAGCCCTGCGCTTCCTGAGTCTCGTCGACGGCGCAGCCGCCGCCAGCCATTGCGGCTCTCCGACGCACACATCGCAAGCTCCGCACGAATTCCATTTACGAATCTCCCCAAAGTGAGCGCAAATTTGATGATGCCGGCATCTCTTCACTTCCACGAAGCTGCGAATCTCCCGGTAGCGCTGCCAGGCCCGTGACTTCTCTTCCTCGTCCGTCAACTGCTCCACAAAATACGTCAGCAAACCCACATCGCGCTTCTGCCAAAGCAAAATGCACTCCGCGGGCTCACCGTCGCGACCGGCCCTGCCGGCCTCCTGATAATACTGCTCGATCGATTTCGGCAGCGACAAATGAATCACCGCCCGCACCGAAGCCTTGTTAATCCCCAATCCAAACGCCACCGTTCCCACCAGGACGCGCACTTCATCCGACATCCAGCTTTCCTGATTGCGTCGCCGCACTTCGCTACCCATCTTCCCGTGGTAAGCAATCGAGGCAATTCCGTGCTCGCCAAGAAAGTCCACCGTCTCTTCAACCCGCGCAATCGTCGGCGCATAAACAATCACATTGCAACCGTCATATTTATTCAGCGCCCGGATCAAAAGCTCCGGCTGCGTTTTCCCAACGCATTCCTTCACGATGTACTGCAAATTCGGTCGGTGAAAACTCGCAATATATTTGTCCGGTTCTCGCAATTTCAGTTGCTCGATGATGTCGTGCCGCACGCGCCGCGTCGCGCTCGCCGTAAACGCCGCAATCGGCTGCTCCGCAAAATGTTGCCGCAGTCTGCTCAACAGCCGGTACTCCGGCCGAAACTCGTGCCCCCACTCCGAAATACAATGCGCCTCATCAATCGCAAAAAACGAAATTGGCACGCACTTCAGCCATCCAAACGTATCCTCCCGGGCCAGCCGCTCCGGCGAAAGATAAAGCAACCGGTAGGCTCCCTGAATCGCCTGTTGCACCACCCACGACTGCACATCCCGCGCCAGCGAACTATTCAGCAAAGCCGACGGAATCCCCATCTGCGTCAACTGCGCAACCTGATCCTGCATTAAAGCCATCAAGGGAGACACCACGATGACGGTTTTCTCGCCTAGAATCGCCGCAGGCAACTGATAGCAAAGCGATTTCCCACCCCCGGTCGGCATCACCACGCAGGTGTCGCGCCCGCCCAGCAAACTCTTCACAATATTTTCCTGCAGCGGCCGAAACGCGTCGTATCCCCAATATTGCCGCAGCGCCGCAAGCAGCTTTTTTTCCGATTGCATGCACTGAGTATAGATGCGCGTAGCACACCGGTCTACGTTGAGTGCGACTGTGCCATGTAGCGCCGGGTTTACCCCGGCGCTTGACCGCGAATCACGACCTCACCGCCAGACTTATTGCTTGACAATAGTTTGGCGAGAGGGTAACTCCACTATCCGAAAACCTGCTTTCCGGAGGCCTCTCTGTGACTTGGAACCAAGTGTACGACCCGCTCGGCCACTGGTGGCTCTCCACGCTGGTCGCTGCACTCCCCGTGGTGGTTCTCCTCGGCCTCCTGGCCGGCTTCAAGGTTCGCGCCCACATCTGCGCGGTCGCCGGCGCTGCCACGGCCATCCTCTGCGCCATCGCTGTCTTCCACATGCCGGCCCAACTCGCTGTCAGCAGCTTCCTCTACGGCTCCGCCTACGGCCTCCTCAAAATCGTGTGGATCGTCATCGCCGCCGTCTTTCTCTACGACATCTCTGTCGAAACCGGCCAGTTTGAAATCATGAAGCAGTCCGTCGCCTCCATCACGCCAGACCGCCGCCTCCAACTTCTCCTCGTAGCTTTCTGCTTCGGCGCCTTCATCGAAGGCTGCGCCGGATTTGGCGCACCGGTAGCCATCGCAGGTGCATTTATGATCGGCCTCGGCTTCAAACCCTTCCATGCCGCCGCGCTGAATCTCATCGCCAACACCGCTCCCGTAGCCTGGGGCGCCATCGGCACTCCCGTGCACGCCCTCGCTTCCGTCACCGCCCTCAACGAAAGCGACCTCAGCGCCATGATCGGCCGCATCTTGCCCATTACCGCGGTAATCGTCCCCTTCTGGCTCGTTCGAGCCATGGTCAGTTGGTCCGAGACCTGGGAAGTCGCTCCTGCCATTCTCGTCGTCGGCATTTCCTTCGCCGGTACCCAGTATTTCTGGGCCAATCACATGGACAGCAATCTCGTAGACATCGCAGCGGGTGTCGTCTCTCTAATCGCCACCATGATCTTTCTCCGCTTCTGGAAGCCAAAGCGCATCTGGCGCTTCGAAGGCGAACGCGAAGAAGACGCAGCGAAAGCCGCAGCAGCCGCCGTAGCTACGCAAGCCACGGTTCGCGACACCCTGGGCGACGAGTGGAAAGTCCGCGAAGATTTACCCGCCGTAGCCCACCACACCGCCGGCCAAATCGCCAAAGCCTGGCTACCCTTCGCCATCCTCTCGATTTTCGTCCTGCTGTGGGGATTGCCCAGCATCAAGCTGGCCATGAACAAAGCCACGACTCCCGCCTTCACTGTAAAAATGCCCGACGGCAAAAATCGTCCCGGCCCGGCAGGCTGGGATTGGCCCGCGCTACACAACAGAGTTTTTCGCACCACCCCAGTCGTCGTCAAACCCGCCCCCGAAGCTGCGCGCTTCGACTTCAACTGGCTTACCGCCACTGGCACCGCGTGCTTCTTAGCCGCCCTGATTTCCGGCCTGATCCTCGGCCTCGGCCCCGTCAAAATCCTGAAAATCTTCGGCGGCACACTCGTCCGCCTCCGCTTCGCCATCGTCGCCATGACCTGCATGCTTGGCCTCGGCTATGTCACTAGATATTCGGGTATGGACGCCGTCCTCGGCCTAGCCTTCACTCGCACCGGCTGGTTCTTCCCTTTCTTTGGCGCCTTCATCGGCTGGCTCGGCGTAGCCCTCACCGGCAGCGACACCTCTTCCAACGTCCTCTTCGGCGGCCTGCAAAAAATCACCGCCCAGCAGCTCAACCTCAGCCCCATCCTCATGTGCGCTACCAACTCCGCCGGCGGCGTCATGGGCAAAATGATCGACGCCCAATCCATCTGCATTGCCACCGCCGCCACCAACCAGGTCGGCCAGGAAGGCTCCATCTTCCGCTTCGTTTTCTGGCACTCCGTAGCCCTGGCCTCCATCGTCGGCGTCATCGTCATGCTCTACGCCTACGTTTTCCCCCAACTAATCCCCAACGGCCTAACCTTCATCCACTAAATGCAGTTGTGACGACTATCAAAAGTCGTTAATCTGCTCGACTGCAGTCTGGCTAGAATAGTTGATCGCTAACCTTTACGATCTTGGCGTGAGGCCCGATTCCATGCGCTTTCTTCTTCGCATTCTGGCGCTCGTCTTTTTAGGCATTGTGTCTTTTTCTCATGCTGCGACCGCCCAAACGCCCCCGCCATCTTCTCCACCTTCTCCGACTCAGAAACCAGACTCTTCTGCATTTCCAAAAGAAGCAATCGTCATAGAAGATTTGCTGGTACGTGTCCGTCAGGAAAACGATGGCACATCCGTTCGCGAAACCACCTTGCGCGCGAAAATTCAATAGGAATCCGCCGTCCGCGACAATGGCGTCCTGGTTTTCCGTGGCGGAGCTAGAGGTCGGGACCTTCCACCTGGACTTCAATGACGGAGCCATCGGTTAAGGCGAGGGTGTCGCGGAAATGGATTTGGGCCATTAGCTCGAGATAGGACTTACCGTGGAATTGGCCGGCGCCGAGTTCATGGGAGTCTGGGCGAACGATCAAAGCTTTGTGGCCGGCCACGAAGCAGCGTCGGAGTTTGATGGTTTCGCCGAGGTTGGATTGGCGGTTGTAGGGATATTCGTGGGGGAGGATGAGGGCGTCGGCGGGGACGATGTATTCCTCGGAGAGGATGACGTTGAGAGTGCCGGGGACGAGGTTGGGAAGGCCGATGCGCGTTTCGATCAGGGAGAGGATGGGGTTCAGGTTGGGAGTGGCCATGCCGTAGCCGGTGGTGACGGTAGCGAGGAAGAGTTTCATTCCAAGGGCAGCTTACAGCTTATGGAGAAGAAAAACATTACGCAGAGGTCGCCGGGAGCACAGAGGGCACGGAGAAGAGAAAAGCGGAAGGGGAGATAAAAAGCGGCCCTCGGGGTTGACCGCGGGCCGCTGATGAGCACGAAGAATCGCTAAACAGACGTCAGAACTAGAACGTCAGTTTCAAGCCGAACTGGACGAGACGCGGGTTGTTGACGGTGGCGCCGATGGAGCCGAAGCCGTTGGTGGTAGCGCACGTACCACTTGCGGAAAGCCCGCAAGCGCCGAAATCGGGTGTGCCGAGGCTGCCTGTGCTATTTGGCGAGGCAAATTGCGCATGGTTGAAGAGGTTGAAGAATTCGGCGCGGAAGTTCAGGCCCATGTTTTCCCAAGGAAGCTTGAACTGTTTAATGACGGAGAAGTCGGTGTTGACGAAGTCGGGGCCGGTAACAGGCTCGCGGTTGGCGTTACCCAGCTCGCCGAATGCAGGCTGGGCAAAACAGGCGGTATTGAACCATTCGCCAACAGTGTGGGGCCCGGCATTGGGGTTGCAGCCGGGGATGATGTTAGGACGAATGAGATCGTTGTCGTTGCCGTTCAGCAAAGTGACGTCAATGGGGTTGCCATTCAGAGTGGAGGGAAAATAGCCGAAATTATTGCTGTCCACGATGCCGACGGGGAATCCGGAAGTGATGTGTTCGATGACGGTGACCTGCCAATTTCCCAAGAGAGTTTCGACAGGGCCGCTCCAACCGTTGCCGAACTTTTTACCTCGGCCGACGGGCAGGTCGTAGATAACGCTGGCGATGAAATTGTTATTGAGATTGATGTCCGAAAGAGCCCAATCCAACTTTCTCCAATTCGGTAGAGGGAAGTAGCTGGCGCTTACGTTTGTGCCGAGACCATCGTTGAAGCCGGAATCGTAAGTGCGGGAATAGGTGTAACCGATGAGGGCGTAAATGCCGTGGCGCGCGCTCTTGGTTTCCGCTTTGATTTGCAGGGCATTGTAGTGGGCGCGGCCGACGTCCTCCGTAGCAGCGATATCAGAGAAGGGGAAACTGGAGAGATAGGGGCTGGCATAAGCGCCGCCGCCAGGCAAGCATCCGATGGTGTAGCCGGAAACGGTGCCACAAGCAGCAGGCGAGACGACGTTGATGTTGTTTCCATCCACCAGAATGTGAGAGCTGCGCGAGCCAACGTAACCTGCGGTCAGGACGATCTGGCCTGGGATCTCATGTTCAACGCTGGCATTGAATTGCTGGATCATGCCGAGTTTGAAGTTCGTGTTCTGGGCGATGATCGTGCCCGTGAAGTCCGTGAAATTAGGCGCGGTCGGAGGCCCGGTTACGATGGGGAAGCCACCCGGGCCGGAAAATGGGGTAGTGGAGATACTGATGGCAGTCGGCGTGCCCCCTGTCGAAGCACAAGCAGCAAGGGCAAAAGTGCAATTGCCGCCGAATTGGAAATTGTCGGATTCGTCGTAGAAGGGGGGATTCTGCCAAAGGCCCTGGGCGCCCTGATTCCAAGAAGAATCGTGGTAGATGGCATAACCGGCGCGGACGGCGGTTTTGGCGCTGCCGAGTGGCTTCCAGGCCACGCCGATGCGAGGTTCGAGAGCATCCTTATCGAATTGGATGCCAGCCCATTTGCCGACGCCGTTCACGCCGGGAACCAAGAACAGGCCGGTGGCAGGGTTGAAATCTGCCTGGCGATTGTCCACTTCAGAGATGGGAGTGGTGAGGTTCCAGGCGAGGCCAAGATTGAGGGTAATGTTGTTGGTGATGCGCCAATCGTCCTGGACAAAGGGACGATAGGCCTTCCAGCGGCGGCCGGTGGTGGGACCTTTGAAGGCCTGGTCGTGAATAGCGAGGCTGGAGAGGCCCATGAGAAGATCGGCTTCCGGATCGCCGGACCAGAGACCGGTGAATTCGTAGAAGCCGTCCTGGAAACCTTCCGTTTTTACGTTCATCTGGTTGGCGCGAATGCTGCCACCGACCTTGATGTCGTGTTTGCCGCGAATCATGTCCAAAGTGTCGCCGAGCAGGAAGACGTTGGTGCCGCCCTGGAAAGGAGAGAAGCCGCGATCGCCGATGGAGAAATAGCCGCCCTCAAGTTCGGAGATGGTCAAGCCGCAGCTGACGCCGGAGGGGGCGCATTTGTTGCTGGCGGAACAGTCCAGATTGGCGCCGGGAATGCCGAGGATGGACGATTCGCAGGAGCCCGTGCCCTGAGAAGTGATGTAGTCAAAGATGCGGTTATAACCGCCCGTAACCTGGTTGATGGTGGTGGGCGAAAAGACGTGAGTTTCCGAAAGGACGACGTTGCGGGCATGGTTGATAATGCCCTGATTGCTGGCGAAGAAATTGGATTCCGTGAAGTTTCCAACGCCGCCGCCACCGGGGACGTAAGAAGTGGCCTGGTCGTAGCTGAAGCGGGCAAAGGCCGTGTCCGATGAGGAGAAGGTCTCGTCCACACGGGCATCGAATTTGGTTTCATACAGGGAGCGGACCGGCTCGTTGAGGAAATTGAAATTTGTGGGATTAGCCACGTTCGGTTCGGGATAGAGAGCGACCAATTCTTTGGCGAGCGGGTTGATCAGCCCGGCGGGAATCTTGTTGCAAGCCGATCCACCGGCAACGGGGGTCTGGCTGCCATTTCCTGCAGGATTGCCCGCGGTAGCGCCATTGAGGGGAACAGGATTGCCAGACGCATCACATTGAAAAGCAGGGTCTCCGGTCACGTTGGGGTTGAAGATCGAGCCGACAGCATTCGGCTGCCCGAAAGCGTTGTTCGTGAAATCTCCGGCCTTCATGGCGTCGGTGGGAACGACGCCAGTAAAGGTGATGCCATGGAGCTGATCCTTCTGCTCGCCATCGACAAAGAAAAAGGTTTTGTTCTTGCGAATAGCGCCGCCGAGAGAGCCGCCAAACTGATTGAGATTGAATTTTTCCGCGCTGGAGGCGAAGAAACTCTTTGCGTCGAGGGAGGTGTTGCGGAAGAATTCGAAGAGCGAGCCGTGGAAGTCGTTGCCACCGGACTTGGTGGTGACGAGGACAGTAGGACCAGCGCGCTCGCCGTATTCGGCCGAGTAGTTGTAGGTGAGGACTTTGAATTCCTGAATGTCGTCGATGGAGGAGAAGATGCCGATGCCGCCGGCAGTGAGCTCGTTGTTGTCGTTGCCATCGAGGAGCCAGTCGGTGCTGTTGGCACGGGAACCGCCGACGGAGAGAGAGTAAGTGCCGCGGGCGGAGACTTCGGAGCTGGGAGCGCCGTTGAAGAAGCTGTTGGTGTTGGTCTCCTGGGTGACGCCGGGTGTTAGCGTGGCGAGCTGGACGAAATCGCGGCCATTGAGAGGAAGTTGGGAGACTTCCTGAGCGGTGATGACCTGGCCGAGAGAGGGGTTGGTTGTTTCCACGGCGACAGCGGAAGCGAGGACTTCCACCTGAGCGGATTGGGAGGAGGGAGCGAGAGTGAAATTGAGTTCGCGTGCTTCATCGATTTGGAGGCGCAGGCCCTTGGATTCCACCGGCTGAAAGCCGTGGAACTCGGCGCGTAGAGTGTAAATGGAAACGGGAAGAAGAGGGATGAGGTAGTGGCCTGCGTCGTCGGTTATGGCCTGGCGTGATGTGCCGGTGCTTTCCGAGGTGGCAGTGACCGTGGCGCCAACGATGGCGGCGCCGGACTTGTCCACGACGTTGCCGGAAAAGCTGCCGGTGGCCTGGGCGTAGAGAGCGGGAGATAGGCAAAAAGCGAGCGTACAAAGCAGAGCCAGGAAAGTAATTCTCGATTTCATCAACAACCCCTTTCAAAATAAATCCGTTTACGACGATGGCGATGGCGCGATTTAGGAAATTAATGTTCTTCGGCGCGTTGTCGCGGCAACGAAGAAGAGTTTGCGAATCCCGAATGCTGCAAAAAATCCGTAGGACCAAAGCCGTCGAATGAAGGAGAAATGTGACGCAAGGTCCTGGTACATAGGGCGCGAGAAACAACTCGAACAAAGCGCGCGCTTAAACGAATGTGAAACCCTCCAGAACAAATCCCCGATGCACCAGTGGGAGTTAGGCTAGCGTCCGAGTCGGAGAAGTGTCAAGACAAAAGTGGAGTTTGGAAAGAGCGTTGGTGGAAAACTTTGGCCGAAAGTTTCGGTATTTTCACGCATTCAAAATTTCGATGATTGGAATGGCGAGAGAAAGGAATTCCCACGCAGGAGAGGTGTGCCATGAGAGTTGGTCAGGAAGAAGCAGGATAAGATGGAAATGGAGATCGCTATAATCGGCGGCCATGAGCACTAAAGACATTTTGGATGGCGTGCGGGTTGTGGAGCTGAGCGAGGCGCTGGCGGGACCGTATTGCGCGATGCTGCTCGGAGATTTTGGGGCCGAGGTGATCAAGATCGAGAGGCCTGGAACGGGAGACCAGTCGCGCAGGTGGGGACCGCCGTTTGTGCAGGGGGAGTCAGCGTATTTTCTGGGGACGAACCGAAACAAGCGTTCTGTGGCGCTGAGCTACGATGATGAGCGCGGGGCAGAGGCGGTGAGGAAACTCGTGGGAGCGGCGGATGTTTTTGTGGTGAATCAGCCTTCTTTGGCTTCTTTACAGAAGCGCGGGATTGATTTTGCTTCTGTAAGCGAAAAGAATCCGCGCGTCATTTATTGCAGCATTACCGGATATGGATTCACAGGACCGAAAGCGGGGCGGCCGGCGTATGACGTGCTGGCGCAGGCGGAAGCTGGCGTGATGAGTTTTACCGGCGAGCCAGACGGAGGGCCAATGCGGTATCCGATTGCCATTGCGGACATGACTTGCGGGTTGTACGCGGCGATGGGCATTTTGGGAGCGCTTTATGCGCGGGAAAAGACCGGCCGGGGGCAATTTTTGGATATGGCACTGTTCGATGCGCAATTGACATGGCTGGCGAATGTGGGGAGCAATTATTTGAATGCTGGCGAGGAGCCACGGCGGTGGGGGAATGCGCATCCGAGCATCGTGCCTTATGAGGTATTTCGAGGCGGTGATGGAAAGTTCTTTGTGCTGGGAGTGGGGACCGAGCCGATTTGGAAGAAGTTTTTGCGGATGATGGGCATGGAGGACGGGCTCGGAGAGGATGCGCGATTTCAGACGAACGCTTTGCGGACAACGAACCGTGCAGAGCTGATTAAGATTTTGCAGAAGAGGTTTGAGGAGCGGGCGGCGGTGGCTTGGCTGGAGGAGTTTACTGCGGCGGGGATTCCTGCGGCATCGATTCATACGGTAAAAGAGGCGTTGAGAGATGCGCAGACGATTGCGCGTGGGATGATTGTGCAGATGGAGCATCCGGCGCTGGGAATGGCGCGGAGTATTGGGAATCCGATTCAATTTTCGGAGACACCGGTGAGTTATCGTTTGCCGCCGCCGCTGCTGGGCGAACATACAGAAGCGGTTTTGCGGGAGTTGGGTTATTCGGAAGAGGATGTGCGGAGGATGTCGAGAGCAGCGGCGGTATGAGGATTTTTTATCCGGATAGCAATCAAGAGCCGGCGTAGAGCTGGAAGGGGCCCCAGTAGTAAGGCTTTTTGAAGACGCCGCCGGAACGCAGGAGCGAAAGCTTGGCGTCGCGGAGAGCGGAGGCGGGATCCTGGCCCTGGCTTAGACCACGGTAAAAAGCGTCCATAAGTTGAGATGTGGATGGCGCGTTGCTCACTTCCCAGAGGGCCCCGATGACATGGTGCGCACCGGCTCGCAGAAAAGCCCAGGAGAGGCCGACCAGACCTTCGCCGGAATAAGCGCGGTTTCCTGAACCGTTGCAGGCAGAGATGGTCACGAGCTCGGCGTTCAAATGACGAGTGACGATGTCGCGTGCGTAAAGCTTATAGCTGTCACTTGCGGGGTCTTTGCTCAAGATGACGGCGGATTCGAGAGGCCGCGTGCGGCTTGCGGTGCCGTGCGTAACGAAATGGAGATAGGCGTAACGCTCCGGGTTGCTGCCAAGGTAGGCGCTGGGCGTGGCTTGCTCGCCTTTGAGGACGGTGCGATTCGAGTCGGCGAAATAGCGCTCAACGCTTTGCATTTCGTCTTCGGCCTGAGGCAGCTTTTCGAAATCTTTGGCGGCTTGGAGCGCGTCGCCGACGAGCAGTAGATTTTTCTGCTTGGGGAGCGGGCGGCTGGCCCCGGAGGCGAGGAGGGAGAGCGAGCCGGCGGTCGTGAGGCTGACGTCTTCGATCCAGAAGTGAGGCTGAGGGGACGGCACAATCAGGGTTTCAAAATTCAGCGAATAGAGGCTGCCATCCGGAAGGAGAATGACGCGAGAATTTTGCGGGATTAGCCTTTGCGTCGGCGCGACGAGGAGAGCGTAGAGTTTTTCGCCGGCAGCTTGATCCGTTTTCGCCACATCCCTGGATGCTGCAACTCCTTCTCGATACGATTTCACCGCCGGATCAATTTCCGATGCGGCGGGAATCGGGAGGCAGGCCGTTTTCGCCGGGGTGATGACCCAAAGATAGGAGTGTTTTTCTCCCATCCAATAAAAAAGAAGCGTTGCATTGAGCTTTCGCGCGAGTTGCTGCGGTTGAAGATTCTTCGCGGATACGCGCGGGGCTTTCTCCATGGTTCCAAGTCCCTCGGCAAGAGTCCGCGCTCTGCTCAGTTCGGCTTGCATCAGGGCATCCGCGAATCTGCCACGGCGTATGAGAAACTCGATGTACTGGTCATAGACGGCGATACCGCTCGACAGAAAACTCAAACGCAGCTCATCGTGATCGATTGACTTACGGGCCCTTTCGATGGTGTCAATCGCGCTGAGATAGTGGCGTTCGACTTCCGCAAACTGGCTCTGGCCATCTCGTATGCGGGCAAGGCCGGCTTCAGCCTCCCACCGCAGCTTCGGTCCGGCATTTGGATCGGAGAGAACCTGCTGGAAGAGTGACTCCGCATTGGAAAAACGGGATTGCGCCACGGCGATTTCTCCGGCGAGTGTCAGCGTATCGTCGTAGGCGCCGCCCTGATCATTTATGTTCGTTTCAAGCGCTATGGCCTCTTGAATGTATTGCTGCGCGTCGGAGAGACGATTATTGCGGAGCATGATTTCTGCCAGAGCGTGGAGGCAAGCCAAGCTCGTTTGTGCGTCTTTGCGTTCTTTTGCCTGTTGAAGTGTGGTCAGGGCAAGTTTTTCGCCGGCAGAATAGTCGCGAAGGAACATGTATGCAGTGGCCACGCCGGAAAACCAGTAATCTGAATAACCGGCCATTCCGTTTCTTGCCGAGGCCTCGGCAGCCTGTTTGTAGAAGTCCAGCGAGGCTTCAAAATCCCCTAGTTCTCCGTAGCCCCAGCCGAGGTTGCCGAGAATGGTTGCAGTGTTTCCACGCATTTGCAGCGCTTCGGAAAGGTCAAGCGCGGCGTGGTTAAGGTCGAGGGCTTCATCAAAATGCTTTTTAATCGTAGCAAATCGTGCTGTGTCGGCCAGGGCGTTGGCTTCCACATCCCGCAGGGAGTTGCGGCGAGCGAGAGACAGCGCGATCCGATAATCTTCTTCCGCTTTTGAAAGCTCTCCTTCATTGACCCGGAGACCACCTCGAGCAAGCAAGAATTGCGCAACGTACGTGGGAGGCAAAGAGGCGAGGAGATTCTCCGCTTGGGCGAAGTCCTTTTCGGCTGCCTTAAGGTCATGCATGCAGCGATGCGCAATACCGAGATAGAGTTCGCGCTGTTCGGGAACATCCGTCATCACCAGTTCGGGGGGGACTTCGGGTTTAAGAAGAGATACGGTTTCGTCGCACTGCGAGCGAGAAACGAGAATGCGCGCCTTGAGAATTAGAAAACGCCAATCCCACTCGACGCTTCGGCTTCCGTATCGCCGGCGGGCGACATCAACATCCGCCAATGTCGAGTTGAATTCGCCGTGGTCTACATGTTGTTTTATGGTCGTGTAGGCGGTTTGGGGCGAGCCACAAGCCGCCGATAATAAGCAGAGCAGGAATAAGGCAAAAGGTGAAAACCGAATGCCTAATGGAGGGGCGGAACAGGTTGCCCGTTGGTGCCGCCCTGGCCCCCACTTCCACCACCGCCATCGGGCGAGCCCAGCTTGAATTTCAGCATGGTCAGCGTGATGTTGCCGGGGGTGGCGAAGATTTCGGCCAAGGAAAGTTCGCCAAAATGCGGAACTTCGATGATATGGCCTTCGACTTTGACACCCGCGTCCTTCAGAGCCGGGGGTATCTCGATTTTTTCCACGAGTGAACAATGGGCCGCTCCGTCAACGACGGTAGTGTGGGGCTTCTTGCTGCGCTTGAGATTATCCGCCAATTCGGCGAAATTGTTCGAATTAACCAAGAGATCGTGGCGCAATATCACCTTGATTTCGTAGCCGCCCAGGCGAAAATCATCGAAGTGGCTGCCCAGCGCGATGATATGGCTTTCCCTGTTCTTCTTATCGCTGACGTACCGGCCGGTAAGCCGGCAAACGATCTTTTCCACGGTGAGAAAATCGAGAAGGTTCAAGCCGGCGAGGACAGCCGTAACGCTGGTAGTGACGATGGTAGGCTGTTCCCAGCTTCCTGAAACATGCGTTTCCCCAAGCTTAAAGGAAACCAATCGCGACTCAACGAAGCTATCCACCCGCGAGTGTGCGAAGCCGCCAGTCGAAGGCAGCGCAGTAGCCGCCTGCGCCGGAATGGGCACATCCGCGGGACGATTGAAATGGGCGCTGAATGCGTGACCGTAGGCGTGAAAATGATAGGGAATATTCTTCTTTGGGTCTAGATCTTGAGCCATCGGGGGGACGCCTCGGCTTGGATTTGGAGTCTAGATTTTAGTCACTTATCGCTTAAATTCAACACTAAAGGTGAACCGCTGAACTTCGTCGGCGTTTGCTTTTGGATTGTTGGCATCGTCGCCGGCGAAGAAGACAAGGCTGTACTTGCCAGGGCTGTCTACACTGCGGACGGGCAAGTGTACGGTCTGGTTCGTGTTGTCGCCGCCGAGAGAGCCTTGCATTACCGAGCGGCCAGACTCGTCCTGAAGCTGAAACGTATACGAACTAGAGGTGCGGGCCGGAGTAAAGTCGAAGTTAAGAAGGAAACCTTCGCCCGGGTGGACGGAAACTTTTGTGCGTGCGGGGCCAGAGTCGCCGCCGCGGACGCTTCCTGCCACGTCCACAGAAGTGCCGATGATCTGGGCTGATTGTGAGACCGCCGAGTGCCTGAGTTGCGGAATCGTCACGCCGTTCTGATAGCCAATGAGGAGCATGAGGGCGGCAAAGACGGGGACCGCAAAGGCTGGCCGAAGCCAGCCAAACCAACCGCCTCGCGACGGAACAAGTCTTGTGACATCAGCGGCTTGCGAAGCTTTTTCGCGAAAGACTTGCCGCGTGCTCTCTATAAAGGCAGCGGTGGCCCTGAGTTCTTCGGCGCACAAGGGACAGTCGAAGTAATGCTCTTCGTACGCTTCGAGCTCATCCGGAGTCAGTTCCCGGAGAAGATACTTTTCGACGGCTTGCAGCCGCAGAGCTTCGTTATGGTTCATGTTTGGCTTCCGAATAGTAGTGTATGGAGGGCCCGGAACGTTTCATGGCTCACTTGGGGGGGCTTTGGAGGGAAGTTTTCCAGAGAGTGGGACCCTGTCTTTCTCATACAAAAGCCTGAACTTATCCTTGGCGCGGTGCAGCAAAACCCGGAAATAGTCACGGTCTACCCCAAAAAGGCGGCAAACCTCGTCTTTGTCCTTTTCTTCGAGGAAAAAGGCGCGAAGAAGGTCGCGGTCCTTCTTAGGGAGGGCCTCGATGACCTGATGGACGCGTTCTTTCGTCTGTTTGGTGACCAGGAGTCCATCCAAGTCCATGGATGGGTCGGGTTTCTCAAAATGAGTATCCTCGAGAGGGCGAATGCGATTTGAGGAACGATAAAATTCCATCAGAACGTTGTTGCAGATAGAGTTGACGAAGGCGCCGAAACGCTCCGGCTGGCGCACGCCATCCTTATCCTTATTCCGCAGCGCGGCCAAGACCCTTATATAGGTCTCCTGACGAAGGTCCTCGACGGTCTCCGAAGCAAGCATCCTGGCGCGCAGCTTGATCCTCAGAAGCTGATCAAAGTAGGCCACAAAATGCTGTTCCGTCGGAAGGTCTCCCTCGCGGAGGCGCTCAACGTATTCCCTGGTGAATGCGAAGAGTTCCACGTAGCCCTCGAATTGATTGGGGAGGAGTATAGCCGCGACACCGGACGGGAGCAATGATTCCCGTATTGAAACAAGCGATGAAACGGAATGGCTGCCTGGCTCACTAACCCGTTGTAGGAAGCCAACGTAAAGGTTGAGCTCCTTCTGCGATGGGACGTTACCCTGTCCCCCGCGTGTCCCACCAGGGCGCATCTGCGTTGGACCTGGACCGGCAAGGATGCGCCTCCCCCCCCTCAGGGAGGACGAGTGGATTTGGAGGTTCCGTGTCACGATTGCTGCAACACCCCAGTTTTTCTTCGATCCGTTCACGAAATTTCGAAAAACAACCCCCCAACGACCGAACACTTGCCATGAAAGGCGACGCCGCGAAGATCACGGCGCTGCACATCGAATTTGTGGCCAAGCCTAACGAAGCTCACAAAGTGCATGCGGCTTTGCCGCCCGCAATCAATGGCGCTCTCGGAGGAGTCGCCGGGTTTGCGGGAAGCCTGGTGATGATCTCGAACTATGAAGCGCGGCTGGTAACCGTTGTCACATTGTGGAGCGGAGAGGATCAGAGACAGCGCTGCGAGGAGAATGTGAAGTGGGTGCGCGCGTTGCTGGCACCTTATCTGGACCGCTGCCTTCGCATGCAGACGTTAGCGGCCTATGTTCCATTGGAAAAACCACTTTCGGGGGAGTTTAAGCAACCACAGCCGGAAGAGACACTAGCCATGGCGCAGAACGAAGGAGTGGCTAATATTTACGTGGCTTGAGAATTGGTTGAGCAGGATTCGTCAGTAGAATGACGAACTCCTGCCGACAACAGCTGGATGCCCTCGCAACATCCAACCTGGCCTGGGGTTATATAAGATAAGGATAAGTGCGAGGGGCAAGAATGCTCGGAGGGCCGAGTTGGGGGTTATGTCAAAGATGCTGGAGGAAAAAATCTGTGCGGTGGATTTTTGTGAAGGAGCCGGCGTGGCTGAGCTGGCGCAACAGAATTTTTGCGTAAAGCACTTCATCGAACTGTGCTACGAGAACCTGCAGAGGATTGATCCGAGAGGCCAGCAACTGGGGCGCATCCCGCTCGATATGGCTTCGCTGCGGGGGTTTGTCGAAGAGTGTTCCAGAAGGGCCCTGGATGTGGCTTTGCGTTGCGAAAGCCTCGACAATTTGCAGCGGGGCCGATTGTTGGACATTCTTTTGTGGGCCGGAGAACTGTTTCTTTTGTTGCGCGCGCCGAACCGCGGATTTGCCGACTCGGTCTTGCATGAGCATGACCCCTTGCTCGCGCGGCTGGCGGCCCGCCATTTCTGAGAATCAGTCCTTACCGCCGCTGGCTTTGAGCTTTTTCAGTTCCCTTTCGCGGTCCAGGTAGCTTTCGCCGTTGGTGATCCAGGCTGCGGCAGGCTCATCTTTCAAGTAGTGTCCGAACCAGTTAAAGATGCGGCGCTGATAGTCGATCTGGTTGGGCTTCTTGCGCAAACCGTGGTCTTCGCCGGCGTACTCGAGAAGCACGACGTTCTTTTTTGCGCGGCGTGCGATGTTGTAGAGCTCGACGCCCTGGTGGAAGAAGACCGTGCCGTCGCTATCGCCCACCTCAATCAACAGGGGAGTCGTCATGTTCTGGACGCCGAAGACGGCCGAATTGCGGATGTAGGCCTGCAAATCCTCGTATAAAGGGACTTCCATGCGCTGCTGGCCTGTTTCGATGTGATCGGTCTCGGCGATTCCGGAGCTCCAGTGATGGTTTCCGTAGTTGCTCACCAAATCGGTAATGGGAGCGCCGGCTACGGCTGCGGCAAAGAAATCCGTGGTGTGCGTGGCGAGATAGACGGAGTCGAATCCTCCCCAGGAATGGCCCATAACCCCGACTTTCTTTGGATCGATCAAGTTCGTTTGAATGACGCGCTTGACTGCCGCGGTAACACAGTCAACCACCGAAACACCGGGGTCGCGGGGACGAAAAAGAATATCCGGCTCGAGGAGGAAATAGCCGTGACTCGTGATAGCGCCTGCGTTGTAGTAATTGCGTTCCGAGAGCCCACTGTATTGATGCAATCCGTCGGACAATTTTTCATACATATAAACGACCATCGGATATTTTTTCTGGGGATCGTATCCGGCAGGATAGTAGAGCGCTGCTTGCAAACGCTCGCCATGGCTATTTTTGTATTCGATAAGTTCTTCATGGCCCCAGGCGTAGTTATTCTGAAATGGATTCGTCCTGGTGACCTGTTTTGGATCCTTCAGGTCGGGGCCTCCGACGAAAGCGTTTGGCGATTCCACGAAGGTCTGGACCACGTATTGGAAGACATCCGCGTCTTTGGCTTTCCCAAGCCGCTCGATGCTCTTGTCAGCCCAGACGAGGTGTTCTTCGGTGGGTGTGCCGGATGGATCGAGCTTGAGCCGTGCGTAGCCTGATTTCTTCGTCCAAATCCCGAACAGGCTGAGGTAGATGGGGTTGGCGGTGTCAATGAACTCGTCTTCTGGATTTAACTTCACGTAGCGGTGGCGAATCTGTTCGGTCGCGCCGTCGGTGAGTTTTTTCGCATGAGAGCCGTCGGGCGCAACCTGCCAGAGGTCGAACTTGTCGTACAGAATTACGGAGGCGTCGTCCTTCGTCCATCCGGCGAAACCAAAGGCGGGTTTCTGCTTGATAGTGAAATCGGCTTCACGGTTTACAAAAGCGGTTGGCACGGTTTTGGTGATATTGACGACCGTATGCGTCGTGGTGTTCACGGTCCAATAGTTATCGTCGTGAAAATAAAGCAAGTAGCGTCCGCCCGGACTTGGGTCCACGTAATAGTCGTCGTTTAGCCGTTCTTGAACCTTCGTGCGATTGCCGGTGGCGAGATCAACGAGATAAATATCCGCGGCGGGACGGCCGATGCTGCGTTCCATGGCATAGGCGGCCCAATTGGCCACGTAGGCGGATTGCTGATGCTTGAGCGGAATGACTTCCTCGTCCAAATCCTTTCCAAGTTGCACAAACTGGCCGTTCGCCAAGTGCCACGCGGCCAGCATATTTTTCTGGCGGTCGTTTTTGGCGTTGAGTTTTTGCTTGGGCATGACTTCGACATCGCGAGAACTCCAGACGTCCACGGTGGCTGGCTCTTCGGTCTCCTTGTCTTTATCTTTTTCTTTGTTCGCAGCCGAAGGTGTCTTGCTACCATCGCCATCACCAGAATTCGCGGTTTTCTTCGGTTCATCAATCTTTTCTTCCCACCTGGCTACGCCTAGAAAAACAATGTCGCCATCTTCGGACCACGATGGTTTGTGGAAGGCAACGGTACGCATACCCGAAGGGAATTTTGCATCCGCGGTGGGATCGTAGAGGTGGCTGGATTCGGAGCCTTCTCCAAGGTGCGTCCATGCCAGAGCAGCTTGCGTTGCCGCTTCGCGGTGTTCGTCGGATTTTGACCGCAGAACCGCCAAGTCCGCGCTGTTTTTGCGCCAAGCCAGACTGCCGTAAACAGATGTTGAAGAATCGAGCACGCGAAGGGCGGCGGTCTCGGAATTGAAAAGCTGTACACCATTGCCGGTTTTGTCCTCTGAGTTGACTGTCATGGCAAGAAGCGCGCCGTGCCTGGGGAGATCCTGCCAGGCGAACTCCGACACGTTGCCGAACGACGTGTCGTGGCCAGTAGAAAGCTGACGGAGAATGAGTGTCGCGCCCGGTGTGGCATCTTCCTCAGTGTTCGCGGGTGAATCGGGAGAGTCTTTTTTCTCGGGAGGATAGTGGCGCATGGCCAGGTAGGCTCCCGTGGGGCTGAACGCGAACGACTCCATACTGTCAACCACGACCTGCTCGCCCGTGGATAGGTTCAGAAGCCCCAGCTTGCGCTCGACTCTCTTTTTGTCCTTGCGCATCTTTTCTTCCTGCGCTTCGGAGTAGCCGATTGCATAGGCCACCCAGCGCGAGTCGGAAGAGAAGACTGGCTGAGTGCCGAACGCCGCGGTTTTGGTTGTGCCATCGGCGACGTTGGTGACGCGCAGTTCGTTGTTACGATTGGAGCGATTGATGCCATAGGCGAGCCATTTGCCGTCAGGAGACAGGCCGCCGAACTCGCGTATTGTAGCGAGCGATTCCCACTGGCCATAATCGGGCGGCTGTGCCGGAGCATTCGTCTGCGCCTGGATCGAGATGCCGAATCCAGAGGCCAAAAAGATTGCCATTAGTGTTCGTCGCATAGCGCGCCTTCCTTGGTCTTGCTTATTACGGATGGATATGGAACAAAGCAGGCGCATTGTGCATCGTGTAGAGAGCATCGTGCAAGTCGCCGAGTTAATCGGCGCTGGAATCGCTGACGGAGCCCCGGGAGCGGGTGAAAATGCGGCGGGCTGCCGTGCCCCAGGGCAGGGCTTCAAACTCGGCGAGATAAGAATAGGCAACCGGCACAACCAGCAGGGTCAAGAGGAGGCAGAGCGCTTGGCCGCCGATGATGGTTACGGCGATAGAGGCGCGCTGCTCTGAGCCGGCGCCGATGCCAATGGCCACGGGAATCAGGCCCGCGATGATCGAGAGAGTCGTCATAAGGATGGGGCGCAGGCGGACGCGGTTGGCCTCGATAATCGCATCGCGGACGGGCATTCCGGTGGCGCGCAGGCGATTGGTGTAGTCCACCTGAAGAATCCCGTTTTTCTTGACGATGCCGAGCAGCAAGAACATTCCCAAAGCGCTCCACAAGCTGAGCGCGCGCCCGGTAATCCACAGTGAGAGCAGCGCGAACGGAATGCTCAGCGGCAAGGTGAGCATGATGATGAAGGGATGAGAAAAGCTCTCAAATTGAGCTGCCAGAACCATGTACATAAAGATCGAGGCGAGGAGCATCGCGAGAAGCAGATTCCAGGTGGTTTCTTCGAGAACCTTTACTTGCCCCGTGAAGCGATAGGAATATCCAGATGGGAGACCAATTTCCTTGATGGATTGGACCGTGTGGCTTGCCGCAAGGTCCAGCGGATAGCCTGAGGCGACGTTGGCGTAGACAGTGACTTCAAACTCGCGGTTGTACCGCCACAACGTTGCTGGACCAGCGCCGCGAACGATGGAGGCGACATTTTCCAGGCGAACTTGGCCAAGCTTGGTTGAAGGAACCATCATTTGCGCGAGGACGTCCCGATTGTCGCGCTGCTGCTGGAGCAGTTGCATGATGACGGGATACTGCTCCGAGCCTTCCTTGAAGCGCGTGATTTCGTCTTCGCCGGAATAGAAAAGGCGAACGGCGTCGCTGACATCCGTCATGCGAACGCCGATGTCGGCGGCGCGCTGGCGGTCTACTTTTACCTGCAATTCAGGAGTGTTCAGGTTGAGGCTTGGGTTTACGTCCACCAGGTCGGGATACTGGTGCATCAGGTCGGCGACTTGTTTGCTGATATCGGCGAGCTTGCTCAACTCAGGCCCCCGGATGACGGCGCCGATAGGGAAATATGTTTCGCCGCCGAACACGGAAGGGAGACGGACGTTGGAAACCATGTTGCGATAGCCGGCGAGATAGCCGCGGATTTCGGTGGCAAGTTGTTCGTGGCTGCGTTTTCGGTTGCTGCGCGGCACCAGCCCAACGAAAAGATGCGCATGGTTTGTCGGGCCATGGGTAAAGGACTGCACAAAAGCAACTTCCGGTAAAGCAGCGACACGCTTCGCGAGCTCTGAAGCTCGATCGATTGTTTTCGAGAGCGCGGTTCCTTCAGGAAGCGTAAATGAACTGATGAGCTCGGATTGATCGTCGGACGGAATCCAATCGCGTCCGACAAGGCGATATAAGCCAAAGGTGGAAAGAAACGTAACCACACAGATCGCGATAATCACTGCCCGGTGGGCCAACGACCATTGCAGCATCTTCAAATAGGTCAGCTCGATCCAGTGCAGAATTCCGCTCTCGTGAGCTTTTTTCTCTTTTTCACTGACCCGCAGAAGGCGGGAACTCATCATCGGTGTGAGCGTAAAGGCCACTACCAGCGATACCAGAATAGCCATGGCCATGGTCCAGCCGAAAGAGTTCACGTATTTCCGCGCGTAGCCGTTCATGAAAGCAATCGGCAGGAAAATAATGACCAACGATAGCGTTGTGGCCATGACCGCGAGGCCGATTTCCTGGGTGGCTTTGATTGCGGCGTTTTTGCGGTCTTCGCCTTTTTCGTCCATAAAGCGGACGATGTTTTCAAGGACGATGATGGCGTCGTCGATGACGATGCCTACGGCGAGCGTCAGCGCCAGCAAGGTCATGTTGTTGAGGGAAAAATCCATGCCGCGCATGAGCGTGAACGTAGCGATGACAGAAGCCGGGATCGCCACGGCCGCAATCAGAACGGCGCGCCAGTTCCGCATGAAGAGCCAAACTATGGCGCTGGCGAGAATGCTGCCGAGAATCAGGTGTTCGAGGAGTGAGTTGACGCTGGCCTTGATGAAATCGGAAATATCGTGAATCACCAGAAGTTGCACGCCGGGAGGCAGCTGCGCGCGCAAATCATCGAGCTTGGCTTTTACGTTGTCCGCGACGCGCACCGTGTTCGTGCCGGACTGCCGCAGCACTTGAATGCTGACGACGTCCTGCCCGTCGGTTCCCTTGCGGAACAGGGCCGACCAGGTGCGCAACTCCTGAGCGCCATCTTCCACTTCGGCGACATCGCGCACGCGTACTTGAGCGGCACCTCGCGTGCCGATCACGATTTCGCCGAACTGCTCCGCGGAAGTGACGCGGCCAAGGGTGCGCAGACCCAACTCCTGCGGGCCTGTAATCATGCGGCCGCCGGGAGCTTCCACATTTTCGCGCCGAAGGGCATCGCGCACATCGAGCACGGTAAAGTTATGCGCTGTCAGTTTCTGCGCATCGAGGAGAACGCGAATTTGCCGGGCCTGTCCGCCGTTTAATTCAACGCTGCCAACGCCGTCAACGGTTTGGATGGCGCGCCGGATTTGTTTGTCGGCGATTTCCGTCAACTCGCGACGGCTGATCGGACCGCTCACCAGCAAGGTGAGAATCGGATCGGACTGCGGGTCTTGCTTGGTGATAACTGGCGGGAGAGTGTCGCGCGGCAAACGGTCGACTGCAGCCATCACTTTCTCGCGAATGTCTTGCGCGGCGCCGTCAATGTCGCGTTCCAGAACGAAAGTGCAGGTAATGTCGGCGTACCCTTCGCTGGAATAGACGGAGATTTCGTCGATGCCGCTGACCGAAGAGATGGCGTCTTCGAGGGGCAACACGACGCCGGTTACGACTTCTTCCGGGGTGGCGCCGGGCAATTGCACGTCAACGTTAACGGTGGCGGGATCGGCTTTGGGAAACAGGTCCACCGCAAGACCGCGATAAGAAAAAGCGCCGAGCGTCACGAGAAAAGCGATGAGCATGACCGTGAAGACCGGATACTTTACGCATGTTTCGGCTAGCTTCATCGGAGTCTGTGGGTGCTGTTCCGGCGGGAACTACTTCAACGCCGGAGTTGTCCCTTCGGGTTGCTCTTGAACGGTCGCGCCGTCACGCAGGTCGCCGGAGATAGCAACCGCAACGCGGTCTCCGGGCTTCAATCCTTCCGCTACCTCAAAGCGCTTGCCGCGCTCGTCTTCGGTCTGCCCGGCGGGGCGTATCTGGCGTTCCGAGACGCGATTCCCATTCAAAAGAAATACTTTGTAAACGCCGTAGCGGTAGTTCACCGCGCCTTCCGGAAGAAAGATAGTCCTCTCTTCTTTCTGGCTGGGGATGGAAGCCTGCACGAAGAAACCAGGCTTCAAGCGGCCTTCGGGGTTGGCGATAAGAGCTTCCGCGTCGAATGTGCGCGAGTCCTGTGCGACGGCCGGATTTATTCGCGAAACGCGCCCGTGGAAGGATTCGCCGGGAAATGCTTCCACTTGCAAATCCACGGTGGCGCCGTCCTTCACCCAGCCGGCCCAACGCTCAGGGACGGCGAGGCGCGCACGAAGCGTGTCCGTTCGCACGAGAACCAACACAGGGCCTTGCAGGCGCAAAAATTCACCGGGATGGACATCACGCGTTTTGATGGAGCCGGGAAAAGGGGCGCGAATGGTGGCGTCCTTGAGTTTTTTTTCGGCTAACCTCTCGCTGGCTTCACTGGAGACCAGGAGCGCTTTCAGGCGATCTACTTCCTGCAAAGCGACGGTGTAGCCTGCCTGAGTGCTTTGGAAGCGGCTGGCGGCTTCGTCCAATTGCTGCTGCGAAATCAATTTGTCCTTGTACATTTCCTGGGCGCGGCCGTATTTGCGCTCCGCGTCGAAGAGGTCGGCCGCGGCGCGCTGCACGGAGGCCATTTTCTGCGGATCGGCTGGAGGCGGATCATTAGGTCCGACGCCTAGTTGCGCGCGCACCTGCGTTACGAGCCCGCGTTGGCGGTCCACTTCGTATTGGAGTTCCTGCGGGTCAATAATAATCAGCGGCTGGCCTTCCTGGACGGTGTCGCCGACATCCACAAGCACCTGAGAGACGCGGCCTTCGACCTGGGCGCTGAGAATGCTTTCTTCCAGCGCGAAGAGCGAGCCAGCTGCTTGCACGCGTCGCTGTGCGGTTTCCTCTGAGACCGTGTAAAGATGTACCGGTGTGGGATGCGATGCATCACCAAGAACGCTGCTGGGAACGGATTTAGAGCAGCCACAAGAGAAGATTGCAGCAGAGGCGATTGCCCCTGCCATTCGATAGAACGTTTTCATAAAGCCGGTTAGGTTGCTGCCGTGTGCGGGAATCTCCGAGAGGTATTTTGCTCTCTTCGAATACACACGATGACCGTCATCTCCTGCTTGTCTTATTGACGCGCACACCCTCCAAAGCGTTTCGCGCGGAGAACCCCGCGAGGGGACGAAACATTCGTTGCAATTATGAACCGGAGGAAGGCAGGAATCCAGCGTCGGAAAAAATCCCGGTTGGCCCTCGCCCAACATGGGAGAACGAAGAGCGCGAGCAGGATATAGCTAACTCGCTGATGAGCAGCCTGAGACTTGGGTGACAGTTTGTACCGGACACATGGGTGACACTTTTTCCCTTTAGGCGAGGGAGTGACGCCTTGGAAGGAGTGTTCGCCCGCGCCATCCAGGTCACCCACTGTGGGCATGCTTGTCTGCAGCGCAAAGAATCAATCTCAGCACAGTCCTTGCAGGACGAGCGGTGGGAATCAAAGAAGTGGAAGAAGGAATTTGGCTGGTAAGCTTTATGGACAATGATCTCGGCTACATCGATCTCGAGGAGAAAACTCTGCAGCCTCTCGACAACCCTTTTGGCCCAAAACTGCTACCTATGTAGCCGGTATATTCAGTTACCCCATGTGTCTGGGCCGGACCGAAGGTAGGAAAAAGCCTTACCGGGATTTGAACCGGGACCAACCGATTGTCATGAGTAATTGCTCTTCGAGGAGTTCATCGTTCGCTGACCTAGACTTGCGGTCCTGCGTTTGATTCGCGGCTACCTGAGGGGGCTTTGATTTAGAACCGGTAACTCAGGCCAGTAGTAACCCGGAGGTTGTTTTGATGATCGTTGACACCATTGTCGAAGTGGGTGAAGAAATAATCGACCTGGGCCGCGCGCACGGTGAAATGACGATTTAGGCGAACGTCGAGGCCACCACCGAGAGTCATGGCGAAGGCGTTGGAGTTGCTGCTGGCCGTGGCACGCAAGGTGGAATCGCCCAGCAGGGTTTGCGCGAAGAGCACAAAGTGTTTGGAGACCGGAAAGCTGTAGCGCGGGCCAAATAGATAGGAAACGAGGGTGACGTTGGTGCCTGAGCCGAGGACATTGGTGGCGTGCTGCGCACTGACTTCCCCGACGATAGCGAAGGCACCGGAGAATTGGTAGGCGGCCCAGCCGTTGCCACCGTTGAGGGAGAAGCAACCGCAGCCGCCCGGCGGGGCGTTGGTGCGCACAAAGTTGTAGTCCAGACCGGTCTGGAATCTGGTGGCTGAGGATTCCTGGGCGGTGGAGCGCGCGGGGAATAATAGTGTAAAGGCCAAGAGCATCCCGGCGATGAGAGTGATAAGTCGTAGTTGCCGCATGTCTTGAGTCTCCTTGTTCCGCTTCAGCGCGAGCTGGCTGTTCCTCTTCACGATGGGGAATTTCCTGTCGGTACTCAGGACTTCTGAACGAATCTTGGTTGTGTCGTTCATCGTTGGACGACCAGGGTGATGGTGGTGGAGGCGTGCTGTGCGCCGCTTGTGCCGGTCACGGTGAGGTTGAAGGCTCCGCCCTGGGAAGCGCCGGAAAAACCTCCGTTGCAACCTTGGAACAGGACCACGAGACAGGCGAGCGCTGCGGTTGCGAGCGTGAGACGCAGGAAGCGCGAACGCTTGGCGAACAGGAACAGAGCAGCGGAGAGGAGCGCCGCCAGCAACGGGATAACTGGGAAGCGGCGCAAGGGAAGATGGGGAACGCCCAAGCCGGCGCTTCCCATTTGGACCGTCATAATTGTCGTGGTACCAGCGCTGCCGGGTGTGACCGAGGCGGGATTGAAGGAAGCCACCGCACCGTTCGGAAGTCCGGTAACGGACATGAGCACCAGGTTGTTGAAAGCGCCACCGAGGGGCGGCACAGTTATCGTGACATTCACGCTACCTCGTGAAGCAATCATGAAAGGCGTCTGAGGCGCAGTAACGGTGAATGAGGTGTTGATGACCAAGCTGACCCACGGGGAGATCGATCCCTGGGAATCCGCGTTGCCGGAGTAGACAGCGTAGACGTCGTAGGTGCCGGCGGCGAGACTGCTGGTGGTGAAGACGGCGACCCCGGAGGCATTGACGGAAGCCGTGCCGAGGAGGGTGCAGTCGCTGTAAAAGCTCACGGTACCGTAGGGCGAGCCGGATGGCGCAGGAGCGATGGTGGCCGTAAAGGTGACGGTCAGCCCAGCATTCGCGGGGCTGGGGGAAATAGTCAGAGCGGTGGTGGTGGCCGTTAGCGCGGCGCCGCCCGTTCCCGTAAGTGATACGGTAGATGAACCTAGGGTAAGCGAACCGCTGAGCGCACCCGAACTGGTGGGCGCAAACACCACACTGGCGATGCAAGACGCGCCGGGGGCCAGACTGTTGGATGAGGAGCAGGTGTTGTCATCGCCGCCCAAATTGAACGGACCGGACAGGGCCAGAGACGAAAGGGACAACGGAGCGGTGCCATTGTTGGAGATGGTGATGTCCTGCGGGGCGGAGGTGGAGCTGACGGCCACGCTGCCGAAGGCGAGCGGCGCGGCGCCGTTGATTTCACGAACCACAAAATTACTTTCGTCTGCCTCGTACAGGTTTCCGGCGCTGTCCATCGCTGGGTAGGAGGGATAGTTGAGCAAGGCGCTTGTGGCCGCGCCGCCATCGCCAGAATAGCCGGGGTTCGTGGTGCCATCGCCGGCGACGCGGTTGATGATGCCGGTGCTGACGGTAATTTTGCGGATGAGGTTGTTGCTGGAGTCGGTGATGTACAGATTCCCCGCGGCGTCCACCGTCAATCCCTCGGCGTCGTTGATCGCCGCGCTGGCTGCGGGGCCGCCATCGCCGGAGTAACCCGCGGAGCCGGTTCCCGCGAAGGTGTTGATGATGCCGGTGGTTGTGTTGATCACGCGGATGACGTAGTTGGAATCGTCTGAAATATACAGATTGCCCGAAGAGTCGAGAGCTAGAGCTAGGACATGGCCCAGTAGCGCGCTCGTCGCCGGGCCGCCGTCGCCGGAGTAACCGCAAGTATTGGTTCCCGCCACGGTGGAAATAACGCCGCTGATGACGTCCACTCTGCGGATGTTGCAAAAATCGGTGTCTGCAATATACAAATTCCCCGCGGGATCCAGAGCGATCGCTTCGGGGGCCCCGATGCTGGCGCTGAAGGCCGCTCCGCCATCCCCGCTGTAGGCATATGTGCCGTTGCCGGCCACGGTATAGATGTTGCCGGTGGCGGCGTTGACCACGCGGACCACGTAGTTTTGCGGGTCCGCGATGTACACGTTGCCCGCGCCATCGACTTTTATATCCAGGGGGCACGTGAGCTGCGCGGAGCCGGATGAATCGCCGTCCCCGCTATACCCCTGGGTGCCAGTTCCGGCAAAGGTGCTGATCAAGCCAGTGCTGGCGGTCACTTTTCGTACGGTGCCGTTCCCGCAGTCGGCGACGTAGAAATTTCCTAGGGCGTCGACACCAACGCCAACGGGGTTGATCAGCTTCGCGCTGGTGGCTGGGCCGCCATCTCCGGTGTAACCGGAAACCCCTGTACCCGC
>CAJCHZ010000010.1 GCA_903970165.1 Betaproteobacteria bacterium
CCGGCAGCGTTGCGCCACCCGATATAAAGATCGTGCCATCGTCGAGCACGATCCCCGCGTAATGTCCGCGAGGTATGGACATGCTCCCCGTCGGAGTCCACACGCCGGTGGCTGGATTGTACAGTTCCGCCGTCGCGGTTAGGACAAGCGCCGTGCCCGGCCCGGTCAGCCCGCCCGCCACGAGGACTTGGCCGTTGTACAGCAGCGCCGACGAGTGATTCCCTCGCGCGGTCGTCATTGGCCCGGTCAGCGTGAACGTACCGGCCACTGGATCATAAATTTCCGCAGTTGCTAGCGCGTTGTTGTTCCCATCCAATCCGCCGCTGATCAGCACCTTCCCGTTCGGTAACAGGTCCGCATGATGAGCCTGGCGCACGCTGTTCATGGGCTGCGCGGTCGCCGTGAACGTATTGGCGTTCGGATCGAATATTTCCGCGCTCGCCAGCGTATTCCCGTTGTTGTCGTTTCCGCCGGTAATCAACACCGTTCCGTTCGCCAGCAGCGTTGCCGCATGCTCCGCGCGCGGCGTTGTCATCTGTGCCGCCACGGGATTAAATACGTTGTTCGCCTGGAAATATATGTCGGCGCTCGATTGCGCAAGCACGGTGTCCGTAAATCCACCCGTCACCAGCACCGCGCCATTCTGCAGCAGCGTCACCGTGTGATCTGCGCGTGGAGCGCTCATCGGAGTAACCGTTGCAGCAAAGGTATGCGCAACCGGATCGTAAGTTTCCGCGCTCGCCAAAACACCGCTTGCATCGGCATTCGCTGCCCCGCCTGTGACCAGAATCTTTCCATTCGGCAGAGCGATAACCATGTGATTCCGGCGCGCCGTGATCATGCTCCCGGTGTCGCAGAAGCCGCTCACGTTGAACGGCGTGGAAACCGCGGTCAGGTTCGACACAGTCGCCAGCAACGTGTATCCGTTCTGGCCATGGTCCACGCTCAGATTCGTAAACGTGGCGTTACCCAACGCGTCCGTCACCACGCTCGTCGTTCCGCTTAAAGTAGCCGTCGAGCAGGCTGGCGTGCCGTTGAAACTCACGTTCACCGTCGCTCCCGCGATGGGCGCGTTCGTGTTATCCGCGACGTGCACTACGGGAATGCCGGCGATCGCTTGCCCGCCCACCGAATTCCCCGGCTCCGTCGTGAAGGTTACGTTGCCGATCGTCTGCCCTGTGAACAGAATCGTGTAGTTGGCAGTGGCGAATTGAAAACCGGGGGACCCTCCCAAATTCGACTGGTCATGGACAGAAACGCTGAAACTGATTGTGGCCGATTGCGGGTTGGCAATCGTGAGCGCGCCGTTGCTACCCAGGGACACACCCGCGGCCGGAGAGGGGGGGCCAAACACGAGCGTGCCGATGCCGCCAACCGCGTTCAACTGGAACGCGTAGGGCGTGCCGATAGTGCCTGCGGGCAATGTCGTCGGTGAAATCACGATGGGGTTGCCCACGCGAATTGTCGTCGTATACGCGACCGACTCGGCCGGTGTCGCGGCGTCTGTGGCGTTGACCGTCACGCTGGAACCGTTGGTATTGGCCACTGTCGGCGTTCCCGCAATCTGCCCCGTGCTCGCGCTAATCGACAAACCTGCCGGCAATCCCGTGGCGGTCCATACGTACGGAGGAGTCCCTCCGTTCACCGCCAGCGGCGATGCGATCGAATACGCTTGACCCACAACACCGTCCGGTGCCGGCATTACAAACTGTTCCGTCAGCGGCGTCACGCTCACGTTTAACGTGTAGCTCTGCGTAGCCACATCTGCCGGCGACGCGCTATCCGCCGCCTTGATCGTCACCGCGTAACTTCCCGGCGTCGTTGCCGTTCCCGAAACTAAACCCGAAGCGCTCAGGTTGATCCCGGGAGGCAGTGCACCCGCGCTGATCGACCATGTATCCGCTCCCGGCTTCCCTCCCGCTGCTTGCAGTGGCACCGAATAACCGGCATCGTTCCGATCGGTCGCCGGCAGCGCCGCTGTCAAAATCGAAAGCGGTCCATACACCGGAGGCGCCGTCAAATTTGGGTTCCCAGGATTTGCCAGCACCGTCGTCGTGTTTACCGCCTGCGGCACCGTCACCGGCGTAATCGCCGTGAGCGGATTGAACGAAATCGTCGAAGGACTGGGGTTCACCACTCGGAACGTGATGTAGGCCGTCTCTCCCGGCGCCAACGTCACCGAACCCTCGTTCGGCGCGGAATTCGTAATGTCCGGATTGGTGATGTTCGGATTCGCCGCCGTAAAGAGCATCGGATTCGTGATGTTCGCCACCGTGATCCAGTGCGTTTGCACACCCAGAACGCAATTCACCGCCACCGGCGTCTGATACAGCTTGTTGATAAGCAGTTGCAGCACGATTCCGCTCGGCACCGTCGTGTTCGTCGCCACCTTTACCGTGTACGACGACGTTGTATTTCCCGTATTCGTAATCGGATAGGTAACGTCTTGAATCGACCCGTTGGTGATGTCCGGATTGGTGATGTTCGGGTTCGTGATATTGGGATTGGTGATGTTCGGATTCGTGATATTCGGGTTGGTAATATTGGGGTTCGTGATATTTGGATTCGTCGCGCTGATGTTATCCACGTTCAAATTCGTGATGTTGGGGTTGGTGATGTTCGGGTTCAAAAAGCTAGTGTTGGTAATGTTCGGATTCGTGATGTTGGGGTTCTCGGTGGCCGTGTTCGTGATGTTCGGGTTGGTGATATTGGGATTGGTGATATTGGGGTTTGTGACTTCGGCGTTCGTGATGTTGGGATTGGTGATGTTGGGGTTGGTGATGTTGGGGTTGGTGATGTCAGGATTCAAGACGGCCGACGATGAAAGTCCACTCGTCACGACCGACCCGCCAATCGCCGTGATCTGCGCCACGTTGACGGTGATGCTGGCTTCCGTATTTGTCGAGGTGGCAAAGACGCTGCGCGACACCGACGAGTACGGCGGAATCGTCACGTCCAGCGTCGTCAACTTGGAGAACTGCAGAAAGGAAGCTGTGCCGCCTGTCGGCTGGCTGCCGATCGTAAACCGCACATTCAGCGGCGAAGCCGTTGAGTTCTGCGCTTCCACCGGAAACGCCCGCTGGAACGGCACCGTCTGCCCGTTATACGTCGTCGTGCCGAGTGGCTTCGCATTTCCAGGCGCTCCCACAACGAGCCCACCCGTAATCTGCGCCGTGTAGATATTCTGATTGCGCATCCCTTCCTGGCCAGGGACACAAGCCGGCAAAGGTTGGCCGGTCTCTACGCTGATTGCGCCGGCAACCACCGGCGCCGTGTAATTCTCCCAGCTTCCTCCCGGTGGCGGCGGCACCACGTCGCGATTGTCCGTCCACGTCGCGTGAAATAACGGATTCACGCTGGGCATGAAATTGTACGTCCAGGAACTTCCGCTGGGAACGAACATTGGCGTCGGGACGATGTCCAGGTAATCGCCTAAAAACGCTTCTTGGCCCTCGTCAAAGAGCGGCAAGTTCGGCACGTTAAATTTGAATTGCTCAATATTCGCCGTCTCCGGATTCACGCAGCATCCGTAGTCGTACTGGGACACCAACACGGATGGACCTAGAGTTACGGTCGGGAAAATGCCCAATTCGAGGACGCGCAAGTCCAGCGTGTGTCGACGTAGCGTCAGCGCCGCATCATCAATATAGGGCGTAAATACCTCGTTCAACCCCGCCGTCGTCGGCGTAGGCGCCAATTCGCCTTGCGGCTCCAACATTTCCGTATAATTCCCGAGGCTCGCCGGATTTGGAGTATAGAAGCCCGCATAGTGATCGAGGCGTAGATCGTAATAAAGCAGGGTTAATCTTCCATTCGCAAACGTCATGGCAGGCATTATTTGATGCCCGCGCCCGGAGGGGTTCGTGGCGCTCTGCGGTGGATTATCCACCATGATCGCCCGCGTCCAATGCGTGCCGTCGAGCGAGCCTGCTGCCACGATGCGGGCATCGCCGCTCGCGCTCAGTCCACGCGCCGAAAAAGCCACATACACAAACCCAAACATGTCTGTCGTCAGCGCGGGATATGCGTTCGTGCGAAAGGAAGTTAGCGTCGTCCCCTGGTCGAACGGTTGAAACGTGGAAATCTGCACTGGCGCACTGAATTTTTTTCCGCCGTTGGTCGACTGCGCGACCATGATCGCGTTGGAAACTCCGGTCGAAGCAAACTGCCTCCACGCCACGTAGACGGCCCCGGTAATCGGGTTGACCGCAATCGTGCTTCCCTGGCTCGTTGTCGTACCCGTATTGAGCTGAACCGGCGTGCTCCACGTCACGCCGCAATTCGTCGAATAGGTGAACATCAAATGCGTCGGTGTGCTATTGGCCTTCGTCGCCGCAAGGAAATCCGTATACGCCAGGTAGATATTTCCCGCAGGAAACGACTGCTTCACAGCCAGCGTCCCGCCATTCGGTCCTACTCCCGGCTCGTTTGCCGTAAACGAACACGTCCCCGCTCCCGCTCGCGGAATGTCCACCGCCATCGACGGTTTATCCAAAAACTGCGAGCTGTTGCCGGATACCACGACATGCGTGTCTATGTAGGTGATTGGATCAAGTTGCTCGTTGTTGTTTAGATCGTTGTAGCGCGCCACAAAGACGGAGCTAACGGAGCTAGCCGTCGTCGCGCTCGTGGCCCGGTCAAACGCCAGTCCCGCGTAGTAAAACATTCCGTTCGTGCCCGCGCGTACCACCGGGTCGGCTGCCGCTTGATAACCTCCATTTAATGCTCCGCTATCCGTGCACTGCGCCACCGCGTATGGACATCCCGGCAACAGCGTGCTCCGCCATGTAAGCCCGCCATCGAATGACTTAAAAAGCCCCAGCCATGCGTCGCCTGTTTCCGCTCCGCCGCTTAGCACCTGCTCCAAGTCCACCGACCGGTAGTCGTTCGCGCCCGCCAGGATGTGCATCGGATTGCGCGTCGACACGGCCATGGAGGGCTCGTTCTGGCGTTGCAGGAACGGGTCGCCGGTCGGCCATTTCGTACCGGAGACCATATTCACGTTTTGTCCCGCGACTTGGGCTGCTGCGGGAACGATCAAAGCCGTTGCCGATACTAACGTGAGTAGTAGGAGCAAACACAGCCTGCGCTTAGCCGAGCTCATCGAAATACTCCTTATCCGAATATCTTGTGGGCACCGCGCGTTTCGCAGGCGAATCAGTACTTGTGCTGCATCGCCGAACCAGAGGAACAACCCGGTAAGGTACGCGAAGGGGACAAAGCGACGCACCGGCCGAAGTGGCGTCATTCTCATGCGGCGGGTGCCGCAAAGTCAAGCACAGCAGATCGAGTTATCGAACTATTGCCAACGGCACTCCCGAAGCTCGAAAGATTGTTTTTACTGTATTGTCTGGCGTCCTGATTTGCGCTTATTAACCTCATTTGCAGGCTATCGTGCACCAAGAGTGCACCAAAGCGGCGCCTCCGAAAGCCCCTGATTTGCGGAGTCTGCCGTTTCCACTAAAATCCTCCTAATTTCTGGCCCCATTTTTGCGCACCAGACGCCACTCTCTGCATTCGCCTTCCCTCATTGAGAGCTTCGAGTGCGCACCTATTGCCATGATCGCCTATCGAACCCGGAAACACCATCACCACCGACAAGAAGAGGCTTGTCCCGCTTGGTGGAGCCGAATGTGCAATATTGCACAGTGGATTTTTGCGAATGTGTGTAGCATCAGCCTCCCCGGATATTTACGTTAAGGCGAGATTGTCAAAGGAGATGCGCTGATGCGGGCAGGCGGCAAGACCTCCCGGGCAGCGCTTCTGTTGGCAGCCTTCTTTGCCTTGGCCGCTTTTTCTACCGGCCAGACTCAAGACGCAACGAAAGACAAGGCCCCGCAGTCCCCTCCATCGAATGTGCACCCTCTAACGCCTGCCACGTCCGCAGCCCCTGCGGATGCTCAAACAGCGGGTTCGTCCAAATATGTGGGAGCGGAAACCTGCAAGACGTGCCACGAGAAAATCTACGAAGGCTGGGAGAAAACTCCGCACTGGAAGACCACCCTCGACACAAAAGGGGGGCCTTCGCATCAAGGATGTGAAGGATGTCACGGTCCGGGAGCGGACCACGTCGCCGGCGGTGGAGACGTATCGAAGATCTTCACCTTCAAGAACGCTTCCACCAAGGAAATCAATAGCCGCTGCATGACGTGCCACGTCGGCGGCACGCAGCACATGAATGCGATCAACTCCCTGCATACCCAAAACAACGTGAGCTGTATCTCCTGCCATTCGCCGCACGACGCGAAGACGAAAGAATTCCTTCTGGTTAAGCCAGAGCCGGAGCTTTGCTACACCTGCCACATCCAGCAGAAGTCCCAGTTTGAAATGCCGTTTCACCATCGCGTGAACGAAGGGCTGGTGAAATGCTCCGATTGCCACAACCCGCATGGAACCGTCGCCGCGAAGCAGGTACGCACCTCAGCCACGCAGGACGCTATTTGCTTTACCTGCCATACCGATAAGCAGGGCCCATTTGTTTTCGAGCACGAGCCGGTGAAGATCGAAGGTTGCCAGTCCTGCCATATACCGCACGGCGGGGCGAATGTGCACATGCTGCGCGTAAGCGACGTGAATCTGCTCTGTCTGCAATGCCATACCAATTCACCGGCCAATGCTAAAACGGGTGCAGCCCCGGGAACGCCTTCCTTCCACAGTCAACAAACATTCTTTAAGTCGTGCACGCTGTGCCATAGCCAGATTCACGGCTCTAATTTCGACCAAACTTTTTTCAAATAGAAAATTGCCATGACTGCCCTTCATACCACCCGCAACCAGAAGTTTCGAACGAAGTCAGGAAACGCGCGCGGGCAATCTGCAGTGGAATTGCGGACTGCTCGATGGGTCGTCATCTTTCAAGCCGTCCTGATATTTCTTTTGGCGTCACCGCTAGTGCGGGCACAGGGCGCCACGGAAGAGACGCCAGGGAAAGATTCGGGAAACTACAACATCCAGCAATCGATTGAAGCGGGATACCGCAGCACCTACATCAATGGAAACATCAACACCTACGACACCTTCATCAACCTTGGCTCTGGATTTCGACTGTTCGATTACACGCTGGATATGCGCTCGAAGGACCACAATGGCCTATTTTTCGACAACCTCAGCTTCAGTAACTTTGGCTACGGCGGCGATCCCAACGATGTGACGCGCCTGCGCATCGAAAAAAACAAGTTTTATGATTTTCGAGTGCTTTTCCGCCGCGACAAAAACTTTTGGGACTACAACCTGCTCGCCAATCCGTTGAATCCCGCGGTTTCCAATCCATCCATCGCGATTACAACTTCGCCGCATGCCTTGGACCTCGTTCGCCGCATGCAGGACTACAACCTAACGCTAATGCCACAGTCGCGCGTACGGGTTCGCCTCGGCTATTCGCGCAATCGCGACGAGGGCCCCGGCTTTTTCACGACCGACGGCGGCACGATTTCTCAGTTCAATGAAACGTACAGCTACACCACGAACTCGTATCGCGCCGGAGTGGATTTCCGCGTTCTGCCGCGAACCACCATTTCTTACGACCAGTTTCTGACCTATTTCAAGCAGGACAACGTCATCACAGACAATCCTCAGAACAGCGGGCTTCAGCTTGCGGATGGCACTCCTGTAGATTTGGGAATTATTTGGAGCACGGTCGGCCCCGTCGAAATTTTGCCGTGCGCCGCTCCCATTGTCACCGCACCAAACATTGTCAACCCGGCATGCAACGGCTATCTGTCTTACAGTCAGGCCGGGAATCCGCGCAATTTCATGCCGACCGAGCGGTTGAGCTTCGAATCGAACTATTTCAAGAACCTTGAAACTGCCGGCTCCATCGGCTACAGCACAGCCAACAACTCTGTCCCGGACTTCAACGAAATCGTGAACGATTTCACTTCCCGTACGGGTAGCCGGGGGAGTACTGCCAGCGGGCCAGCCGACACGAAACGCGTCTCCGTCAATGCCGACTGGTCAGGCGTCTATTCGCTCACCGAAAAGCTTCGCATTGTCGATCAGTTTCGCTACGACAACTGGCGCACTCCAGGACTTTGGGATTCCTCAGAAACGAACATCTTCGGCCAAATGCAGCCAGGACTCGCGGGGTTGGCTCAGCCGCAGGCAATATTCAATAGCGCCACGTTTCTCGCACAATGCCCGGCGCCGTACACCGCGGTTACGTGCCCCGCGCATGCCGCCAATTCCGCGGCGGACGCGATCAACGGCCCCACTTCGACATTTCTCGGGCAGAATCTGAAATCAAACACCATCGAGCTGCAATACGATTTCACCAACCGGTTCACCGCTCGCATCGGGTATGTATACACCGACCGCACGATCGCAGATTTCAGCGCTACTTTTATTTCGGGCGAAACCTATTTCCCCGGAGGCGCAGGAGGAACACCAGCGAATGACTTTCTCGCCGCGCGCGGCGCTTGCGCCGTGCCGACGGTTTGCACGCCGACAGTTGATCCTGCGACCGGCGACCTCATCTCGCTCACATTTTCGGGTCCGGCTGCCGGTAACGATACGGCTCGCAACCTTACAGGAATTCATGAGCAGACCGCGCTAGTCGGATTTACCGCGCGTCCCATCGATGCACTAAGGATTACGGGAGATTTTCAATTCGGATCCAACGATTATTCCTTCACGCGCATCAGTCCCCGGCAAGTGCAAAGCTACAAGGTGCATGCCAGCTATAAACCACGCACGTGGATCAACTTCGACGGGGCGCTCGATATTCACGAAAACCGCGACAACGTGGCGACCGTAAATGACGTAGAGCATGGCCGCAGCTACAGCTTCGTAACTACCTTCATGCCCGGCTCCAAATTGTTTTTTGACCTTGGCTACACCTACACCGACATCTACAACGCCGCGCAAATCTGCTACTACGCCAACGCGAATGGACCGGCGCCAGTAACGCAGTGCCCCGCGAGCCTCGGGTATGCCCCGGCTGCAAATTCGGGCCTCGGGGCGTATTCGAGCAAACAGCATTTCGCCCATGGCGGTGTCCTATGGAAGCCTGTCAAACGTGTGACTCTCGGTCTCGGTTATGCGGGAACATTCGTTGGGGGAAGCACTCTCGGAATCGACGCGCTGCAAGTACCGGGGACGCTGGCCTTCAACTACCAGAAGCCGTACGTGCGGATCATTCTGGATGTCTATAAAGGTCTCAGCTACCGCATGACCTGGAACTACTACGGCTATAACGGCCGAGGCCAACCCTCGAATGCAATCGCCGACTTGGCGCCTATTCCCATTCAAGACTTTAACGGCAGCACGGCCGAATTCGCTCTTCGGTATACGTTCTGAAGTAGATCATGAGCATGCGTGTCACGAGCTTCGGGAACTACGACTGGGATTCTCGAACCTTACCGAACCAACTGCCAGTCGAAGGGAGATCAAAAATGAAGATTAACGCTTCGAGATTCTGCTTTGCCGTAGCCATCCTAATCCTTCTCGGCGTGAGCGCCTCATCGAGCCTCGCACAAGATGCCGCGGCAACTTACAAAACGAAGTGCGCCGGTTGTCACGGTGCCGACGGAAAAGGCAATCCCACGATGGTTAAGTCACTTGGCGTTCGCGACTTATCTTCGTCGGAAGTGCAAAAGGAAACCGACGCGGAACTGACCGGCATAATCCAGAACGGAAAGAACAAAATGCCCAGCTATGCGAAGAGCTTCAATACGGATCAGATCAAAGGTATGGTCGCCTACATTCGTGATCTGGCAAAAAAGTAATCGATCAGCCGTCAGTGGGTCATTCCGCTGCGGTTTTTTTATGAGAGTGTTTGGTCGGTAGGAGTCGCAACGGGAGTGACTGGAATCCTCGTCGCATTAATCGTGCTAACGATCGTGTTGGTTGCCGCATTTCTGGTGCGTCCCACGATCACTGCGCGAATTGAGGGGAAAATTCTGGCCTTTGCGGCCCTGTGTGTTCTTCCAGCTCTGTGTATCGCTATGGGCATGTCCTTTCACATGCAACGTTCGGAACAAACAAAATTCTGCATTTCGTGCCATAGCATGGAAGCTTATGGAAAAAGTCTATACATTGATGATGCGAAGCACATACCAGCGCAGCACTTCCAGAATCACCGAGTCCCGCCCGACACGGCATGCTATTCCTGCCACACGGACTACACCATCTTCGGTCCTTTTAAGGACAAGCTCGCGGGCGTAAAACGCATTTACTTGCAGTACGTGAGCACACCGCCGAACCCAATCACTATACCCGGAGGGTTTAAAAACGCTCAGTGCTTGCACTGCCATCTGGGTGCGCGCGCTTTTCAGGAAAACCCGGTCCACGCCAGCATCATGGATACGCTCACATCCAATCAGATGTCATGCCTGACCAGCGGTTGTCACGATACCGCGCACGACGTGACGAACATCAGCCACGAGAAAGTGTGGAAGCCCGGCACATGAAATTTAATCAAATTGGCATGGGGCAGTTCTTTCGGGCTTCGAGTGTGCTGATTATTCTGGGCCTGCTCGTGGAAATTGTGAGCCTGCTTTGGTTTCACCCTCTTTCGTTTGTGCTCTTTGCCTTTCTGGGCGCAATTCTGATAGGGCTGGGAATGGTCGTGTATCTAGCTTCCCTGGTGTTCGCGGCAATTCCAATCTCCGGGAATCGCGAATGAGATTCGCGGCCCACTGGATGCCGGGATTTTTTGCGCGAGGAAGCTTGTCGGGTTGGCTATTTGCGCGGTCCGTTTCGGTGACAGCGCATATCCGTTTTCTTCTAGCTCGACCTTCCAGGGCGAGAGCAGCAGGATTTCTATGTAGCGAAGAAGCTGCGACGAAACCCCGCCCTGTTCGAAGCGGCCGAGGCGCTCGGCATCGGATTTGTGCACGGGGTGAACGTGATGCGTGAACGAAGTCTAGTTGCGCGTTACGTACTCCTTGGACCTTGATGAGGTATTGCGCTCCTGTCAAGGACACGAACTCCGCTCGCGTTTCCAACGTGAACTTCGGTGGCCATACCCAGAAACATTCCGTGTTCCACGACCCCCACGGTGTTGTGAAGTTCCACGGCACGGGATTGGAGTGCATGGATTGAATCGAAAGAACAGTCAAGAATGTAGTGGCCACCGTCCGTGATGTACGGCGATCGTTCTGCCGTTAAACGCAAAACGGGTTTCCATCCGGACTTCTCCAGACGAAGCGAAGTCGACTGCCACGCGAAGGGCACGACTTCCACTGGAAGTTCTCCCCGAGCACCAAGACGATCAACGATTTTACTTTCATCTGCGACGATGATGAGCTGACGGCTGGAGCTGGCGACGATTTTTTCTCGGAGCAAGGCGCCACCGCGCCCTTTGATGAGATCTAGCGAATTGAGCTCTACCTCGTCGGCGCCATCAATGGTTAGATCGAGTTGCGGGCACTCAGCAAGAGTGGATACCCGAATTCCCAAACTGCGCGCCAGTTCTTCAGATTCGTGAGAAGTGGGAACGCCGACAATCTGAAATCCGTCTTTTGCTTTCTCGCCGAGAATACGGATTGCGATCTCAGCAGTTGATCTGGATCCCAAGCCGATGACCATGCCGTGTTTGACCTGCTCCACAGCAGATTGTGCGGCGAACCGCTTAGCGAGATTCTCCTCCGTCAGGTTCATCGCCACCCCGTTTCTCAGTGTGCTCGCATCTCAATTTAAGTGTAGCCATCCCAAAGTTTCGAACCGCGGGACACAGTCAAGACGTAGTCTTGTGAACGACATCACCTGTCGGTCCTCCGCACATTTCTTGTGTGGACGCGGGGCCTTTTGTCGAAAACTTCGCGGCGATGATTTTGTCTGTGACCATGTAGCCGACGGTCATAGCGACAACCAGCAACGCCCCGGTCAGTTTGGGAGGACTGGGCACTGGGATGTCAAACCACCGGCACGCCACGCCGATCGACAAGCCCAAAACGATTCCAACAAGAACCTTTATCACGGCGTATCTCCTCCGGGTCTGCTCAAATCGCTAAACGCCCTGATACACCAGGCCAAGAAATCGCGCCGGATTCATGAAGCCGTTACCCCATTCTTGATCCGTTTGTGCGCTGGGCTTGGCCGCGACAACCTCTTCCAAGGATCTGCCTTGCTTCTTGAGAGTGGCTACCTGATCGCGAATCCCGGCCAATACGTCTCTGAACAAAACCAGATCCGCTTTGCCGCCAACTTCCCCATGCCCGGGTATGATGAGCATCTTGTCCGTCACTTTAGCCAGGTTTGCTTCCGCTGCGCGGATCTGGCCGTCGATGCTGCCGCCGGTCGAGTAGTCGATGAAGGGGTAATTGCGATTCCAAAAAGTGTCGCCCACATGGAGAATATCGGCTTCTTGGAAATGTACATCGATGTCGGAATCGGTGTGCGCCGGAAGGTAATGCTTCATCACCAAGGTCGAATCATTGGCGTGAAGCGTATAGTCCTCGCCGAACACGGTTGAAGGTAACGCACTCGCCGGCATTGCGGGAAACGTGTAGTGCCAACCTTCCACTCGCGTGTTTCTAGAAATGTGCTTGCGTGTATTTTCCTGCGCCAGGATGCTCGCACCGGCTTCATGGAGCCATGCATTGCCGCCTGTGTGGTCGAAATGCCAGTGCGTGTTGATCAACTGCTTGATTGGGTCGGCGTTGATACCAGTCAACGCTGCGGAAACATTTGGACGAGAAGTGACAATTTCTGCATCGATCAGCAATTTTCCGTCCGGTCCGGTGAGAACGGCGATGTTTCCTCCCGGCCCCAGGAGGACGGAGATATTACGGCGCAGAGCTTGGACCCTGATTTTTGCGGTGGCGGCTTCTTTGAAGGCATCTTTAACGAGGTGATCCTCTTCGGCAATGAGGTTTCTTGGGGTTATACAAGCTCCCGCAAACGCCAGACCAGCAGCGGCGACAAACTTACGGCGTGAGATTTCAGCTGTGGCTTCGGTGACCATAATTCTCTCCTAGATAATCTTGTGTTTCCTTCAGAGCATTCCCAAACTCTCACCTGCAGGCTCGTCCCGGGCTTCTTGAAATGCTCTATAGCCCAAGGTCGCTTAAACTTGGATGCTCTTCGGGACGGCGGCCAAGCGGCCAGTGATATTTGCGGTCCGCCTCTTTGATGGGCAGATCATTGATGCAGGCAAAGCGCATGCGCATCAGGCCGTCGTCGTTGTATTCCCAATTCTCATTGCCATACGACCGATACCAATTCCCGGAGTCGTCGTGCCATTCGTACGCGAACCGCACGGCGATGCGAGTGCCCTTAAAAGCCCAGAGTTCTTTGATCAGGCGGTAGTCGAGTTCCCTGGTCCACTTCCGGGTAAGAAACGAAACGATGTCTTGCCGGCCGGTTACGAATTCCGAGCGGTTGCGCCAGCGCGAATCCAGTGCGTAGCCTTGCGAGACTCTCTCTGGATCGCGAGAGTTCCAACTGTCTTCCGCGAGTCTTACTTTCTGCGTTGCACTCTCCAGCGTGAAAGGCGGTACCGGAGGACGGGTAGTCATATCGAGTTCTCCACAGCAGGTATCGAACGATGGTGCACCCCTTCAGTGCATGCACGGTGCCAAGACGGTTTCCCCCAAATAACTGAAATAAATCTGCGAATACGCAGCCTTCCGATCTTCCATTGGCGAAGCGCCGAAGACTCAAAGTCACAGGCCCGACTCGCATTCCGACGAGTGTCGAAATATCGACTCCGGATTTCGCTGCGTTCAGGAGAAACTGTGCGCGGAAGGTATCAAATTGTTGTTTTTGCGCGCGACGTTGCGATGCCCGTAGTTTGGCGCGACAAGTGCACTGCCTGCATATCGCTAGCTTCGAAAATACGACTTTGCTTCGGAGGAAAACCACATGACAACCGTAGGCACTTCCGCAAAACGAGAATTCGCGGTTCACTACAAGACGACGCGCATCAACGATCTCGACATCTTTTACCGCGACGCCGGCCCACAGGATGCTCCCACGATCCTGTTGCTGCACGGCTTTCCTACATCCTCCAACATGTTTCGCAACCTGATTCCGCGGCTTGCCAATTCATTCCGGGTGATTGCGCCGGACTATCCCGGATTTGGGCAAAGCAGCATGCCGGATCACAAGACTTACGCCTATACGTTCGAAAACTTCGCGGACATTGTGGACAAACTTGCTGAACAGCTTGGAATCAGCAAGTACTCGATGTATGTGATGGACTACGGAGCTCCCGTCGGCTACCGGCTGGCGGTACGCCATCCCGAACGAGTTCAGGCGCTCATCGTGCAGAACGGGAATGCCTACGACGAAGGGCTGCTGAAGTTCTGGGACCCGATCAAGGCCTACTGGAACGACAACGTTCCCGAGAAACGCGCCGCGATTTATTTCCTGGTCGAGCCGAAATCAACCCGCTGGCAGTACGAGAACGGCGTCAGCGACTTGACCCTGCTCGACCCGACCACCTGGGCCCTCGATCAGATAGGCCTCGACCGTCCGGGCAACCGCGACATTCAGATGGACCTGATGTACGACTATCGAACCAACGTTCCCCTCTACCCGGATTTTCAGAATTTCTTCCGGAAGAACCAGCCGCCGACCTTGATTGTGTGGGGAAAAAACGACTTCATCTTCCCGCCGGAAGGCGCAGGCCCTTACAGCCGTGACCTCAAGAATCTTGAG
>CAJCHZ010000011.1 GCA_903970165.1 Betaproteobacteria bacterium
CGACGTCCAGGTCATATTCGTACTCGGGCTCTAATCGCGCCAGAATAGCTCGGCCTTCGTCCACTTGACGGTGCTCCAAGATACCTCTTTCTCTAGATTATTTTCATGGTTCGTTGTGGTTCGCAGAACCATGGTTTATTCGTAACGGAGAGCTTCCATGGGATCGATGGAGGAAGCGCGGCGCGCAGGAACAAAGCATGCTAGAGCCGCGGCGGCAAGGAGAACCAGCGTTACCCCAACCAGTATCCACGGGTTTCGGGAGCTTTCCATCACCCAGCGTGTGGAGACTTTGTTGAAGGCGACGCTCAAGAAGATCCCGACGATCACGCCAGCGCCAACATTGACGGCAGTGGATGACAGCACCATTCGAAATACGTCCGACCCACGAGCTCCGAGCGCCATGCGGATGCCGAATTCATTCGTTCGAGTGGCCACCCCATAAGAGACCACGCTATAAAGCCCGACCGCCGCAAGCACAAGTGCAAGAACGGAAAAAATCGCAAAGAGTGTAGCCATAAAGCGCTGTTGGGAATATTCCGGGAGACCGGTGATCCAGGCGTTTAGGTCGCGAACCTGCATGACTTGCTGCTCCCGATCGATTTGAACGAGGCGCGCGCGAATATCATGAAGAATCGAGAGTGGAGCTACGCGAGTACGCACAAGGATTTGCGTGAACATGCGCATGCTGAGTGTGTAAGGCACATAAATGGAGGGCTTGATGGGATTGCGCAGGCCGTCATTGCGCACGTCCTTGACGATGCCGATGATTTGCAGCCAGCCATTGGCATTGGGGCTGGCGGGCGAGTAGGGCGGCCGGTCAGCAACGAATTTATCCGGTATTTTGACTTGTTGGCCGATCGCATCGCCTTTGGGAAAGAACTGGCGAGCGAGGGTTTCGTTGATGACGACAAGCGGGGCGGAACGCATGGTTTCTGCATGGTCCCAGAGGCGCCCTTGCGCTAGCGGGATGTGCAAAACGTCGAAATATTCCGGGCTGATGAAGTTGAGCCTGCATTCCGGATTTTCGCCGGATGCGCTTCCAAAAATTTCGAAGCGTGAGTCGTTGCCGTTTGCGGGGGGAGTAGCGTTCGTGGAGATGCCGGCCGCCATCACCTGGGGCATCGCGGCAATAGAAGAGCGGATTTGCTCGAAGTATTCGGCGCGCGTCTTTAAGGTTGGGTAGGTGTTTTCATGCACCGGAATGGGCAGAGACATGGTGTTGCGCGGATCGTAGCCAAGGTCGGCGTTGACCAGCTTCAGGAAGCCTTTTCCCGCAGCGCTCGCGACGGTCAGCAAAAGCAGTGTGAGAGCTACTTGCGCGGCGACCATCACGCGGTGCGTACGTTTGGCGCTGGCGCTGCCATGAACGCGGCGTCCGGAGCCCTGCATGAGCCGCGCAATATCCGGCCGAGAGAGTTGCAGCGCGGGAGACAAGCCAAATACCAGCGCCGTAGAAAAGGCCAGGCCGATGCAAAAGAAAAGAACGGGGAGGTTGATTTTAATAACCGCTTCTGCAGGAAAAGGACCATTGGGAAGCCACGCAACAAGGCCCGCCAGACCCCGCCACGCAAATAGCACGCCGAGCGAAGTGCCTGCCAGCGCAATGGCAAGAGATTCGGTCAGGAGTTGCCGGACCATGCGAAGACGGTCCGCGCCTAGGGCCGAACGCACGGCAAATTCCTGCTGGCGCTCCGCGCCGCGAGCGAGCAGCAGAATCGAGACATTGCCGCAGCCGATAAGGAGAAGAGAAGTGACCGCGCCAAGCAGCAGGTAAAGTGTGGGGCCGATGGGCATGGCGTACAGCTCGATGATGTTGCGCAGCTTGGCGCGGAATTTACCCACATCCGGATACTGTGCTGGATTGTCTTTTGCGAACTGCTCGAGGTACGGCTGCAGGTCGGCTTCGGCTTGCGCTGGGCTTACGCCCGGCCGGATCTTGATCGAGGCGCCATAAAAAATATGAGGATCGTTGGTGACTCGCTGGGGAAGATAGATCTCCGCGTCTCGCCACCGGAAACGCGGAGGCATAACCCCGATGATCTCGTAAGGCTTGTGAACGAGCTGGATTTTGCGCCCGATAACGCTCGGGTCTCCCATGTAGTAGCGCTGCCAGAATTTGTAGCCCAGGACGACAACCGGCTGCGGTTCCTGCCCCACGGGCGCGTCCGAAGGCATCATCCAGCGGCCGAGCATCGCCTTCACGCCCCAATGATTGGGATCTTCGGGGGAGAGGTAGGAAGCCTGGACGTCTTCGGGGATATCGCCGTCGGTGGTCGTAAGGTTCCAGCCATCTTCCGCGGTGACGCTTTCAATGGTCCGGGCCCCGCGAAGTTGCTGGATTTCCGGTCCGCTGAACCCCGGGTACTTGTCATTTCCGGACTGGTCGATAACCGTCAGCTCCACGAGTCGATCCGAACCGGGGTAAGGGAAAGGATCGATCAAAACCGCATAAATCACGCTGAAGACCGCGGTCGTGGCGGCAATGCCCAGGGCCAAAGAAAGGATGGCGGTCAGGGTAAAGGTGGGACGTTTGCGCAATTCCCGCAGTGTGTAGCGCAAATCATTAAGAAAAGTCTGCATGGCAGCCCGCTCATTGGACGATAGCACCGGCGAACAGTTAGTAGACGGTACGGGAGGGAAATAGTTCCCTGAAGGGAAGAAATGTATCTTAAGGTAGAGCGGTCCGCAGCAGGCAGCTGGCCCTCCTAACGGTAGGTTTCGGCTATCGCCCATCCATGGATTGAACAATCAGCTGCGCCAGATCGTGCAAATCCTGCGCATTCACATCCGACACCGCGCAAAACTCCATCCCCTTATGCCGCCAGTGAACCCATTGATATCCCTGGCGCGAACCCGGTGGATGAATCGGTGTGTCCTCTTCTTTTGTGGGCCAGACAAATACGTTGATGAAATGCTTACGTCGCCCGTAAACCAGGGCCGCCACGTTGCGCTCGCCAAGCACATCCAGCCGTCCGCCAATCAACGGAAACCCTTCGTCCAGGTAGTCCTTCACCGGCGGAATGAAGTCCAGCTTCCCGTCGAACCACGGCTTAACGGTGTGCTGGTCGGTCGAAGCTACGTCCGTCAAATGCCCCGCCTGGAGCGATCGTATGTGAGCGTCGAGCATTTCCGCGGACGTAACCGTTGTGGCGGACGTGGCTGTAGCGCTGTTGCGCTGAAGCGCGTACCACGCCGCACCCGTCACCAGCAACAGCGACGCAGCAACGGCAATCCAGCGCCACACGTTAACCTTCGGGCCATGCGCCGCCTCGGCGGCGCCTTTTATTTCGGAGCGAATCTTCTTGCGCAAGGCCAACGGCGCCGGCTCATATAGTTGCGCTCGCAGGATCGTGGCTCGCAGGGATTCCGCCGCTCCAAGACTCGCCGTGCACTCACGGCAATCCTCGAGATGCCGCTCAAACTCCGCCGCGCGCACCGCATCCAGTTCCCCGTCCAGATATCCGTGCAGAAGCGTCCCGGAAAAATCACAGTTCATGGGACGCCTCCTGCTGGGCAGGTTGTGTAAGCGCGCGCTGCAAACGCTGGCGCGCCCGCGCAAGCGCGGACATCACCGTTCCTATCGGCACACTCGTAATGGCGGCAATCTCCTTGTACGAACAGCCTTCCAATTCGCGCAGAATAATCACTTCGCGGAATCGCACCGGCAAGGTTTCCAGAGCGCGCGTCAGGCGCTCCCGATTGTCTCCCGCGATCGCCAGCGTTTCCGGCGTTGCGTTGGACTGCTGGTGCAAGTCTTCGTCGAACTCCGTCATGAGCTCCACTTGGCGGTTTTTCTCCAGCCACGTATAGCACGTATTGCGGACAATCTGCAGGAGCCAAGCCCGGGCGTCGCCTCCGTTGAAACCGCGGAAAAAGCGAAACGCGCGGAGCATCGCTTCCTGTGCCACGTCTTCCGAATCCGCCCGGCTTCGCAACAGCCAGCGAGATAGATTGAATGCGGCATCCAGATGCGGCAACACGAGCTGCTCGAAGCGAGCCCGCTCCTGCGAATCCAGCACGTCCCAACCCTTCCCCAGGCTTTCACTGTTCATGAAGGACGACCGCCCCAGGAACAATTTTATTCCCAATTTACTTTTTGATGTGACGAATTAGTTTATCCGCGCCGCGCGCGAAATCGGGAATAACTTTCGCACACCTTCGGTCTCAACAAATGAAACACGTTCACTAGGCGGCGCGGGAACCTTGCTCTCTCTGACTCGCGCCGCACTAAAAAAAAGCGTGCAGGAACTGGCAGCGCACGCGTCGCCATGTGCCTGGTACAAGTGTTTCAAAACGGAGGATGGAAACGATGTCTCGGAAAACAAAGGATGAACTTCTGCACGACCACAACCACGACGGCGTAGATCGTCGCGGCTTTCTCAAATGCATGGCCTGGGCCGGGACTGGCGCGTTTTGCGTGATAAAAGGCGGCGTTTTGAATTCCTATAGTCTTAGCCGTCTTTCCGAAATGAACCCCGCCGACGCCAAGGGCGAGCTGAGTTTTGTGCAGATCAGCGACAGCCACATGGGTTTTAACAAGCCGGCCAATCCCGATGTCGCGGCCACTTTGCAGGCGGCCGTTGCAAAAATCAACGCGCTTTCGACTCCGCCGGAATTTTTGCTGCACACAGGCGACATCAGCCACCTGTCCAAGCCGGAAGAATTCGACACCGTTGATCAGATCCTGAAAAGTGCCACAGCCAAAGACGTATTCTTTGTTCCCGGAGAACACGACGTTTTGAACGACGACGGCAAGCAATATCTCGATCGTTACGGTAAGGGCGCGCAGGGCAACGGCTGGTACAGTTTCGAGAAAAAAGGCGTCCATTTCATCGGTCTCGTTAACGTGATGAATCTCAAGGCGGGCGGCCTCGGCACGCTGGGACAAAACCAGCTCGAATGGCTCGAAAAAGACGTCAAGCACCTCAAATCCAGCACGCCAATCGTTGTCTTCGCGCATATCCCGTTATGGGCGGTATACCCCGAGTGGGGCTGGGGCACCGAGGACAGCGCGCAGGCGATTTCCTATCTGAAGAAATTTGGTTCCGTGACCGTTCTCAATGGCCACATCCATCAAACGATGCAGAAGGTCGAAGGCAACGTTACTTTTCACACCGCAACATCCACAGCGTTTCCGCAGCCAAAGCCCGGCGAAGCGCCATCGCCCGGCCCCATGAAAGTGCCCGCGGAACAATTGCGTTCTTTGCTGGGCATCACCGATGTGAATTTCGTGCGCGGTCAGCACGCGCTCGGAATCATTGATGCAAATCTGGGCTGAAGGGAAAACAGTCTCGGCCCGTAAATTCATTTACGTTTAAAGGCCAAGAGAGAGAGGAATGAAGTCATGAGGAGAAGTGTGCGAATCGCAAACACGGCAGTTATCGCTTTGATTTTCTTCGGCGGCGGCGCGGTGAAGCAATCGAGCTTCGCCGCGCGCGCCCAGCAAAAAACTGCTTCGGCGGCGGAAGTGAAAATAGACAACTTCAGCTTTGGTCCGGCAGCCATCACCGTTCCTGTTGGAACCACCGTGACGTGGACCAACCGCGACGATATTCCTCACACCGTCGTTAGCACCGACAAAGTTTTCAAATCCAAGGTGCTCGATACTGACGAAAAATTTTCCTACACCTTCGACAAGCCGGGCGAGTATCCCTACTTCTGCTCCATCCACCCCAAAATGACCGGCAAAGTGGTTGTCACAAATTGAGGTCCGAACTTGAATCCCTTTGACCTCAAAAGCGCGCTGCTCGCAAAGCATGCGCAGCACGTCGTGTTGATTCACTTTCCGATCGCGCTGTTTATCGCCGGCGTAGCGTTTGATTTCCTGGCACAGGGAACCAAACGCCGGGCCCTTGCGGCGGTCGCCTATTACAACGTGCTCGGCGCGGCCTGGACCGTGATACCTGTACTCGCGACCGGCATCTTAGCCTGGCAGTTGCAGCTCGAAGGCCAGAAGCTGAAAGGCATCCTGCTGCTGCATCTGCTTTTCGGCTGTGCGTCTGCCATGCTCATCTGGTTAGTTTGTTATTTACATATTCACTTAACTAAGCGCCAGCAGGAAAATTCCTTCCCTGCTTTTCGGCTGGCTCTTGAAACCGTAGCCGTATTGGTCATCGCCCTGACCGGCCACCTCGGCGGCTTTCTGAGCGGAGTGAATGGTCCCAACTAGTACTTTTTGTCCTTGGGATAGCGCCCTGATTCGCTCGTAAAGAATTGCAAATAAATGCCTTAGGTTCGAGATCTCGGGATTCGGGGGAAAATGGTCTAGTACCACGACCCCGGTACCCCTGCAATTGGCTCTCACGGCCCATTGAGCGCTCCACATTCCCCGCGTAGCCTTTTCAGAACGGGTTGGGGGCCGCGCGGGGACAGCGGCTCCGCGAGGAGCCGTGTGCGAGCTACCCAACCCGCCTTACAATTTTTCCCTCTCCTTCCCTCGCTGCTTGCACCAGCCAAAGGTAAAGTTCGCCTGAGTACTCAGAAAACTGCTCAGCTAATCCAATCTAGCGCCGGTCCCGCACGTGCACTCTAACAGCCCGTATACTCATCGAAGCTACAACGCGTTCGTCCTCAAGGACTTAACGAGGTGCCGGAAGCATGCGTGCCGGGTTCACACGACAGGTGGCGCAAACCGCGGACAAGCTATTCACTTGGCTCGCCCCGTGTCTCTCGGCAGGCTTCGCGGTGGCTCTACTTTCGGTGGCCTTACGTGATTCGCCACAGCAAATGCCTGCTGCCCTGTCCGGGTCTCTGCCGACTGCATCGATTTCCCTATACGGTTCGCCGCTGCTTTCGCTTGGCGCTGATCCTGCGGCGGCCAAATTGCGACCCGAGACGGTCTCCGCGTTTGACCTTTACACGCGGCTTACGGACGAACGGAACGCCGGGGAGCTCCAACGGGGCACCGGGCGGCTGTGGATTGACTCGCTGCCCGAGAACCAGCGGACCGAGGCGTATGCTGCGCTGAAGCGCGGGGACGGGCAGATTAAGCAACTGAATACATGGGAGAACGGCAAGGCTATCTCGTGCCCCGGCGGCATGATCCACCATTGGGTTGGCGTGGTGTTCATTCCCGGGGCCAAGCTGGACGATGTGCTGGCTATCCTCGAGGATTACGACCACCAGTCCACATACTACGCACCGGATGTGGAACGGTCGAAGATACTGTCGCGCGACGGCGACCACTTCCGCGTGTTCCTCCGGTTCCGCCGGCACAAGGCGATTACCGTGGTGCTGAACTCCGAGCACGATGTGCAGTACTTCCGCGATGCCCCCGGCCGCGCGCATAGCCGCAGCTCCGCCGTGCGCATCGCCGAAGTGGAGAACCCAGGCAAGGGCGACGAGCACGAAAAGCCCCCGGGAGCGGATGACGGGTTCTTGTGGCGGATGGAGACATGGTGGCGGATGGAGGAGCGGGACGGCGGAGTATACGTGCAGAGTGAGGTGGCTTCGCTTACGCGAGATATTCCAACGGGGTTAGGCTGGCTAATCGGGCCGTTTGTTACGAGCATTCCGAGGGAGACGCTTCTGTTTACGCTGGAGGCTACCCGGAAAGCGGTGGAAAGGCAGATCGGGAAGTAATCTCCTCGCCCTGCCCCTTACCCCCTGTTTTTTCATAAGTGTTCATTCTAAATGTGGTTAAAGTCGTTTGTTTGGATACAGATTCACAAGTGTTGCTTCTGCAAGAGTTACGGATGCCGATGGAGCTTCCGGAGAAGTGGAAACCGGGGCAAAAAGTGAGGACCCACGCGGTCATCTTCAGAAAGATGACCCTACAAAGCAAACGCCAGCGGAGAGGGTGGCGTTAGGGGAACAGAAAAACCTAGAAAACAGAGTGGCCTGAGGGCTATATCGGACTGCTTTCTAGTGGAGGTCCCAGGTGCGGCTGCCGTAGTCGCTTAGGGTCAGGGCCAGCATGATGGCGAGCCAGAAGAAACCGGAGAAGATGATGAGCTTGGTGCGCTTGGAGCTGTAGTAGGCGTGCATGAAGAAAAGGATCACGAGGATGGCTTTGCAGGTGGCGATGACCAAAGCCACGATGACGTTCAGGCCGGGGAAATGCTCGTTGAGGTCAACCGTTGCGGCATACACGGTGGTAGCCGTAAGGATCATGAGGGCGGCGAAAATTCCGAGATATATCTTCGGCGAAACAATGTGTTCAGACACGTAAGCCTCTCCTCAATGAGCCCACTAATGCCGATCAATCAGATATAACAACGGGAAAAGATAAATCCAGACGATATCCACAAAGTGCCAGTAAAGGCCGACGTTCTCAACCGGGGTGTTCCATCGAGGCGAGAAGCGACCTCGCATAGATTCAACAATCAGCCAGAGGAGAAGGCCAGCGCCGATAATCATATGCAGGGCGTGCAGACCGGTCATCCCGAAATAAAGCGAGAAGAAGAGCTGAGAGTGCGCGTTGACGGCGACGGGGCCGCCGACTTTATCCTCCAGCTCCTTCAGCTCAGTTCTCTCCTGTGCGAGCTCTTCCGTGGTGAGATTGCAGGCGCCGGGATTGTTCGTGCAGAAATACATGTCGAAGCTGGCGCCGGGAATGTGGTGTTCGACGTATTTGTCGTGGTATTCGATACCTTTGATGCCGAGGAAGACGGTGCCGAGGATAAGCGTGAGGATGAGAAAAATGGTGACGAGCTTTTTCTTGCCGACCTGAGCAGACCATACGGACATGGCCATGGTGAGAGAGCTGCCGATGAGAACGACGGTGTTAATGGCACCCCAACTCAGCTTGATCGTGCGGCTGGAGAAAGAGAAGACGTCGGCATAGGTGTGGCGGTTGATGGTGTAAGTGAGAAAGAGCCCGCCGAAGAAAAGAATTTCGGTGATCAGGAAGGTCCACATCCCGAGGGTGGCGGATTCCTTCTGCTGCTCCAGGGTTTCAAACTGCCCGTAAAGATCTCCGGTGCGGTGCACGCGGCGCTCCTCTTTTGACTTCAGTTCGTGGCGCGCTGGCTGCCGCGACACGCAGGTTCTTCAAGAAATTCCAGGTCAAACAGACCTGTCAAAACGTTAAGACTTCAGTCGTCACCATGAGCCGGCGATAGAGCCGGCCCCGAGGGCTGCGTAAGACCTAGATCGGGGCGATTCTTGAAATCGTACGCTTCCCAATCGACTACGGGTGTTACGTCAAAATTTTCGGTCGGGGGCGGAGAGGGCGTACGCCACTCAAGGCCCGTGGCGGGCCAAGGATTCGGACCGGCAACCTTGCCATAGCGCATGGACCATGTGAGATAGAGCATGGGCAGCAAGTAACCGAGAGCGAGAATGGAAGCTCCGGCGGTGGACATTACGTTGAGCACCTGGAATTCCGGCGGATAGTTGTGATAGCGGCGCGGCATGCCGAGGTAGCCGAGAATGAATTGCGGAAAGAACGTGAGGTTGAATCCCACGAACAGAATGACGGCGGCCATGCGGGCCAGGAATTCAGGATAGAGCTTGCCGGTAATCTTAGGCCACCAGAAGTGCAATCCACCGACATAACCCATGACCGCGCCGCCAACCATGATGTAGTGGAAGTGAGCGACGACGAAGTATGTGTCGTGGATATGAATATCGAGACCCAGACAGGCGAGGAAGAGTCCGGTGAGGCCGCCAATGAGAAACAAACCGATGAAGCCGAGGGAATAGAGAAGCGGCGTATCGTAGGAAATGGAACCTCGATAAAGAGTAGAAGTCCAGTTAAAGACTTTGACGGCGGATGGGATAGCCACCAGGTAGCTGAGGAGAGAGAAGGCCAAGGCGGCGTAGGTGGATTCGCCGGTCAGGAACATGTGATGAGCCCAGACGAAGAAGCCAATGACGGCGATGGCGATACTGGAAGCGGCGATGAAGGTGTAGCCGAAGATGGGCTTTCGCGTGAATGTGGGAATGATTTCGCTGATTACGCCCATGGCCGGAAGAATCATGATGTAAACGGCGGGGTGCGAGTAAAACCAGAAGAGATGCTGGAAGAGGATCGGGTCGCCGCCGAGGGCCGGGTTGAAGAAACCGAGATGAAACATGCGCTCGAGACCGACGAGGAGAAGGGTGATGGCGATGACCGGCGTTCCGAGAATGAAGATGATGCTGGTGGCGTATTGGGCCCAGACGAAGAGCGGGAGGCGGAACCAGGTCATGCCTGGGGCACGCATGGTGTGGATGGTAACGACGAAATTCAGTCCGGTAAGGATGGAAGAGAAGCCGTTAATGAAGATGCCGATGACGGCAGGCGTGACGGCAGAGTTGGAATAGACGCTGCTGAGCGGAGTGTAGAAAGTCCAGCCGGTGTCCAGGCCGCCGGTGGCGAAAGAATAGAGGACGAAGCAGCCGCCGACGAGGTAGATGTACCAACTGAGGAGATTGATTTTAGGGAAGGCAAGGTCTTTTGCGCCGATCATCAGAGGGACGAGGAAATTTCCGAGGACCGCGGGAATGGAAGGGATGAGAAAAAAGAAAATCATGGCCACGCCATGCATGGTGAAGAGCTTGTTGTAGGTTTCCGGCGTGACCAGGTAGCCGTTAGGAGTGAGCAGGTGGATACGGATCATGGTGGCGAAAATGCCGCCGATGAAAAAGAAGAAGGTGACCGAGGCAAGATAGAGCAAGGCGATGCGCTTATGGTCGGTGGTGAGCAACCAGGAGCGGAGGCCGTAGGTCGAATTGAGATAGTGCTCTTCCGGCAACTGATGGACGGCCGGAGTCGTAGGTGACGTGCTCATAACTTATTTTTTCCCCGTCGTCAGGACGCCAGCACCGGTCGCAGGAATCGGCTGAGACTGGAGCGACTTGATGTAGGCGGTGAGACTTAAAATCTGATCTTCCGTTAGCTGGCCCTGAAAGGCGGGCATAAGAGGCTGGTAGCCGGCGACGATCTTCGCGCTGGGAACGAGAATGGATTCGCGGATGTAGGCATCGTCGGCGGTGACCGTGGAACCGTCGGCGAGGCGAACTGTGCCGCCGTAAACTCCATTGAGAGAGGGAGCACGGCCGCTGCCATTGCCGATATGGCAGGTGACACAGGCTCTTTCGGTGAACAGCTTTTCGCCGGCGACCAACGGGCTATCCGTGCCAGAAGAACCGGAGAGCCACGCGGCATAATCGGAGGGGTCCATGACCGTGACCCAGCCACCCATGACGGCGTGGTTTGTGCCGCAATACTGCGAGCAGAAGAAGCGGTAGGTGCCGGCTTTGGTGGGACGGAACCACATGGTGTTGTAGTGGCCGGGAACGACGTCCATCTTAACGCGGAAGGCGGGGACGTAAAAATCGTGGATGACGTCTTCGCTGGCCATGACGAGTTTGACGTCGCGGCCGATGGGGACGTGGAGTTCATTGATTTCGCGGCGGCCATTGGGCTGCTGGATCTTCCACATCCACTGTTTGCCGATGACGTAGATGTCGAGCGTGTCCTGCGGGGCATGGCGAAAATCCACGTAGACGACCGCGCCCCAGCCGAACATGGCCAGAGACAGGAATGCCGGGACGATGATCCAAAGACTCTCAAGGCGCATGTCGCCATGAATCGGGTAGCCGACTTCGTTTTCGCTTTTGCGGCGGTATTTGAAAAAGAAAAAGACGATGGCCGCGGTGATAGCGACGGCGAAGAAGAGGGACACGAGGATGAGGAAGGTCATCAGCGCGTCCACGCTGGGCGCGAAGTTAGAGGCCTGGTCCGGATAGAATGGCAGTTGCGCCTGCACGGCTTAGTGGGCTCCTTGCATCTTCGTTCGCGCGGCAAGCAAATCACGCCGTCGGAAAATCAAAAATCCAGCGACCATGCAAACGACGGTCAGAACTCCGGCCAAGCGGATGATTTTGAGTATGGAGGCGCTGTAGCGGGCCGAAGTGGGGTCGTACTGATAGCAAAAGAGAAGTGCGCGGTCCACGGGGGTGCCGATTTTACCGGCGGAAGCGTCCACGAGGCCGAGGCGAACGTCGCGCGCGGGGAATTCAACTCCATAGAAATAGCGCGAGATGCGGCCATCGGGAGTGAGGAGCATGATGCCGCTGGCATGGGCGAAGAGACCAGATTTTTCGTCAAAGTAATAGCGGAAATTGGCGGCTTGGGTGAGGGAATCGATGGCCTCTTTCGACCCGGTGAGGAAGTGCCAGCCGGCGGCCGTTTCCGGGCGGCGAAAGTGCGTCATGGCGGATTCTTTTTTCTGGGCGGCCATGTCCGGAGATTCGCGAGGATCAAAGCTGACGAAGACGACATCGTAGTCCCGGCCGGGATTGAAGGAGAGCATGCGGAGACTGCCGACGACGCCTTGTTCGAGCTGATTGCAGAGCATGGGGCAGCCGTAATAGACAAAGGCGAGGAGGACGGGCTTCTGCCGGAAGTATTCACGCAGCTGGACAGTCTGGCCGGTTTCATCGCGGAACGGGAGATCGAGCGGAATGTGCGCGTTGAGCGGCGGTTCAAAGCCGACATTCTTCAACACGGAAGGCAGGTTCTGGGCGGCGGGGCCGGTAGCGCCGGGGACCGCTTGAGCTCCAGCTGCGGCTGCACTGAGCAGCAGGGCGAAAGCTCCGAAAATGGCACGCGCGCGATTCATCAGCTTACTTTTTCTTTTCTCCTGCGGAAGCAGGAACAGCCGGCAAGCCTTTTGCGACGATGATTTTCATGGCTTCGTCGACGGGAATCTGAGCGATACCAGCAGACTTGTCAACCCAGCTGAGCTGGTTATTGGCTTCTCTGTCGTTCTGGACCATGTTGCGCATATCCTGCTGCGGGTCGTTGGTGTGTCCCGGCACGCCCTGAAGTCTTGGCTCCGGGGGCAGCGCGTCCGTGACGCCGCGATGCGAGGGAGGAGGAACGCGGCTTTGGTCGGCGACAAAACTAGTGGTGGCCCTGAAAATAAAGACACTGGCGATAAACGCAGCGACGACGGCGACGGTCAAATAGAGAAGGTACGCCAGAATCGTGCGGGTGTTGATGTCCGCCGACTCATAGGCGACGTCCGAGTTCTTGGGCTCTTCGGCGCCGGTCTGACCCGTGTTGTGTTGCTCAGTGCTCATGGACAGCGATAGCCTCTTCAAGTTTTGGATCGCCCAGCGGGAGTACCGGTTGGGCCTTCAAATTCCAAGCAAAGACAGCGAGCCAGATACCTGCGAGAGCAAGAATCGCGCCGAGATCCATCAAATTCGGGACGGCGACACGGGTAAACTCCGGGCGTGTAAGCCAAAAGAGATCGACAAGGCGCATGAAGATAAGCCACATGGCGATCTTCGGCAAAAGCTTCGCGCTGCGCTTGACGTCGCGCGGGAGCAAGAAAAAGAAAGGCACAAAAAAATGGAAAATCAAGACGAAGACGGCGACGAATCCCCAGCCACCGTACAAACGGCTTCGATAGAAGCTGATTTCTTCCGGGAGATTGCCGGACCAGATGATCAAGAGCTGCGAGAAACTAAAATAGGCCCAGAGCATGACGAAGGCGAAGAGGAGCTTGCCCAAATCGTGGAGGTGGCGGCTCTGCACGAGGCCCTCCATGGGCGCGGTACGCGAAAGAAAAATGAGCACAACGATCATCAGGGACATGGAAGAGATGATCTGACCAATGACGAAGAGGAAGCCGTAAATGGTCGAGGCCCAGTGGGGAGAAAGGGACATCACCCAGTCAATGGCCGCGAAGGTCATCACAAAGACATAGAGAATGATGCCGGGGCCGGCGAGCATTTTGAAGCGGCGGCGAAGCTTGCGGTCCTCGCGGTGGGCGTCCTGATCTTTCGACCATTGATTGAAGATAAAAACGAGGGCAAGCCAGATCAGGAAGTAGATGACCGCGCGGCCGTAGAAGCCGAGGGGACCGCCGGTCTTCAGATAGGACTTCTGCAAATCGGAGAGTTGACCTTCGCCGTTCGGTGGCGCGTTGAGCCATCCGTCGGGTCCGCCATAGAGGTGCTGCATGCCGAAAAGAGCGATGGGCAGGAAAAAGACAGCGACCACAGGAAGGACGCGCGTGGCGGATTCCAAAGGCCGGCGAATCATGATGCCCCAATGGCCGCTGGTGAGATGCTGAAGCATGAGCAAACCGAGCGAGCCGAGCGACAAGCCGAGAACGAACATGAACGCAATGAGATAGGAATGAAAAAACTGGCCGGCGTATTTGTCGCCATAGATGAAGTAGCCGATGCCGCAGGCTACCAGGCCGACGATGGCCGCACCAAGGCCGCGTTGCTGCAGGCGTCCGACGCTTTCGGGCGCGATGTAGTCCTGCGCGGTCATTTCGCGGTGCCTCCTGCGTTCAGCTTATCCAATTTATCCCGCAGAGCGGGCGGAAGGTCGGAAACCGGAGCGTGGCGGCTGAGCTGGAGCGCACGGATATAGGCGATGATGGCCCAGCGATCGGCAGGGGGGATCTGCGCAGAATAGCCGAGCATGGCGCCGAAGCCGTTGGTCGTGACGTCGTAAAGGTAGCCGTTAGGAACCTCGCGGAGACGCGGAGGTTCATGAAAACTCGGAGGATGCTTCATGCCGCGCATGGCGACCATGCCGTTGCCATCGCCCTGAACACCGTGGCACGGGGTGCAATAAATTTTGTAGCGCTCCTGTCCGCGTTTGAGAAGCTGCGGGGTCAGCGGGAGCGGGAAGGCGTTGGAATCCTTGGGGACGACAAGGTCATCATCTGCAATCGAGCCGCGGGCTACCGTGTTTTCAAGGATGGGGCGCTCGGAGCGGCCATCGCCGAAGAAGGAGCTGGGCGCGAGCGGTTTGTCCTTGGGCTGATGGGCCATGTCCTGTTCAATTTTGCAGCCTGCGGCAGCCACGGAAAGAATGGCGGCGCAGAGACCGAAGAAAATGCGCGAGGCGCTAGTCATCCTGCACCTCGGAAACGTGATGCGCGGAGAGACCTTGCAGAAAGCGGGCGGTGGCCTCAAGGTGGAACTTTTTGTCACGGGCCTGAATGCAGACGAAGAAGCGGTCCGAGGAGGCATGCGAGAAGCGGGGCGCATTGAAAATCGGATGATGCGGCTGAGGCAAGCCGTTTAAAGCGAGCATGCCGAAAACAGCGGACAGCGAAGCGCAGAGGATGGTGAGCTCGAATGTGACGGGGATGAACGCGGGCCAGCTGTTCAGCGGACGGCCGGCGATATTCATAGGATAGCTGATGACATTGACCCAGTACTGAAAACCAAAACCGCCGAGGCCGCCGACAAGACCGCCGATGAGAGTGATCAGCGGAACCATGTTGCGGCGCATGCCCATGGCTTCCGGGAGACCTTCGAGAGGAAAGGGCGTGTAGCATTCGTAGTAGCGGTAGCCTTCTTCGCGAATTTTGGCAGCAGCGTGCACGAGCTGCTCGGGGCTCTCGAACTCACCAATCACGCCGTAGATGTGTGAGCGGTGCTGTATCACTTGTGTTCCTCAGACGTTTCCGCAACCAGTTCGCGCATTTCCGCGATGGAGATGGCAGGCAACACGCGAACAAAGAGGAAAATCAGCATGACGAACATGCCCATGGTACCGATGAAAGTGGCCCAATCCCATACCGTGGGAGAGTAGCGGCCCCAAGCAGAGGGCATGAAATCGCGGGTGAGGCTGATGACGACAATGACGAATCGCTCAAGCCACATGCCGACGTTGACGACGATGGACATGAGGAAGAGGATGATAACGTTGTTGCGTATGCTCTGGAACCAGAGGAGCTGCGGGATAAGAATGTTGCAGAGAATGAGGGCGTAATAGAAAGGAGAATAGGGGCCGTGGAGGCGCTGATGGACGAGGAAAACGTCGAATTTGTTGCCGCTGTAGAGGGACATGAAAAATTCGAAGAAGTAGCCGTAAGCGACGATGAGGCCGGTGGCAAGCATGACTTTGGCCATGTTGTCGAGGTGACGCATGGTGATGAAGTCTTCGAGGCCGTAGGCTTTGCGAAGGGGAATGGCGATGGTGATGACCATGGCGAAACCGGAGTAGATGGCGCCGGCAACGAAGTACGGCGGGAAGATGGTGGTGTGCCAGCCGGGCACGATGGCGACCGAGAAGTCGAAGCTAACAACGGTGTGGACGGAGAGAACCAGCGGCGTTGCGAGGCCCGCGAGCAGCAGGTAGGCCGATTGATAACGGTGCCAGTGGCGTGCCGAACCGCGCCATCCCAATGCGAGCATGCCGTAAATGATTTGCTTTAGCTTGGTAGTGGAGCGGTCGCGGAGAGTGGCCAGGTCAGGGATCAGTCCCACGAACCAAAAGAGCAGGGAGACGGTGCCGTAGGTGGAGACCGCGAAAACGTCCCAGATGAGCGGGCTGCGGAATTGCGGCCAAATACCCATGACGCTGGGGTAGGGGAACATCCAGAAGGCGTACCAGGGACGGCCGGTGTGGATGAGCGGGAAGATGCCGGCGCAAGCGACGGCGAAGAGGGTCATGGCTTCGGCGAATCGGTTGATCGAGGTGCGCCACTTCTGGTTGAGCAAGAAGAGAATGGCGGAAATGAGCGTTCCGGCGTGGCCGATACCGATCCACCAGACGAAGTTGACGATGGCGAAGCCCCAGCCGATGGGGATGTTGATGCCCCAGATGCCGACGCCCTTGGTGATAAGCCAGCCGATGGCGATATTCAGTACGCCGAAGACGCTGAAGGCGAGCACGAAACCGATCAACCAGCCGAGGGAAATTGGCCGAGTGAGAACGATCGCGCTGATCTTGTCGGTGACGGAGCTATACGTATGCCCGGGCGCGAGGACCGGAGTTAGCCGGCGGATCTCGGGAGAGTCGATTGGCGGCTGACTGGCGCTCATGCCTTCTCCAGTTCAGGATTCGGGTTGCGAACGGCCGCTTGATACGTGGTGCGAGGGCGGGTGTTGAGTTCGCCGAGAATCGCATAATTGCGCGTCTGCGCTTTCAGCTTAGAGACGCGGCTTGTCTTGTCGTTCGCATTGCCGAAGACGATGGCTTCGGATGGGCAGGCCGATTCGCAGGCGGTGACAATTTCTCCGTCGGCGATTGGGCGGTTCTGCTTTTCCGCTTCGATGCGGACGTTATTGATTCGCTGTACGCAATAGGTGCACTTCTCCATGACGCCGCGGCTGCGGACGGTAACTTCAGGATTGCGAATGAGCTTCAGCGAAGGGGTCTCCCAATCCTGGAAACGCAGGAAATTGAAGCGACGCACTTTGTAAGGGCAGTTATTCGAGCAATACCGCGTGCCAATGCAGCGGTTGTAAACCATGTCGTTAAGACCTTCGGCGCTGTGCGCGGTGGCGCCAACCGGGCAGACCTGTTCGCAAGGCGCGTTTTCGCACTGCTGGCAGGGGACAGGCTGGAAAAAGGTCTCCGGATTGGCGAGCGCGTCGTAGTCCGGGCCGCCAGGATCGCCGGTTTCGGTTTCCACTTTGTAGTAGCGATCGATGCGAATCCAATGCATTTCGCGGCCGCGCATCACCTGGTCTTTGCCAACGACAGGGATGTTATTTTCCGATTGGCAGGCAATTACGCAAGCGTTGCAGCCGTTGCAGCTGTTGAGATCGATGGCCATACCCCAGGCGTAGCCGGGGTATGCAAATTCCTTGTAGAGGGATATATCCTTGGACGGCTGTTCGTCGCCCTCATGAGCGAAGGAAGGATTCTTGCGGTATTCCTCGAGAGTTCCCGCGCTCAGTATTTTTCTGCGGGATTCCATCTGGAAGTGATATTGGGTGCAGGCCAGAGGATAATCTTCGCCGGTTTTTTTTATGATGTCGGAGCCAGCCGAAGCCATCCATAGGGCGCCAGAAGTGCGCACCATGTAAGCGTTGAAACCCTTGTTGGACCCCGTGAAACCTGCGTTTTTGCGGCCGTAGCCGAGAGGAAGAACGACGACGCCGTCGGCTTGGCCGGGCACGATCCAGGAAGCCGCGGTCACTTGGCTGTTAGAAAGGGAGATATCAATGACATTGGTGATGATCTGGCCGTGCTCGCCGCCGCGTGCTGCGGCTCGCTGCGCGAGTTGGAGATTTTCCGCGGTTTTGGGACTGACTAGGGCCGCATTGTCCCAGACGAGCTTGGTGACTGGCCGTGCCAATTCCTGCAACCAGCCATTATTGGCGTAGCGACCGTCGTAAACGTTGGAGTCGGGGCGGAAAATAAATTCGATTTGGCCCGCGGAAGGCGTTTTTGCAGGCGGCAAGCTTGCTGGATTGAACTTTAGCGCGGCAGAAATCGGCGGATAGGCGGAATTGGCCACGATTCCGTCGTTCAGAGTTTTGCGCCAGAACTTTTCCTGGTCGCCCGTGCCAGCAGCTTTCAGGCGATCCCGAACGGCGTCATAAGCTGTGACGCCGGGCTTATCGGTGAAAGCGGCGAGAACCTCGAAAGCGGAGTGCGTGCGATAGAGCGGCGCAATGAGGGGCTGAATGACGCTGACCGTGCCATCGAAGGCGCGCGCGTCTCCCCAGGTTTCGAGGAAGTGCGATTCCGGGATGTGCCAGTCGCAATACTCAGCGGTCTCGTCAAAGTGCGTGCTGAGGTAAATGGTGGTGCCGACTTTTCGTTCCTGCTTATTGGGGTCGGCGCTCTTTTTCAAAGCGGTGAGCTTGGAGACAAAGTCAAAATTGTGGGGCGCGTCGTAGACGGGATTGGAACCGAAAATCAGCAGCGTATCCACTTTCCCGGCGTCCATATCCGCGCAAAGCTCGCTGAAAGAGTCGAGCTGATTCACGGGGTTTGCTTCGACGGGATCAATGTAGTTAAGCGTTGTGCCGACGTTACCGAGACTGGCGTTGATCGCATGCGCGATGGCATGGACTTCGGCCGGCTGGAATTCGCCAGCGACGACGAGAGAGGCGCCGCGATGCTTTTGCAGATCTGCTGCCGCGGCGTCAAGCCACTTCTGCGCTGCGCCTTCGAGAGTGCCGCTGCCGCCCAAACCGAGCTTGGCCGCCAGCGCCCTCGCAAATTGTTCGACCTCGGACGCGCGCAGGGGCAAGCGATGATCCGCGGTGGCGCCGGTTACAGAAGGTGTCGGCTCGACAACGTACAGACGGTTCATCGTGTCGCTGGGGCTGGTCAGCTTGCGGCGACGGTAATACTCCTTCATGTAGCGAATGTGGCCTGGCCCAGAAGCGAGAAAATCGGAATCCAAAGAAAGAATAACGTCGGCTTTTTCTGGACGATAAACGGTATCGACATAGCGGCCGAACGCGAGCCGGGCGCCCTCGCGCGGGCCGTCGCTGCCCGCCGGTTCCCATTGGTGCCACTTGGAGCCGGGAACCAGTTTCAGAACAGATTGAATCTGAGCGGCCAGCGTTGGCGAGGTTATTGTGCCGGTGAGGATGCGCAAACTGGCGCCAGCAACGGTCTTGGATCTTGAAACGGCGGCCGCGGCAGCATCCAGGAATTGCTGCCAGGTGCGAATTTCGCCGGCGTTGGTCACTGTCTGAGCGCGATCGGGATCGTAGAGATTGAGGACCGAGGCCTGGGTGATCGCATCGGTCGAGCCGAGGCTCGAGGGATGATCCGGATTTCCTGCGACGTGCGTGGGACGCCCTTCGTGGCTCTCGACAAGAACACCAATAGCGTCCGCGCCGAACGGCATAGCGGTCGCGTAAAAGCGTGGCTTGCCGAGAACGAGTCCGTCGGGCTGCTTTACGTAGGGCACAATGAGCTGCTCAGGTTTATTACCGCATCCGGCGATTCCGGCGAAGGCCAGCGAGGCAGCGGCCAGCTTCAGGAAATCGCGGCGGTCGACGGATTCGTCCCACTCAGAGGCCTGGCGCGGGAATTCGCGATGCAGAAGCTCCTCGAAGTGCGGGTTATCGGAAAGCTCTTCGAGCGTACGCCAGTACTGCTTGCCGCCATGGTTGCGGAGCTTCGCGCGGACGGCAGCAAGATCCAATTTGTGCTCGTGCACCGTTGGATCCGGGGCACACTCTTCGGAATGATCTTCGACGCGCGAAGAATCTTCGTGTTCCTCGTGATCGTGCTTACGGCCGTGCATGAATTCGTTTTCGCTCATATCGTCCATCAGCGATGACACGTCGAACAGCTGGTCAATTCCGCAGTCGAGCGAATATGCCGCTCTGCGGCAAACTGTTTGCCGATTTCCGCCTGATTATCAGGCGCCTTCCAATCCATATTGAAAACTTCGTTAACAGGCTCGAGGGGACGCAGCGCTTTTTCCGGATTGCGGTGGCAATCGAGGCACCATTCCATCAACAACGGCGAGGCCTGAAAAACCAGGGGCATTTGATTGATCGAGCCGTGACAAGTGGAGCAGCCCACGCCTTTGTTGACGTGAATACTGTGATTGAAATAGACAAAATCCGGCAAACGATGGACTTTCACCCATTCGATCGATTTATCCGTGCGATAGCTGTCGCGGATTGGCTCCAGGTAAGGAGCGTCGGCATAGAGTACGGAATGGCAATTCATGCAGGTTTTCGTGGGAGGAATGCCCGCGACGGCGGATGTTTCAACGCCGGTGTGACAATAGCGGCAATCTATACCGTCATCGCCGACGTGATGCTTATGGCTAAACTGCACGGGTTGGGCACGCGAAATATTCTGGTTTGTGGAGTACGGTGAACGTGCCAAACCCAAAATTGCGGTAAGCGCCAAGCCGGCAACAAAGACAGCCGAGAATAAACTGAATCTCGAAATAAAATTCGTGCTGCGATGAAAAATCTGGGCCATGTCAGAGTTGCACTTTTACGGAGGCCTCTTCGGAAAGGCCCAACAACCTGAAGGCTCCGCGGCGCCACGTCCGGGAAGTGCGCACCCGGCTCATAAATGACCGCATAGTTTCCGACAAAACTATTTGGAATGCAACCTCATCGAGAAGTTTTTTTTAGAAATTTCTAAATCGTGTCCAACAAATGAAACAGTCCCGCCAAACTCTTTGAAACATTTGGCCGGAGAGGCACGCCCACGAGGCGGGCAGGTTCTTCCCCGGCTGCGATTCACACCGGAGCATGGCCGATTTTTTTTGGCGAAGTCGCGCCAGAGGAGACGCGCCCATGCTATCTTAGGGTCACCCTTCGCCGTTGTGAACTTTGTGCGGCGGAGCCTACCCCGATAGCCGCTGGGGCGTGGTCCAACTGGTAGGACACCTCACTGTTAATGAGGACGGTGAAGGTTCGAATCCTTCCGCCCCAGCCAAATTTTCCAGAGTGTGCGAAGTTCAGTCGCCGGCGGTGGGCAAGCCGGCTTCATTCCAAGCGCGCCAGCCGCCGTCCATGGACTCGACGTTTGTGTAGCCCATTTTTTGCAGGTTGTCCGCGACCAGGGCGGAGCGGAACCCGCCACCGCAATATAGGACGAGTTTGGTACCGGGGTCGGGAACTTTCTGTTCGATGTCGCGCTCGATCACACCGCGACCCATATGAACAGCGCCTGGAAGATGCCCCTTCGCCCACTCGTTGTCTTCGCGGACATCCACGAGAATCATTTGCTCGCCGGCGTCGATGCGGCGCTTGACATCGGGAACATTGGTTTCTTTGACGCGCTGCTTGGCGTCCTGGCAGAGCTTTAAGAACTGAGGTGAGTGCACCATGAGAGCCCTCCGAATTTCGTTCAGGTGGAAAAGCGTAACACAATAGAAGAGGGGCGTCGCCGGGACGGAACCGTGGCGCCTGAGGTATTCGCTTACTGGCTGACTGCTTTTGGCTGCGCGATTTTGGTCACGCCGGGATTTGTAGTTTTCACTGGAGACACCGTGCAGCCAGTTCGCGGGCGCAGGCCATCCAGACCCGCGTGGAGCCTGCTGGATTCGCGCACGCGCGTGCGCACTCCATCAATCAGCGTTGGAATTGCATTGTGCAGTGCGCCGCGAATGAGGAAAATCATCAGCGTGGCTTCGCCGGGTGAATCGGCACTTGCGGAAACGCCAAAGCCCTGGACGCCGGGCTGCTTCATCCACACGTCCACGTTTGCGCTGTGTGCCGCTTTGGCCCGCGCTGTTTCCGCTGCAGACAGGCTTATCACGGAAATTGCCGGCTGCTGCGGGGCGATTGTCTGCGAGTCCTGTGCGTTTAATATCCCCGTGGCAGATTCGTTTGAGGTCTCCACGATCCGCGTGCGAACGCTATCCAACTGGGGCGGCAAACGGTTGTGCGCGGTCCCCGGCAAAACAAAAATGAGCACGGCTGCCTGTCCCACGTAATCGAGACTTGGTCCAATGCCCAGCCCACGGACGCCGGGTATGGCGAGAATTTGCGCGGCATGGTTATCCCGAGCTGCCGCCGCAGCTTGCATATCGTCCTGAGCGACCGCGATTGCCGGCACCGTTTTCTGAGCACTGTTCGGGCCGGCCAAGGAGCAGCCAATCACCTGATGCGCCGCTCCTCCTACAAGCGTCGGAACATGATTGCTTGAATCCACCATAGCCTGAAGAACGTCGCTCATGGGATTGCCGACCGTATCCGTATCGGAGCCCGCAAAGAGCAGGGCTACAGGGTCGGCGGTATCCTGGGTCACGATCAAGGAGCCCGAATCTCCTTCCTGGCTGAAATCACCTCCGGACACGCCGACTTGATTCGAATAGGTCACCGAAAAACTTGTGCTTCCGCCGCAGGTTTTTGCGTAGTCGACGGAGAAGGTAGCGGGCGTCGTCTCGATGGTCGAGCACGTTAAGCCGGAGCTGCGGCCGCTCTTGGCGACGGCCATTCCGAGGGACGCGTCCACTCCAGAACCAGCGTGCGGCGCGCCAGGCACGGGGACTCCGTTCGCGTCAGCCGTAGCGCCCAGCAACAAGATGTTCCCGCTCGTGTCCACTTTTCCCGAGACAATCTGCGCAATAGCAGCATCGACGGGATCCGGCGGATTCCCTTCCAGAGTAAAAAACTGCGACAGATTGGCGATCGTCGTCGTTCCCGTGCCGGTGCACGTGTTTGGTGCGGGGTTGTCGATTAATCCCGGCTGAATGATGGCGTCGCCGATGGTCCCCGAATCGCTGTTCGCCATCACGTGATTGTTGCTCAGGATATAGTTCGTGCCGTTGCGGACGAGGAGCGAGCCGAGCGTACCTCCGCAGCAGGTGATGCTATTGCCGCTCTGCGTGGAAGCGTGGAGGTTGCTGCCAGAGGTGCCAAGTTCCACGGCGCCTGTCTGCGCGGCCTGTCCCTGCGCTTCCAGGATAAGTGTCGACGAGCCACTGGCGGCCGTGTCCGCTTGCGAAATCGCCGTGATGGTCACAGTCACGGCGTTCCCGTTGGCAGGGATGATCGAACCGGAAATGTAATGTGGCGCGCTATAAACGCCCGAGGACGAAATGGTGCCCGTTGTAGTGCTCCCGCCAGTGACGCCATTCACCTGCCAGGTAAGCGCGGTGTTCGTCGTCCCGGTCACGGTCGCTGTAAAAGACTGCGTCGCAAATGTGCCGATCGTTGGCGCAGGAGGAGAGAGTGTGACCGTAACGCTATTGGCTGTGACCGTGCCTGTTGGGAGGCTGTGGCACGCGGTTAGCAAGGTAGCAATGGCCGCGCACAGCGCAAATGGTTGCAAGCGACGAATGGGAACCCCCGCAATTGCTTCTGGCATTCAAACTAGCACGTCAAAATTGTGGCTGGTTCGCTGCCTGCGCGCTTTGTAGCCAAAATGATGCCTGTACAGCCGTACAGGGGCGAGCTCTGGAGCGATTCGGATAGGGACCGGGAGCGGCGGGCTTCTGTGCACGAACGATTCAACGGAAGAACAGCTCGGTATTCAGACGAAACGCCGGCTAGTCCAGATCACGCCAATTCGGACCTGAACTGATCTCCACGACCAGCGGGACGGCAAGCTTGTGCACGCCTTCCATTTCTTTGCGCACCAGCTTTTCCAAGGCAGTGAGTTCTTCGGGAGGGGCTTCAAAGAGGAGTTCGTCGTGTACCTGTAAAATCATGCGGGCTTCAAACTTTTCTTCAGCGAGACGCCGGTCAATATTGATCATCGCCAGCTTGATGAGGTCCGCCGCGGTGCCCTGCAAAGGGGAATTCAACGCGGTGCGCTCGGCAAAGCCGCGAAGCTGCGCCTGCGGCGAGTTGATCTCTGGCATCGGGCGAATTCTTCCGAAGAGCGTTTTCGCGACGCCGGTTTTTCTGGTTTCGACGAGTGTCTTGTCCAGAAACTCTTTCACTCCCCGGTACCGCGTGAAATAGGCGTTGATGAATTGCGCCGCTTCCTTCTGCCCAATATTCAGTTGCTGGGCCAGCCCGAACGCGGAGAGCCCATAGATGATGCCAAAATTGATCGCTTTCGCGGCGCGGCGATGTTCCGCAGTCTGGGCCATCGGACCGACGCCAAACACTTCCTGCGCGGTGCGCGCGTGAATGTCTTCGCCGTTTCGAAACGCTTCCACCAGAACCGGGTCGCCGGAAAAATGTGCCATGACGCGCAGCTCAATCTGGGAATAGTCGGCAGAGAGGAGGATTTTCCCTTTTTCGGCTACGAAAGCGGCGCGAATCTCGCGGCCCAACTCCGTGCGAATGGGGATGTTTTGCAGATTGGGATCGCTCGAACTTAGCCGTCCCGTCGCTGCGGTTGTTTGCGAAAAGCTGGTGTGCAAGCGGCCGGTTTCCGGATGGATCAACTTAGGCAGCGCGTCCACGTAGGTGGATTTGAGCTTGGAAATTTCGCGATACTCGATGATTTTCGCGGGCAACGCGTGCTGAGCAGCCAACTCTTCGAGAATGTCGGCAGCCGTCGAGCGCAGTTTGCCTTTTCCACGCCGCGCCGGCGGCTGCAAGTTCAACTTATCGAACAAAATTTCCGCAAGCTGCGCGGGCGAGTTGATATTGAACTCATTGCCGGCCAGCTCCCAGATGTCCTTCTCCAGACGGCGGATTTCCTTCTCCATCGTCTGCGACATCTTGTCGAGCTCTCTTGGGTCCACGCGGATTCCAATGCGCTCCATATCCGCGAGCACCCGCGCGAGCGGCAAGTCGATTTTCGCGTAGGCGTCTTGCAACTCCTGTTCGTCAATTTGCGCGCGCAGCACAGGCACAAGCCTCTGGAGATAATCCGCGCGTTCCCCGGGCCCGCCGCCGATCGTCGCGTTGAATTGGCGCATAACCACATCGGCGAAGTTGTGGTTGGCGGTCGTTGGCCGCAACAAATAGGAATAAATCTGGGTCGCGTGCTTCAGGTTGGAGGCACGGCCAGCAAGCAGTTGAAACAGTTTCGGATCGTGAACAATTTTTACGCGTCGCTCATCGGCGAGAGACGCCGCAAGCACCTTTAGCGCTTCGTGATTCTCGTCGAGCCAAACGGATCGCCCTTCGCCGGGCTTGGAAGACACTTCGATGGAAGCGATGCGCGTGCCGAAGCCTTCCGATTCGCGTTCTCCCAATTCCAGATTCAGCCACACCGCCAGGGGCAGATTCGCCGGAATCTTTTCGAGATAGGCACGAAAGTCGGGAACACTCACAAGGGTGGCATAGTCCGCTTTCAGGCTGGGTTCCGCGCTTGCTGGAGCTGACGACGCCACGGCCTCCGCGTTCAACTCCTTCAGCAGTGAATTGAATCCGAGTTCGCGATACAGGGTACCGAGCGCCGCGACGTCGGGTTCACGCCGCTCGAGCGCGGGTAAATCCAATGGCAATGGCAAATCTGTGGCGATCTTCGCCAGCTGCTTCGACATCAGGACCTGCTCGCGCTGTTGCTGAAGTGCTTCCCGGTAACGTTTGTTGGGCACATCGGCGGCATGTTCCAGGGCCTCCTCGACGCTTCCATATTTATTAATCAGCTCCGCCGCGCCTTTTTCGCCGATCCCTTTCGCCCCGGGAATGTTGTCAATGTTGTCTCCGAGCAGGGCCATGTAATCCACAACGCGGTCCGGCGGCACGCCCAGGATTTCTTCCACTTTCTTCTCGTCGACGATGATATCCGCCTTTGCTCCTCCCGATCCTGTGCGCAGCGTTCGCACATTTTTTCCCACCAGCTGCATCATGTCTTTGTCATTCGAAATCACCAGCACGTCGAGGTTCTTCTTTGCGGCTTGCAGCGCGAGGGCGCCAATCACATCGTCGGCTTCGTATCCCTGCACTTCGAGCACCGCTAGCCTCATGGCCTCGCACAACCGACGCACGAGCGGCAACTGAATGCGCATCTCATCCGGCATGGGCTGGCGCTGCGCTTTATATTTTTCAAACAATTTGTCTCGAAACGTCGCTCCGGGCGGATCAAATACGATTCCAATATAGTCCGGCGCGTAATCCTTAATCAGCCGCTTGAGAATATTTCCGAAGAGAAATGGAATGTTGGTCGGCGAGCCGTCCGGCCCGGTCAGCCGCTGTGGCATGGGCGCAAAAAAGGCGCGATAGACGTGCGCCATTGCATCCACAAGAAACAGTTTTTTCGGCGCAACGGGCATGGCGGCGAGTATAACAGTGTGGCGACGAATCTTTGGGTTCGCGTCTGTGGATTCCCTGAACAAATTTCGGGAACGTCGCAGGGATTAGCTGCCGGGGAAGGAAATCACTTCACGCGCAACGAAATGCGGAGGGTGCATTCGGTTCATCTACCAGTTTTTTGAATCGCAGACTTACTTGGAATCCGCCGCCGGCGTTTCTTCGAGCGCGATGAGCAGCAATCTCGTCCCGCTATCCAGATGCACGTTTTTACCCGTCGAAGTGATCTTTGTTGCCGGATTCGGTTTCGAGCTGTCGGTGGTTAGTTGTAAGCCGCTGAAACCATAGACACCTCGGCTGTTCGCAGGCAGTGGTCCTGCGTCGCTTGATCCTCCTGGGGTAATGTCCGGGCTTGGATTGCTGGCCGTATTTGGCGGAACAGTAGCGGGGCTCCGGCTGGCGCCCATTGGCGAGCCTCCTGCAGCCCCACGGCTGGTCATCGGGTCATTTCCAGAATTGCCCGCGCTGCTGGAAAAATCGTTTTGCGGCTGCCCGATGGCCCTTATCTCCACGCGGAGCGCAATCTCCCCGCCGTTCTTTGGAATGGCCTTGTCAAATTGAATGGCCAGCATGGACTCGCTGTCACCTTTTGAGCGAGCCGCGGCTTCCGTAAGGTGGCCGATCAACTTAGTTCCCTTTGGGATCACCGTCCGGCCATCGGTGCTTCGCAAATCCAGCGTTGTGTGTGCTTCCACTCTGTCGCCCACTTTGGCTTTCTTTGAATCCAGCGACGAATTCAGTTCCGCGTTCAGGGCGGTGCCGCCGGCGAGAATGATGCTGGTTGGCTCCGATTGCGCAAAGGTGGCCGCTGCAAAAACCGCCGCCGCGAGTACCGCGCCCATCGACAGGGCAAATCGTGTTCGGTTCATTTGTTCCTCCCGCTAGCAATGGCTGGGCGCGTTCTGCCGGGTCCTTCTTCTCTATATAAGGAGACGCCGGGCGAATCGTTGTATTGGGTTTTCCTTCTAAGCTAGGAAATGATCCCCAGGGGTTTTGCAACTTCGGCAAGCAAGTCCGCGGCGCGCAGCAATTGTTCTCGTTTGTGCGTTGCGCTCACGATGGCGCGCAGGCGCGCTTTGCCTTCCGCCACCGTCGGGTACCCAACCGCGGGAGCATACACGCCGGCATCAAATAATTTCTTCGAAAACTCGAATGCTTTGGCCGCTTCGCCGACGTGGATTGGGATAATGGGCGTTTCGCTGACCTTGAACTGGAACCCACGCCTTTTCAGTTCGCGCTTGAACATTTTCGTGTTGGCCCACAACTTCTTGACCAGCTTTTCTCCCTCGGGCGAATCGAGCAACGTAAACGCCGCCTGGCAAGCCGCCGCCGTAGCCGGCGGATGCGACGTCGAAAA
>CAJCHZ010000012.1 GCA_903970165.1 Betaproteobacteria bacterium
CCGTTACCGTTACGGTGTAATTTCCAGGCGTCGTACTGTGCCCGCCCGAAAACCCGCCGTTGCAACCCGCGAACAAAATGACCGCTCCCGCAAAAGCCACTGTCGCGAACGCCAGCCGCAAAGCTCGTGGCTTCCGGTAGGTAATCAGGAAACCCAAACTAACCAGCGCCAGCGTCAAAGGTGCGATCGGGAATGCCCGAGGTGGAAGTTGCGGCGCAAGTGGCGCCTGTGGCGCCCAAGGCCCCTGAGGCGTTGGAGGAATGCCGGCGTGCAGCGCCGCCAGCTGAATGGTCAGCACTGTCGTTGCGCCGACGGTTCCGGGCGTAACCACTGCCGGATTAAAGCTAGCCGTGGCACCCGGCGGAAGGCCGGTGGCTGACATGGTCACGGCGCTGTTGAACGGTCCTCCCACTGGAGGCACCGTAATCGGAATACTGACGGCGCCGCCCTGCGCCAGCTCGAATGGCGTTTGCGGAGCGGTCACGCCAAAGCTCGCACCGGCGTTCACCGTGAGTGGGACGATCACGGAAGTGGACGCCCCCGAAGTGGCATTGCCGGAGTACACCGCGGTGATGCTGTAAGAACCGGCGGTCAAAGCGCTGGTTGTGAACGTGGCCACGCCAGACGAATTAACGTTCGCCGTCCCCAGTAAAGCTTCGCCGCTAAAAATGCTCGCCGTTCCGAGTGGTGATCCCGTCGGCGGCGCAGCGATCGTCGCCGTAAAAGTAGTCGGTTGGCCCGCCACTGCCGGTGTGGGAGAAACCGTCACCGTCATCGTGGTCGCAACCGTGTTGATGGTTTCCGTCGCCGCGTTGGAAGTCCCTCCTCCCGGCGTCGGATTCAATACGGTCACCGAGTCCATACCCGCCGTCGCTAAATCGCCGACCGGAACCACCGCCGTCAATTGTGTGGCGCTTACGAACGTCGTAACCAGCGACATACCGTTCCATTGCACGATCGCGCCGCTCACAAAACCGCTACCCGTCACCGTCAGCGTGAAAGCTGCGCCTCCCGCGGTGGCCGAGCTTGGCGAAAGCGTCGTCAGCACCGGAGTCGGATTCGCCGCGTTAATCGTGAATGTCAGCGCATTCGATGTCTGTCCGGAAGGTCCGGCGTTCTGCGCATGAACTCTCGCTTGGACGCCCGGGGCTACTCCAAGGGGAGTGAATACCGCGACCGAAGCAGTCCCTACCGTCAGGACGTCCGCGGCCGGAACTTGCGCCGTCAATTGCGTGGCGCTCACGAACGTCGTTGTCAAATCAGCGCCATTCCATTGCGCCACCGAAGTGCTGATGAACGTCGTTCCCGTCAGGGTCATGGTGAACGCAGCAGAACCGGCTGCCGCCGAGTTCGGCGTTATCGCCGTCAACACCGGCACCGGTACCGTGATCGTGAACGTCAGCGTCGTCACCGAAATCCCGCCTCCTGGCAGCGGGTTGGATACCTGTACTCCGGCCGACCCGGAGCTCAATAGGTCACTGCTCAGGATCGTGGCCGTCAACTGTGTGCTGCTGACGAATGTGGTGGTCCGTGCTGTGCTATTCCACAGCACCGTTGACCCACTCACAAAGCTGCTGCCATTTACCGTTAGCGTGAAGGTCGCGCTCCCTCCCACTGCTGAAGTTGGCGACATCGACGAAATCACCGGCAAAGGATTGTTGATCGTGAACGTCAACGCGCCCGAAGTGCCCCCGCCCAGCGCCGGATTGAACACCGTCACTGAGGCTGTGCCGCTATTAACCACATCGCCGGCAGGAACCGACGCCGTCAATTGGGTCGCGCTGACAAATGTCGTCGTCAGCGCCACTCCATTCCAATTCACCACCGAATTGCTCACAAATCCGCTGCCATTCACCGTCAGCGTAAACGTCGCGTCGCCGGCCGTCGCAAACGTCGGCGCCAGCGATGTCGCCACTGGAACCGGATTGCTGGCCGCGATTACTTCCGTCAGTACGCTCGACGTGCCTCCGCTGAAATTTCCGTCTCCGCTGTAGACCGCGGTGATCGAGTGCGATCCCAGCGTCAACGCAGACGTCGTCAGTGTCGCCCCGCCTGCAACCAACGCCCCCGGTCCCAGCGATGTCGCTCCATCGAAGAACGTAACCGTCCCTGTAATGGTTCCTGCGGTATTACCGCTAACGTTCGCCGTGAACGTCACCGCCTGTCCAACCGCCGCCGGGTTGTTATCCACCGTCAGGTCTGTGGTCGTGCCTGGCAGAATCACCGTGAATACTTCCGCGGCGATTTGCCCCACCAGTTGCTGGGTGATCCCCGTGGAATGCGATTCCTCTCCGTCGGTCGCATACGCGTAGACCACGTGCGTCCCCTGTCGTAGCGGTGCAGTAACCGTCGCGCTGAAATCTCCCGATCCCGGCGTAGCCGCAATCCACGGCCCTTCCCACGTGTCCACCTGGTAATACACATTAGTTACCAGGCCTGACGGTGTTACCGGAGACGCCGGCTTGCTGACAAACAGTGGTCTGACGCTACTGTGAACCGTGTCGGGAACCGGATTCGGAGCGAAACTGTTCGCCGCCGTAAAGGTGAACGTCGGAGTTGCGGTGGTCACATTCCCGGGTATCGGATCAATGGACGTTACCAGCGGTATCGGCTGCACCCGCTCCTCGGAAATCTCCGTCACCGTGCCGTCCCCCAGGTTGGTCACATAAATATTGTTGGTCGCCAGGTTGATCGCCAATGCATTCGAAATCGACCCGGGCGTGACCGTCGAGGTCGTATTTGTCGCCCCGTCAATCACCGTCACCGTATTCGTGAAAGAATTCGGCACATATATCTTGTTGGTTACCGGGTTTACCGCGATGGACGTCCGGTTCGCCTGCGAACTGGTCCCCACCGCCACCACCGCGCTCACCGTGTCCGTGGCTCCATCAATCACCGAGACGGTGTGGTCCCCGAGGTTGGTCACGTAAATCTTGTTAGTTACCGGGTTGATCGCCAGATTATTGGGAATCGATCCGATCAACGTACTGATGGTCGTCGTGGCGTTCGTGGATCCGTCAATTACCGTCACCGTATTCGAAAACGAGTTTGGCACATAAATTTTGTTCGTCGCTGGATTCACGGAGATAGACGTTCCATTCGTCTGCGAACTGCTCCCCACCGTCACCACCGCGGCGACCGTGTTTGTGTTCCCGTCAATCACCGATACCGTCGCACTCGCCATATTCGTCACATAAATCTTGTTGGTCACCGGGTTGATGGCCACCGCGTTGGGAGTCGTTCCGATCCCGGTCGTGATCGTCGTGGTGCTGTCGTCACTTCCATCAATCACCGTCACCGTGTTCGAAAACGAATTGGTCGCATAAATCTTGTTTGTCACTGGGTTCACCGCAATCGACGTGCGGTTCCTCTGCGAGCTGAATCCCACCGTTACCACGTCGCTTACCGTGTCCGTGGACCCATCAATCACCGACACCGTTGCGCTCGCCAGGTTGGTCACGTAGATCTTGTTGGTCACCACATTCACCGCGGCATTGTTGGGGGTGGTCCCAATCAAACTGCTGATTGTCGTCGTCCCATTGGTTACCCCGTCGATCACTGTCACCGTGTTCGAAAACGAATTCGGCACATAAATCTTGTTGCTCGCCGGATTCGCCGCGATCGACGACCCATTCGCCTGCGAACTGTTGCCCACCGTCACCGTGGCCGTCAGGTCCGTGGTCCCGTCAAATATCGTCACGTCGTTGCTGCTTTGATCCGCCGCGTACACCTGGTTGGTCACCGGGTTAACTGCCAGGCTCACCGGGAAAGCTCCCACCGCGAACGGAACTGTAACGATGCTCGCCGTGGTATTCACCGTTCCGTCTATCACTGACAGCGTCCCGCCGCCTGCTCCACTGGTGTGATTGGCGACGTAAATCTGATTGGTCGTGGGATTCACTGCCACGGAAACGGGTGCCGTTCCAACCGTAATCGTCGTGGTGCTGTTTAAGACTCCATCGATTACCGTCACGGTGTTGTCGTTGTGATTGGCGACGTAAATCTGATTGCTCACCGGGTTCACTGTCAGGACTCGCGGTTGCAGCCCCGTTGCAATGGTGATGTTTGAAGCCGTCGTATTGATGCCTCCGTTGATTATCGTCACGGTATTGCTTCCCGAATTCGCCACGTAAATCAGATTGCTCGCCGCATTCACTCCAATCGACAGCGGATTCGTTCCCACCGCCACATTGGCAACCACGCTTTGCGGGCTACCCGCTCCATCGATCACCGACACCGTGGAGCTTGCGTTGTTCACCACGTAAATCAGGTTGGTCACCGGATTCACACCGATCACCTGCGGATTCGTTCCGGTAGCCAGCGTCGCGACGACCGTATTGCTCGACCCGTCAATCACCGAAACATTGTTGGAGACCTGGTTCCCCACATAAATCATGTTCGTGATCGAATTAACCGCCAGCGCAATCGGCGTGGTGCCCACTATGATCGGCGGGCCCGCAATGTTCGTAGCTCCGTCAATCACCGTTACCGTGTTGGCGCTTGTGTCCGCCACATAGATCATGTTGGTTGTCGTATTAACCGCGATCGCTCCGGGACTCGCCACCGTTACCGTCGAAATCACTGCCCCCGTGGCTCCGTCGATCACCTTCACTGCGGCGTCTTGAAAGCTCGCCACATAAATCCGGTTTGTTACCGGGTTCAACACCACGGGAACAGGATTCGTCCCCGCTGCCACGGTCGTCAGCGCGCGCTGCGAATAGCTGCTCACCGGCCATGCCGCCAATAGCAATGCCACGCACGCAGCCAGCGCCACATGCCTCATCGCCAGCCACCCGCTGCATGTTTTGCCCAGCCCGCTTACGCCGGCGCTCTCAAAATCGCTTGGCGCTAGCTCGCCTGTAAACGTCCGAGCTTCTGTTGCGCGCGGAGGATTCGTGCCTTTTGCCAACATAGACTGGTGACTCCTTCGCAGTGTTCGAGTTCAGACCACCGTCGAGTTCAGGGCGGTTCGGCCTTTTCACTTGTCCGGTATTCAGATCCGGTATCCAGACGACGGCGGCCGTTCGTGGCGCTACGTGACGCCGCTTACCGTTTCAGAAGAAAACTACGCCACCTCAAGCTGCTCTAATCTCCGCTCTTAGCGCGCGACCTTCAGGTCGCGAACCATCGCGAGGTTCTAGGTGACACGGCTTGCTTCAACTACCTAGCACTCTGTCGGCCAATGCGGTCGCCGCTAATTCACCACATTTTCTGCATTTCCGAAGCCCGCAACTCGGTCTTTATCGGCATTCCCTCCCAATCTGTCCGGATTCCGAACGAACAAGGAATGTTGGAACGACGTTTTCGGCGAGCTCTACGGTTCGGTGGTAGAAACACGCATCGCAAAGGATTTCATGGAAGTCCCGGTTTGGCTTAAGGGCGGCGGAGATTGTGAATTTCGCTGAGAGCCAAGCTCAATCTGGTCCGCGATTCGACTTTGGGATGAGGCCGCGATGCGCCCTGAACTGAACTAAAGGCGGGAGAAAAGGAAGGTGCGTAAGGAGCGTTTGGGTACACACCGGGTACACAAAAAGATACAAAAATGGTAACTCCTTGAAAATATGATGGTTTAGTATGGCGGAGAGGGTGGGATTCGAACCCACGGTAGGGGTTAACCTACACACGCTTTCCAAGCGTGCGCCTTAAACCGCTCGGCCACCTCTCCAGCGATGCAATCAACCTTTCCAATTTAGCAGAAACTCACCGGTTACGCACATTGCCTGGAACGATTCGTGTTAGCTGCCGTGAGGCAGCAACGAGCGGAATTGAGCAACCAGTTCCGGCGTTCCTCAGATGCGGCATGAATGAGCAAACGAAATCCGGACGCCAATCTTTCCGCGTGGTTGCCTGCCCGCTCCACGTTCTGCGGTCCCTCTGATACAATTATTTGCGCTGTTCCGGGATCGTCTAATCGGTAGGACATCAGCCTTTGAAGCTGAGTATCGTGGTTCGAGTCCACGTCCCGGAACCAATTTTTTTCTGCGCCCGCGCGGCTTAACCTCAGCTACTCCCGTAAAAGACTTCTGCGAGTTTCCACGGCTCTGCTCTCCACCTCAGAAGCTCTCACTGCCTTGCAAGGCCTGATTCGCTCAAAAGTTCGTGCCGGCTCCATTGGACGCGGACGGTGCGCTGATAATCGTTCGAATAAAAGTGGCCTCCTCCTGCGAATACGGCTGTCCGTCCTGGCGAAATATCTCGTGGAACCACACCGCAGGCTGGCGGTCCGTATACGGCTGCTTCCAGGAGTCCCACGGCAAATACGTCTGCGTTTTCCCCGCCACAAGCCCCCAGTTAATCGCCCCTACGTGATATTTTTTTGCAATCGGCAGCGTTCCTTGAAATGTGCTCCCGTTTCCTCGCGCCATGTACTCCGTGCAAATAATCGGCCGCCGGTACTGCTGCAGCGACACGACGCGCTGCTCGAAAAGGTCCGGTTTTTCGTAGCTGTGAAACGAAACGACATCGGAAAGATCCAGCTGAATCACCGACATCGGACTGAGCTTTTCTGCAGACGACCAATCATCCCCCGCCCAGACCCCGCTCGTCAGCGGCTGCGTCGCACCGGCTTGGCGCGCCCATGCAAAAGCCTTCGGAAGCAGCGCAAGAACGAGCTCCACTTTATTCGGCGGCTCCTCGGTCCCGTAGCTTCCATCATTGGTGTTGTCCGGTTCGTTCCAGATATCCCAACCCAGAATTCTTTTGTCGTTGGCAAATGCTCCCACAACTCCTTGCACATAGGCCTTGAGGCGCGAATATTGCGCCGGATCGCTAAGCGCTGCGGCGCCGGGACTTTGCAACCAGCCCGAATTGTGGACGCCAGGTTTCGGCGCGTGCTGTTTGCCGAGCTTGGGATTGGGATCCCATACGGAGTCGAAAAGCACGAACAGCGGCCTGATTTTGTGTTTCTGAGCGATGGTCAGAAAAGTGTCAAGCCGCTTTTTAAAGCCTTCGGGATCCTGCTGCCAGAGCAAATCGTGGAGAAACACGCGCATGGTGTTTAACCCGAGCGATTGCGCCCAGCCAAGTTCTTTGTCGATTCGTTCGGGGTCAAAAGTCGCGGCCTGCCACATTTCCAGTTCGTTGATCGCGTCGGAAGGAATGTAATTGCTTCCAACCAGCCAGGGCTGCTGCGCGTACCAGTCCTTGGCTGCCTGCTCTGTCCAGCGGGGTTTCTGTCCCCTCGAAGGAAGCGCGATACTCAAAATAAGAAACAGGCCTAAGAACAGGCGTTTCATGGTTTTCATTCTCCGCGTTTCTTCTTCGGTTGATTACTTGGCCCTTGCGCACAAACTTTTCTAAAAGTGATTTTCAGGCAAGCGGAACGCAGGTCCTCTTCTCAAAATGCCCCTGCCTTTTGCAATTGAGCCTTCATGCCCGCCCAACTCTGTCTGGTCGATTCTTCCGGAGTACCCGCGCCGCGCCAATGTGTTTCCAGACTCACGGCAAGTTGATAGCCGTCGCGTTTCAAGGCCGCAAATTGCCCCGTCCAATCAATGATGCCGCGCCCCATGGCCGCCCATTCGTATTCCCCGCCATCGGTTTTTTTCATCACGTCTTTGCAATGGCAGTGGCCGATGCGATTTTTCGGCAGCAACGCGTAGCCGCCCGGATAAGCTATTTCGCCGCGCGACGCAGCGTTGCCGGGATCCCAGTTCAGCATTAAATAAGGACTCTGTACTGCCGCAAGAACTTTGACGGCTTCCGAAGCCGTGGCACTGTTGCACGCGGGCTCATTTTCGAGCAGCAGCGTTATGCCTTTCTTCCCTGCCGCTCCCGCCGCTGCCAGCAACCTCTCATTCATTGCCGTGCGATAAGGACTCTGATCCACGAGACGCCAAAAATCGAAACAACGCACCCGATCGGTCTGGAAGACTTTCGCAAGCTCGATGCTGCGTTCTAGGACTTCGTCCTGCTGATCGTACGTAAAGTCCGCGTGGAACTGATCGCCTATGGGACTGAATTTGGATTTTGGCGCGCCGGGCCAGTCCACTTTGAAAAGTGGGCTTGCGATGTCCGTCACGCGCAACTTGTATTTTTCAAGAACATGGCGCGCTTCCTCAACTTCCTTGGAATCGAGACGCAGCAGATTTTTGTTCCACATGCCGCGCAACTCGATCCAGCCGAGGCCAAACTCGCCGGCAATCACTTCGCAGGCGCGGCCAAAGTCCTGGCCAAGTTCGTCATTAATTACGGCAATCCGGAAGGTCGAGCTCATACCGTCAGACCTAATGTTTCTTCGACGTATTTTTTATTGATGATCGCCGATTCCTTCGGCGTTCGCGATTTGTCCGGCACCGCGTCCAGCTCCACAATTCCCCACCCGCGAAAATTTATTTTGCGGAGCGCATCGAGCACCGCCGGAAGATTAACCGAGCCCCTCCCAAGCTCCACGAAACGATACGAATCTTTCGCGCCTGCCGTGGCGGGGAGCTTCTCAACATCCTTGAGGTGCAGGAAAAGCAGCCGATCACTGTATTGCGCAATCGCATGGGCCGGATCGCCTCCACCTTGAAAATAGTGCGCAACATCCAGCTCCAGTTTCAAATAGCGCGGATCTGCCGCCGCTATGATTTGTTCCACGCCGTCCGGAGTTTCTCCCATGGCGCCCATGTGATTGTGATAGCCAAGTTGCACGCCGACGTCGGCGACGCGCTTTCCCAATTCCGTCAACAAATATCCCAGGCGTTTGTAGTCGGCCGCCGTGACGTCGCGGCCTTTGGGCCGTTCATCGATAATTTGAAGATAAAGTCCTCCGGCGTCGCGAAGGAATTTCGCGTTCTCCACGTGCTTCGCCAGTTGCTCGGACTCTGCGGCCGGATCGAGGCTGATATTCCCACTGGAAAGCGCAACCATTTTGAGCTGATGTTTGTCCAGTACTTCGCGCAAGGCAGCGCCGCTGCCAAACTCCTCTACTCCGTTGGAGCGCACCTGAATTCCGTGAAACCCCACAGCCGAAATGTCTTCAATCGCCTGGCGATCGTTTCCACCCCAGGTGATGGCGGCGTAGCCGAGATGAATCTCGAACGGCGCCGGCGACAGCGGCGTATCGAAGTAAGACAAGTCCGCTGGCGGATAGAGGCGCTCGCGACCAGCCAGCAGCGCTTCGGGCATAGCCGCGGCGGCAGCCAAAGCGCCCAGGCTCGCCAGAAATTCACGCCGACCTTCTTGATATCTCATTGACGATCTCCCGGTCTTCCCACGCGGACAAGATACCCCAAGCAAGCCCTTCTGGACAGCTTTCCAAGCGAAAATTTTCACGCCATCGCTTGACCAGAAAATGACGCGAAAGTGCCGCTTGGGCACCGACCAGGGGATGAACAATTGCCAGCCCGTTCCCGCGCCCTTATGATGCATCGAGACGGGGCGGACGTAAGCCCAGGTTCGTTCCATCTTTCGTCTGTTTCGTCGAGGGATCATTTCGAGGTCTTGATGTCCCAGGAAACGCAGCCAAATCCGAAGCACATCAATCCCTGGATCATCGCCATTTCCGTGATGCTGAGCACTTTCATGGAGGTGCTGGACACGACCGTTGTAAACGTTTCGCTCCCGCACATTGCCGGAAGTCTCTCCGTTACCGTGGAAGAAGCCACCTGGACACTGACTTCCTATCTCGTCGCCAACGCCATCATCCTGCCGCTCACCGGCTGGCTCTCTAACTATTTCGGCCGCAAAAACATGCTGATGTTTTCCGTTGTCGGCTTCACCATCGCATCCTTTATGTGCGGCCTCGCACCGAGTCTTCCTTTTCTGGTTGTATGTCGGATTATTCAGGGAGCTTGCGGTGGCGGCTTGCAGCCAATCTCGCAAGCTATCCTACTCGAATCTTTCCCACCCGAAGATCGCGGCAAAGCTATGGGCTTCTGGGGGCTCGGCATCGTTGTCGCTCCGATGCTCGGACCCGTTCTCGGCGGCTGGCTCACCGACAGCCATTCCTGGCGCTGGGTCTTTTATATCAACGTCCCCATCGGCATCATCTCCATCATCATGACCTCGCTTTTCATCTTCGACCCGCATTACATCCGGCGCGCGTCGCAGAAAATCGATTACTGGGGCATTGGAATGCTCGCGGTCGGAATTGCCACGCTGCAAATCGTTCTGGACAAGGGCCAGGAAAAAGACTGGTTCGGCACCGGCTGGATCACCACACTTGCCGTAATTTCCGGCGTCATTTTTTTCGCGTTTCTTGCTTACGAGCTGCACATCAAGGAACCAGTCATCAACCTTCGTGTCTTCACCAATCGCACGTACTCCACCGGCGTCTTCTTGATGTCGCTGCTCGGCGTCGGCCTCTACGGAACCACCGTGCTCATCCCGCTTATTCTTCAAACGCTTCTCGGCTATCCGGCTATCAAAGCTGGCTTAGCGATGTCTCCGCGCGGGCTTGGCTCGTTCATTGGCATGCCGGTGGTCGGCCTGATTATGATGAAGTTCGATCCGCGCAAAATGCTTACCCTGGGAATTATTGTCTGCGGGTTCACGCTATTTCAGCTCTCGCGTCTGAGCCTGGACGTGGGTTTCTGGGATTTTTTCTGGCCGCAATTCCTGATGGGTTTGTCGCTGGGCCTGGTTTTCGTTCCGCTAACCACCATCAGCATGGCCCCCATCAAGAAAGAAAACATGGGCAACGCCACCAGCCTCTTCAATCTCGTCCGCAACCTCGGCGGCAGCATTGGCATCTCCGCCGTCAGCACCATGCAGACGCGTTTTCAGCAGCGCAACATCAATCAACTAGGTGCGCACGTCACACCGTACAACCTAAGCGCGCGCAACATGATGCATTCGCTTCACGGCTTGTTCATGTCCGGAGGGTCGGACACCGTCACGGCAAACCACCAAGCCCGCGCCGCAATGTTCGGGATGGTCCAGCAACAAGCCAGCATGCTCGCGTACAACAGTATTTTTCTGATTCTGGCGGGGTTATTCGTGCTGATGCTTCCGTTCATTCTGCTGATGCGCAAGCCGCAAGCAAAGGGCGGCCCGATGTCCATGCACTAACGCGCAAGACCGCGCCTGTTCAGCCATGGATGGAGTAAGTTTTTTAGAATCAACACGTACAGGGTCCATCCACGTAAGTGCTGCGTTATTAAGGGATTGGGCTGCGCGGCCTCCCCCGTACATTTCTTGTAAGTGTTGCATTTAAAAGAATTAGCTGGACGTCGAAGCCCAGCCAAAATGCAAGCGCAGAGCCGCGATAAATCGCGTCTTCTTCCGCCCCGGAGGATTAAGTCTTGTGAATCGCGTAAACAAACCCCTTCAGAGTTTCAAGTGCTGCCTTCGATTAATCTGAATGGAGTAAACGCCTTGCAATGGAATTGCGCGTCGGCAAACCCGCGGCCATTGCCGGTTCCTTCTACGCCTCTGGGTCGTAGGGGATCGGTCCGGTCAAAGGTTCCATGATCTCTTCTGTCACGACCCCTGATTCCTTCTCCGCCGTCTTGTCCAGCTTTCGCTGAACTCGCTTTTCTTCCTTCATCTTGCGCTTTTCCATGCGCTTCATTTCTTTTTGCCGCTTTTGAAAAGTCGTTGTCATAGCGTCTCCTCGCAAACGCTGCCCGGCGCGGCTAAACCCAATCCGCCGCCGTCAAGCCACATTGCATCGCGGCCTGCACCCTGCCGCAATCAACTACCAGTTCAAGCAATAAATTACCAGCGCGGTTCGCGCGGCTGCCGTGCCGATTCGCGGTAATCCTCGTTCGAAAAACGATCCCGCCCCCCGCCTCCGCCTTTGCCTCGCCCACCACCGCCACCCGAGCCGCCATGCCCACCGTGCCCGCCAAAATTCCGGGGCCCCCGGGGAGGACCGCCTTCGCCCTTCGGCCGTGCTTCATTGACCTTCAGGTTTCGGCCGCCCAACTCTTTTCCATCGAGGCCGGCCATCGCTTTCGCCGCTTCCTCATCATTGGGCATTTCCACAAAGGCAAACCCGCGGGCCCTGCCGGTTTCCCGGTCCATGGCCATATGCACGCGCGTGACTTGCCCAAACGGCGTGAACAGTTCGCGCAGTTCGCCCTCGGTCGTTTGAAAATTCATGTTCCCAACAAACAAACTCTTCATCGCCATTCTCCCCTGAACTCTTCGAAGCACCATGAGTGCAGGATCTCGCCGAGCTCTCGCTCGCCGGACGCTACGATACATTGGCCTGAAATTGGCTGAATTCAATGGAGGGAGGGCCCAAGCGCGCGCCCTTCAGGGAGTTCAGGCAACCCTACTTCGGGAGTCTACCCGAAGACAATACCATACTTGCTCACGAAACCCGTCACGCTGATTTTGACTCAAAGAATCAGCGCCGCAAGCGCCAAGCCTCGCCGAACCGCTGCCTCTCGCAGGTTGCGTGCACGGGAACCACCGCGTCCGCGTGCTAGCTTTTCAAAAGCTCACTGATCGCGCGCCAGGCTTGATCAATCGCTACATCTGTATAAGCGCTCGCGCCCGCATCCGAATTGGCAATCGCAATTCGTCCAAACCGCGCCCGCCCAATCACCCACGGTTTCTCTTCTTCCTTCCAATCCGGATCAAAGAGCGAGTTTGGCGTGTACGCATACCCGTGGGCCCAGCGATTCACGGTAATTCCTTCAATGTCCCGCGCAGGATCGAATGCGGCTCCGCCGAGCATTCGCCCCAACTGATCCCGAATGTTGCGTTCGAACTTTTCAAAAGGCGTGGCCATCAATTCGATACGCCCTGCGCGAAACTGATCCCGCATGGGCAACCCGGGTTTGCATGGCGTGCGGAGCATGAACAAAACCATCGGCTCCTCGGGCTTGCTCGGAAAAGCGTATCCTCCGATGCTGACTGGAAAATCCAGTGCCGTGTACGTGTGATACCCGCCGGGCGCAACGATGTGATGCACGCCCAATTTTGCAAACGAACTCCAATTCCGCAGCGCTACGTGCGTATACACCAGCGGCGTTTTCACCAGATAAGACAGCGCTTCTTTTTGCTTTTGCGGCAAGTCCGGACAAATATAAGGAATCATTCCGTTGTAACAAGCCAAGACGCAGTTCTTCGCCGAGACCGATTGGAGCTTCTTCCCGCGCATGTAGGCGATTTCGACAATTTTTCCCCCACCGTTCCCGTCGCTCGCACCATTCTGCTGGACATGCACCACGGTGGAATTCAGCCGAATGCGTACCCGCGCACCATCCGAATCCAGCTTGCTGTAATCCGCCCGCGCCGTAACGACATCTTCCATCGAGTGTCCCGGCATGGCAGCTGGAATCAACGCACGCACGAGCAACCGCGCAACCGATGCGTTGCCATCTGGAAAATGAAAAATGTACGGCTCTTCTTTTTCATGCTCGCCGATGTCCAGGCCATCGAATCCAGGATAGGTGAACGAACCATAGTCGTCGCCCGATTCGAAACATCCGAGGGCGGGAACGGCGTCAATGCCCACGCCATATAAATCATGCGGAAACGTCCGAAAGAATGGCAATGCCTCGGGAACCACCTTGCAATACTTCGTCAAATAATCCGCATAGCTGATTTTCGAAAGTTTCTCGCGCTTCCCTTCTTTGGAAAGCCCGGGGAGGTAATCCACTTTCTGCGTATAGACCCGCGCAATGTCCCGCTTCACCGCATCGGAAAGCGGTGCTTTGGCCAAAAACTCCGCCCACGGCGTCGTGTTCATCCCCGTGATCAAACGATCTTCGCCAAAGGTCTCCTTGTCAAAAAACGCCGCGGTGCCCATCCTGGCGTAAAGTTTTTGATCGTAGTCCTTATAAAACCGCTTCGTATCGATTCCAATTTCCTTGATTAGCTCTCGCGCCACGCCGCTGTATTTGCCCGGACTCTCAAGCGATTGCGTTCCGCCATAACTCAGCACCAGACGGCCGCCAGCGCGAAACTCGTTGCGCTTGGCGTGTCCGCCGAAATCGTCGTGATTATCCAGAATCAAAATCTGCGCGTCGCGTCCAGCGTTATTCCGGTAAAAGTAAGCCACGGCCAACCCAC
>CAJCHZ010000013.1 GCA_903970165.1 Betaproteobacteria bacterium
CAGCTTGAATCCCGGCACCTGGGACTTCGAAAATTTAATCGCAGACACCGACGATGGCATCTTCATGGAAACCAATCGCTCCTGGTCCATTGATGACCGCCGCTACCAATTCCAGTTTTCAACGGAAGTCGGCTGGGAAATTAAGGGCGGCAAAAAAACGCGCATGTTAAAAAATCCCAGCTACAGCGGCATCACCACCGAATTTTGGAATTCCTGCGACGCCATCTGCTCCCGCAAACATTGGACCCTCTGGGGCACGCCAAACTGCGGCAAAGGCCAGCCAATGCAAACCATGGGCACCGGCCACGGCGCCGCACCATCGCGCTTCCGCAACGTCAGAATCGGCTCCGCCTTTTCAAACCAATGACCACCCAGCGCAAATCCAAATCCGCGAAGTCCTCAGCAGGGAAGAGCGCCAATTCGAGCGCCCAACTCTTCCCCGAACAAGAACTCCGTCGCATCATCGACACAGTTCTTCGCCTCGCCAAATCCACCGGCGCTGAAGAAACCGAAGTCCACGTTGACGAAACTGCCGACTCTCTCACCCGGTTCGCCAACAACGCCATCCACCAGAACGTAGCCGAACGCGGCCTCAACGTTTCCATCCGTACCGTTGTGGATCACCGCACCGCCCGCGCCACAACCAATCGCATCGACGAAGACTCCCTCCGTGCCGCCATCGAAGCGTCCCTCTCGCTAGCCCACAGCCAGCCAAAAGATCCTCATCTCCTTCCGCTCCCCGGCAAACAGCTCTACCGCAAAATCAATCGCTTCGCAAAGGACACCGCCGCCCTGACTCCTGAAGACCGCGCCCGCGCTGTCCGCCAGGCCTGCAATCTCGCCATCGAAAATGGCCAGGTCGCCGCAGGCATCTTCGCCAGCGGCCTTCAGCAATCCGCGATGGGCAATTCTCGCGGGCTCTTCGCCGCCTACCGCGAAACCCACGCCGAATTTTCCATCACCATGCAGGAAAATCCCGCCGCCAGTTGGGCCAAAGCCAACGCATGCAGCGTCAGCGCTTTCGATTCGCAAAAACTAGCCCAGCGCGCCTCAGAAAAAGCGCACCTCGCCGTCGACGCGCAAGAACTCCCTCCGGGCCGTTACACAGTCATCCTTGAACCTGCCGCCGTCCTCGATCTCGTCGGCTTCCTCTTCTACGATTTCGCGGCCACCGCCCTCGAAGACAAGCGGTCCTGTCTCAACGACCGCATGAACAAGCCCCTTTTCGGTAAAAACATCACCATCCACGACGACGCCTACCACCCACTCCAACTAGGCGCCCCCTTCGACGGCGAAGGCATCCCTCGCGAAAGAGTCCTACTGGTAGATCGCGGTATACCCAAGAATCTCGTCTACTCCCGTCGAAGCGCCAAATCCAGCGGCAAAAAGCCCACTGGCCACGGCTTCGCTCTCCCCAATGAATACGGCGAAGCCCCCATGAACCTCGTTTTCTCCGGCGGTGATTCCTCCCTCGAAAAAATGATCGCCTCCACCGATCGCGGCCTCCTCGTCACCCGTCTCTGGTACATCCGCGAAGTCGACCCCTACGAAAAAGTAATGACCGGCATGACCCGCGACGGCCTATTCCTCGTCGAAGAGGGCAAAGTCACCAGCGCAGTTCGCAATTTCCGCTTCAATCAGTCCATTCTCGAAATGCTTCGCAATGTCGAGCTCCAGGGCCCCGCCGTCCGTGCCACCGGCGAAGAGGCTTTCGAAATGGTGGTCCCCGCAATGAGGGTCCGCGATTTCCATTTTTCAGAAGTTACAAAGTTTTAACAAATCAAGACTTACCTTTCTCCCCTACCACAAAACCGATTTGTCATATGCAAATTCTGCGTTGTACATCTTTGCCCACCCCGTTTATTAAACCTGTATGCACGAAATGCTCGTCCCTAGCGCCAGCGGACGGCACCCCAACTGGGGCCATCCTGACCACGATGCTTGTGGCACAGGATTCGTCGCGCGCCTCGGCGGCACTGCCAGCCACGAAATCATCACCATTTCGCTGACCGCCCTCGAACGCCTCACCCACCGCGGCGGTGTGGATGCCGATGGTGCCAGCGGGGACGGCGCTGGCCTCCTCACCTCGCTGCCCGAGCAGTTTTTCCGCAACCGCGCAAAAGAGCAGGGCATTGACCTGCCCGAAATTTTCGGCCTCGGCTTCGCCTTTTTCCCGGAGGCCGCTTCCGCCGAAGCTCGCGCCGCGGTGGACGCCGCTGCCGATACCGAGCGCCTCCGCATTCTTGGCTGGCGCCGCGTCCCCACCAACACAAATTCCCTGGGCCGCCGCGCTCTCGAAACCATGCCGGAAATCTGGCAATTTTTTGTCGCTCCCTTCCACACTTCGCGCGGCGTCGCCCGCTTCGAGTGGCGCCTTTCGCTCCTCCGCAAGCGCGCCGAATCGCAACTCCCGCAGCGCTGCTACATCTGCTCTCTTTCTTCGCGCACCGTCGTCTACAAAGGCCTCCTCACGCCATGGCAGTTCCCGCAATTTTACGAAGACCTGCGCGATCCGTCTTTCGCCACAACTTTCACCATTTTCCACCAGCGCTATTCGACAAACACGCAACCTTCCTGGCATCTCGCGCAACCCTTCCGCCACGTCGCCCACAACGGCGAAATCAACACTATCGTCTCCAACCGCCGTTGGCTCCGTGCCAAAGAAAACGAGTTGCGCGCCCGCCTGACCGTCGGCTCCTGGTTCCACGCACTCGAACAAAATGTCAGCGACTCGGCCAGCTTCGACAACGCTTTCGAAGTAAAACTCCTCGAAGGTTTTGGCCCGGACGAAGCCATGCTTTCCATGGTTCCTCCTGCCTTCGAAAACGACCCGCTCCTCTCGCGCGATATCCGCGCCGCCCTCACCTCTCTCTCGCAAAACAGCGAGCCCTGGGACGGTCCCGCGGCACTGATTTTCTCCGACGGCCAATTCGTCGGCGCAAAGCTCGACCGCAACGGCCTCCGCCCGCTGCGCTACACGCTCACGCACGACGGCCTCTTGATCGCCGGCTCGGAAACCGGCCTCATTGACCTAGAAGAATCCCGCATCGTCGAACGCCAGCGTCTCGGCCCCGGGGAAATGATTCTCGCCAACCCCGCCACCGGCCTGGTCCTCCGCTGGCGCGAAGTTCTCAAGCGTCTTGCCATGCATCAATCAAGAAACGCGCTCGCGCCGGTTCGCCGTCTCTCGCCGCCCACCGCCACGCACCCGTCTGTAACTGCCGAGCCCAAGCGCACCGCTGCCGCCTCCGGCTGGACTGAAGACCAATTCAAAATGCTCTTTTCAGCTCTCACCCACGGCAAAGAAGCCGACTGGAGCATGGGAGATGACGCTCCACCTGCCTTCCTCTCCACTCTCCCTCGCACCCTTTGGGATTATTGCAAGCAGCGCTTCGCCCAGGTCACCAATCCTCCCATCGATCCGCTGCGCGAAACCCACGTCATGTCTCTCGAAGTTCACTTGAAGGATGGCGTCACTCTGCCGATTCCGCTCCTCAGCGCCGGACAGCTCAGCGAGCTCTCCGATCTTTTCGGCCGCGTTCAACGCGTTGACATGACTTTCTCTTCTGCCCTGGGAGTCCCGGGCGCACGCCGCAGTTTTGCTCAGCTATCCACTACCCCTCTGAGTAGCGGCGCACGTCCGGGCCTCCTCCTCCTTTCCGATCGCGGCATCAGCGCGGAAAAGGGTGCGCTACCCGCGCTCCTCGCCACCGCCGCCGTCTGGAAAGCGATGGTTCGCGAGCATCTCTGGGATGTGCCTCTGATTGTGGAATCCGCTCAGGTTTTTGACACACACCACGTCGCCTTGCTCGTAGCCGCGGGCGCCAGCGCCGTCGTGCCATATCTCGCTGACGAATTTGCTGATTCCATTGAGTCGGGTGGCGCGGAGCGCATGCGCACCGCCATCACCGCCGGCCTCCGCAAAGTCCTCGCCCGCATGGGCGTTTCCACGCTCGCCAGCTATCGCAACAGCCAGCTCTTTGAAATCGTCGGCCTCTCCGAAGATGTCTCTACCGGATATTTTGAAGATGCTTCCGATTACCCTGGCTCAAAAACGCTCGACGACCTTTTCGCCGATTATCTGCGCATGCATACGGCAGGCTTCTCGGCGAACTCCACCGATCTCGCCGACGCCGGTCTCTACCGCTTCCGCAAAGGTGCCGAACTTCACGCCACTTCTCCGGAAGTCGTCCGCCGTCTCCACGCCCACGTGCGTGCCCCGGAAGCCGGAAAATTCCCCGCTTTCGAAGAGCTCGCCGAAACCCAGGGCACCATTTTTCTTCGCGATTTGCTGGAGACCGTTCCCGGTACGCCCATTCCGCTCGAGGAAGTCCAATCCGCCGAAACAATCCTGCGCCGCTTCAGCACGCAAGCCATGTCTCTCGGCTCGCTAAGCCCAGAAGCCCATCGTACCCTCGCTCTCGCCATGAATATCATCGGCGGCCGCAGCAACACCGGCGAGGGCGGCGAAGATCCCAATACCTACCGCTTCGAGCCCGCCGCAGCCAACAAAATCAAGCAAGTCGCTTCCGGTCGTTTCGGCGTCACGGCTGACTATCTCGTCCACGCGGAAGAGCTCGAAATTAAAATGGCGCAAGGCTCCAAGCCCGGCGAAGGCGGCCAGCTCCCCGCGCGCAAAGTCACCGAATACATCGCCCGCATACGCCATGCCACTCCCGGCACACCTCTCATTTCGCCGCCGCCGCATCACGACATCTACAGCATCGAAGACCTCGCTCAGCTCATTCACGACCTGCGCGCCGTAAATCCCAGCGCGCGCATCGGCGTAAAACTCGTCAGCGGCGCGGGAGTCGGCATCATCGCGGCAGGCGTCGCAAAAGCGGGCGCCGACGTCATCACCATCAGCGGCCACAACGGCGGCACCGGCTCTTCGCCTCTAACCTCTATCAAAAACACCGGCCTTCCTTGGGAAATCGGTCTGCGCGAAACACACGACACGCTCGTCCGCGCCGGCCTCCGCTCCCGCGTCTCTCTTCGCGTTGACGGCGGCCTGAAATTCTCTCGCGACATCATCGTTGGCGCTCTTTTCGGCGCCGACGAATTCGGCTTCGGCACCGCCTCGCTCCTCGCCATCGGCTGCGTCATGGCCCGCCAATGCCATCTCAACACCTGCCCCGTCGGGATCGCGACGCAGGACGAAAAGCTCCGTACTCGTTTCAACGGCAAGCCCGAAATGGTCGTCGCTTATTTCCGCTCGCTCGCTGAAGAAATCCGCAACCGCCTTGCGCAACTCGGTGTCCGCTCCCTCAGCGAACTCACTGGCTGGTACGACCGCCTCAGCGCCCGCTCCGGCGTTGATCCGCTTCTGATTGTCCCGATTTCCGATTCCAATCGCGTCGCACCCCACCAATCTCCCACACTCCACGCCGCTGCCCGGGAAGACGCTCTGCACTTCAAAGCCTCCTTCGAGCTCCAGTCCGAATCGCAGCCCATCCAGAATTCCGACCGCAGCGTAGGCGCTGGCATGAGCGGCGAACTCATGCGCCGCCGCCGTCCCGGTAACCAAAGCCCCGAGCTCACGCAAAATCTGACGAAAGAATTTCGCGGCTGCGCAGGCCAAAGTTTCGGCGCTTTCCTCGCCGAAGGAATCTCTTTGACGCTGCTCGGCGAGGCCAACGATTACGTCGGCAAAGGCCTTTCCGGCGGCTCCATCGCCATCTCCGCCAGTTCCGCTGCCTCTCGTCGCGGCGACGTCCTCGCTGGAAACACGGTTCTTTACGGCGCCACTTCCGGCCAGCTCTTCGTAGCAGGCCGGGCCGGCGAACGCTTCGCCGTCCGCAACAGCGGCGCCCTCGCCGTCGTCGAAGGCGTCGGCCAGCACGGCTGTGAATATATGACCGGCGGCGTCGCCCTCATCCTCGGCCCCGTCGGCCTCAACTTCGGCTCCGGTATGACCGGCGGCCTCTCCTACGTTCTCCGTGGCGAAGCCGACCAGGTCCTCCACCGCGATTTCGTCGAGCTCCACGAAATAAGCGAACAGGAAGAATCCTGGCTCCGCACCGTACTGGAAGCACACCAGCATTTCACGGCCAGCCCGCGTGCCTCGCGTCTGCTTTCGCGCCGCGGCTCTCTTCCCATGCTCCGCGTCCAGCCCATCCACTTTCAGGGCACACTCGAAGCGACGTGGGAACCCGTGCTCGCGAGGCTGAACCGCCGCGAACCGATTTTCAGTTCCACGCAGAATGTCGCCCTTACCCAGGCGCCTCTGCCAGCTTGAAAGGAGCAATTCTTAGCTTACTAGGCAAGGATATTCCGTTATAATCTTTGCCGAGCCACCTGCCCATGGACTTCGACCAACTCGCCACCTTTGTCTACGTTGCAAAGCTAAAGAGCTTCTCGCGTGCCGGTCAAAAAGTTTTTCGTTCGCAGTCGGCCGTCAGCGCCCAAATTCGCCAACTCGAACAAGCCTATCGCGCTCGCCTCCTCGACCGCTCCGCCAAATCCGTCGAGCTGACTCCCGCGGGCGAAGTCCTCTTTGAATATGCCGAGCGCCTCCTGCGCCTCCGTGACGAGTCCATTCAGGTCGTCGCCGACCGCGGCGACGTCGTCCAGGGTCCGCTCGTTTTTGGCGCCAATGAAGCCACCTGTCTTTATCTACTCCCTGACATCTTCGCCGAATTCCAGCGCCGCTATCCCCAGGTGCACATCAGCATCTACCGGAATTTCAGTCATAAAATCCTGCAGCGCGTCGAAGAGGGTTCAGTGGATGTCGGCATCGTCACTCTGCCCATCAAATCGCCCACCCTCAAGGTCCATCACATCTCGCGCGACCGCTTGCGCTTCATGGTAAGCGCACGCAACCCGCTGGCCCACCGCTCCAAGATCACCCTGGAAGAAGTGGCCAGCCAGCCGCTCATCTTCCCGCGCACTGGCTTTACCCGTCAGGTGCTGGACAAACTCTTCCGCCCCTATCGCGCCCGCCTCCGCGTCGCCATGGAACTCCCCAGCATCGGCATGATCAAGCGATTCGTAGCCGCCGACGCCGGCGTCTCCTTCATCAGTGAAAGCTTCGCCCGCGACCAGGTAAAGGCCGGCGAAGTAAAGCTCCTCAACGTCGAAGGCGTAGATCTCTGGCGCGAACTCGGCCTCGTCTACCGTCGCGACCGCAGCCTCCCCCGGTCCGCCCAAGCCCTGATCACCGTAATCCGCGAACACAAAAAATTCCCGGACGCCTCCACCTCCGCCGCAGCCTCCGACTAACCACGCGCGCCCGCGCCAACCCCGATTCGCTCATGCGCCCTTCGATTTGAACTGGTAGGGGCAGCGCCCGTTGCACATGTCAGAGTGGAGGCCGGGTAGGGAATATCCACGACGCCTATCGCGAATAAGTTGACGGTGAATAATAATATGTATATGACGAATAATAAGGAGCCAGATTTCACGGGTCCGTTCATGCGCAATCCAAGAGAACTCACCCGAGCCGACATTCTCGCCACCGCCATCCGCTTCCGCTGGCTCCGAAAGCTGCCCAAGTGGACTGTCATCATCGACAATCGTGAACTCCCTGCTCGTCCCCTAGTCCTCGAGGCCGCCGGTGTCCCTCCCAACGACCCCACCAACTCCCACCAAGCCATCGCCATCCTAGAGAACCTGGGCTTCGAGACTCGTTACGCCTCCCAGCTCGAAAAATCGGATCAGTCTGTCGCTGCCGAAGCGCACGTTGATAAGCCGTCGGATCTCCGCTCCTTTCTCGATAGAATCGCCGAAATGGTAAAGAGTGTTCCCGAAGATGAGCAAAGGCGGCTCCCTGCCGACCTGTCCAAGAACGTAGATCACTATTTGTACGGGACCAAGAAGGTCGAGGAATGAAGACGGTCTTCGCGGATACAAGCTATTGGATCGCCCTTTTGTATCCGCCCGACCGCCTCCACGCTAAAGTTACCGCTATGTCGCCCGAGATCTCCACGATGCGGCTGGTGACAAGCGAATTGGTCCTGACAGAACTGTTAACACGTTTAGTAACGGCAGCCCAATCATGCGATCCATCGCGGTTCAGGCTGTCGAAGACACACGCGAAGGCAACGCTGTAATCGTGCTTCCACAGACCTTTGAGCAATTCACAAGGGCGCTTCAGAGGTACAAACGGAGTGCCGACAAAAACTGGAGCCTCACCGACTGTGCAAGCTTCCAGATCATGGAAGCCGAGCGCATCACTGCCGCCCTGACCCACGATCACCATTTCGTCCAAGCCGGATTCGACGCCCTCCTCCGTTGAACTCAGATTGTCTGAAATTTTTGTGAAATGTTTGTTAGCAAAAAGGTTAACACATGATATATTACACCTTGTATATTTCTGCGGAGTGAGTAGCGCTAGCATCCTCGCGGGCGTTTTTTGTTTTCACCGCACTGCGCTGCAAAGCGTTTAGAATCACATCTTCATGAAAAGCTCCGCAAGGATGTGATTCTAAACGGGTTTACAAAAAACCTAACTCCCTTAGATACACATCTTTACGAAAAACCGGGGGGGGGGGTACCTTGCAGACAAGGAGGCGTAACTACATTCCGTTCATTTCACGTTGAAGTCCAAACTCGCAATCGACCGCGCGATCACATTCTCCTGAATCTGAATCAAGTCCGTATCCGCGTAGGTCATCCCCAGCACGGTAAATATCTCGCCGCCACGCCCAACGACCATCAGCGTCCCAGACCAATCGTGCCCGTCCGCCATGCCGCGATAGCGGTATTCCACGGCTGGTAGCCCGCCGACAAGAGTCTTCCGCTGCGAAATACGGCGGTAATTGTCATAAATCTCACGCAAGCGCTTCTCGACCGCCGCCGCTGCCGGCTCCAGCGAATCCTTGGTTTTCTCCTGACCGATAACCATCAGCGTGGACTGGTTAAACGTGCCCAGGGCCACGATCGCGTTCGGCAAGGCCTGCCGCGCTTCCTCAATCAGCTCCCAGCTCGGCGCCTTGAACATCTTGAACCCATGCGTGTAGTTCGTATAAAGGTTTCCCTGAATGTCCTCGCGCATCGCCGGAACTTCCGGTTGGGGAGGAGCAGGGGCAGGCTGCGCAGCCAAACCCGTATTCGGCGCTGCCGCCGGCGCCTTGAGGTCAGGAGCCACAGCCTTCGTCGTCACAGGCGCGGGCACTTCCGGTTTTACCGCTGCGTTCCCGATTTTCGGCGCGGGTTTCTCATGATTCGCCGACGGTTCAGGGGATTTCACACTGGCATTCGTCGCCGGAGGTGTAGCCGATGTCGCCGCTCCGTTGGCTGAGGATGCCACAGCAGGCTCGGTTTTCGGTTCCGCGGCAGCCGGTTCTTTCTTCGCTTCGGGAGTCTTATCGGTTTTGGGCGTTTCGCCTGCCGGTGTGCTCGGCACAATCGATGCGATCTTGTCTTTCTCTACGAGCACATATCCAAAGTCCGTCTTGACCTTGAACATGTTGTCTTCATAGGACACGATCACGCCATAAAGCTTTTTCCCGTCCTTTAGGCGAATCTCATCCGCCCGCGCGGAAATAGCCGGAACGCACAAAGCCACAGCCAGCGCAGCGGCGCAAACGCCAAGACGTTTTTTCGAGGCGGCCAACGCTGTGCCGTTTTGGGAGCCGCGCTTTTTGGGGACAGCCATATTTTTCAGTATGGCGTTACCACCGCCGCCCCGCAACATTTCACGTGCCCGGTGGTGTCCGTCGTGTTACCTCGGCCAGCAACACCCCAATCCGCCGCGCCAGCCGCTCCACCTGCTCGATGGAGTCGCTCAACCTTGCCCGAAGCGGTTCCGGCAAGTTGGCATGCGTCTGTTGCATCGCCAAGGCTTCGGCGATCATCCGCAACTGCTTCCGATGCCGCGGATTCAACCGTTCCCAGAGCCGCCGCTTCGCACTTCGGTTGCGCCCAAGCCACTCCTCCCCGGTCCCAGCCGGCCGCCCGGCCTCCGGTTCCGTTGAGGTAGTCGCCGCGGTATTGGGTTTTCGTATCCGAAATAACATTTTCTATCGCTCCAGGATCTCTGTGCCCTCAGTTTTCTCGGTGAACTCTGTGTCAATCTTTTTCCGATCTCTTCTCATCCATCTGCCGCCTCAATGCGCTCATAAGCCGAAAGGCGTGGTTTTTTCTGCGGGACACGGATCACAGGACACAGGCCACGATTCACCTCATCAACGTTTCCAACTTCTCCCCATGGATTTGCCCACCTACCTCCACGCGACCGGTAACCCGCATAGCTCTCGTCTCAAAAACAAGCCCGCCATAACGGTCATAGGTATCCGGAAATAGCACCACCTCATACAGTCCGCACTGGTCCTCCAAAGTCACAAACATCATGTTCCGGTAATTCTTCGTCCCCACGTGCCGGTAAGTCACCACCCAACCGCACAACGTCACCCGCTTCCCATGCAATCTATCCAGCTCATCGCTCCACACCTCCCCATTTCGCGGCAGAAAATCCAGGGGATGCCCGCTCACGCAAACCTCCAGAATCTCCCGCTCATACCGCAACCTCTGCTCCTGCGTGTACGCAGCCATCGGCATTTCCGCAAGCACTGCGGTGATCGCATCCTCCGCTCTTACATCATCGAAAAGTTTTTCAGGCGACCCCGGTGGCACAGCCGCTCCTGCTTGCCCAGAGCCCCGAAGGGGCTGTGTGTTTTTGTCGCCAACTTGCAGCAAATTCCAGCGCCAAAGCATTTCCGGCCGCGTCATGCGGCACGTTCCATCGCACACGCCATCCAACGCGCCACACTTGATTAGCGCCTCCATCTCATCCTTCTCCACTGGCACGCGCCGCAGAAAATTTTCCAGCGACCGAAACGATCCGCCTTCTTCCCGCGCCCGCAGAATCGCGATGATCGTTTCTACGCGCAACCCTCTCACCTGCATCAGCCCAACGCGTAGCGCGCGCTTTCCGTCCGCACGCGCTTCCACCGTGTACTCCATGCGCGAATGATTGACCGCTGGCAGCCGCACCTCGATTCCCCAGCGCTTCGCCTCTTCGACGTACGCCGACACATGGTAAAAACCCGCGCCGGTGCTGCACATCGCGGCCAGAAACTCCGCCGTGTGATGCGTCTTCAAATAGGCCATGCGGTACGAAATATCCGCATACGTCGCCGCATGCGCTTTGCAAAAACCAAAGCCCGCGAATTTTTCCACCATCATCCAGGTTTCTTCACGCTGCTGCTGCGTTAGTCCCATCATTCCCGTGGCGAGCATAAATTTTCCACGCAATCGATCGAGGTCACGTCGGCCAGAATATTTCGCGGACGACCGCCGCATGATATCCGCCTCCGCCAGCGACATCTCGCCGGCCACCGTGGCAATCTGCATCACCTGCTCCTGGAAGATGCATACGCCCAGGGTGCTTTCCAGAATTGGTGCAAGCGCTGGATTTGGATACGCGACTTTTTCTTCGCCGCGCAGCCGTCTGATGAACAATTCTTTCGATCCGTATTCCGAAGCTCCCGGACGGATCAGCGCCAGCGCTTGCGCCATTTCCTCAAGCGTCCGCGCGCGCATCATGTGTAGCAGTCCACGCATTGCCGGCGATTCGATCTGGAAAACTCCCATCGTTCTTCCTGCGGCAATCACGTCGCAGGTCGCCGGGTCGTTTTCCGGAATCGCGTCAAAATCGATCACTCTCGCTTTGGGACAGGACGTTCTTCCATCCGGCGCAATGTTGAATTTTTCCGTCGCATTCGTTCCATTCCTGCTTTTGTCGATGTTGTCGAGGGCGAGCGACATCGTCGTGAATCCACGCTGGCCGAGCAGATCCATCTTGATCAGCCCAAGCGCTTCGATGGCATTCATGTCGTACTGCGTGACGACGATACCTTTCGTCGCGCGCTCCAGCGGGGTTAGCCACGTCAGCGGGCGAGCGGAAATCACGGTGCCGCACGGGTGAATCCCCATGTGCCGCGGCGCGTCGTCGAGCCGCAGCGCCACTTGCAGAATTGTTTTCCACGGCTCGTCGTGCACCGGCAAATTGCGGCATTCCGGCAGGTCGCGAATGGCCTGCAAGATCTCGCGGACCGGCCGGTGCGGCAGCCGTTTCGTAAAGCGGTTCACCTCGTCCGGCGGCACGCCAAACACTTTTGCGACTTCGCGCACCGCCAGCCGCGCATGCATGGTCACAAAACTTCCGATCATGGCGACGTGCTCGGTGCCCCAGTGCGCATAAACGTAATCGAGCAACTCATCGCGGCGCGCGCCGCAAATGTCGATGTCGATATCCGGGCAATCGCCGCGCTGCTCGTTCAAAAATCGCTCGAAATACAATCCCCAGCGCAGCGGGCACACGCAGGAAATTCCCAGGCAATAGGTCACCATGGAGCTGGCCGCCGAGCCGCGTGCCACCGCGGGAATCCCCCGCCGTTTTGCTTCTTCCACGATCTCCCACACCAGCAAAAAATAAGGCGCCAGCCCCCATTTGCTGATGACGCGCAACTCACGCAGCAACCGCGCTTTCGCTTCCGGTTTTAATTCGCGATAGCGTTTCAGCAAACCGTGCATGGCTAGTTTTGCCAGATAGGAATCGGGATTGTTGTTTTTCGGAACAACAAATTCGGGCAGGATCAGCTTTCCCAAAGTCAGTTCCAGATTGCAGTGTTCAGCAATTTCGAGCGTGGCTTGCAAAAGTTCCGGATGATCGGGAAAAATTCGCGCCATTTCCGATGCCGGTTTGAACCAGGCCTCTGGTGTGGTGATGTCCGGCGCTGTTACTGTCGTCAGGAGTCCGCCTGTGCGAATTGCATTCACAGCGCGGTGATGCAGATGTTCTTCGGGGCGCAGGAAATAGACGTTGTTGGTTGCTACGAGTGGCACATTTAAGGCGCGGCCGATTCGCTCCGCTTCACGCAAAATGCGGCCGTCAGCTGGGGACAAATGCCGTACCTCGATCCACAGGCGGCCGGCGAAAATATCTTTCAGCGAGGCGAACCATTCGGGGCAGGATGCAGAACGGGCACGGCATGCCGTGCCCCTACGATCGTCAGCGTCGGGCATTCGCGTCGGCAAGGGGCAGAGTGCGATCACGCCTTTGGAATGCTTCGCCAACTCCTCGATTGTCACCGGCCGCTCTTCCTCTTTAGCGGACCGTTCACCGCACTCGGGGGAGCCTTTTCTCTTCGACAGCTCCGTCGTGCCCAGGTGGCGCAGCGTGGCGAGTTGGCACAGTTTACTGTAGCCTTCCATGTCCGCTGCCAGCAGCACCATCGGCGTACTTTGCGAATCGCGAGTTTCGTCTTTCGAATTTCGAAACTCGAAATTGGAAATTCGAAAGTCGACGTCGAGTGTCACGCCCACAATCGGCTTAATGCCGGCGTCTTTCGCCGCTTTATAAAACGGCACTGCGGCATACAAACCATTCGTATCCGTCAGTGCGACCGCAGGCATCTTCTGCGCCACGGCTGCCGCAATAATTTCCTCGGGCGACGCTACGCCCCGCAAAAACGAATAGTGACTGTGGCAATGCAAATGTACGAACACGGATGCCCTCGAACGGCTGTGTACTTCGGTGGTAGGGAGGCGGGAGGGTGAATCTGCTGCTACGCTAAAACAGGCAAAGGCTTGCCGATACCGATGCCATGCCCGGTTTCCCGGGCATGCTCCATTTCCGTGTTTCGTTTTTTGACGATGGCATCGTTACGTCCCAGCAAACAATGGCATCCATCAAATTTCATGCCCAGCGCTTTCCAAAGTGCGCGGTCTTCTTTGCATAGTGCTGGTTTGATGCTGCTTTTTAGCCGGTCCACGGCGAACCGGAACATTTCGACCTGCGTATCAAAAGGAATCCGGTATTTGAAACCGGAGGGATCTTTTGTTTCCGTCAGATAATCGAAAATCGTTTCGTCACGGCCATTCGCCTTTGCGGCATTCCGCAAGCCGTTGTAGGAAGTGGCGCGCAGCGCGCCGAGCGTCACCATTTCCGGCAAGAGCGCGTTGATTTTCTTGATCGCTTCCGCATAGCCGCGTTTCCAATCGGCGTAGGGAATCATCGGATCCAAGCGAAAGCGAACGGGCCAGCCGGCCTTTTTCATCTTTTCCGCCGCTGCAAAACGCTCCGAGGGCAGTGGCGTACCATGCTCCCATTTCGCGCCAATCTCTTCCGCGTTTACGGACCAAGAGAAAACAACCTGCGGTGTGGGAGCAAGCTCGAGGGCATGCTGAATCTGGGTAGATTTGGTCAGGAAAATGAGACGATGCCGCTTTTGTGCCGCGAAAAGAGGAATCACGCGATGCGTCAGCGGCTCTCCACTCGTTTTTTTGTAAGCCGAATCAAAGATAAGGCCATCCTGCAGCTCTCCCACAATCATCATTTTGGGGATGGGATCGTCGAGCCAGTGTGTGATTTCCGCGACCATTTCCTCCACGTTCGTGTAGACCAAGCCATAAAGTTCGTCGGGGCGAAACCGGAACCATGGCACCGTCTGCAGAAAGCAATATGCACACCGGTACGGGCATCCGCCTGCCACCACAAGCTGCCAAAACTTGAAACAAACGATCTGCGAGTCCTCGCCGGGGCCACCAAACTGGCGAATGAAATTCGATCCCCTCTCGGCCAATTTCATTTGGCACCCCATTTCCGGAGGATAGCTTCAGCTATGTTTTGCGCCACTGGCTGATGAGACGCAAAGAAAAGGAAGTATAAATGCCCGCCCTTCTTATTCTTCATTAAAATTGGTTCCGGCACAAAGGAGAATCCCGCAACTTGTTTTAACCGCTCTCGAAAGCCGCGTTTGAGAATTTCGTTTCCTTCATCTTTCTTTATCAAAACTGATGAAGAAAATAAATCACCTTGCTCGACATAAGCTAAATGTTTCCAGGAATCGTCACCCCAGATTTTGGTCAGTCGCATGCCCTCTTCTGGATTGGAAGTCTCCAGGGTTTTTAATGCAGCATTACGATTGATATCCATTAGAGGGAAATTCAAAAAAACGTCCATCGTTTTTGTTTTTCCTATACATTCGATCGTCGTCCATTCGATATCCAAACCATAAGGATCGAGGATGCACAGAGCGCGCTTGAAAGATTCGTACTGAAAATTTGGCAGGATTGCTCGTTTGAGTATTTCATTTGCATCGCCAAGGTGAAGATGAACCGTCTTGGCCTCTGGTCGTCCGGCGGTTAGGTCCTGCAAGTGATTTATCTTTAATTGGTTGATGTCAATGAAGTGGTACTCGCTAAATTTGTGTTCGATATTTAGTGCATTAATGGGAGATCCGGAAATAATCCGATCACGGTCCTGCTTGGCAACAAATTCGCCAGGGCCAGCGAATGCGTCGATGTAGCCATAGCCACGACACCACTCTCGCTCCTTGAGGATTTTTGTGTATGCAGCAGCATATTCGTGAATGATCTGAAGCTTAATTTCGGTCCACAGGCCGATTGCTTCTGGCTCAAGCATTTTAGTTATTACTACATATCACAGATAGTTATATATACGCACGTTTTACCGCGATAAGCAGGGCGTGGAGAGCACGAGGCCGCCTGGCTTGGTGGCGTAGTGCTCGCGGAGTCCTAGGCCGTTGCCGTAGAAGACGGCGTTCCAGCCGTAGCGGCCGCGGACAGAATCGAGGCCGCGGTTCAGATACCAGCGGCGGTTGGCGTCGGTGTCGAAGAGTTCGTGCTGGCGGCGATCGGTTTCGAGGTTGGTTACGCTGACGCCGACCAGGCGGACGGCTACGCGGCGTGTAAATAACTTCGCGAAAAGGTCTTTTGCTTCGGCGAGGAGTTCGCGTTCGTCGTTTGTGGGCCTCGCGATTCGAATGGTCTGGTGGGCTGAAAAATTGTCCACGTAGCGGATGCGCAGGCCGATGGTGCGGGCCTGGCGCCCGTATTCGCGCAGCGTCGAACCGATGCGCTCGGTGAGGTATTCGATCAGGCTGCCGAGAAACTCGATGTCGATGGTGCCGCTCTCGATGGTGGTTTCGCGGGAGACAGATTTGGGCGTTGATGGCAGCATGACTTCGCGGCCGTCGAGTCCGCGTGCGCGTTCCCAGATTTGTCCGCCGATGACTTCGCCGAAGGCGGCTTCGAGAGCCGGACGCGGGACGTGGCGCAGTTCGCCTATGGTGGCAACGCCGCGCTCGGCCAGCATGCCTGCGTGGACGTGGCCGATGCCGTGGAGTTTTTCTACCGGCAGCGGCGTTAGAAATTCTTCTTCTGTTCCTGGGGCGATGATGCGGAAGCCACGGGGGCGTTGCAACCGCGAGGCGATCGAGGCGACCACTTTTGTCCGCGCGGCGCCCACGCTTACGCTTAGGCCCGTTTGTTCAGATACATCCGCCTGCACGCGCCGCAGAGTGGCTTCGTAATCCGGATACAGGCGCTCTGTTCCGGCGAAGTCGAGGTAAAAATCGTCCAGGGCCGCTGTTTCCACCGCGGGCGTGTAGGTTTCGAGAATGCGGCGTACGCGTTCGGCGTAGTCCGCGTAGTGTTCGTATTGGCCCGGGACCACGGTCGCTTTGGGGCAGATGCGCAGCGCATCGCGAAAAGTCATCGCGGTTTTTACGCCCTGCATTTTTGCTTCGTAGCTGGCGGAGGCCACTACGCCGCGGCCTACCAGCACAGGTTTGCCGCGCAGCTTGGGGTTGAGTACCTGCTCGACCGATGCGAAAAACGCGTCCACATCCACGTGCACGATGTTTGGAATCGCCGCCGCGCAGGTCAGGTCTTTGGGCTTGAGGTCTTTTTCCTTGCGCGCGCCTTCGTGAAACGGATGGAAGGGCATCGCTACTGCTGGGAGTGCATCTTCAATGCAGACGTCCATAACGGCTCCTGTAAACTGCGGCGCGCGCGGCGAATTTTGACTGTGACGCCGAAGAGGGCACGATGTATCGTGCCTCTACAGGACACAGCGCCAACTTGACTGTGACGACACAAAGGCCACAGCAGGGAAGCGGACCGAGTACAATTTCTTCGGAGCCGAGTTTCCGGAGTCGAGGGATCGCTCTTTCAAGCTGACCCCTCACCCCGCTTACGGCTCGGAATTTTCAACGGGCGGCGTGCGGTTCGTGAGAGCCCAAAGGGCAATGGAGCCGAGCGCCACCCGTTTCCCGTTTCCTCTACCGCGATGGACTATAGGCGAACAAAAAGCGAAAGTCAAGGGCATTTTCTATGGGGGTCGTGGGTCTCCGGTAACCGCGTAGATCAGGACCTGAGGCCGTTGGTCTGGTGTGCTTGCCTCACGGGGCACCGATGAAAGGGTTCATTCCATGAATCTTGTGGGTGTCATGTTACCAACAGAGTGGATTTCCAACTTGCTGTTGGCCAGCTTCCTCGTAATTTCAGCCGACGCCGGGATCACCCAAAAAACAGATGCCACCGAGCAGATTTCATTCGGCATGGAATTCCCATTTGACCGGCCTGTGGCTCTCAACGAGGCTGCGAAGAAAGCTCTTGCCACCGACCGAAGCATCGCGGACGTGATGAAGGATGAACAGGTTTCAATTGAGACCATTCCTAAGGATTGGTTTACAGCGTCTGAAGTCCACCTCGGTCCCAAAGGCGAAACGGACTTGGTTGTTATGGGTCTTGGCATTTCGCTGGGTCCGTACAGCGCGGGTTTTTGGGTTCTCCGCCCAACAGCGCAGGGCTACGAAATTGTAATGGCCACGGACACTCACGACCTTACTCTGCTAGACACGAGTACGAATGGACTTCAGGACATTGAAACAGGTCTTCCGACCGGGGGCCAAAGATATAGCGACACATACAGGTTTGATGGCCGTGCGTATCAGAAAAACCTGCCAAATCCAGCTAGCTCTGATCCGGAAGAGCAGAGGATGTTCAAGCGCAAGACCATTGCAGACGGAGTTGTAAAGGACGACGTATGGTTTCATAGAGGAACGTGGGTCGGACCGAATAACAAAGAAGTGAGTGTGGTGACCAGCAAGTTCAAATCGAGCGAGGATGCTTCAACGTGGGTCAGCGAAACTCTTCTCAAGGGAGCCAAGATAAGCGAGCGAAAACCGATGGTCGAAGCTAAGGATGGCCCCGCTATCGGTGAGAGGATAGTTGCAGTTCTTTCCTCTGAGAAGGAAGGTGAACCTTTGACTATTCTCGTTTGGACTGAAGGCCCAACGGTCCGCGAAATATACTCAATATCGCCGGAGATTGTATTTCTCGCAGAGAAGGTTTTTTTCCCTCATTATTATGTTTTGGTGCATCCCACAAAATGACGGCTGGCTATTCTGACCTCACATGCTTGGTAAGTCGGATTATCCCAGACCCATTACCTTCCATGGCGGGTCTAATCAGGTCGTGATCCTTCCTGCCGTCAACAGGGAGGTTCCAAGCGGGGGAGAATCCGGGCAGCAATGCTCCGGGCCTGGATTCTGTTACAATTCACGCGCACTGAAACCTTTTCTCCAACTTTTTGTTTGCGAAGATTTTAAAACGACGGACTCTCACTAGTGAAAACCGTGAAAAAACAGATTGCCCTCAGGCGCTACTTTGTCTAAAGGCGTGCAGGTTCCCACGGCGGCAAGGGCCGAATTATCTCTCCCGCGACGGCAAGCTACAGCGGTTGCGCCGGAATACTCTTATCAGGTACCGATCAGCGGATGGGTCTACGCACTTGCGGCATTCGCGGCACTCTTCCATTTTGTTTTCAGTGGACGATACGGCTATTTCCGCGACGAATTGTATTACGCGGCATGCGGTGAACATCTGGCATGGGGATACGTAGACCATGCGCCGCTTGTGGCGGTCATTGCACGGGTCAGCCGGGCAATCTTCGGAGATTCGCTGTTCGCTCTCCGATTTTTTCCCGCGCTGGCGGCAGGGGCAAAGGTGTATTTGTCGGGCTGGATGGCGCGGGAGGTTAACGGAGGGCGTTTTGCACAGTTTCTCGCGGCGCTTGCCGTGCTGCTCGCACCTATCTATCTGACCTTCGACAGCTTTCTTTCGATGAACTCCTTTGAGCCGCTGTTCTGGATGGCCTGCGCGGCGATGGTGTTGCGCATCCTGAATGGCGGGAACGAAAAACTGTGGTTGCTGTTTGGATTGGTTGCCGGAATTGGAATTTTGAACAAGCACTCGATGCTGTTTTTCGGCTCGGGTGTTTTTGCCGGCTTGTGGCTCACGCCAGGACGGCGGGAATTTGCGAAGAGGTGGGTGTGGCTGGCCGGAGCGATCGCCTTCCTGATCTTTCTGCCGAATCTGCTTTGGGAAATGAGGAATGGCTGGCCGACAATCGCGATTCTCCATGCGGTCATCGGCACAAAATACAGCACGGTGACTCCATTCGAGTTTGTCTGGCAACAATCGCTGCTGACACATCCCCTGGCGGCGCCGATCTGGCTTGCCGGGTTGTGGTACTTCTTTTTCGACAGAGCAGGGAAAAAGTATGCCGTGCTTGGATTTGCCTATCTGGTCGTGCTTGTAGAACTGATCGCACTGCATGGAAAGATTTATTACCTGGCGCCGGCCTATCCCGTGCTGTTCGCAGCTGGTGCGACATGCATTGAAACGCGCATGCTGCCGCGCACAGGAAACTGGCTAAAGCTGGCGACGGTTGCGCCTTTGATCATAGGCGGCTTGATTGCCGCTCCGCTCGCGATGCCCATTCTGCCCGTGGAATACGCGGTGAAGTATTGCCGATTCTGGGACGTCAAAGAAATCCATGTCGAGAATATGCCGCTTGGCGAGCTGCCGCAGCTTTTCGCGGATATGTACGGCTGGCCCGAACAGGTTCAAGCGGTGGCGCAGGTCTTTAGCGCTTTGCCGATGAGCGACCGGGAGAAATGCGCGGTGCTTGCCTATAACTACGGGGAAGCCGCGGCGATCGATTATTGGGGGGCAGCTCACGGTTTACCGAAAGCGATCAGCGGGCACAATCAATACGGATTCTGGGGCCCGAGGGGCTACAGCGGGGATGTAGTGGTGGCGATTGGTTTCTCGCAAGAACAGTTGCGGGATATTTTCGACGAAGTGAATCCAGCGGGAAAAGTAGTGACAAGCCAATACGCGATTCCCGAAGAATCGAACTTGACGATGTATGTGTGCAGGAAACCCAAGAAAAATCTCCAAGATATGTGGGCAAAATTGAAATGGCTCGGATGAGAAACGAGAAATTGGGCTCTGATTGCGCCTACGTTATTTCTTGAAGCGTGCGTCGAGTGCCGCCTGGACGATAGCTTCGTCGATTTCGGATTTTGCGCCGCTGGCGGCCATGCCGCCGATGGTGCGGCCGTCGACTTGAATCGGGAGACCTCCCTGGTTGGGGAAGAATTCCGGATAGGCGAGAGCTTCCACGGCGCCATTTTTAACGGCATCGGCGCCGTCTTTGGAAGGTTTGCCGTAGGCCGCGGCGTGACGAGCCTTTTTCTGCGCAAACTGGATGGTGTTGAGCGACGCGCCATCGGCTTTTTGCAAGAAGAGCAGGTTGCCGCTTTCGTCGACGATGCAGAGGGTCACTTCCACGTTCCGCTTTTTCGCTTCGGCTTCCGCGGCTCCCACCATGATTTTGATGGAGGCCAGGTCGAGATATTTCCTGGTTGGCAGCTCGGGCAAGGAAGTTTGCTGGGGACGCGCGATGGAAGAGAGCAAAAATGCGTTGGTTGCAAACACTCCCGTAAAAAGTGCGGCGAAATGCTTTCTGTTCATTCGAAGCACCATGTTTACCTCGCTTTTGATTTGATATGGGGTGATGTAGCGCGCTCCACTTTGGGGGTAGCATGCTGCGTATGTCAACCGCCTGCGCGGGCAAGAGGGCCTGTGCTGCAAAGTTATTCTTGACACGTTCTGCTAGCGGCGCTACATCTTTCGTCCCGATGAATAAAACCTTTGTCCTTTTCTTTGGCGGCATGATCGGTGTTGTCTTTGGCGGGCACTTTGGTGTGCACATCGCGACGGCGCAGGGTACGGGTCCGCGCGTGACATCTCAAATAACATCGCAGGCAACTCCGCAAGTGAATGCGCCTGCCGATGGTCCGGTGCAGTTGACTGCGGAGCAGGACCATCAGCGGATCATGGATTTGCTGCACATTGCGGCGCTGCGGCGCGGGGCGGATGGCGATCCGAAGTCGCCGAATTCCGCGAACTATGATGAAGCGAAAGCGAAACTGGATTTGCAACTGCCCGACCCGTTGAAATTTAAAAATGGAAAAGAAGTGACGACAGCGAAAGAGTGGTGGGAATTGCGGCGGCCGGAAATTGTTGAGGATTTTGACCGCGAAATTTATGGGCGAGCGCCAAGCCACACGCCGAAAGTCACCTGGGAAGTGACGAGCACGGCGCACGAAATGAATGGAGACGTGCCGGTGACCACGAAAAAACTTGTGGGGCATGTGGACAATGCCGCGTACCCGGCAATTACGGTGACCATTGATTTAACGCTGAGCACGCCGTCGAACGCGGCGGGGCCCGTGCCAGTGATGATGGAGTTTAGCTTCAGCCGCGAGGTGATGGAAGCGATCGCGAAGCGCTTTCCGGAGATGGCGGCTGCTGCCAGCAAAGGGCCGACGTGGCAGCAGCAGGTGTTGGCGAAAGGCTGGGGTTACGCGGTGTTGATTCCGACCACGATTCAAGCGGACAAGGGCGATGGGCTGACATCGGGGATCATCGGTCTGGTGAACAAAGGACAGCCGCGCAAGCTCGATGATTGGGGCGCGCTACGGGCTTGGGCGTGGGGAGCGAGCCGCGCGATGGATTATTTCGAGACAGACAAAGCGGTGGACGCGAAACAGATTGGTGTTGAGGGGCACTCGCGTTATGGGAAGGCCACGCTGGTGACCATGGCGTATGACCCGCGGTTTGCGATTGCCTATGTGAGTTCGTCAGGGGCGGGCGGGGCGGCTTTGTACCGGCGCAATTTTGGCGAGCAGATTGGGAATGTTGCGGGGACGGGCGAGTACCACTGGATGGCGGGAAATTTCCTGAAGTATGCGGGGCCGTTGACGCCAAATGATTTGCCGGTGGACTCGCATGAGTTGATTGCGCTGTGCGCGCCGAGGCCGGTGTTTATCGGTGCGGGAGCGACGCAGGGCGACGGTTGGGTGGACGCACACGGGATGTTCATGGCCGCAGTTGCCGCGGGACCTGTTTACCGCTTGCTGGGGAAAAAAGATTTGGGGACGGCGGAATTTCCGGCGATCGAGACGCCGTTGATTGAGGGCGAGCTTGCTTACCGTCAACACAGCGGCGGGCACACGCCGGCGCCGAATTGGCCGACGTTTTTGACGTTTGCGGGACGGTACCTCCAGGTGGGATCAGGGGCCAAAGCGGTTGCAGCTTCCGCAGATGCCGCGGCTTCGACTTCGCGTGTTGATTGATTGTCGATTGACACGCGCGTAGGAAGAGGATACATCTCACTCCCATGAGCACTACTTACGTTTTGTTTCTGGCGTTTGCGATTGGCATTGTGTCGGGCATGCGTTCATTGACAGCGCCCGCGGTCTCGGCGTGGGCCGCGAAGTACAGCTGGCTCAACCTGGCCGGTTCGCCGCTGGCGTTTATGGGCTCGACGGCTGCGGTGGCCATCTTCAGCGTGCTTGCGGTTGTTGAATTGATTGCGGATAAACTGCCTTCCGCGCCGAGCCGCACGCAGCCGGTTGGATTGATTGCGCGCTTTGGGTGCGGGGCGCTGTCTGGAGCTTGCGTCGGGGTGTCCGCGGGCAATTCGATTGCGCCTGGAGCGATTCTTGGCGCAGTGGGAGGTCTCGCTGGAGCGTTTGCGGGCTATCAGTGGCGGACCGGGCTGGTGAGGGCTCTCAAGGTGCCCGATTTTCCGATTGCGCTGTTGGAGGATCTTATCGCGATTGGCGGCGGTTTGTTTATTGTGACTCGGCAATAGATTGCGCTCCGTGCCAAAGCAGACTCACGATTTCTCATTTGATTCGGCTCTCTGTTTCCGCCACTATTTCTTACCCCTGGCCCGCCTGATAACTCGATGGATTTAAATCTATTTTTCGCGCTGCTCGGCGGCTTGTTAGTGCTGGCATTTTTGGCGAACCGGCTGGTGCGGTTCACCGGCGTGCCGGACGTGATTATTTTGATGGCCACGGGCGTTGTCATCGGGCCGGTTCTGCATTGGATCAATCCCAATTTGTTTCGCGGGGCGACGCATGGGTTCGGCTCGCTGGCTCTGATACTTATCCTTTTCGAGGGCGGGTTGGAACTCAAAATCCGCGAGATCATCAGCCATTTTGCGGGCGGGTTTTTTCTCAGCCTCTTCAGTTATTCGTTGAGTGCCGTGGGTGTTGCGCTGGTGTGCCGGCACGCGCTGCATTTTACGTGGATTCCTTCGCTGCTTGTCGGGGCGACGCTTGGGTGCGTCAGCAGCGCGATCATTTTACCTGTGCTGCAGCAAGTGAATCTCCGGCGCGAAGTGAAAGTCACTTTGCTGGTGGAAGCGTCGTTTGGCGATGCGCTTGCCGTTCTGGCGGTCAGCACACTGCTTGATATCGCGGCCGGCGGGAGCGCCTCGGCGAAAGTCGTTAGCTGGAGCCTGTTTTCGAGCATCATTCTTGCGGTCGCGTCGGGCGCGCTTATTGGGATTTTGTGGTCGTATCTTTTGCCGCTGCTTTCGGAAGAGCGTTTCTGGCATGTTTTGACGTTTGCGGCGGTGTTGTTGGTCTATTCCGGCGTTCACGCGATGCACGGGAACGACCTGGTGGCTGTGCTGGTGTTTGGGTTCACACTCGCCAATTATCCGGCGGCGCGGAAACGCATTCATCTGGTTGAGGACGCGGAAAGCGCCGACTGGTTTTCCGAGACGCCCGTGAAGCAGGAGCACAGGAAATCGCTGGCGCACCATCACGGGCAAATGCTCACATTTCATGGCGAGTTGGCGTTTTTGATTCGCACGTTTTTCTTTGTGCTGCTGGGCGCGCTCGTGGAATATGCGGGATTGCGCAAGCGTGCTGTCCTCGCGCTGGGATGTTTCGGAGCGATTCTTATTGCGCGATGGATCGCCGTGCAGTCGGGGCGGTTCGCGTGGAGAGGGTTTACTTCGCACGAGCGGGAGCTGATGACGTGGTTTCTGCCGCGCGGGCTGATCACGGCAGTACTGGGGATTGAGATTGTGGAAGCTCGCGGGGCGGAGTTCGAGTTTCTTCCTTCGTTGGCGTTTGCCGTTATTCTGATTACGAATCTGGCGCTGTTGATTGGGTCGCTGCGTGCCCGGCGCTTGTTTCCAGAACCAGTGCCGGCGCCTGCCGAAATGCCCGAACCGGAAGTTCCGGCTTAGCTGGTGCGTACAGCTTTCGAAGCAGGCTGCGAGCCCGCCAACCGTCCCGGCTTTTCGCTGGTATTCCCTGGAACTCCGTATTCCGCTTCTGCATCCAACTGGCGTCGTAGGGGCGAAGCTTCCGGTTCGCCAATCACAATCCGTTCTGAGGTGCGTTGATGGGCGAATTCGACCAGTATCAAGCGATTGTCATCGGTTCGGGGCAGGGGGGCACGCCGCTATGCCAGGCGCTTGCCAACGCCGGCATGCGCACCGCGATCGTCGAGCGTGCGCATGTAGGGGGGACCTGCGTCAACGAAGGCTGCACGCCCACCAAGACGATGGTGGCAAGCGGCCGAGTTGCGTATCTTGCGCGCCGCAGTGCGGACTATGGCGTGCACACAGGCGACATCCGCATTGATATGGGGCGCATCCGCGAACGCAAACGCGCCATTGTTAACAGTTTTCGCGACGGGAACCAGGGCCGAATCGAAAAGACCGCCAATCTTGATCTCATTTTTGGCGAAGCACGCTTCACCGATCCTCACACGATTCAAGTCCGCCTTAAGAACGGCGGCGAGCGCACCTTAAAAGGAGCTCAGTTTTTCATTAATGCAGGCTGCCGTCCGGCGGTGCCCTCGCTCGAAGGGTTGAAGAGCGTTCCGTATCTCGACAGCACGTCGATCATGGAGCTGGATGCCGTGCCGGAACATTTGCTAGTCATCGGCGGCGGGTACATTGGGCTGGAGTTCGGACAGCTTTTCCGGCGCCTGGGCAGCCAGGTCACCGTCGTGCAGCGGTCGGCGCAATTGTTTAACGGCGAGGATCCCGATGTAGCCGCGGAAGTTCTGAAGATATTGCAGCAGGATGGAATCGAGGTTTTGTTGAACACAAAAGCCGAGCGAGTGGCCAAGGACGGTTCGCAAATTAAGCTTGGCGTCGCCGTGGGCGCCGAAAGCCGCACGCTGAGTGGTTCTCATTTACTGCTGGCCACCGGACGCGTCCCGAACACGGACGTATTGGATGTCGGTGCCGCGGGACTGGCCACGGACGATGGCGGGTTTATTCGCGTCAACTCCAAGCTGGAAACGAATGTGCCAGGGATTTACGCGTTGGGCGATATCAAGGGCGGTCCGGCTTTCACGCACATTTCTTACGATGATTTTCGAATCATTCGTACAAATCTGATTGACAAGGGAAAGGCCAGCACGGACGGGCGCCTTGTCCCATACACCGTGTTTATCGACCCGCAGCTTGGCCGCGTTGGCCTGACAGAGACGCAAGCCCGCGCGCAGAATCGAAAGATTCGCATTGCAAAAATGCCCATGTCTTACGTCGCACGCGCTCTGGAGGTCGATGAGACGCGAGGGTTCATGAAAGCTATCGTGGACGCTGACTCAGGGCAAATCCTGGGCGCGGCGGTTCTGGGCATCGAGGGCGGGGAAGTGATGGCCATGCTGCAACTGGCTATGATGGGCAAACTGCCCTACACCGCGCTCTACAATGCGGTTTTTGCTCACCCCAACCTGTCTGAAGCCCTCAATAATCTTTTTCTGAAAGCTAACTTTATCGAGTAGGTTAAAAGGGAAATCGCGCCAATCGCGAGTGCGACGAGGTCATCCGAGGCAAGAAGCGGCGTGAAGCCGCTGCTACATGCCTACGCTGAGCGTTCCAGTTCGCGACGATCCCACTGTCCCAGGTCGGCCCCGGCGTCGTAGGTGCTCTGTAAAAACGAGAGCAATGATTCTTTCGGCGAAGCCGCGCGCCGCACATCGTCGTACATCAGAAGAAATTCCTTGAGTTGCGAATCGTAAAAGGCCTCCGCCGGACGAACCGGCCGCTGCGCAAATCCCGCCGGTTCGGGAGCCGCGTAAGCATAAAACGCAGGCCCTTCGATTTCGCCGCCACCCGGCCAGAATCCTGCGCTAATCACTTCATGCGAATACGCTTCGCGCGTTATGGGATCGGCTCCTGCACGTGTCGGTGCGCGCCTACCCGAAAAGCGGGTCGCCGCAAGATCGAAGCTGCCCCAGAAAAAGTGAACCGGGCTGGCTTTTCCGATGAAGCCCGCGCGGAACTCCTTGAAGATCGAGTCACAAGAAAGCAAAATTCGCCAAAAGCGGTTGGCGTATTCGGGATCGTAGGAGGCGTGCTGCGTGTCCTGATCGAACTGGATCGGGTTGAGGATTTCGACAGGCATCCGCCAAATCCTCACGGCTATTCCGAGCGAAGCCAGCGCGCCCATAAAATCAGCGTAGAAATCCGCGACCGAACGCGGCGCCAGGACGAGTGCGACAATCGCATCGTTGCTCGTGCGAATGACGAGCTGATGATGGATGAAATCGAACTGCACCTCGAAATTTCCACCAGCATAAGGAATGGGGGAAGTCGTCAGGCCCAGAGAGTTCACGTACAACGGAACTTCCCACCAGTGGTTGACCCGCGGACTCAGCGCCAGGCGCACCTTGCCGACGATTTGCGTCCACATGTGGAGGGTTGCGTAAGTATCTTGCCAGGCTGCAAGGGGAAGTTCAGGCCAGAGATCTTCTCCGGTGCGAGCCGCAGTTCCATCCATAAATCCTCCGGTGAATCAGGCGACTGAAAAGGAAGCCACCCAGCCGCCGTTCCTTCCGCTTGTGAAGCGATGTAAGGAACGGCCTGCGAAGGATTATATGCCTTGCAGCATCTTTTAAACGGCGGTCTGAACTAAAAGAGCTTCCGGAACGCGAAGAACAAGAAACCGGAGAGCGTCATAGCCGCCGGCAAAGTCAAAACCCACGCCAGCGCGAGGTTACGCACGGTCGACAATTGCAATCCGGAATGATTCGCCATCATGGTGCCAGCCACGCCGGAAGATAAGACGTGTGTTGTACTAACCGGCAAACCCAAACCGTCAGCGGCGCCGATGGTCGCCATCGCGGTGATTTCCGCGGCAGCGCCCTGGCCATAGGTCAGGTGATCCTTGCCGATTTTTTCGCCTACGGTCACCACGATGCGCTTCCATCCAACCATCGTGCCGAGGCCCAAAGCCAGCGCCACGGCGACTTTCACCCAAAGCGGAATGAACCGTGTGGCCTGATCGATGTGTTTTTTGTAGTTCTTCAAAATCGCCACGTCCGAGGCAGCCAATGCCGGCTTCCCGGACTTCTGCATCAGGCGCAGCGCCTCGCTGGCCAAATACATGTCGTTTCTGAAGTTATGCACCTGCTCTTGCGGCACTTTGGCCAGATCCTTGTAAATGGCCATTTCCGTTCCGATGCTGTTCACCAGCTCGCGCATCGCGAGCATGGTGTTCGGCTTGAATTCCTTGGTGCGGATATATTCGGTTACGTCTTCGCGCGGATCGGCGATCGAGGCGCTCTTGTCAACGTACTTGTCCAGCGTATTGGCCGCCTGCGCGGACACCGCAATAAAATCCTGCGTTTGCGCCGGCGTCACCGCGTGGTTCAAGGCGTAGGTCGTGGGCACGACGCCGATCAGGATCAGCATGATCAATCCCATGCCTTTTTGACCGTCGTTCGAGCCATGGAAGAAGCTCACCCCTGTGCACGTCAACACCAGCAAGCAGCGAATCCAGAACGGCGGCGGCTCAGACCCCTTCGGAGCCTCATAAAGCCGTTTGTCCTTGATGACAGCCTTCATCGCAAGAAACAGCGCCGAGGCAAGAATGAATCCAAAAATCGGCGAAAGTACGAGCGACCTGCCGATGCCGGCAGCTTGCGCCCAATCCACCCCGCTCGTACCAGAGCGCGCTTGCATCAGTTGGTTGGCGATGCCCACGCCGATGATCGAACCAATCAGCGAGTGCGAACTCGAAGCGGGCAGCCCCAGCCACCACGTCCCCAGGTTCCAGATAATCGCCGCGACGAGAAGGGCAAAGACCATCGCAAAACCGGCGCCGGTTCCGACCTGCAAAATCAACTCTACTGGCAGGAGTGATACGATGCCGAAGGCCACCGCGCCCGTCGAGGTCACTACGCCCAGGAAGTTCCACATTCCGCTCCACACCACCGCGATGTGGGGCTCCATCGAGTGCGTGTAAATCACAGTGGCCACCGCATTTGCTGTGTCGTGGAAGCCATTCACGAACTCAAATCCCAGCGCGATGAACAGCGCCACGCCGAGGAGCACATAGGGCAGGGCAGAACCCAGTTGCACGCCACCCAAATCGTGGGCCAGGCTAAAACCAATAAAAATAGCGCCTGCAATAAGGACTATTCCAAAAATCAGCATCCCGAGCTGGCCGGGACCCTTGCTCATCTTTTCTGCCAAAACGCCATGTGCGGCGGTTGTCGGTACGGGCGCAATTGCGGCCATAAAGCTCCTGTCTCGTCCAGTTAATGGGACAGAGGAAACGCTGGTTGTTCGAGTGACGGAGGTTTATATGCGACATTTGTTACAGTGAGATGAATACTCGGCTGCAATCTCTTCATGTTCATCCGGCTCAATGAGGTGGGGCTTACGGGTACTAGGAGATACCCTACTGCTTGCGCTGTGGACATTCTTCCCGCCGTTTTTATGTCCCTTTTCGCCTCATATAGTCTCTAAGGGAAAGACCGACCAGCAATCAGCATCGCAGCAGCTTCGATAATTCAAACGAGAAGGCAGGAAAAATGAGTCAGCCACGATTCTTCGAGAACTTTCCGAGCGTTGTCATCTCGGTTTGCTCCCTCATTTTCCTGCTACTTTCCGCTTGCGCCGCTTTGCCATCTCTTACTACCGCCCAAACCTGCGGCGCAAAAGGAATCGCAGCCCAGGTACTCGGCTCAGGCGGCCCCGAATTGCAAGACAAGCGCGCCATGAGCAGTTATCTCATCTGGCAGGACGGCCAAGCTCGGGTAATCGTGGATGCTGGCGGCGGCAGCGCCCTTCGCTTCGGCGAAAGCGGCGCGCAAATGTCCATGCTCGACGTGATTCTTTTCACCCACTTCCACGTCGATCACAGCGCCGACTTTGCGGCGCTCATCAAATCCTCCTGGTTCGAAGACCGCAAGCGCCCGTTGCCCGTCTACGGCCCTCCAGGCAACGACTTCATGCCCGCAACCACAGAGTTCGTCTCCGATTTCTTCGGAGACAAGGGCGTCTATCGCTATCTCAGCGAACTGCTCGTCCCCGGCGAAGGCGGTAGTTACCTGATGCAGCCGCACACGGTCGTGGCGGAGTCCACGCCTGCAGCGGTCTTTCACAACGACAATTTTGCGGTCACAGCCGTCCGCGTAATCCACGGCCCAGTCCCCGCGTTGGCATGGCGCATCGAAATCGCGGGCAAATCCATCGTGTTCAGCGGCGACACCAACGGCGAAGGCCCGGGCCTCTTGCACCTTGCCGCAAACGCCGACCTCTTCATCGCCCACAACGCCGTCCCCGAGGGCGCTGAAGGGGTCGAGCGGCGCCTGCACATGCCACCATCGGTAATCGGCCAAATCGCCGCCGACGCCAAGGTCAAGCACCTGGTTCTGTCTCATCGCATGTTGCGCACATTGGGGAAAGAGGAGCAAACGCAAGCTGAAATCAGGAAACGTTATTCTGGCCCGCTGGATTTTGCGAACGACCTTGACTGCTTCCCGGTCAAGTAAAATCAGCGATGGGGCCAGGACGTACGCGCATCCTACTTGCCCTTTCGAGGTTCAAGAATCTTTGCGCGAGACCGCGATGAGTGGAACCCTGTGGCTGTCCCTACCATCTAAACAAATACAGGGTTAGACTTTTAGCTTTCGGGAGGTCACCGTGGACATCCGCAGGAAGATTAGCGAGCCCTTCGAGAAGTCGAAATGGCAAGCGTTTGGGGCGTCTTGGGCCTGTCCGCTAAGCATTGCATTTCTGGCGCTGACGCTGGGCGCTCCCGCGCGATCCCAGCAGCAAACGCCTCCGGCGGACTCGGTAGTCGATGCCGCGCGAAGAGCTCGCGAGCATCAAGCCAATTCCGCGAACCATCCGAAGATTGTCACCAACGACGAACTGAGCGTGCCCAACGCAGCCAATGCGGCGACGCCGGACTCCCCGACTTCTTCTCCAGTATCCCCTTCACCGAACGTCGCACAGAACGCCGCACCCGACGTGGCTGAAGCCCCCAAGCCGCCGGCAGATGGCTGCGACAATCCCAACGCCGAAAGACTCAAAGCCGAACTTGAGGCCGCGCAGGGGGAGCAGGAGCAGCTTCGCCGCGAACTTTCCTACAACCCTGCCGCGATCTCCCCGAGCGATGTGGACCCACGGAATTTCAAGCCCGGCTCTTCGGGACTGAGTGTCGGCGTGACGCCGCAAATAGAAACACAACCGCCGTCCGCGGCGCAGGTGGCGAAAGTCGATGTCGATGAAAAGATCGCGTCCCTGACGCGCGCCCTCCGCTTGGCTTGCGATTCTCCCAAGGAGGCGAAAACCGATTCCAGGCTCGATGAGGCAGAGCAAAAGCTGCGTATTTTGCAGCGACAGTACGATCTGGACCAGAACGCATACTATTCCCAAACCAACTACGCTGCCGACACCGCAGGCAAAGCCAATCTCGACGCGGAGCAACAACAAATCCAGGACCTGCAGTCAGAAATAGATCGCCTCAAGGAAGAGCTCGCTTCGTCCAAACCAAATCTATCCACAAGCTAAGGGATTGCCCCACCGGCGGAACGTGGATTGCCCACAGTATTTCTCTTCGTTGACTTGCCTCGGAAGCTCAACCTAAGATGATTCCACTATGGCGGAGTCCCAGCCACTCCTCGGGCAAACCGTCTCGCACTACCGTATCTTGGAAAAGCTCGGTGGCGGCGGCATGGGTGTGGTTTATAAAGCGGAAGACACTCGGCTGAAACGCGTTGTCGCGCTGAAATTTCTGCCCGAAGAAGTCGCGCATGACCCACACGCGCTCGCCCGCTTTCAACGCGAAGCGCAAGCCGCGTCCGCCCTCAATCACCCGAACATTTGCACCATCCACGATATCGGCGAAGAAAGCGGCCGCGCCTTTATCGCCATGGAGTTTCTCGACGGCGCCACGCTGAAGCACCTCATTCACGGCCAGCCGCTGAAGACGGACCAAATCCTCGATCTCGGCGTTGATATCGCCAACGCTCTCGATGCCGCGCATCGTAAGGGCATCATCCATCGAGACATCAAGCCCGCCAATATTTTTGCCGTCGAAGGCGGCCAGGCCAAAATTCTCGACTTCGGCCTCGCCAAGGTTTCCGCAAAAAACCTTAGCGAACCTCCGGACATGACCGCTCCAACGGTCGAAGACGCGCAAGCTTCGCTCACCATTCCCGGCGTCGCCGTCGGCACCGTTGCCTACATGTCTCCCGAACAGGTCCGCGGCGAAAAAGTGGACACACGAACCGATCTCTTTTCGTTCGGCGCAGTGCTCTACGAAATGGCCACGGGCCGAATGGCGTTCCCCGGAAACACGTCTGGAGTTATTTTTGACGCCATTCTGAACCGCTCGCCAATTCCGGCAATTCGCCTCGCGGCGGGCCTGCCTCTGCGCCTTCAGGAAATCATAAATAAGGCTATGGAAAAGGACCGCGCCCTCCGTTATCAGCACGCATCGGAGATAAGCGCGGACCTCAAACGTCTGAAACGCGACTCGGAATCCGGACGCAGTATGTCAGCAGAGGAGGACTTAGAGACGCAAAGGCTCACGAGCGGCAAAGACTCGCGCTGGTCAGCACTCACAGCTTTTGTGCGGCGTCATCGGATTTTGTCAGGCACGGCCCTTGCGGTCGTTCTGTTGGCTCTCGTTGCCGCCGCGTTTGCAAGCGACAGCAACGCTGTTTGGCGAAACTTCTTTCGCCCGCCGCTTCCCCAGCAGAAAAACCTGGTCGTGCTTCCATTCAAAGCTGTGGATGACCAGCAAACCGAAAAAACGTATTGCGACGGTTTCACCGAAACGGTCACGGCGAAACTTGGTGGATTGAGTTCCTTGCAGGTTCCTTCCGCTCTCGACGTACGCTCGAAGAACGTTTCGGACATTCGATCGGCCCGAACGCAACTCGGCGCCAATCTGGTTCTGGCCGCAAGCTGGCAGCAGCTTCAGAATGTTGCGCGCATCAACCTCGTCCTTATTGACGCGAAAACCGGAAAGCAGCTCCGCGCCGAAACCATCACCGAGTCCGCCTCCGACCTGCTCCGTCTCCAGGACTTGGTCGTCACGAGGGCCTCCCGCATGTTGCAGCTCCAGCTGTCTTCCAACGACGCTAAATCCTTGACCGCCCACGGCACCGCCGTCCCCGCCGCCTACGATTTCTACCTCCAGGGCATCGGCTACCTGCAGCGCTATGAACGCCCCGAAAACGTCGAGATAGCCATCGACTTGTTTCGCCGCTGCATCCAGGAAGACCCAACCTACGCCCAAGCCCAAGCCGCTCTCGCGCAAGCCTACTGGTACAAATACAGCGCCACCAAGGAACCTCAATGGGCGGAGCAAGCAAAGGGTGCCGTTAAAGCAGCCGAAAACCTCGACAGCCAGTTGCCAGAAGTTCAATTGGCCATCGGTAATTTGGATAACCGAACCGGCGCCTACAAGGAAGCACTCACGGCGTTTCAACGCGTCCTGCAAATCGATCCTGCGAATGTGGACGCTTATCTAGGGTCGGGAGGCGCCTATAACTCGCTTGGGCAAGCGGTGGAGGCCGAGCAGTCATTTCGCCATGCAATCGACATCAGTCGCGCCTGCTGGAGTTGCTACAACCTGCTGGGGAACTTCTTGTACGGACAGGCGCGGTACAAAGAGGCCGCACAGGCTTGGCAAAAGGTAATCGAACTGACCCCAGACAACGTTTGGGGCTATATGAATGTCAGCGCGGCTTACTTGGCTCTCGGTCAGTTCCAGTTGGCTAGCGACTATCTGCACCGCGCTCTCCAACTCTCGCCCAATGATGCTGATCTCTATTCCAATGCAGGTTCTGTGAGCTTTTTTCTCGGACGCTTCGAAGAGGATGCCGAATTTTGCAAGAAAGCAGCTGAGCTTTCGCCCCAGCGATACGAATTTTGGGGCAATTTAGGCGACGCTTATCACATGATTCCGTCTCAAAACAGCAAAGCTACGGAATCATATAAGCTAGCCATCAGCGTTGCGGAATCCCAACTGCCACAAAATCCAAAGAATTCCGACTTGATGAGCTACCTGGCCCACTACTACTCCCGCATAAACGAAAAGGATCGCGCCCGGGAATATCTCGAAAAGTCGTTGAAACTAAGTCCCAATAACGTCGACACCCTGATAATCGCGTGCCTCCTGCATTTGGAGGCCGGGGAACGCCAGGAAGCGTTCAAGTGGCTGAAGCGCGCCGTCGAAGCCGGCTATATGCGAGAAGAATTACTAGCCAACCCCGACCTTGCTAGCTTACACTCTGACCCAGAATTTCCCCTTCTAGTCGCGCAGGCCAAGTCGTTTCATTAGCCTAACTTAAGTTTCGGAGTTCGAATAAGGAGGTTTCGCTGTGTCTGACCTGCTTCGTTCCAAACATCTTCTCGCATTCTTTCTTCTTGTCTCCAGTTTGTTGACGGTTTTGCCTCCGACCAGTGCTGCGCCTCCACCGTGGGTGCCAAGCACCTGGACCGTTCTAATTGACTTCAGCCAGGGAACTGATACTCCAGTTTATAGTGTTTCCCGGACGCCCGCAAACGGCAGCTGCCCGGCATGGACCGACCCTACGTCCTTGCATATCTGCGCAGGCGATACTCTTTTATGGATGTCCAAGACTCCCCCCGGAACGAAGAACCAGCTTCGTATATATCTGCATCATCCGTTCCTGGATGATAGCTCGGGCAATCCAGTTCGCCGGTTGGAATCAAACAGTGGGGTAGCCGTCGGCGGGGTTACCAGTCAAAAAATTCATGAGGACCCTTTTGAAGACTATTCGTACAGCATAGCCGTCCACGATGGAACCAAGCTCTACATCCATGAGCCAAAAATTATAATTGGGACGGGCGCAAATCAGGAAGCGAAGGACGAATTGAACGAACTCAAGCTGTACGCCAAAGAATTGCGCGAGTTTTACGAGAAGAATCAAGCGGAAAAGAACAATAAAGACAACGTTGAGGAATTGCGCAAGATCATCCGGTTGCTCCAAAGCTCTCTTCCCTCTGGCAATAACTGACGCTTACGAGGAAACCATCGGGTTTGTGATGAACTGTCTTCATTTGAGGGAGTCGCTTTTCCACATCGGAGCTAGAGTCCTTAAAACACGCGGCCGAGCTGGAAGAACCACTTATGATGGTCGTTGTCGCCGACGCTGCCGCCCACAAATAGCGGGCCGATCACCGTTTCCGCCAAGACACCCGCGGCAAAATCGTTCGGGAATTTGCTTTCATCCACCGCGCCGTACATTTTTGCGAACTCGTACGAGCCGATCACAAACACTCGTTTCCCAACCAGGCGCGGCAAATTCCACAAATCGTGTAAATAACCCACGCGGCACAAATAGTATTGATTCCCATGCAGCTCGTTCAACCCGTAGGCACTCAACGTCAACGGTCCGCCCAAAAAGAATTGCGGCATGCCCGTGTTTTCAAAACCAAATGTGGTCGCGCCCTCGCCGCTCACGAAGACGGACCCCAGTTCCGACACTGGCTGAAAATACTCAAAGTTCGTTTTCAGGGAAGGGAACGCGCGTGACGTTCCAGGACTGGTATCAAACCACCGGAACGTCGTCTCGGAGCGTACGCCGCTTCGCGGAATCACCGGATCATCCGTATGATCGAGCCGGTAATGCATTTTTGCCGCGCCCGTACGCCCATTCACAGCGGCAAACTGCGGCTCGCCCAACCGCAACGTCGTATCCAAATAGCCCACTTCGTATCCAAACCGCAATTCGCTGAAGCGGTTGAATCCGTAGCCAACGTCCACTCCAAAATCAGCTTGCCCAAATTTGTAATCCGCCAGCGGATCGCCCTTCTCGTAAATTCTGAAAACGCGTGTGCTCGCCTCTCCATGGGGCGCCAAGAACCATTTGCTCTGCGGCGTAAACGGCCGGTACAACTCGCTTCCCAGCCCGTACGTATTTCCAAACAGAAAATCCGTGCGCCACTCGGAGCGGAATCCTGCCACATCCAGGAACGTCAACCGCGCACCGACCGTAAAATTCGCTTCTTCACTCTCCGAGCCGTCCAACTCGAACGCCGGCTGAATCGTAGGCGGCGCATAGTTCTTCTCGGTCACCTGAATCAGCAGCCCTTGCTGCCCAGCCCGTTCGGCAATCTGATAGCCCACCGTGTCGTAGCGGCCCACACCGGTCAGCCGCGTCAAGTCACTGTCCAACTTTTTTGTGTCGAGCGGCTTGCCCTTCAGCGGCGCGAGAAAACGTTCGATACTCTCCTTCTGCTGCGCCGTGTCCGCCCCTTCCACTTCGATAAATTGCGGGACCGCCGCGACGGCCTGCCGCCGGGCTTCGCGCTCCCGCACATATTCCTGCCACTCCGCGTCGCTTAGCGCGAACTTTTCGAGCAGCGGCGATTTCGCGCTTGCGGCATCGAACCCCTTTGCCATGATCTGCTCGTTCTTCCTGTAATCCGAAGCGCTGTATTCGCCCAGCGGAACGGTCACCACCGCATCCGCGCGCGCCAATCCCCGCAATTCACTTTCCGCCACCACCACGTGCACAGACTGATCCAGCACATTGAAGACTGACTTGATATCCTTCGCTTCCACCGGCTGGATTTCCAGATGGACGGCAATCACAATGTCCGCGCCCATTTCTTTCGCCACATCGGTCGGCAGGTTATTCACCAGGCCACCGTCTACCAGCACGCGGTCCTTGTCATGCACCGGCGCAAACGCGCCCGGAATTGACATCGTGGCGCGCAAAGCTTCGGCCAGCGATCCGTTGTGGAGCACAACTTCTTTCCCGCTAACAAGATCAGTCGCCACACAGCGAAATGGCGTTGGCAGCGATGCAAACGAATCGAGTTTGTAGTACGGCAGGGTAATGCGGTCGATCAACAATCCAATCTGGTGTCCGGAATTCAATCCACCAGGAAATGCCACGCCATTTTTCAGCCCCAGAATCACCGAATTGGGAAACGCGCGCTGATCTTCTTTTCTGCGATACGAGAGATCCTCGTAAGGAGTCGTATCACCCAAAACTTCATTCCAATCCACGCCCTCAATCAATTGTTTCAAGTCCGCGGGACTCATCCCCGTCGCATAAAACCCTCCCACCAACCCGCCCATGCTCGTCCCCGCAACGTAGTCCACCGGAATGTGGTGTTCCTCGAACCACTCCAGCACGCCAATGTGCGCCAATCCCAGCGCACCGCCGCCCTCCAGCGCAACTCCAATGCGCGCACGCTGCTTCGGCACACTCTGCAAGCTACTGCCGGTAGCTGCATCCGCGTTCGATCGCGGCGGGGCAGCCATCTGCCCCAGACCATCCTGCGTGCCCGCTCCGGGCAATCCCCGCGCGTGCGGACCGGGCGTCTCTTGCCCTAGAACACCGACAGGAATCAGCAGCAACAAAAGAAACAAAAATTTGCGGGGCATGAGGAGACCTCTAACGAAGAGAGTAAAGCCCATGCCGGGCATGGACAAGCGGCCAGTTCCCGAGTTTGCATGCCAAGTACCTTGGTTCTGTTGCCGCAACCTTAGGCGGGTCTTAGGGTTAGAGCATCTCGAGCAGAATTGCGTGCGTCAGGGTTTGGGCCCTCGCCGGACGTAAAACACTGAAAATGGATATCTTACGGCAGGGAATGGGCATCTAACCAAGCGGACATTCCAGTAAGGAGCACGTCATGCCAAACATCGCCACCCCTCCCGGCGGAAATTCGGTAATCAACTCACCGACAGATCTCGCTCACGGCCCGCAAACTCCGAGCGGTACTTTGAACAGTACTTCGAGCAGCACTCCGACAGGCCACAGCACCCTGGTAATGATCTTTCGCATGATCCGTTGGACAGTTTACGCCTGCGCGCTCATCCTTTTAATTCTGCTGCTGCACAAAACCTCTCCGCCGCCAGTGCGGGCGACTCCCGAAGCTGCCGCGCGTGTTGAGCAAAAGTTCCAGGATGTGCAGCAAGCCGTTGCACAAGGCCAACCAGCAACTCTGCGCATGGACGAAACCGAACTGAACTCGTATCTGGCGTCACACCTTGACATTGGCGGAGGCGGAAAACTTGCCAGCATGACCAATGCGGCTCCGAGCTCGACGTCCGGCTCAACGGCGAGCGATGAACAGCCTTCCGGCGACGACGTCGAGCAAATGCGCTCGAACGTGAAAGACGTCAAGGTCCAGTTGATTGACGATCACGTGCGTGCCTACGTTGTCTTCGATGTTCACGGCAAAGAGATGACTTTGGAACTGGAAGGCCGGCTGGGTGCCGACAACGGTTTTCTCCGCTTCGATCCTGTGAGCGGACAGATTGGCTCACTGCCGATCCCGCAGTCCACTCTGGAAGCCGCGGTCCGCAAAATGATGGATTCGCCAGAAAACCGCGACAAGCTGAAGCTGCCCTCCGATATTTCTGACTTGAAAATTGAAAACGGAGAAGTCGTCGCCACGTATCAGTGAGCTGTTGGCGTTTGTAACGCCGTTACGCGATAAGGCATCCTCACCGGCGGTCCTCTCGTCCCTCTTTTTTATTTCGGTTAACTCAGGAAGGGCGAGAAGCAGGCCGATAAGCCAGGCCGCATTTGTACAGCTTGTCTTTCGTAATTTCCACGACCCAGGCGATTTCGGCGGGAACGAAAATAGCGTTGGCGCCGTGAGCGTAAGGCACAGCTACCTCGATCGTTGTGCGCGGAAAATACTGCTTGCGGCTCTTGAAACAGATGCCGCCTCGGGACATGTCTTCGCACGTGACAACGTCGTCCGGGTAACCCGAGCGCCGGATACACGCTTTGTAGCTGACCTTGGTGCGTATATGTTTGCGGCGATTATCGAGAGGCGCTGCAGGTTTGGGTTCTGGCGCGCCGTAAGCCGAGGTCGTTTGGTCGTTCGGCAAATCCAATGACCTGGGGGAATTCAGCGCATCCGGTGAATTCATAGTGCTCGCGGAGTTCGACGCGCCCGGCGAGAACGCACTGGATGAAGCTTGCGGGTTTGCGGCAGACACGGAGCTTTCTGCGCCGCTTTCCACGGCCGATGAACCGACGAACGAATGGCCGCCGCCAGCCGCCACGAGAACGGGCTGCGGCTGCTCTTCCGGAACGTCGGAAGCCGGAACGTCAGAAGCGCGCTTCCACAAAGTCGAGTCCCTGCACGGCTTGCAATACCGCACGATGCCTTCGTTAATCATAAGCACGTCGGACTCGACGTCCGTGTGCTCGACCATTTCGCGCTGCTTGCAGTTCCCGCATTCCAGATACACGCGCTGCGTTTCTTTTTCTCTTTCCGATACGGGCGCGAAGTTGACTTCCCAGAATTCGGTGTTGGTGGCGTCCACGAAGGCCACGCCGTAAGTGTAAATCTCGCCCTCGGAGCCGATGCGGCCCACAACGCGCACGACCGCTTCCTTGTTGGTGTCCAGATAGCGAAGAATAATTTCCTGCTCTGCGGACAACTTATAAGTGGAAATGATGCCCGCGCCGTGCCGGCTGAGAAGGACGGTCTTTGTCATTTCCGAAAACCCTTTGCCGTCCATGTCGCTTCCAGTCAAAAGGATAGCGAGCTCCTTCGGAATTCGGCTGCTGCGGCGCAGGTGTTCGTAAGACGACACGATATGCACTCTTCAGAGGGAAGCAATGCGTATGATTAAGGTTAGCCGGAAGTCCGCGAAGGTGGCGCATAAATTGGGCGAATGGTTCCACCGTCGCAAGAGGCGAGAGGCCGGGGGGGCGATCGGGCAGAGCCAATAGCTTGGGACTTGCCGAAAAGATAGTCCTTGTCAGTGAAACGCAATGCGTGGACCAATCACTATCCTGGAGAGTGCCAGCGATGCGGCGAAGGACCTGCGTGCGAATCGCGTTCGCGGAGCGACAGGCAATGTTTTTGCCATCCATCCAGGAAGTTCTCAACGAGGAATTCCATGAAGTGGAAACCTCTCGGAAGCTACGGCTGGACGCGAGTATGCCGCGACCTGCGGCGGAGAAGAGCCTGATTGGGCTGGCATTTTCCGGGGGAGGGATTCGCAGCGCGACCTTTAATCTGGGAGTGTTGCAGGCGCTGGCAAGAAAAAGTCTGTTGCGATCCCTGGACTTTGTTTCCACGGTGTCGGGTGGGGGGTACATAGGCGGATGGCTGATGGGGTGGATGTACCACCACCAGATCGGAATCAAGGAGATCGAACAGAGATTGTCGGAGCCGCCCATGATGCCGAAAGAGGCGAGCGATCCCCCGGAAGTACATTTCCTGCGTGAATACAGCAACTACCTGACGCCCCGGAAAGGCCTGCTGGGAGCGGATTTCCTTGCGTTTTTGGCAAGTTACCTGCGAAACACGCTGCTGAACCAGATCATTCTGGTGCTGACGCTGCTTTCGTTGCTGCTCGCGCCGAGAACAATTGGTTCTTTCCTTCACGTACTCGAGGACCTCGAGGAAGCCATGCGTAATGAGCCGCACTTCACGCTTCAAGCGATCATGCGTGCGGAGAATTTTGCGCTGGCTTTGGGAATTGGTTTTGGGCTCGTGGCCGTGGTTTTCATGGGGTTAAACCTGGAAACAGTGGACCCCCACGAGGGAAAAAGGGACCCGTGGTACGCAAAGGCCTGGGCCGTACACGCGTTTATCATCGTTCCCTTGCTGGTGTCGTCCGCTTTGTTCACGTATGGTTTCGCATTTTTCCTTGAAGACTGGGGAATCATAGACCATCCGAGGTATCGAGCGCCGCTCGTGGGAGTGGCTCTCTATTTCAGCATGTGGACAGGGGCCTGCCTGGTGAGGCGAATCGTACATTACAAGAAAGCGCGTCGAGTTAGCCACACACCGCTTAGCAAGCTTGTCATGAGTACTGCTGCTTTGACGGGAGTTCTGATTGGATATCTCTTTGTTCCGTTTGGGTATCTGCTCATTCCCTATGACGATCCGGTGCATCTTACGCGCGGCAACTGGCATAACCTGACGTACGGAACGCCAGTGTGCATCCTCATCATGTTGGTCGCAGGTGTGATTCACATCGGGCTGATGGGACGCGGGATGAGCGATGCGCACCGTGAGTGGTGGGGCAGGCTGGGCGGTTGGCTGCTGCTTTTTGCGATTTTGTGGCTCGGCCTGTTCTGGATCGCAATTTATTTTCCGCCGTCGCTCGGGCGAGTTTTTTCGTGGGAGCAATCCACCGGGCATCACGTGAGCCTCGGAGCCGGGTTGATGTGGATTCTTTCGACTGTGTACGGTGTGTTTTTCGGCAAGAGCGAAAAAACGAGTCATTGGAATCCCGAGGCGCCTGCGACGCAAAAGTTCCTGGCCGTGGCGGCAAAGCTGACACCGTACATTTTTATTTTAGGACTGTTGCTGGGACTTTCAATCTTTGCTTCGTTCGCGGCGAACTGGGCGACGGGACTGAACCTGAATCCGCTGGTGCTTCCGAGTGAGACTATTCTGGATTCGGGGGTTCCGACACTTTGCTTGCTCTTTATTGGCGGAGCCTGGTTTGTTTCCTGGAGAGTGGATATCAACGAATTTTCGATTCACTACCTGTATCGCAACCGTTTAGTGCGGTGTTATCTGGGTGCGACGGTGCCTAAGAGAAATGCACAGCCCTTCACGGGATTTTCGGAAAAAGACAATTTTCCGCTGGGCGATCTGAAAATTCCGGAAGGTTCGAACAATGCCAAAGACGGGCGGCCCCTGCCGATTTTGAACACCAGTTTGAACGTGGTGCGCGGCAAGGAGCTGGCCTTGCAGACCAGAAAGGCCCGCTCGTTTGCGCTGACACCGATTTACGGAGGATTTACGCGGGCGCTGCCATGCAAACGAGATTGGCAGGCCGCTTATGCGCGCACCGAGAAATTGGCGTGCAGACTCCCGGGATTCAAAGACGGAGTGACGATGGGGACGGCGGTGGCAATTTCCGGCGCGGCGGCGAGTCCCAATATGGGTTCGTATTCCGATCCCGGGTTGGGATTTTTGATGACCTTGTTTGACGTGAGACTCGGCTGGTGGATTGGAAATCCCCGCAAGAAGCAATGGGAGAACGGAAGCCCGCGAGTCGGGTTTGCTTGCTTGTTGCAGGAACTATTGGGAGCTACAAGCGACGACAGCAAGTATGTTTATCTTTCGGATGGCGGGCATTTTGAGAATCTGGCAGTGTATGAGCTGGTCAGGCGGGGTTGCAAATTAATCATCGTCAGCGATGCATCCTGCGATCCCGGATATTCATTTGGCGATTTGCACAATGCGATTGAAAAGTGCCGAACCGACTTTGGCGTGGAAATCGTGATGGACGGCCTCGACAGAATCACGCCCAAACCATGCCCCGAGGATGTTGCGACAAAGCGGGCTGCGTCGCACTTTGCGGTTGGAAAGATTCGCTACAACCCAAATGCGCCAGAAGCAGATGGCACGATTATTTATTTGAAGCCAGCACTCGTGGCATGCGACCCGAGCGACGTTTTGGCTTACGGCGAAAAGGACAAAGCTTTTCCGCACGACACGACGGCGAATCAGTGGTTCGACGAAGATCACTTCGAAAACTATCGAGAGCTCGGTATGACGAGCGGCATGGCAGCCAGCCAAGAAATCGCGGCGCAAATCAAGCGTGTGCTTGGATGGCCGGAGTGAAGGCTTGTACCCGGCTGTCAGATCCTTGCGGTATTTGTTGCGAGCGCCCAGCAAGGGCAGATTATTCCTTAGAAAATCACTTCTAGGCGACTTGAGCCGAGGGCTCCAGGGTCACTTTGAAGCCTAGGCCTTCGAGCCGTTTGGTTAAGCGCCTGCGCAGGCCTTCTGGGTTCAGGCGATCGAAGTAGTCTGCGCCGAGGTCGCTGTAACCAGTTCCGTCTCGCAGGATGTAGTAGGCAATGACCAGGAGCTTGTGGGCCACCGCGATGGTCGCGCGTTTCGATCCCCTTCGCACTGCTAGCCGACGATAGAGGGCCGACAAATAGTTGTTCTTCTTGGTCGAGACAGCCCAGGCCCCTTGGCAT
>CAJCHZ010000014.1 GCA_903970165.1 Betaproteobacteria bacterium
ATCTTGTTCGTTTCGGCCATCCCTTTCCATTCTTCGCGGGTTTGGCCGCCGGGCATGTCTCGATCAATCCAGGGAATCAAGCTGCCCGCCAGGGGGGCACCGATTTCGTCGGTGGGAAAAAGGGAAGAACGCTGGCCATGATTTATCCTGCGATCGACTTCCAAGGCATCTTCAGAGGGGTTCGTGCGCGTCTGATCCGTGAGGTACTCCATTTGCTTTACCAGCTCGAGCATTTTGGCGGATCCGGCGCCGGAAGCGGCTTGGTAAGTCATCGTAGTAATCCATTCGACTAACCCCGCCCCAAGAAGACCGCTCACAGCCATCAACATCAGGCTAACCGTGCAATTACCGCCCGCAAACGTCCGCAGGCCGCGTGCTAGTCCCTCGCGAATCAACTCTTCGTTTACGGGATCGAGAATGATCACCGTGTCGTCATTCATACGCAGTGTGGAAGCCGCGTCGATCCAGGACCCTTTCCAGCCGCTGTCGCGCAATGGGCCGTAGATTTCGGACGTATAGTCTCCGCCCTGGCAACTAATCAGCACGGTGCACCGCCGAAGTGCTCGCAGATCTTTCGCGTCCTCGAGTCTTCCCCCGGCGGCCTCTTTGGGTGCCGCGCCTCCCGCCTTCGACGTCGAATAAAAGATCGGCTCGATCCCCGCGAAGTCGTTCTCTTCCCGCATTCTCTGCAAGAGTACGCTGCCGACCATCCCTCTCGATCCAATCAAGCCCACCCGTAGCATAGACCCTCCGGTATCCTTCCAGTTTAGCCCGGTCGGATTTTTTTGGCAGACGAACTCTGACGCGAAACCGCGTAAGTTTAAATCGTTAGTGGTCTCTCGTTCCTCCGCTGCTATTCGGCCAAGGAAAACGTCGGGAGCCCCAGACTGGCATGCTGATTTGCCGCCCAGTCTTAATCTTGATGAAGTACATTAATAAAGAAAAAGAGAGGCGATCCAGCAAAGCACCCGGGCGGGTCCTTAGAGTTGTTTCAAGGGAGGGAGTCTGAGCGACAACTATTTTATTCCACCGGCGCCACCATCGGAGCCCATAGTGACGAGCCGCGCGGCGGGAGTCCCGCTCCAGGTTTCGTATGTGCACACTGCAAGAATTGAAATTCATACTTTCGAAGCGGTGACTTTGACGGACAAGCAGTTTCTTACGGGTGCACAATCTGGGATCTCCTCGCGCATCGGCGGCGAATTGCGTCTTCCTTCCGGCACTGCGCGAATTCCTGCGGTCATTCTGGTTCACGGATCGGGGGGCATTGGCGCCAATGTTGTGCGCTGGGCCCACCTGTTGAATGAAATGGGCGTCGCCGCTTTCCTCCTGGATTGCTTCACAGGCCGGCAAATCATGGAGACGATCACCGACCAGTCTCGACTCAGCAGTCTTACGATGATTGCGGACGCCTACCGCTCTCTGGAGTTGCTTTCGACCCATCCCCGCATTGACCGATCAAGGATTGCCGTGATGGGCTTTTCCAAGGGAGGCTTTGCCGCCCTTTATTCGAGTCTGATTCGTTTTCAGCGCTTGCATGGACCTTCCGGCGTCGAATTCGATTCCTACATCGCCTTTTATCCTTCCTGCACAACCACTTACATCGAGGACGAGCTTGTAAGCGATAAACCTATTCGGCTTTTTCACGGCACGGCGGATGATTACGTGTCCATTGAGCCATGCCGAAGTTACTTCGAGAGGCTTCGGCGCTTGGGCAAAGACATCCAGCTCAACGAGTATCCGGGGGCGCGCCACGTGTTTGATAACCCTCTCTATTCACCCCCTCTCTTTTTGGCCGATGCCCTGACAACAAATCACTGCCCACGCCTGGAACGGCCCCTTGGAGAAATCGTCATGCTTCAAACCGGCGAGCCTTTTTCCTGGAGCGATTCGTGCGTTATGCGCGGTGCCACGGTAGGTTTTGACCCGCACGCAACGGCGGAAGCCACAGCGTCCTTGATGGCTTTTCTGCACGAGAGGTTTAGGCTTCGTCATCAGCTGCAAACATGATTAGGGCTATCGTGTCAGATTTTTGGCCGTTTTATTCATGATAGAATCCCAAAAGCTGCTTTTGGGCTTTTCCCCTCGAGCAGCCGCGTGCTTAGATTCATTCCTGTCCCCAGGGAAGTAAATCCCATGAGCGCAAAAAGTCGGACTATAAGTTTCTGGTTGACCTGCCTCCTGGCAGGGCTCCTTCCGGGCTGTTCGCACACGTCAGCCAAGAGCGTGGGCTCCTGGGATCCCAAGGCCGCCGCCTCATACCTGGATCGCCGAGAGGCTTGGTGGATGCAATGGCCTGTAGCCGCCCGCGATCACCAGACCTTTTGCGTTTCTTGTCATACCGCGCTTCCGTACGCTCTTTCTCGGCCTGTCCTTCGCAAAGTCCTCGCAGAACAAAGCCCTACTCCCGAGGAACGCTTGCTCCTTGAAAATGTTACAAAGCGCGTTCGCCTAGGGAAGGAAGTCGGACCCTACTATAGCGACCAGCAGCACGGCGCAAACAAAACCGCCGAGTCCCGGGGCACAGAAGCTGTCCTTAATGCACTGATCTTAGCCAGTCATGACTCTCAGACCGGAAAACTTAGTGATGACACGCGGGCCGCTTTCGAGGACATGTGGGCCTCGCAAGTCACCAGCGGAGATCAGAAGGGAGCTTGGTCTTGGCTTCAGTTCAACTTGAAGCCTTGGGAAGCGGCCAGCTCAGATTACTATGGCGCTGTCCTCGCGGCAGTTGCAGTGGGGACAGCTCCCCATGGCTACGGCTCGCTCCCGGATTCGCAAGACAATCTCAATCGGTTGCGCGAATACTTAACCCGCGACTACCAGAATCGGCCCCTCGTGGATCGTATCGGCCTTTTATGGGCTTCAGCAAAATTGCCTGGCCTCCTCGATCAGAAACAGCAGTCGGCGATCATCAGGTCAGTTTTGAGCGCGCAACAATCCGATGGTGGTTGGTGTTTATCTTCACTTTCGAGGAACTGGGGACCTGGGGGTTTGCGCTCCTACGCCAGGTCATGGATCCGAGTGGATGGGACTTTTGTGGATCGGAAGAGCGACGGCTTTGCCACCGGCTACGCTCTCTTCGCTTTGCAGCAAGTCGGCGTTCCTCGCGACACGCCCGAGCTGCAGCGTGGGTTGACCTGGCTTATGGAGAACCAAAACAAAACGGAAGGCCTATGGCGGACCTACTCTTTGAACGAAAAACGCGATCCATCTTCTAATGTTGGTCAGTTCATGAGCGACGCGGCCACCGCTTACGCTGTGCTTGCTCTTGCTCCTCGGCCGGGCCAGCATTGATAAATGATTTCGCTGCTCTCAAACCAATCGCATCTTGGAAACTGCTGCTACGGCTGATCTCTACTGGCAGACTGGAGCTAACGCATGAAGGACTGTCGTCAATTCTATATAGGTGGAAAATGGATCAATCCATCTGTTGTCCGAGACTTTCTTGTCATCAACCCCGCTAACGAAACTCCAATCGCTACAATTTCGCTCGGCGGCAAGGCCGACGTCGACAAAGCTGTCGCCGCGGCCAGGAAGGCTTTCGAGTCGTATTCCGAAACTACACTCGAACAGCGCCTCGATCTGCTCCAGAGCATCATCGAGATATATAAGTCAAAGATGGAAGAAATGGCCCAGACCATCTCCGAGGAGATGGGAGCCCCCGTTTCTCTCTCTCGCGCAGCTCAGGCCCCGGCGGGTCTGGCCCATTTCTCCGAAGTCGTGAAACTCCTCAAAAACTTTCAATTTGAAAAGCTCAACGGTTCGACTCTCCTGCGAAAAGAGCCCATAGGCGTTTGCGGCCTGATCACTCCTTGGAACTGGCCCATGAACCAGATCGCTTGCAAGGTGGCTCCCGCGCTTGCAGCTGGCTGCACCATGGTCCTCAAGCCAAGCGAACTTGCCCCGCTCTCTGCCTATCTATTTGCGCAAATTCTTCATGAGGCCGGTCTTCCGCCCGGGGTATTCAACCTCGTAAATGGCGACGGCCTCAACGTTGGTTCCGCGATTTCTTCTCATCCAGACCTGGACATGGTTTCTTTCACGGGTTCCTCAAGGGGCGGTATCGCAGTGGCTTCCGCCGCAGCTCCCACCGTCAAGAGGGTCACCCAGGAACTCGGGGGAAAGTCGGCGCACATTATCTTGGATGATGCCGACCTCCCTAACGCGGTCCGTGACGGGGTGCAGGCTTGCTTCCGGAACACCGGACAGTCTTGCAATGCACCTACTCGCATGCTCGTTCCTCGCTCCTGGATGCCCGAAGCTGCCGCAGCCGCCAAGCAGCTCGCCGAGTCAATAACGGTTGGCGATCCCTTCGCGGATACGACGAACCTCGGTCCGCTCGCGAATAAGTCCCAGCATGAAAAAGTGCAACGCTATATCGGCAAGGGGATCGAAGAAGGCGCAGAGCTGATAGCGGGTGGCCCGGAGCTTCCAAATGGTATCCAGAAGGGATATTTTGTGAAGCCCACCGTCTTCTCCGATGTTCGCAACGACATGACGATTGCTCGCGAGGAGATATTCGGTCCCGTTCTTTGCATAATTCCCTACGAAGACGAAGAGGATGCCATTCGTATTGCCAATGAAACTCCCTTCGGTCTTTCCGGTTATGTATCCTCTGGAAATATGGAGCGCGCGCGTCGCGTTGCCAAGCGGATCCGCTCCGGAAACGTGCACATCAACGGCGCGCGGCTCGATTTCGGCGGCTGTTTTGGAGGATTTAAGCAATCGGGCAATGGTCGAGAGTGGGGCGAGGCTGGGCTACTGGAATTCTTGGAGCTGAAGGCTGTCTTTGGCTACGAGCAACTTAAGAAATGAGTTGGGAAGGATTCCGCTCATAAGCTAAATGTCTTTCTACCAATGAATTGCAATTCCCAATGTTCGAGCATCTCCGATGGCGCAAGCTCCATCGGGATTGCCCCAAGTGGCAAACAATTGCCCCTATCCCTGACACTTGCCCTTGTCGAGCAGCCTATCCATTTTAGAATGAATGCTTTACAGGTTCCCGCTTTGGCAACGCGAATGCACTCTTTGAGAACACACGAGTCATGACCTATCCATCAAACTCCCTACCCGGCGGTTCTCAAGCTACCCTTGGCGAGGAGTCGCCGAATGGGCTCGACCTGGGCCACAACGCGGGCACTGAACCTGCTGGAGCTAACCTGCCCCAGTCTGGCCTCCTCGGTCCCGCAGAACCAATCGTTAGTAACTTGGTCGCCTGGTGGCGGGAACTATTGAGCCTCGAGTCGGTTGGCCTCGATGACGATTTCCTCGATATAGGTGGCGATTCGCTGCTCGGTGCGCAACTCTTTAGTAAGATCAAGAAAACCTATGGTCTTGAACTTGGGCTATCGACCCTATTCGAGGCCCGAACAGTGCGGCAGCTCGCCGAATTGATCCTGCAGTCCAGTCAACCGACTCGCCTGGAGCCTCGGCCTTGGTCGCCGATTGTGCCGATCCAGCCCTTGGGACACCGGCTGCCACTCTTTTTGATCCCTGGAGGATACGGAACAACGGTACTGCCGTTTCGCGAGGTCTCACTCCTGCTCGGCTCCGACCAGCCTGTTTATGGGTTCGAGGCCAAAAAGCCCGCGCCGGAAGAGAGGCTTGAAAGCATCCCCGAGCGGGCTGCTCGATTTACCCAGGAATTGAGGGCCGTACAGCCCAAAGGCCCATATTGCCTGATTGGTTGGTGTGGTGGCGGCTATATCGCCTTCGAGATGGCCCAGCAACTCCAGAAAGAAGGCGAAGTGGTTGCTTTTCTTGCCATCGTGGAATGCTCTGTCCCCAATTATCCGGCAAGCTCGGCCGATAAAGTGCGCTTTATGACTCAAAGGGCCACTTGGCGTCTGCGGAGTTTCTTTGGGCGCAGCCCCGCAGGCATGGCACGGCGGATAAAAGCGCGCTTTGCGATTCTGGCCAATCACATACGCTCGTATTTTCAAGGAAAGGGCGCGGAATCAGACGATACCCAGGATCCATTGTTGGCCGGGCTTGTGGATGATATGGATAAAAGGGCTTGGGACGTCGTCAATTCTTACCGTCCGGTCAGCTACCCCGGTAAATCCGTCATCATCCTCGGCCGAGATTCATGGTCTTACGGCGGGCTTAGTTCCACCATGGATCCCCGCTTGGCTTGGTGCGAACTTTCGGCGGGTGGCAATGAGGTCCGGGTCGTGCCGGGTGACCATATGGAAATTCTTAAGGCTCCCCACTCCCACCGCTTTGCGCAGGAGCTGAAGGACTGTCTCGATCACGCAGTTTTGCCTCGCTCCTGACTTCCTCACTTCACTCGCTTTAAGAATGGCCTGGATTGCTTGGTAGCACGGAACGGGCCGATTCTCTTAGCCCGGCAAGCTGCGGGGAACTGCAAGGACTCACAGGGGGAAGACAAGACAGGTAGTGCTTCCATGAGCATAAATCTTACCTGCGGAATCTAGAAGGCGCCCTTCCGCTGTAGCGATGCGCTTACCCGCATGAATGATTCGCCCTTCCCCTCGCACCTCGCCAGTCTCGGTGGTAATCGCCCGTACATAGTTGATTTTGACTTCCAGGGTAGCGTAGCTGTACCCCACGTCCAACGTGGAATGCACCGCGCATGCCATGCAGGAATCAAGCAAAGCTGCCGTATATCCGCCATGCACGGAACCGAGAGGGTTGTAATACTCAAATTTCGGGGAGCCCCCGAAAACGGTATGCCCTCGCTCCGCCTTCAGGATGCGAAAGTCTAGTGTCCTCTGGATGGGAGGCGCCGGCAGGCTTCCTTCCATGATGCCAATCAATAGCTGCAGGCCGGTCATGTGCTTCTTCGAATCGTCTGGGACTACTCCATACGGAACTGTACCGTCCGCCTGACTCATATCCCTTCCTTCCGGCAAAGCAAACCGTGCCGCGTGCTTCCGAGATAAGGACTCACTCTAATCCGGGATGATAGCAACGAACAACGGTCTCACGATTGGCGTTCGTGAATCGCGACAGTTATGCTTCTCCCGCCTCGCCAACCGAAAAATATGCGCAATCCGGATGCTGAAACACCAGCGCGCTGACGCTGGCCTCCGGGTCCATCATGAATCCTTCTGTCAGCTGCACGCCAATCTCTTCGGGCCGGAGCAGATCCCACAGGCCCGACTGATCCTCGAGTCTTGGGCAAGCCGGATAACCAAAGCTATATCGCTTCCCGCGGTAGCGCGAAGTAAACCGCTGTGCCATGGTCATTTCCGGAGGATCAGGAAATCCCCAATCCTCGCGAATCCTCCTGTGCAGCCACTCCGCGCAAGCTTCCGCCGATTCAATCGCCAGGGCTTGCATCCCATGCGACTTGAAGTAGTAACCCTCGTTTTTCGCTTTTTCCGAGCGTTCGCGCACGCCTTCGCCCGCCGTTACGACAAACAACGCAACGTGATCGCGAACTCCATTTTGCGGCTGCAAAATATAATCGCTTAAACACAAAAAATCTCCCGCCCGCTGCCGCGGAAAGCGGAACGTATGCACCGGTTCCGAACTGCCCGGCGCAAACAAATGCATCGCCTCTCCCTCCGCCTCCGCTTCGAAAAACTGCCACACCGCCCTCGGCTTCATAAATTCCGCCGCTTCCCGCTTCACTTCTTCCATGCTTTCAAACAGTTCGACAGCCTTTGGCTCGCGTTCCGCAAACCGCTTTTCAAAATCCCCGCGAAATCCCATGTGCCGCCCGTACAACATGAACGGGTTGATGTAGCTCCACACCTCGTTCAAATCCGGTACCAGCCGCACTTTTCTGTCGAGATAAGCCACCTTGGGAATCGGCAAATTCGTTCGCACCTTCGGCGATCGTGTAACTTTCGGCGGTTCGGCCACCATCACCGTTGTCTCCACGGCGACCCCGCCCGCCGACTCCGTATGCTCACGCAAAACCTGTTCACGCGTCGCGGGGTCCATCAACTGGTTCATCAGTCGCAGCCCCGTCATCGCATCCTTCGCGTAACACACCGCTTGCCCATAGCTGGGTGCAATCTTCGTCTGGGTAAACCTTGCGGAAAGCGCTGCCCCTCCCACAAGCAGTGGCACCATGATTCCGGCATCCTTCAGATCGCTCGCGGTAATCACCATCTGCTGCGCGCTCTTCACCAGCAGCCCTGACAACCCAATTGCGTCCGGATGGTGCGCCAGATAAGCCTTGATCAACTCCTCGGGGGGCACCTTGATCCCCAGATTCACCACGTCATATCCGTTGTTCTTCAAAATAATTTCAACAAGATTTTTCCCGATATCGTGTACGTCGCCCTTTACGGTCGCCAGCACGATTTTCCCGCGCTTCGCCGTATCCGCTTTCTCCATGAACTGCTCGAGATGATTGACAGCGGCCTTCATGGCCTCGGCCGATTGCAGCACCTCCGCCACAATCAATTCATTCGCATTAAACAGCCGCCCAACCTCCGCCATCCCTGCCATCAAAGGACCGTTAATAATTTCCAGCGGCGCCGTTCCCTCCCCGCGCTTTCGCTCCAGGTCTGCAACCAGCCCATCCCGCGTCCCCTCGATGATGTAATTCGCCAATCGTTCGTCCAGTGGCAGGTCCGCCGCGCGCTTCTTTTCTTTTTTTGTTGCCGTCCGAAAATGTTCAGCAATCGCCGCGATGTGATACTGATTTACTGCCGCGCGCTGTTCTTTGCTTTGTTCGCGCCAATCCGCGGGGACATGCCGCAAAAGCTCCGCCTGGGAATGATCTGAGGGCACTTCCTTTGGCGGGTGCGAAAACAGAAGATTCTCAGCAAGCTCTCGTTCGTGCTGTGGAAGCGAAGCAAACCGTTCCAATTTCTCCGCATTCACAATCGCCAAATCAAGTCCGGCCTTGGTGCAGTAATACAGGAAAACCGAGTTCACCACTTCCCGCGCGCCGGCAGGCAATCCAAACGACACGTTCGAAATCCCCAGTATCGTGCGTACATCCGGCAAAGCCTGCTTGATCAGCCGGATTCCTTCCATTGTCTCCACAGCCCCGCCAATGTAATTCTCGTCGCCCGTCGCGCAAGGAAACACCAGCGGATCAAAAATAATATCCTCGGGGCCCAACTCGTATTTTTCCGTCAGCAGTTTGTAGCTACGTTGCGCTACGGCCAGCTTTCGTTCCCGCGTAAACGCCTGCGCCTGCAGTTTGTCCTCGTCAATGCATCCCACCACCACCGCCGCCCCAAACTGATGTGCAATCGGCACCACCCGCTCGAACTTTTCTTCGCCATCCTCCAGGTTGATCGAGTTGATGATCGCTTTCCCTTGGCAATACGTCAGCGCCAGCTCAATTGCCGTAGCATCGGTCGTATCAATCATGACCGGTGCTTTCACCTTGCGAATCAGCTTCTCGTAAAACGGCGGAATGTCCTTCTTTTCATCGCGTTCCGTACTTTGCAAGCACACATCTACGATGTGCGCCCCGCCCTTCACCTGCCTCCGCGCAATTTCGCTGGCCTCTTCCCACTGCTCTTCCGCCACGAGGTTCTTGAATAACCTCGACCCAATCACATTCGTCCGCTCGCCCACCAAAAGCGGCCGCGTGCTGTCTTCCGCCTCAATTGTCTCAATCCCCGAATAAATCGCCCGGTGTGATTCGCCAGGCCGCGCGCGCGGCTTCTTGCCCTCCACCATCTGCGCGATCGCACGAATGTGCTGTTCGGTAGTCCCGCAGCACCCGCCCACAAAATTCAGCCACCCATGATCCACAAACTTCTCAAGCTGCGCTGCCAGCGAAGTTGGCGTCTCCAGGTATTTTCCCTCGTCGTCCGGCAATCCGGCATTGGGATAACACGACACAAACTCGCTCGAAAGCTGGCTTAATGTCCGGATATGATCCGTCATGAACTCCGGCCCGGTAGCGCAATTCATCCCAAATGCCAGGGGCTTCGCATGCCGCAAAGAAGCCCACATCGCCTCAACCGTCTGCCCAGCCAGCATCGTGCCCATCGGCTCAATCGTCACCGATATGATCACCGGCACCGGCATCCCAATTTCCTTGGAGAGTTTCTGAATCGCGAACAAAGCCGCTTTGATATTTCGTGTATCTTGGCAAGTCTCCACCAGCAGCAAATCCACTCCGCCTTCCACAAGTCCCTGGGCCTGCGCATAATATGCGTCTAGCAGCCCTTCAAACGTCACGCCGCCGGTAACGGTGATTGCCTTGGTCGTCGGCCCGACCGAGCCCGCAACAAATCTCGGTCTCGTCGCCGTCGAAAACTCATCCGCCGCCTGCCGCGCCAATTCCGCCGACCGCTTATTCAGCCAATGCGCCTCCGCCTCCAAACCGTACTCCGCCAGAACAATCGGCGCCCCTCCAAAGCTATTCGTTTCAACAATGTCCGACCCCGCGTGAAAATACTTCCGGTGAATATCCAGCACCACATCCGGTCGTGTCCGCACCAGGTTTTCGTTGCAACCTTCGAGCGCCGCCCCGCCAAAATCCTCCGCGGTCAGGTGCCGCTGTTGCAGCATCGTCCCCATGGCCCCATCAAGCACAAGTATCCGCTCCGAGAGCAGCTCTCTCAGGGCCCTCGCCGATTCGTTCAAATTTCGCATATCTAGGAAACCTAACTCCTTTTCCCGAAGCCCGGACACACCTCAGGAAAGGCCGCGTCAGGGGTACCTCTTATTTTACGCAGCTTCCTCCCACGTTACGAACGTCCTTACATCGAACGGGTGCTTTTTTGGTTCGAACGGTCCCTACAGCGCAGCGAACGGTCCAGACGCAAAGGCTATACGTCCACCCCTGGCGCTCAAGGAGCCCCTGCGTATCGTCGACCCGCTGCTTCGAAATCCACCCGCCATTCGTTGAAAAAGCACCCTACCTGTCACGTAACAGTTCGAGAACAACCTCTTCCAGAAGGCTTGCCCCTTAGGACAGTTTTCACTACGCTGGCCATAGTGGCTACCAAACGCGCAGTTGCCAAACTCTCAGTCTGCATACTCTCGCCGCATCCTCTGGTGCTGAGCGAATTCGAACGGGTGTTGTCGAAGGCGCAATTCAAAGTCTCCGCCAAACAGCTCGAATCCACGCTGGCCCCCGACATGCGCAATTTCGAGCCGCCTGTCGCGCAGGTTTATGTTATCGATGGCCACGCTGCCCGCCCCGCCACCGGCGCTCTCCTGGCCAATATTCTCGAACGCCATCCCGAGGCACGCTTAATCGTTGTCGGCGAACAGCACACCGACGCCAACAGCTATCAGCTTCTCCGCCTCGGCGTGAAAGGTCTCTTGACCTACACGGAAGCCCGCGAACAATTGATTCGCGCGCTCCCGCTCGTAGCGAATGGCGGCTTCTGGGTCCCACGCTCCGTACTTTCCGGCTTTGTCGATTCCGTGCTCACGAGCCAGGGTCGCCGCCTGAAAACAGATTCCGTAACAAATCTAAGCCGCCGCGAGCAGGAAGTCCTCGACTCTCTCCTTGAAAACCTCTCAAACAAGGAAATCGCCAGCAAACTCAACATCGCCGAACGCACCGTGAAATTTCACGTCTCCAATCTCCTGAGCAAGTTCGGCGTCCGCCGCCGCGCCGACCTGATTCTCTTAACGTTCCAGCGCCGCATGTCCCAGGCTTAATTCCGTTTTCTCCTGGCTCTCTGCGAACTCTGAGTTCTCTGTGTTACTCTTTTTCTTCTTTTCTTGAACCCTGTAATAAGGCAATGAGTACGCACGCTACCCAGCGCGCAAAAAGCGAGGCCATCCCTTGAACGTTCTCGTCACCGGCGCCGCAGGCTACATCGGCAGCATCTGCTCGGAATTCTTGCTATCCCGCGGCTACCAGGTGATCGCCCTCGATAATCTTCAGGAAGGCCACGCCGCCGCCGTTCCGCCCGCCGCAACGTTTTGCCGTGCCGATCTCGGCATTCGCTCCCAAATCGAAGAAGTCTTCTCCCACCACAAACCCGACGCCGTCATGCATTTTGCCGGCGAAGCTCTCGTCGCCAAATCCGTCCGCGAACCCAGCACGTTCTACGCTGCCAACATCGCCGGCGGTGTCAATCTCCTCGACGCCATGATTCGTCACAACGTAAAAAAGCTAATTTTCTCTTCCACTGCCGCCACTTACGGTGAGCCCCACACCGTCCCCATACCGGAAGACCACTCTAAATCTCCTATCAACCCTTACGGCAAATCCAAGCTCCGCTTCGAAGAGATTCTCTCCGATTATCGTGCCTACACAGGCCTCCACTACGCCACTCTCCGCTATTTCAACGCCGCCGGCGCCTCCGCCGAACGCGGCGAAGCCCATCGTGTCGAAACCCATCTCATTCCCAAGGTTCTGGACGCCGCCCTCGGCCTGATCCCGCAACTGGAAATTTTCGGCTCGGACTACCCCACCCCCGACGGCACCTGCGTCCGCGACTACATCCACGTCCTCGACATCGCCGACTCCCACGTCCGGGCCCTCGAATCCATCGAAAAAGTTTCCGGTGAAGCCTTCAACGTGGGCAACAGCCGCGGCTTCTCCATTCTCGAAGTTCTCGACGCCGCCGAGGGCATCACCGGCCGCAAAATCCCGCGCAAATTCTCCCCACGCCGCCCCGGCGATCCCGCCGTCCTCGTAGCCAGCAAAGAAAAACTCCACCGCATTCTCGGCTGGCAAGCCCAGCACTCCTCCCTCGACGAAATCATCACCTCGGCCTGGACCTGGAAGCAAAAACACCCCCACGGCTATTCCGAAGCCGCCTCCCGCTAAAACCGCATCCGGCGCTGTTCGTTATCCTCGTCTCGTGTTCCGTGGGAAATCTCTGTAGGCCGGTTCTTCTCAATCCGCAATCTTAAACCAAAAAATACACCACAACGCCTTCACGCCATCTTTCCACGTAATCTTCTTCCCCTCTTCATAAGTCCGCCCCGCATAGCTTATAGGAACCTCATAAATCCGCCACTTCCCGCGTGCTACTTTGGCAGTAATCTCCGGCTCAAATCCAAACCGGTTCGATTTCAATTTGATCCCCGCCAGCACTTCTTTCCGGAAAACCTTGTAGCACGTCTCCATGTCCGTCAACTTGAGGTTTGTCATAATGTCAGAAAGCAGCGTCAAGGTTCGGTTGGCCACATAGTGCCAAAAATAATGCACCCGCTGTGGCCCAGACAGAAATCTCGACCCAAAGACCACATCCGCCCGCCCATCGATAATCGGCCCCAGCAGCACCGGATAATCCTTTGGGTCATATTCCAGATCCGCGTCCTGTACCAGAATGATTTCCCCGGTTGCTTCTGCAAATCCCCGCCGCATCGCCGCGCCCTTGCCCTGATTCTTGTCTTGAAAATAAATCTTCAAAAACCGTACGTCCACGGGATCCCCGCCATCATGCGCCGCCGCAAACTGTTCGCCCTTGGCCTGTGCCTGCCTCATACCTTCAAGGTATTCCCTCGTTCCATCGTTCGAACAGTCGTCCACTATCAAGATCTCCACGCGAATTCCTGTTTCCAGCACGCGTCGCAAAATCTCTTCAATGGTGTTCTTTTCGTTGTAAACAGGTATAACAACCGAAATCTTGGGGTTATCCAGCGCAGAGGGATGACGCCGCAGGGCACACATTGTTCAGCACAGGATTGTAACGGCCTACTACCCACAGAGTAAAGCCGCTCTCATCGCCTTATCCAGGCCACCGCCTTTCCGCAACCAACAGAACGAGCTATCCTATTCTCTATTCGCGGATTATCCATGGAGCGCACATTTTCTTGCATCGCGCCTAAACGCCTCGCGCAAAAATGACCACCTTCCACATCCAACAATTCGGCTGCCGCGCGACCCAAGCCGACGGCGCCGCCATCGAGCGCCAGCTCCTCGATCGTGGCTATACCGCCACTCACCATCCCTCCGCCGCCGCGATCGTTGTTCTGAACACCTGCACCGTAACGGCCGCCGCCGACGCCCAGGCCCGCGACGCCATCCGCAAACTCCACGCACAAAATCCCGCCGCCAAACTAATCGTCACAGGCTGCTACGCCCAACGTGCCCCCGAAGAACTAGCTTCTCTCCCCGGGGTAACCTGGGTCGTAGGCAATTCCCACAAACCCCAAATCCCCGATCTGTTGACTCAAATCGCTCCAGCTGCCCGTGTTCTCTTACACGTCGCTGTTCCTTTACACGAAGTAGAAGCCACAATCCCAGATAGAGACGAAGCTATCGTTCCAAATGGGGAAGAATCCCGTGTTCCAGAACGAGTAGAAGCCACGGGACTTCCAGACGTAGAAAAAACTGTCATTCCGAGCGAAGCGAGGAACCTGCTTTTTCTGTCTGTCCCCCTCCATACGAATTCCCCTCACGCCCAAATCCTGACCGGCGACATCTTCGCCCACCCGGAATTCCTCTCCGCCCCAATCCAGGGCGGCGAACTCCACCACACGCGCCCCATCCTCAAAATCCAGGACGGCTGCAATCTTCGCTGCACCTACTGCATAATCCCCAGCGTCCGCGGCAAAAGCCGCAGCCTTCCCCCAGACGCAGTAATAAACGAAGTGCGCCAATTGGCGGGACAGCCAATCCTGGCTGTCCACTCCCCGAGTGCGCGCCCATGCTCATCCGCCGCCAAAGAAATAGTGCTAAGCGGCATCAACCTCGGCACCTACGGCCGCGACTTAACTCCCAGGACGAGTTTCCCGGATCTCCTCTGCCGCATCCTCGCCGAAACAAAGCTAGACCGCCTCCGCATCAGCTCCATCGAACCGCAAGACGTAACTCAAGACCTTATCGACCTGGTCGCAAGCACCGGCCGCATCGCCCGCCA
>CAJCHZ010000015.1 GCA_903970165.1 Betaproteobacteria bacterium
GGCGAGCGCAAATACCGCCGTGCCACGAACCATTCAAATTGCATGGGAGAATCGCATCCGAAACATCGAAGACAGGATACTTTACGCGCCGCCTGCTCCGGAAGCGGAGTCTTGCCGCGCTTCGGGGCGCAACAGCGGGAAGAGAATGACGTCTCGAATGGACTGCGAATCGGTGAGCAGCATCGTGAGCCGGTCTATGCCGATGCCTTCGCCTGCGGTCGGCGGCATGCCGTGGCACAATGCGCGAATGTAATCGACGTCGAGGGCCTTCGGGACTTCCTCTCCGCCTTGGGCGATTTGCGCCTGAAAGCGGCGCTCTTGCTCGGCAGGGTCATTTAACTCCGAGAATCCGTTCGCGACTTCCATGCCCGCAATGTAAATCTCGAAGCGCTCCGTAAGGGTTGGGTCTTCGGGCTTCTGCTTGGAAAGAGGAGAAATGTCCGTCGGAAAGTCATAAAGAATCGTCGGCTGAATCAATCTGTCTTCGGCCATAGTTTCAAACAGCAAGCCCGTCCATTCGCCGTCCTTTACTGTGCCTTTGGATGCTGCATACGGGGCGCCGTTAGCTTTCGCCCAGCCGTTATAGCGCTCCGTGATAGCGCGCGGTCCGCCCGGCGCGGCCAGTTCCGCTTCGGTAGGAGCTTGGCCCGCTTCTCGCGGCCAGTACTTGACGATGGCTTCGCGCATCGTGAGCCGCTGCATTTTCGCGAAGTCCAGTTCGTGTTCGCCGTACTTCACCAGCGTCGAACCCGTGATGCTCATCGCCAGGAGCGCAAACAACTCCTCGTTCAATTCCATTAAGTCCCGATAATTGCTGTACGCTTCGTAGAACTCCAACATCGTGAATTCCGGGTTGTGCTGCGTCGAGATACCTTCATTGCGAAAGTTCCGATTGATCTCATATACCCGGTCAAAGCCACCGATGGTCAGCCGCTTCAGGTACAGTTCCGGCGCGATGCGCAAATACAAATCGATTTCCAAAGTGTTATGGTGCGTGATGAACGGTCGCGCCGCTGCCCCACCCGGAATCGGATGCATCATAGGCGTCTCAACCTCTATATATCCACGCTCGTCGAAGAATCGCCGCAACTCCTTAATAATCTGTGCCCGAGCGACAAACACCTGCCTCGAATGGTCATTGGCAATCAGGTCGAGGTACCGCTGCCGGTAGCGCATCTCCACATCGGTCAGCCCATGCCACTTTTCGGGAAGCGGCAGCAGCGACTTGGAAAGAAAGCTCAGCTCATCCACCCGAATCGTCAGTTCATTGGTCTTTGTCCGAAAAAGATGCCCACGCACCCCGATCAAATCGCCGAGATCCAGCAATTGAAAAAGGGAGAAACCTCGCTCACCGACAACATCTTTCTTTACATGGATTTGAATGCGCTTGCCGGATCCTTGCAGGTGGGCGAAGCCCGCCTTCCCCATAAGGCGCAAGGAAACCAGTCGCCCGGCGACGCGAACCTCAAGCTTTTCGGCTTCAAGTTCCCCGGCGGATTTTTCGCCATACTTTTCCACAAGGGCTAGAGGCGTGTCCGTCCACCGAAACTCCCTCGGAAAGGGCTCGTATCCCAGAGCTTCAATCTGCTCGAGTTTCTTCTGACGCTGTTCAAACTGTTCGCGAGGCTCGAATTGCAATCGGGAATCCTTTCGAAGTGAGCACAAGAGTATAGCGGTCTGCGCTTCGTTGGAGCAACCGTTCACAATTCTGGGTAATGGCTCAGTTTGAAAGGCGGACATTCTGCATCGCGCAAACTTCAAAATTTTAAGGACTCGCGAGGGCGTCCAAAATACATCGTGATCATTCAACTTTGACCAGATGGGAAGGCCAGCCGATGCGGACCAGCAGACCGTCCGGCCCGTTTATCCCGACCTCGTAGAGGCCCCATTCGCGGTGGCGCAGGACACCGCCGGGACGGATAATCAGGTCCTCCACTTGCGATGCGATGGCGGCAACGTCGGGTGTGCGAATGAAGACGCCAAACGGATTGTTCTCCTCCGGTACGCGCCAGAGGCCGCTTCCCGCCTGGGTCAGGTGTACCTCGCAGCCCCATCCGGTCAATATAACGTAATTGGCGACACCGCCCGTGCGGGCAAAGCCAAGGCGTTCCCAAAACGGGATCGCGGCGGTCAGGTTGTTGCTCGGAACTATGGCGAAAGCACCGACGCTCGGGGTCGTGGACATCAGTTCGGTCCTCCGTCGGGGCAGCACGAAAAATCCCTCTGGCGTTGATTCCCCCCCACCATCAAAATGGATACGCCACTAACCGCCTCAGCGGCGGACGGATTGCCCGGCCGTATGAATGGAAGGATATCGCAATTGGCCTTAAAAAAATAGTTCGGGTCGCCTTTAGCGGACTGCCCGCTCCAGCCAAGCTCCGGCTAACAATAGAAATCTCAAAGTGACCCACCACCCAATTCTGCTCCATAGGCCGGGTGACCGCGACCAGCGGTTTGCCGGCCCATTCTGAATGCGACCCTTAAAATGCGACTGCTCTCACGGAGAAAATCGTTCTTGCATTCACGGAATTTGCTATACTCGCGGTTCTGTCCTCGGGAGACCCCTTGTGAAACATCGTGTCCGCCCCCCCTCATCCCGCGGCATGACTGTGAAAGACGATTGGCGCGCCTGGCTACCAGAGGAGAAGGACCAGGTGTTCCGCTCCTACGTGCGGCATCTCGAAGTTTCCTACAACATGCTGAGCGTTAGTCTGGATGAAGCTATTGAGCTGCGTCAGTCTGGACGTTTCTCAAAGGCCAGCCAGGCTGTTTGCGTCACACCCGAACTTTGCCATCGCTTCGCGCACCCTCTGATTTCCCTGTTGTGGTCGCTAGGGGAGCACGCCAGGCATTACGGCACCGTACCAAATGCAGCTCCGCTCGATCCCGCCAATTTTCAGGGCGTCCGCGTGCAGCGTTCAGCGCGGCGCAGCAACTTGCTCTGCCGCATTGTTCTTACGGAGCGTTCCCATTTCCTCTACAAAATTGGCACCTTGGGCGAAATGGTGGACGACCTGCGCAACGATTTCTGCGCCGCCGCAGGCCATATCGCCTCGGATGCTTTGATGGACTACAACCTGGAATGGCAGGCCGTGGATGCCGCCCACTACGACCTCAATACCTGCCTGCGCGAGACCGTCGTACTGTTGAAATCGTTCCTCATGGCCCTTCCGGGAGACGAACTAGGAACCTTCCAGGCTACGGTTTGCACCCAGATGGGAGCATCTCATCCCAAAAAGTTGAACTTCGCGCAACGCCTGATCCGCCATAGACGAATCACCGCAATAAGCGAATAATAGAGAGGCTGGCCCTCAGCTGGCCAATCGGGGATTTTGGCCGGGAATAAGACAGCATTTATGCTTGTCTGATTGAGAACACGCCGTCCTTGCGAGGACAACTCTAGGAGGTAGTCGGTGCATCCGACCCGTTGGATGCGCCGCAATTGGACCGTTGGCCCGAAATAGACCAAGCGAGCCCAGTGTGCCGACTGTTCTACAGCCGCCAAACCGGGTGAATTCTACTCAGTCACCGCGTTCGGCGACTGAAGCGGAAGCTATACGTCTGGCCCAGGGAGGGGACGCCGCGGCTTTTGAAGCGCTTTATCAGCTTCATGGCCGACGCGTCTATGCCCTTTGTTTACGTATGGTTGGCAACCCTTCCGACGCGGAAGACCTGATGCAGGAAGCGTTTCTTCAGCTTTTTAGAAAGATTGGGACTTTCCGGGGCGAGTCGGCTTTTTCGACCTGGTTGCACCGGATGACGGTCAACGTCGTTCTGATGCGTTTGCGCAAGAAGACGCTTCCAGCGGCTTCTCTCGAAGAGACGACGGAACCCGATGAGGAAACAGGTGGCCCCAGGAAAGACATTGGTGCGCCGGACTTGCGGCTCAGCGGAGCGGTTGACCGCGTCAATCTGGAACGCTCCATCGAGAAACTTCCGCCGGGGTATCGCACGGTTTTTGTGCTGCACGACGTTCAGGGATTCGAGCACAACGAGATTGCAGGCATTATGGGCTGTTCGGTAGGTAATTCGAAGTCGCAGTTGCATAAAGCGAGGACGCGGTTGCGGGAGCTGCTTCAGGAAGATTTGCGGGATCAGGCTCGCGCGGTACGTCACGCTGCAAAAACGCAGTCGGGCTTTGGCGATTGAGCTAGAATGTAGCCAACTGTTGAACCGGGGGAAGCGTCTTACTAATCAAAGAGTTGTCGAGCTGATAGGCCACCAGGTTCTTGGGCCGCGGAGCAGAGTGCCATGCAGTGCAAAGACATAGAAACCGTATTGGAACAAGAAGGGCTTGAGCCGCTTCCGGCGGAGGCGCGCGAGCACCTCGCGGAATGCCGTGAGTGCCGCAGCTATGTCGCCGACCTGACCAGCCTTGTAGATGCAGCTCATAAATTGCCTTCGGAAATTGCTCCTCCGGAGCGCGTTTGGATTTCGCTTCGCGCACAACTCGAAGCGGAAGGAATCATCCGGACGCCTGCGGCTGAACCCGTGGTTTTAGAGCGTGTTTCCTGGTGGGCTTCGACGCGTGCGTTTTTTGGCCATCGCGTGCTCGCCACCGCGATGGTCGGCATACTGATCGCCTCAGCGGCCGTTTTTGAAATTCGCAAGGACCGAGTCGCCGAAAAGAATTCTACAAAGCAAGAGGCCGTGCGAGAAGTTCCCTTGCCCCTGCAGGCCCTTCCTTCTTCGAACCACACTTCGAATCAAACTTTGAATCAAAAGTCGACCGCGGCGCCCTCTGCTTCCAGCGCCCCAGCCGAATTTGCTGGCACTGCCCAGGCTCTGGACGATCAGGAGCCGGTTGCCACCGGCCTGATTCTAAGCAGCAGGTCCCCCATCGATGCTTCGCTGCGGGATAACCTGAAGAAAGTGAACGAATTTATTGCTGAGTGCGAGCAACACCTTAAGGAACACCCGCAGGACCAGCTGACTCGCGAGTATTTGTCCGCCGCATACCAGCAAAAAGCCGAATTATTGTCCGCGATGATCGAGCGCGGAAGGAGCGTAAACTAAAATGTGCCTTCAGATGATGGGGATCATTCCGGCATGGTCAGGGCTTCGAGGCAAGCGCGGTATTTTGCCAGTATTGAGCGCGGCACTTTTTGTCTGGGGCGCTGCTCCCGCGCATGCGGCCGGTGCCGACCAGCGCGTCGAACGGAAATATACGGTCTCCGGGAAGCCGGTGGTGGTTATCCACAACGTCGCTAATGGCCGCATCGAAATCAAGTCCTGGAAGAATTCTGAAGTCGATATTCTTGGCACGCAGGCTTCCAACAAAATTGGCTTTGATATTGAGCAAGCCGGTGATCGCATTGACGTCACCGCCAACGTCCTGGACGCTGCCGCACAACCTTTGGAGCTCGAGGCTAATCTTCAGTTGACCGTACCGGAAGAAACCGAGCTTCAGCTCAAGACGGAGACCGGCTTGATTTACGTCGAGCAGGTTACGGGTGACATGAAGCTCGAGAGTTTCGCCGGTGACGTGCACCTGAAGGAAGTTTCCGGCTACATCATTGTCAAAACGACTGGCGGCTCACTCGTCTGCTCGCAATGCGCCGGCAAACTCGATTTCAGCTCTATCAGCGGAAGCGCGCAGATTCTCCAGCCCCAGCTGAACAACGTCAATCTGATGACCACGACTGGAAATGTTCTGTTCGACGGAGAATTCGTGCGCACCGGTCTCTATTCCATGAAGAGCGGCAGAGGGCTCGTGGAAGTGCGCTTCTCCAGCAACGATTCCTTTGACCTGAAAGCGCAGACCTCCACCGGAACCGTTGATAATCAGGCTGCCGCCTTTCTGAAGCCCGATACTCACGGCGTGAAACATATTTATTCAAACCTGACTCACGGCTTTTTCGGTACCGTCGGAAAGGGCCTCGCAAAGGTCGAACTCTCCTCCTACAGTGGTACAATTCGTATCATGAGGCGCGATTAATTTTTTTCGGCGCCCGATGAAACAGCCCCCGTGGCTGAATCTCTAACGGCACAGTGATCCAACCGCCCCTTTTGCGCGCCCTCTCTGGCCGCGTCCAGATGTTATGCCTCGCCGGTTTTATGGGTTCCGGCAAAACCACCGTTGGCACGCTTCTGGCGCGCCAGCTTGCGTGGCGTTTTGTGGATTTGGACGAGCGCATCGAGCAATCCGCTGGACTCACCATCCCGCAAATGTTCGAGCGGTTGGGCGAGCCCGGTTTTCGCCAGATTGAAGCCGATCAGCTTCGCGCGGCTTTAGGTCGCGCCGCCGAGCTGAAGGAGTCCACCATTCTCGCCCTCGGTGGAGGCACCTATGCACAGCCAGGCTGCCCCGAGTTTCTTCGCAACTCCGGCGTCCCCGTTTTGTGGCTCGATTCGCCCGTCGAAGTTCTCCTCGCTCGCTGCATGACCATGACGGGCCGGCCGCTCTTTCGCGATGAAGCCAGCTTTCGCGCACTCTACGGCCAACGCCTTCCCTCTTATCAACTGGCTGATTTTCGCGTGGACAGCTCCGGCGATCCCAGCCAGGTCGTCGCCGAGATCCTTGGCCGGCGCATTGTTGGGGCAGGTGGCGGCGAAGCACATCTCGTCGTGGAAAAACCAAGCTCTTAACCGGCCTCAGCTAAAATAAGCGGCGGAGGTAGTTTTCTCCACGATACCTGATCGTGTTTCGCAGTGTGCTGCGAAGGAAGATTCCATGAAAAAAAATCTACGCGGGTCTCAGCCTGGCTTTTCGCTCCTCCTCTGCGCCGTTTTGATTTTCACCAGTGCCGGCGTCGGGCGAGCGGCGCAAAAAAAGAATTCTGCATCGCGGATTCCTTCCGTTTTTTCCCAGGATAAAGGCAAGCTCACCATCAAGCTCGATGGCACAACCGTTGGCCACGAGGAATTTGAAATCACTCCGTCAGGCGGCGGTTGGCTCGCCAAAGGCAACGCCGATATCAAACCTTCGCAGGGCGCTTCCAGTAAAGTGAATGGCGAGCTCACGCTTCAACCCAATGGTTCCCCGGTCAGCTATGCATGGACCTCCAAAGCGGAAAAGACAAACACCGCGCGGATTCTTTTCGACAATGGCATCGCTAAAATGACCTTGCAAATGCAGGGGGCAAGCCCTTTCGATCAGACCTTTACGTTCGGAACTCCCCTGGTGGCCGTCCTCGATAACAACCTCTATCATCAATATGCTGTCCTGGCCTGCCTGTATGACTGGTCGAAGCGCGGCCCGCAAACATTCTCCGTCTTCATTCCGCAAGAAATGATGCCCGGCACGCTGACCGCCGAATCCACCGGCTCCGCCACTCTCGACGGCAAATCCTACGAAGGCTTCCGCGTAACCACCACCGATCTCGAAATCGACTTATACCTCGACGCAAGCCATCGCCTGATGCGCCTCGAAGTCCCAGCCGCCAAAGTCTCCGTAATCCGCGACTGACGCAACGCCGTGTAGCGCCGGCTTTACGCCGGCGTCTTTCGTCAAAGGCTATTCCAGAACCTCTCGGCGAATTCCGCCGCGTTACGCTACGATGGACTCACCGTGGACATCCAAATGAAACCGGATTTCTCCCAATACGGATTCTCCCACCAGTCAAACTTGATCATGGCCTGCATCGGCGGCTCCCAAGCGCATGGAGCCAAGCTCGGAGCGACGGATGACACCGATTGGTACGGACTTTACATTCCGCCAGCTTTCAAAGTCTTGGGCCTTGACCGCGAAGAGCATTTTGTCTTCACCACGGGTGGGAAGCTTGGAGGCAACGGCCCGGAGGATGTCGACGTTTGTCTTTATACCCTGGCGAAATGGGGCGCACTCGCCGCTAAAGGGAATCCTTCTGCTTTGCACTTTCTATTCGCTCCCCTCGCTTTCACCACTCCCGCGTGGACGAGAGTTTCCGAGCACTCCGAACTTTTTCTTGCAAGGACCCATGCTCTTCCTTTCCTGGGGTTTGCCGACGACCAGATGAAGAGGCTCCTCGGGGAAAAAGGCCAGAAGAATATTCATCGCGCTGCTCTGGAGGAACAGCATGGCTACGATACGAAGTACGCCATGCACGTCATCCGTCTGTACGGCGAAGCAAAAGAGCTTATGGAATCGGGGCGCATCACTTTGCCGCGGCCGAACCGTGAAGAATTGATCGAGATTCGCAAAGGAAAATATCGGCTCGTCGAGATCCAGGAGTTGGGCCGCCAGCTCGAGTCGGAAGCTCTCGCTGCCCAAGCGAAATCTCCGCTACCGGAAAAAGTAGACCGCGATGCCATAAGCCGTTTGCTCTCTGATGTTCATCTTCAATTCTGGCAAGTGTAGCGCCGGCTTTACGCCGGCGTCTTCCGTCAAGAGCTATTCCAGAATCTCTCGACAAATTGCGCCGCGATACGCGCAAGAAAAAAGCGCGGCGTGACCCGCACCGGTCACACCGCGCTGATTGTGCCCTGCTCTCGACTCAAGAAAAACTTACGTCTCTACTGCGGCGACTTACTTACCGCGCCACGGGCCGCTGAAACACCGGACCCGCGCCTGGTCTCCGCAGCACATAACCCTGTGGCTGGCCATGGGAATGCGTCAACGCATGCCCATTCGAATGGCCGGCCCCGATGTGTCCGTTGGTGCCGTTCCCGTTCGACGGCGCGGGCTGCGGCAATCGCGCCGGGTTACCGATAGGGCGGAGATTAATGGGCGCTGCATGGACGTGATCGCTGATCGCCTGCAGCCTCTTCAAAATAGACTGCCATTGTTCCCAATCCAATTGCCGCAGGAACGGCCGCAATCCCTGGATGAACGGATCTTCGAGAAGCGCTTCCCCATCGGACTCTGGGATAAAGAACCGGTTCAGTCCAACGTTTAGCGCCTCGGAAATCTTTTCCAGCGTGCCGAGGCTCGGCGTCATCTGGCCGCTTTCGATGCGGGACAAGTAGGAGCGCGAGACTTTCGAGCGTGATTGCAGCTGGCTCTGGGTCATCGCCCGCGATTCGCGCAACTGGCGAATCCGCTGGCCGATATTCTCGACCGTCTCCTGGTTGGCAAACTTTTCGGATGTGGGTTCAGCGGCTGCTTCCTCCGGAGGTGCCGGTGGAGGAATCAGGAATTCCAGACGCTGAGGCAAGGCGCGCACACAACGGCGGCAGTTTCCTGTGCGCGTCCGGTACTGGACGAGACCACATGTCTTACAGCGAATGACTTCCCTATCCATTTCCAATGAATTCATGGTTTCTTTTTCAAGTTGTACGGACACCGGTACTCCTCGCTGACTTTGTCCGGCTGCGGATAGTGGGGGGAACCCCGGAACGTCGTTCTGGGGAAGGCAGAAAACTGGCGCGGGAAGGAGTATCTTGTGTGCAGCCATTTTCTGTCAAGAGTATTTTTCAACTATTTTTGTATATGCAATTTTCCGGAGCAAACTTTACGAATAATTTTCGCCTGTCCGTCCGGACAGTTTTCTGCAGAAAATTTTGGGAAGCCACAATTGGTTGTGCGCCCCAAGTAGCACAGCCACTCCTGGCTGTGCGCTGATTGCCGGGGTTCTTGCGGTTCTCACGGCGCTAATCGCGCCTCATTTCACCGCCGGCCTCGGCCGAAGAAGCCGCAGCCCGCCCAATGCGGCAAAAAGTTTTCCAAAGTTATACGATGATCCCGCGGCCAGCCATCCCGCAAGCTGGTGATCATCCTCTGCGAGGACTCGTGCCCGAACTCCCCGACATCACCATCTACCTTGAAGCCCTCGAGAAGCGCATTCTCGGCCAAACGCTCGAAGCTGTCCGCATCGTCAGCCCATTTCTTCTGCGCACCGCGGATCCACCCCTCGCCAGCGCAGCCGGAAAGAAAGTCCTCCAACTCCGCCGCCTTGGCAAACGCATCTGCATTGGCTTGGAAGACGAGCTCTGGCTCGTCCTTCATCTGATGATCGCTGGCCGCCTCCACTGGCATCCGCTTAAGCCTGCGCCACGTCCGAATCTTTCGACGAGCGGCGCAAATGCGGGCCGCCCGAAGGTTTCGCCGCCTCGCGGCCTCGCTTCCTTCGATTTCTCGAGCGGCTCCCTGCTCTGGACGGAAGCCGGCTCCAAAAAGCGCGCTTCTCTCCACGTAGTTTCGGGCGTAACGGGCCTGCGCTCGCTCGATCCAGGCGGACTCGAAATCCTAACCGCCACCTCAGAGCAATTCACCGCCAGGCTTCTCTCCGCCAACCATACGCTGAAGCGAGCTCTGAGCGACCCGCACCTCTTCAGCGGCATCGGCAATGCCTACTCCGATGAAATTCTCTGGGAGGCCAAACTCTCGCCTCTCGCTCTCACGCAAAGGCTCCAGGCACTCGACATCCAGCGGCTCTACGAAGCCATTCGCATCACGCTTACTGGCTGGACCGACCGCCTCCGCGCCGAATCCGCAGGCCAATTTCCGGAAAAAGTCACCGCCTTCCGGCAAGGCATGGCCGTCCACGGCCGCTACAAACAACCTTGTCCGCGTTGCTCCACCCCAATCCAACGCATCCGCTACGCCGACAACGAAACCAACTATTGTCCCACCTGCCAAACCAGTGGAAAGCTCCTCGCAGACCGCGCCCTCTCCCGCCTCCTGCGCGAAGATTGGCCCCGCTCCCTCGACGAGCTCGACCTGCTGATCTCGCAGAAACGCCAGTGACCCCGCATAAATGATAGTGGCGGACCTTTAGGTCCGCGCCTTTGCCCCGCGCGCCCCTCACCATCGCCGCGCGCGACTTCCTACCGCTCCGACGGCTTGGCTGCAGGCTTAGCGGTCGTCTTCCCGTCCCCCATAGGGGCTCCGCTCTTTACCGGATACGCCTCGTCATACGCCTTCACGACGTCCTGCGTAATGTCCGCCGACGCATACATCACAGGCGTAGTCTGAGACGAATTGTCCAACACCGCCCCATACCCGTTGGTCGGCGCGTATTTCCGCAGAATTCCCACCATCCTCCGCTCGATCCGCGTAATCACGTCGCTCTGCGCATCATTGAAATCTTCCTGAAACTCGTTTTGCCGCCGCTCCAGTTGTCGGGTCAGCCGCTGCCCTTCCACTGTCAACCGCTGTTTCTCTTCGTCGCTCAGCGTAGTCGCTCCCGTCGTCAGCCGCTGCTGCAAATCGTTGATCTTCTTGTTCAAATCCTCGAGCTCGCGCCGCCGCGCAAGAAACTCCGTCTCCAACTGCGCCGCGGCCTGCTTCCCCTCCGCCGTATTCGCAATCGCTGCGCGCATGTTGATCGCCGCTACTTTCGCTCCCGTGTCCGCGCCGTTCACCGGCTTCGTCTGCGCCCACAATCCCGCTCCGCCCATTCCGCAGAGCGCCATCATTGCGCTCACCCGAATCACCTTCATCGCTTTCATTTCTTTCTCCTTGAGGCCAACACGCAGCATGCCCTTTTCGTTCCGCATCGAGACACACCACTAACACCAGCTTCCATGGCGTATCTGCCTGTACCGCATTTACGTCGTGAAGACCCGCCGCGCCAGTTTTTTGATTTGCTCTACGTCAACCCTTGCGATGCCCCGCCCACCGCCAAGCGTTGCCTGCTTGGTGCTTGCTGCGGAACGTAAATTTTTATCTAGTATGTGAAATTACCTTCGCTGCAACCGTGCTCAGGTCCTCAAAGACACGGAAAGCAGAATGCTCAATCGGGGAAGAGTTCGTTAAGTCTCTTCTCCCATTCATCCTCCTCCGCGAAGATTGGTCCCGTTCTCTGGACGAACTAGACCTAATTACTTCTAAACGCCTGTAGCAGTCCCGCGGTCAATCCATAGCGCAAAACCGATAGGACCGGCATAGCGTCGGCGGTTTTAGAGCCAGGGAGTGCGGGAGCGCTGCTCCCGCTTTGCAGGCCACACGGTGAGCTTCAGTCCTTTGTCAGCAACACTTACAAAAAAGCAGTACCCCCAATGCGACAGCAAGGCTCCGCAAACTCGCAACCCTACTCAAAAGTCCCACTATTGATGGTGTACACGTATCCATACCTCCAGCCCCTCCCGTCGTTGAGTCCTCCCTCATGGCCGGGTTTTCCTAGAGTCTCTTTCTCCCATTGGATCGCCTCAGCCTCCGACGAGAACTCAAACTGCTTCCAATCCTTCGGGTTACCATGCGCTTCCTTGCGCAGTATGGGATCATCCGTCAAGCCCACATATTTCATGCCTCTTCTCCTCACTTTCCTGATTATCACGAGGGCCAAAGCATGGCAAGGCTTCCCGTTTCTGGGCGAGGCCAGTGAAAAAACAGGAGCGTACGCCAGCTCCCACGCCAAACCCAAAGGCAAAGCACCCCGTCTCTGCGTTACAATGCTCTTTCTCAACCGGGAGAAACGCATGCCGACTCGCGACGATGCCTGGAAGCTGCTGTGCGAATTCACCGAATCGGAGAGCCTTCGCAAGCACATGCTGGCCGTGGAAACCTGTGTCCGCGCCTACGCGCGCAAGCAAGGCGCTGACGAAGAGACTTGGGGCCTCGCCGCCCTGCTCCACGATTTCGACTACGAACGATGGCCCAACAATGAGCACTCGCCCGACAAGGAACATCCTGCGGAAGGCGCGGAAATTCTGCGCGAGCGGGGCTACTCCGAGGAAATTGTCCGTGCGATCCTTTCCCACGCCGACTATTCCGGGGTCGCGCGCCAAACCGCGCTTGAGCACACACTTTTCGCGTGTGACGAGCTCGCAGGCTTCCTCACCGCGTGCTCCTACGTGCGCCCGTCAAAGAGCATCCTCGACCTCGAAGTGGACTCCGTGAAGCGCCGCCTGAAAGATAAAGCGTTCGCCAAAGGGGTGAGCCGCGAAGACGTCCGCAAAGGCGCGGAGGAGCTGGGTATCCCGATCGAAGAACACATCCGCTTCTGCATCGCGGCCATGCGCGAGCAAGCCGACGCTCTCGGCCTTCGCGGCAACATCGCCGCGCAAGCGGCGGGATCCTAGCGTTAAGGATTAGTCCCTCTCAGGGAAGTTTTAGTCTGCAGAATGATTCATCGTCACTCGTAACGCAAAGCCACGATCGGATCGACGCGCATCGCGCGTCGCGCGGGAATGTAACTGGCCGCGAGAGCGACGAGCGTGAGCAAAATCGCGACGCCCGCAAATGTGGCGGGATCGTTTGCGCGCACTCCAAAGAGCATTGCGGTCATGAAGCGCGCGACGCACATTGCGGCGGCGACCCCGATTGCCGCGCCGATGAGCACGAGGAGGATTCCCTGGCCAACGACGAGGCGCAACAGGTCGCGGCGTTGCGCGCCGAGCGCCATGCGAATGCCGAGTTCGCGTGTACGACGCGCGACTTCATAGGACAACAAACCGTACAGGCCGATACACGCAAGGACCAGCGCGAGCATCCCGAAGAAACTGGACAGCCGCGCCATCAGGCGTTCCTGAAAGAGGAGTTGGTCGATCTGTTCCGTTTGGGTGCGGACATCGGTGAGCGGCAAATTGTCGCCGGCCTGCGAAACGATTTCGCGGACGTTTTTCGCCAGCGCTATGGGATTGGCGGCGGCGCGCAATTCGAAATGCGCTCCATTGCTGACAAGCGGGGAAAATAGGATCGGCCTAATTTCTCTGCGCAATTGGGCGTACTTGGTGTCGCCTACGACGCCGATAATCGTGTAGCCGGGGCCGGGATCTGGAACCTCAGAATCACCACGCGGGGCGTTGACCATGTGCAAGCCGATGGGATTTTGGTTTGCGAGAAATTTCCGCGCGAATGTTTCGTTGATGATGACGGGCACAGGCGCGGAGTGAGAGTAAGCCTCGTCGAGCGCCGTGGGCGCCGCAGGAGCGGAGCTTGAGGCAGGATTTGTCTTCGCCGCGGCTGCATCGCGAGATTTCGCTGCGGCGTTGGTCGCACCGGCTGCAGCGAAATCGGCGGAAGTAAAGTTGCGGCCTGCGAGCATCGGAATGCGCATGGTGGAGAAGAAGTTCAGGCCAACGGAAAGCTCGGCGGAATTGGCGTACTGCTTCGGTGGGGCACCGTCGACATGGACGCTGCCCGCCGACCAACCTCCGCTCAGAAGCGCGTCCGCGGAATAGCTGACGGAAAGTACGCCAGGGAGCGCAGCCAGGCGCTGCTGCAAATCGGTGTAAAGCTGCTGCGTTTGCTGGTCGGTGTATCCGGCGATGCTGGGATTGATGCCGAAGAGCAAGATATTTTGCGTGTCGAACCCGGGATTGATCTCCTGAAGGTTGCGTAGCGTGCGCACGAGAAGTCCCGCGCCGATGAGGACGACCAGAGAGAGAGCGACTTGCGCGACGACCAAAGCGTCGCCGAGACGGAACCTTCGGCCCGCATGCGCCGCGGCACCGGGGAGAGAAGAGGCGTTTTCTTTTAACGAGGGCGTTAAGTCGACGCGCGAGCCGCGCAGAGCGGGCGCGAGGCCAAAAAGAATTCCGGTAAGACCCGTAACGGCTACGGTAAAGGCAAGGACGCGCCAGTCTGGCGCGACGGTGAACGGGAAGGGCTGGTCGGAACCTCTGGACGCTAGTTTGCCTATGGCATCGACACCCCAGATCGCCAGCAGAACTCCAAGCGCGCCTCCACCGCAGGAGAGCAAAACGCTTTCGGTAAGAAGCTGGCGGGCGAGGCGCGCACGGCCCGCTCCAATTGCGAGGCGAACGGCCATCTCCTTTTGGCGAGAGGCGGAGCGTGCCAGCGTAAGTCCGGCGACGTTGGCGCAGGCGATGAGCAAAATGAAAGCAACGATGACCATGGTGAGGTAAAGAGCCGGAGCAATCTGGCTGGTTTCGCCATCGAGGCCCGATCGCGCGAAGCGAAGTGTGACCACGGGAGCGTCTTCGGATTTAAAGGCTGGTGCGTCACCGTGGAGAGTTTCGTTGCGGAAAATCGTGGTGGCGGCGGCTTGTGCCTGGCCGATGGAAACACCGGGCTTAAGGCGTCCGAGCATGACAACCCACCAGATGGCCGGGTCGGAGAGGCGATCCTGTCTGCGCCACCATTCCCCGCGGACGCGGTCGGCGATAGAGAATGGCATGAAAACATCCACGGGCTTTCCTGGCGTCAGATGGGTGAAGTGCGGTTCGGCCACGCCGACAATCGTGACGGTAGTGTCATCCAGGCGCACCGTCCGGCCGACGACTGCTGGGGCCGCATTGAAGGCGCGGACCCAATAAGCATAATTCAAAACGATGGCGGGCGGCGCGGAGGGCGAATCATCGAAAGGAGCCAGCGGGCGGCCAATAAAAGTGTTGACGCCAAGAGTCGAGAAAAAATCGCCGGAAATGTACAGTCCGCGAACGATGCTGGCGTCGCCGTTGCCGCTGAGGTCGACGTTAAGAGGGCCGGCAAAGGCGGAGAGTCCGGAGAAAGTCCCCGCTTGCTCGCGAGCGGTTTTGAAGAATGGTACGGAGAAGGAGCAATCGCCGACGCCCGTCTGATCCGCGCAATCGCCGTAGCTACTCTGGCTCTGGCGTTTCGGATTTGCGCGGGCGCTCCAATGGAAGACTACGAGTTGCTGCGGGTCCTTTACTGGCAATGAGCGGAGAAGTACGGCATCGATGAAGCTGAAGATGGCAGTGTTGGCGCCGATGCCGAGTGCCAGGGTGAGGACCGCGACGGCGGTGAAACCGGGAGATTTGCGCAGCATCCGCAAGCCGAAGCGGACGTCTTGAAGCAAGTTTTCGAGGAAGTTTGTTCGCCGTGCGTCGCGACATTCTTCCTTGACTTGTTCGACGCCGCCGAATTCGCGCATGGCGGCGCGGCGTGCTTCTTGCGGTGCCATTCCTGCCGCGATGTTTTCCTCGACTTGCCGTTCGAGGTGAAAACGCATTTCATCGCTTAGTTCACCTTCAACGGCGCTCTTGCGAAAAAGGGAGCGTAGGCGATGCGAAACGGTCTGTGGCCAGCGCATGATGTGTCCCCCTACACCGTTTTCAGGACCAGGCCAATCGCGGACGAGAGTCGTTCCCAGTTCGATTCTTCGGCCTTGAGATACTTTTGCCCGGCTTTTGTCAGGGAATAGTATTTCGCACGCCGGTTGTTTTCCGACTCGCCCCATTTGGATTGAATCCAGGCCTGCTGTTCGAGCCGGTGCAACGCAGGGTAGAGAGCGCCCTGGTTTACTTGCAGCACGTTGTTCGAGACGCTGCGAATGCGTTGCGCGATAGCCCACCCATGCATAGGCTCGAGCGCAATCGTCTTCAGGATTAAAAGATCCAGTGTGCCTTGAACCAGATCCGTAGGTTTGGTCACGCGGCCTCCCCTTAGTAACTGACAAGATTATGCAAGGTCTCTTGTCAATAAGCAAGGGGAAGGAACAATGGCTCACAGGAAGCCACACACGGCACGAAATTGCCGGTGGAACGGGAACGGGGCTGGCTCGAGGTTTAGAAAAGGAACTTCAGGCCAAGCTGAAGCTGACGCGGCGGCTTGGTTCCAACAGTACATATTAGCGGAGCTGCTCCTACTACAATTCGTATCTGCGTGGGATGCCCGAATCGGCCGGTGAATAAATGTCAAGAAGTAGATCTCATCCTCTTCGGTGTAAGAGGCGTTGAGACGTAAGGGCGTGCAGAGAGGAAGTGGGCGAAAAAAAGAAGGGAGAGGCCGTGTTGCCTCTCCCTTCCATTCGCCTTTAAGGACTGTTTAGAAGCTGAAGCGCAGACCGAGCTGAATCCAGCGCGAACCCTGAATGCGGTCGGCCGGCACAAGCTCCGTGTTAATAACGCCGAACGTGGCTGGATTCGTCGTATCGAAGGACGGATCCAGGAAGTTAACGTGGTTGAAAATGTTGAAGAAGTCGGCCGAGAACACCACTTTGACGCGTTCTGTGATGTTGGTGCTCTTTCCGAGGCTCATGTCGAAGTTCCAGAAGGGGAGGCCGGGAAGCGGACTATTGCGGCCATCGTTGGTATCGGTAGCCAGCAAAGTCGGACGGAAGTCGGCAAGAGCGGCAACCGGATTTGAAAAATAGTTGAGGCCGGTACCTGTTCCCCCATTGCAAGAGTTACCTCCTGAACCCGCGCCAGAGCTGCAGGCGACCGTGTGCAGGCCGCCGCCGCCGATGGAGCCGATAGGCACCGTGGGCAACATTCCCGCTTCGATCCCGAAAATGTCGCCGCCGCCGAAAGACTCGTTGCTGACGGTGACGAGTTCCGGAATGCCGCTCCCAATGCGAAGAATGCCCGCAGTGTACCAACCCCCAATGACTTTATTCACTGCCGAATGGCTGCTGCTGAACCGATGAGAGCCGCCGAAGGGCAGATCGTAATGAAACAGGGCGTTGAAAACGTTGGGCCGGTTGAAGAAAGACGGTCCGTAGTCGAGGTTGAAATCGTAGCTGGAGGAGTGATATTCCGCGGCGTTCTGAACTGCACCAACGTCATCCAGCGACTTGGAACGAGTATAGTTCATGTCGAACACCAAGCCGTGCCAGTTGTTGTTGCGCAAAGTGATGACGAAGGCGTTGTAGTTCGAACTGTCGTGGCTATCGCGCATGAACAGATCGACAACCTCCAAACTGTTATAGGGTTGCAGTCCGAGGTAGAACTGACGGTCGATATCTATGGTGTCAAACAGGCTCGACACGTTGTTGTTTATGAAGTTGGTTTCACTACCTGACGCCAGACAGTAAGTTGCGGTACCACCATTGCACGCCAAGGTGGCACCCACACCGGGAAGCTGATTCTCGAACCAAGGTTGAGCAGTAACATTGGCGGGAGCGACTCCAGCTCGCAATTGAGTCGCGACCGCATCGTAGGCCTGAGCAAAGGTTTGGCCGGAGGCCTTGTCCTTAAACATATAGGGCGCTGAATTGAAGTTGATGCTGCCAGGCAGGTCGCGACCGAAACGGCCGACGTAGCCGATCTCAAGAATCATGTTGCCGGGCAAGGTGCGCTGGATAGTGAAATCCACCATGTGAGCGCGGCCCGCTTTGAAGTTGGGATCGTTCTGAAAGCTAAGGGTTTCGCCAAACGGAACCGACGGGATGATCGGCGAGGTGAGCGCCGTGGGAAGCGGTGGAGTCGGAATCGTGCCGTCGACGCCAACACGGAAACTTGCCGCGCCGGGGCTCGCTGAAACGCCCGCGGCCGCGTTGCAGCCCGGTCCGGGCGTTCCCGAGGCGTTGCAGAGAGGTGTCTGAACATTGATGGTCTGCGCGAAACCGACGCCGAGCATCGGAATGATCACGCTCTGGACGGTGTTGACGCGATCATAGGCAATGCCGTAGCCGCCGCGAATGACGGTTTTTCTGTCTCCGGCGATCTTGCCCAGGAAGCCGTCCGTGAAACTGGGATTCCAGGCGATGGAGGCACGGGGCGCCCAGTCTCCATAGTCCACATTGAACACGTTGGACCGGCCGCTGCTTCGAATAGGGATATAGGAAAGGGTTGGGTCATAAATATTTCCGGCCTCGGCGGCTGCTTCCTTGGCCTGGATGTACTGGAGACCGTTGATGATGGTGTCTCCCGTATCGTGATTGGCGATGAAGGTTTGCTGACCGTTTGCTTCCTGGGGCGTGGTCTGCCATCCGTAGCCGAGACCGTAAGTCAAAGTGATGGAAGGCTTGATGCGCCAGGAATCTTGCACGAAGAAATTGTACGCGCGGAGTGTAGTTTTAGCCTCGAGCTGGGTGCCAAGAGGCTGCGGCTGCAGTTGACCGTTGCGAACTGCCAGAATGCCAACGTTGTCCACTAAACCGAGCGAAGCGGCATACAGCCTGTCCCAGTTTTGCGCGTCGGAGGAGTTCAGGCAATTGGTGGTGACTGTCATCGAGCAAGTGGGCGGGCGTTCCGAGGTCGGAATGCTAATGCCATTTATAACGTCAGCATCGAGGGTTGCCACCAGAGAAGTGACCGAACCAATGACCTTATCATCGCGCTCATGGATGGTGGGCAGCCAGCGGATGTCCGCGCCGGTGACCATCGTGTGCTTTCCTTTGATCCACGTGAGGTTGTCGGCGTACTGCTTGTTGCTGTCGTAGATGGCCTGATGGCGGGCACGCTGCGTATCGACGTCCACGACCGTGTCGATCAGGCCGGTGGCGCCCAGACCAGGAGCGAGGGCGATGTCGCCCAACGGAGTCTGCGTTCCCGGCAGATCCAAGTCGCTGGCGGAAACGCGCGGACGAATGACGTTGAAGTCTTCGCGGCTGCGGATCCAGCCTACGTGCACGCTGTTGATGAGGTTGTCGCGGATTTGCCAGTCAAGACCGCTGGTGAAACCATCGCCGCGGATGTCGGAGGCGCTAGCGGAAGAGGTGGAGCCGCCGAGAAAGCTAACCTGTCCCCCAGAGCCTTCCGCATTGGGGGAAATATCCCGGTGATAGAGATAACGGCCAAAGAATTTCACTTTGTCCGTAAAGTTGTGGTCCAGGCGGAAATTCACAAAGTCGTCCTTCAGAAACTCCGGCACGCTGGTGCGGTAGCCTTCCGTGTTGCCGGGGTCGCCAACGTTAGGATCGTTGCCCAGGGGCATCATGTTCCAGAGTTGCTGCACCGTCGGGCTGATCCCAAGGCCGCGAGGATCGCAGGGAAGGTTGAGCGGAACTCCCGTCGTTGGATCCTGTCCGCATGTGGAGGTCGTAGCCAGATTGTACTGCACGCCATTGAAGGTGAGGATGCCGTTCCGCAAGGATTGCGTGGGCACGATGCGTTCGACTTGAACGGACTGCGGGAAACGGCGCAATTCGTAGTTTCCAAAGACGAACGTTTTGTTTTTCTTTAGCGGACCGCCAAGGGTCACGCCGCCGCGATTGTCGTGCTGCGGCTGCTTGGGGGTGTAGTCCAGACCATCGCCGTTGGGCGTATGGCCATTGTCCCAGGTGTTGGCGTTGAGGGCGGAATTCTGGTGGTACCAATAGACAGCGCCGTGAAAATCGTTCGTCCCTGTTTTGCTGATGATGTTGATCTGGCCGCCCTCAGAACGCTGGAAGGAGGCGTTGTTATTGGTGACGCCAACCCGGAACTCTTCGATGGTTTCGACGCTGATCGGAATGACCGGAACCTGATTGCCGCCACCGGCGATGACGTTGTCCGTGATGTCGATACCATCCAGGTTGAAGACGTTCTGGTCGCTGCGTGCGCCGGCGATGGTGCCGCCAGAGTTGCCGAAGCCGCCGCCGTTGCTGCTTTCAAAAGGCGTGGACATGGGTTGGAGCGTGAGAAGTTCGCGTGAGTCGCGACCGAGGGTCGGGAGCGTCATCAATTCGCTTTCGCCGACAACATTGCCGACCACGGCGTCGGCGGTCTGCAATTCAGCCTGAGATTGCGCGGTAACCTCGATGACCTCTTTGCCCGAGCTGACTTCGAGAACGGCGTTGTAGTTGTAGTTCTTCGTCACATCAAGTTTGATACTCGCAAAAGTGATCGTGGCGAAACCAGTCTTGGAAATTTTCAGCGTGTACATCCCCGGGGGCACGTTGGCGAAGGCATATTCGCCTCCCCCGCTCGTGGTGGTGGTCCTGGTTTCGTTAGTCGCGGTATTCACCAGCTCAATCGTCGCATCGGGCACAACCGCTCCGCCCTTATCCGTAATCGTCCCCAGGACAAGGGCCGAGTTCGAGGTCTGCGCGTTGACGCCCATACCAAGCGATAAGCCGCCCAGAACCAGAAGAACGGCAAATACAAAACGTTCGAAGAATTTCATGATTCCCCCCATCACTTTAGCTGGCTGATTAAGCGAGGAGTGGCCGTTCGTGGGCTTTTCCCTGACACCAACGGCATGCGGTTCCCGCTGGATATGTTTTCATCTCTCCTGCAGGCACACGAACACACCAAGTTGTGCGGGCAGTCAAGACTGCTTTACGCTCGGAAAAAGTACACGATGGAAGACCACTCGCAAGGCCCCCACCACTAAAGATGGGCATGAAATACACCCAGTCTTTGAAGGTGTCAACGACTGATTCATTGTAGAAAAAAAATGAAACGCCTGTTGTTCCCCTCGGGACGTGTCAACTTATTCCTCAAAAACCGATGAAAGTCCCGGAAAGAAGCTAATTCGATGTCTTTGAAGGCGGGGTGCCGTTTTGGGGAATAAATACCCCTGGATGACGGTATTGCAACAGATGTGGCGTTTCACCGCTTTCCACAAGGCTCGAAAAACCTGTGGAAAAACTGGCCCGGGTCATCTTTCTGAACTTTCCTCAGCGAAGCGAAGGACTGAAGACGCCCCCTCCCGGATTGCCCAATCGTTTCCAATACGCGAGTTCGCGGCTGCGCATTTCGTATTCAAACGCAACTCAGGCTAAAATATAGGTGTAATGCTCACGCAGATTAAAGGCACTGACGCAGCCGCAGCTGGACGCCCCCGCCGAAAGACGTTCGGCGTCAGAGTAGGCCACGTCATGGTTGGCGGCGGCGCTCCCATCGTCGTGCAGTCCATGACCAACACGGACACGGCCGACGTCGCCACCACGTTCAAGCAAACCGTCGAGCTTGCCGAAGCTGGCTCAGAAATTGTCCGCTGGACGGTAAACGTCCCCGAAGCTGCGGCAGCCGTCCCGGAAATCAAGAAGCGCATGCTGGATGCCGGTTGCGATGCGCCAATTATCGGCGACTTCCACTACAACGGCCACGTTCTACTCACGAAATATCCCGAGTGCGCGAAAGCGTTGGACAAATACCGCATCAATCCGGGTAACGTAGGCGCGGGCCAGCGCCGCGACGAGCAGTTTTCAACCATCTGTAAAATCGCTCGCGACAACGGCAAGCCCGTCCGCATCGGCGTGAATGGCGGTTCGCTCAATCAAGAGCTCGTCATGCACAAAATGCAGGAAAACACGGACAAGAACCTGGGCAAAGAGTCTGAGGAAATTATCAACGACTGCATGGTCCTTTCCGCGCTGCAATCCACGGAGCTTGCGCTCGAGTGCGGCCTGCGCCACGATCAAATCATCATCTCCTGCAAAACTTCCCGCCCCCGCGATCTCATCACGGTTTATCGCGACCTGAGCGCCAAGACCGAGCAGCCCCTGCATCTCGGCCTCACCGAAGCGGGCATGGGAATGAAGGGCCAGATATGGTCCGCCGCCTCGCTGGGCGTGCTGCTCTACGAAGGCATTGGCGACACCATCCGAATTTCGCTCACCCCGAAGCCCGGCGGCGACCGTCGCGAAGAGGTTTATGCCGCGTGCGAACTTCTGCAAGCACTTGGCCTGCGTTCCTTTTCGCCGAGCGTCACGGCTTGCCCTGGCTGCGGTCGCACCACGAGCACTACATTTCAGGAATTGGCCGAACGCATCCAGAATTACATCCGCGACAGTATGCCCGTCTGGAAGACTCAATATGACGGCGTCGAAACCATGACCCTCGCCGTGATGGGCTGTATCGTCAACGGCCCCGGCGAGTCCAAAGCCGCCAATATTGGCATCAGCCTCCCCGGAACCGGCGAGGCTCCCCGCTGCCCCATATATATTGATGGAAAGAAAGACGTAACGCTCGAAGGCACCTACGACGAACTGGCCGCCGCGTTCCAGTCCCTCGTCGACAACTACATCGAGAAAAAGTATCCGCGCAAACCTCAAGAGGTTCGAGTTTAGAACGCTTCCTTTTGTTGTTACAATTGCAGCAGGTAGCAGGCCATGGCCAATCAGACCATCACCATCACCCTCGACCCGCAAACGGCGAAAGCCTATGATTCCGCTTCCCCGCAGGAAAAGCGCAAGCTACAAGCCTTGCTTAGTTTGCGGCTTCGCGAGCTGGCCTCCGGCGAATACCCGTCTCTACAGAAAACGCTCGATGAGCTTGGACGTAAAGCTAAGGATCGCGGGCTGACACCGCAAATTCTGGAATCGCTGTTAGAAGGCGAATAGTTGCGTTTCGTTTTCGATACGAATGTCCTCATCAGCGCCCCGCTCCTTCCTGATTCCAAGCCTCGCAAAGCCCTTGATCTGGCGCTTCTAAAGGGAAAGATCCTGCTTTCTTATGCGGTGCTCGCGGAACAGAAAGCGCCTGCAACGCTACTTGGATGAGGACGACATCCAGACCTTTATTGCAGCCTTGACGCGTGAGGCTGAATGGGTGGACGTCAACGAGCACATCACGGCTTGCCGCGATCCCAAGGACGACAAATTTCTTGAATTGGCCGTAAGCGGTCACTCCACGTATATCGTCACTGGAGATTCCGATCTTCTCGCGCTTCACCCGTTCCAGGGCATTCAGATTATTACCCCGTCAGTATTTTTGACGCTCTGAAATCGAGCTCCAGCACTAAATTCCCGTTGCCCAATCACTTTCCCATGAAGCGGCCAAGTCCCGTGAGAAGTGTCTGCTACGGCAGCTGCGGACACCCCGCTGTTGCCACGCTCCTTAACTTATCAAGCGCAATCGCCCGCGCGCGCGCGTAGGCCTTTGTATCGTCCAGCAGCTGATGCGCCCAATGTCCGCTCATCGCGATGGCATGTAGTTCGAAGGCTAGCCGCGTTGCTTCCAGCTTGGGGTCGAGATGCCCGGCTTCTTGCGCCAGCTTCACCGCCCGGGCGATGGCCTCAATCCATTCCCGCATGATCGCCGACACGCGGTCCCGCACCGGCCCCCTGCGGCTGTCAAACTCGAACGAGGCTGCGCTGAAGAAACATCCGCCCTTGAAGACGCTCTTTTCGCCCGAAGAAAGCCAAAAATCGATGAGCCGCCAGAGCCGGGGCATACCCTTCGTGGCGCAAATTGCGGGTGCCGTAACCTTGTCAATGAACCTCAGCCGCGCCGCCTCCACCGTGGCCAATTGCAGCTCTTCCTTCGAGCCGAAGTGGGCAAATAGCCCGCTCTTGCTCATTCCAAGTTGTTCCGCCAGCGAACCTACCGTCAAGCCTTCCAATCCTTCCACCGAGGCGATGTCCACGGCACGAGCCAGAATCGCTTCTCGCGTTCGCAGTCCTCGCGCCTGACGCTGTAGGGGCTTCTTCTTGTTTTTTACAGGTGTGGGCCGCACGGAGCTCTGCGCACGGGGCATGAAATTACTGTAACACACGTCATTAAATAGCACGAACGTTCGTATTTGTATGTTACACTCTTTTCCCATCGAGGTGCGGCCCATGGCCTTCTTGTCTCGCTCGCGCTATTTTCTTTGCTCCCTTCTTCTCGGCCCTATCGCGCTGCCGCAAGCCTTGCGCGCCCAGGAAATACCCCTCGAACATTGCGACGCCTTACCCGTCATCACCGTAAAAATCGGTGACCGCCCGAGCCTCTTCCTCGTGGATACTGCCGCGACCTCCATGTTGAATCTCGCATCCTTCGCCGAAGGCTCCGCGAAAGACATTCGCGTCACTTCCTGGACCGGAACTCTGGCCACGAGCGCCAAAGAAGTCGCCATTGAAGAACTCGCGGTTGGCCGAACCACTCTCCTGAAGTTAAAACTCCCAGCCATCGATTTGTCCGCCATCGGCAAGGCCTGCGGAAAGAAAATTGACGGCATCCTCGGCGTGGACTTGCTTGGCAAGCTTGGCGCCAGCATCAACCTCAAACAACAAACGCTGCACCTCGCCACCACCGACGAAAAGCGCGCCGAAGAACTTGTGACCGCGATGCAAATCGAGATGCACCGCTGCGTTGAAGCATTCAATTCATCCGATGAGCGGGCCTTCGGCGATTGTCTGGATCCAAAGATCGTGCTGTTCAGCGGCGAAGCCGAGCTCTACGGACGAGAGAAAGTAACCGGCTATTTTCGCGAAAAATACTTTCACCAGAAGCCGGCTGCGAAGCTCGACATCCGCGAAAATTCCTTCCACTCCATTGGCGAAGCCATCTGGTACGAATACGAATTCACCATCGACTCGTCTCGCGGCAGGTTGCGCGGCCGTGGAATGGCCATGTGCAAAAAATCCGAAGGCCGCTGGCGCATGGCCAGCATGCATCACTCGATTCTCGAATGGCAGTCTGCCGAAGCCGCTTCCGAAAACAGTCAATAAGGGAGCACTCCGGGTAGCTTGAAGTAGCCTCGCTATTCCGCGGGACACCGTTCTCCACTAGAATGCGTCTGGCATCGGTATCGCCTGAACAACATTTGTAATCCGGAGAATGAATGAGAAGGTTTCATGCAGCGGTGCTGTTGCTTGCCGCCAGCCTCATCTTTGGCGTCTGCGCTCCGGCCCAAAACAGCGAATTCACGGAAACTCTCAAGAAAAACCGGGGCGCGGTCAGCGTGCAGGACGGCAAACTTGCCGGTCACACCAGCGAAGTTTTGCGCACAGCCCTGGCCGATGCCCACTTCGTCGCGCTCGGCGAAGATCACGGCATTCGCCAGATTCCAGAGTTCACTGCCGCACTTTGCGCCGAGCTGGCCCCGCATGGTTTCCATCACATGGCGCTCGAGATTGGTCCGGACGTCGCTCCGGACCTGGAAAAGTTTGCTCGCGCCGCGGATGGCGCGAAGCAGCTCAGCGAATTCCTCAGAAGATATCCGGAGACCATTGCGTTTTATGACTGGCAGGAAGAGTTCGCCATGCTTCAGCAGTGCCAAAAGGCCGCTTCGCCCGGCCACATGACCTTCTGGGGCTTGGATCAGGAATTCATGGGCGCGGCGGGCTTTGTGCTCGACAAAATTCTCGAAACAAATCCCGGTCCCGATGCGAAAACTGCCGTCGAAACTTTGAGGAAGCAAAATAGCGACGCGCATGCCACCGCCGCGAAAAGCGGTAACCCCGGAGACCTCTTCCTTATGTCTGCGAAGCAGGAAGAATTGGACGTTGTGCGCGATCTGCTGAAGAAACAGGGCAAACCCGAGGCCCAGAAACTCTTTGACGACCTCCTGGTGAGCCGTGAGATCTATAAGAAAAACATGAACGGGGACTATTACAGTTCGAACCGCCAGCGGGCCCTCTTGATGAAAAAGAATTTCGCGGAACCCTTCGCGGCTGCCCCCAGAAACGATGGCGTGCTCCCTAAAGTTTTTTTCAAATTCGGCGGCTATCACATGTTCCGGGGCATCAACCCGCTGCATTCCAGCGAAATCGGCAATTTGATCGGCGAAGCCGCCGAGGCCAATCAGTTCAAATCCGTGCATATCCTCATCGTGGGCGTAAAGGGCGAGCAGCTCCATTTTGCGGGCATCGGAAGGCCGCCCGAAGCCGCTCCGCTCGATCTGGCAGGCGACAAAGACTCGGATTTCCTCTTTTTCAAACCGCTCTTCGACTTGCAAGTCGAGAATTCCTCTACGCTCTTCGACCTTCGAGCCTTACGCGATGGGTTCTCCAAATACGGCAAGATCGATCCAGAGCTGGAGCGCGTAATTTTCGGCTACGATTTCGTCGTGCTCATCCCCGATCCGAAGGCCTCTCATCCGATCCAGTAAATGCTCCGGGAGTCCCCGAGGCCGCACCGCAGGGATATGCTAGAATTTTGCATCGTTTTTGCATCCAGTCTGTAACGCGAAGGAAGACGGGAATCCGCCGTGAAAATTAGCCGGGAAGACGTCGAACGAGTCGCAGAGCTGGCCTATCTGGATTTGACCGAGGCCGAACTGGAAAGCTACCGCCAGCAAATTGACGACATCCTCGAATACATCGGCAAACTCGACGAACTGGACACCACCAATGTAGCCCCGATGGCGCAGGTTCTCGCCGATGACCAGACCGCAGACGCGACTCTTCGCGAGGACGTGGTAGTCCCCTGCCGAGTAACCCCCGAAATCCTGGAGCAGGCCCCCGATCCCGAGCCGCCATATTTTAGAGTTCCGAAGGTAATCGAAAGGTGAGCAGGACAGTATTGTCGGCCTGGATTGCATGGGCTTCCAGCAGTAAACCCTAAAAGAATAAAACCACGGGCAGGAATGCCCTTCCTAAAAAAATGACGACCTGGACAATCGACGGTGTAAGAGAAGCCCTCGCGGCAAAGAAGGTGTCCGCACGCGAACTGGCGGCGGACTTCTATAAGCGAATCGCCGAGCGTAACCCCGCGCTGAACGCTTACCTGATGCTCTCGGAAGAGCGTGCTTATGCGCAAGCCGACCGAATAGACGCCCTGGTGGCATCCGGCAAGCCGCTCCCGGAGCTGGCCGGCGTCCCCATTGCCATCAAAGACGTCATCAGTACAAAGAGTGTTCGCACCACCTGCGGCTCAAAGATTCTCGAGCACTATGTCCCGCCCTACGACGCCACAGCGGTCGAGCGTCTGGAAGCCGCAGGCGCAGTCATCCTGGGCAAAACCAATTGCGACGAATTCGCCATGGGCAGCTCCAACGAGAACTCTGCCTACGGTCCAGTCCGCAATCCCGAAGCCACGGACCGTGTCCCGGGCGGGTCCAGCGGCGGCTCGGCAGCAGCCGTAGCGGCAGGCCTGGCGGTAGCTTCCCTGGGTACCGATACCGGCGGGTCCATCCGGCAGCCAGGTTCGTTCTGCGGGATCCCAGCCATGATGGGTAGCTACGGCCGGGTATCCCGATACGGCTTGATCGCTTTCGCTTCCTCCCTGGACCGCATCGGTCCATTCGCGACCAATGCCCGGGATGTCGCCGCCACCCTTAAGGTGATCGCCGGACGAGACTCAAACGACTCCACTTCTACCACGGCTCCTGTGCCGGACTACGTGACCGCGATGGAGCGCCCAGTCAAAGGCATGCGCGTTGGCATACCCAAAGAGTACTTCGGCGAGGGCATGGACGACGGCGTCCGGAAAAAGATCGAGGCTGGGATCGAGCTTCTAAAGAAAATGGGCTGCCAGCTTCAGGAAATCCACATGGCCCACACGGACTACGCTATCGCGACCTATTACATCATTGCGACGGCTGAGGCCAGCTCCAACCTGGCCCGCTACGATGGTGTCAGATATGGACTTAGGGTAGATGACAGCTCCCTGCTGGCCATGTACTGCAAAACGCGCGGTGCAGGTTTCGGGGCAGAGGTCAAACGCCGGATCGTGCTGGGAACCTATGTTCTGTCGGCTGGTTATTACGACGCCTACTACCTTAAGGGCCAGAAGGTGCGTGCGCTGATTGCGCAGGATTTTCGGGACGCCTTCACCAAAGTCGACGTGATCGTAACGCCGACATCGCCGGTTCCGGCGTTCAAGCTGGGAGAACGTACGGCCGATCCTCTTCAGATGTATCTTGCTGATATATATACGGTTACAGGGTCGCTGGCGGGGGTTCCGGGGATGTCCGTGCCGTGCGGCAAAATCTGCGGCAAGCTGCCCGTCGGGTTGCAGATTTTCGGGCCTGCGTTTGGCGAGGCCAGCGTTTTGCAGCTGGCTCACGCCTTCGAGCAGGCTGGCGGGGCGTCACTTTAGGAGTAGAGGCGAGGGGTAAAGATTTGGCTTGTATTTAACCAAGTGGTTGAATACAAAGCCTTTTATGGTTGGTTTTGGTCTCGTATTAAACCAAGCGGTTAAATTAAAAACTGATTAGCTGGCTTTATTTAACCCCTTAGTTAAATACGAACTGCACTTTTGGTCCCGAAAGCGCAGTTGGAGGCGGTTTGTGCCCCAGGTAATTCAATCCACTGTCGCTTGTTTGGCTAGGTCGCAGGCAGGGTTCTTGCGCACGGCTGACGAGGTGCCTGCTGCGGAGTGGAAGACCCGGCCCTCGGAAGACCGATGGTCGGCGGCGGAATTGGTGGCGCATTTGATGATGGTGGAACGAGCGGTCGTCGGGAAAGCGGACCGGATCGCGCAGAAAGCGCCGAAGCACTTTCCATGGTTAAAGAAAATTCATCTGCCGATTGCACTGGTGCATTCGCGGATCGTTCGCCGCAAATCGCCTGTGCCGGTTGACCCAGAAATGCTACGCGACAAAGAAGACATGATGGCGGAATTGCGCGAAGTGCGCGGACGAACGCTCGCGTTTCTCGAGGAGATGAAGAGCCGCGATTTGAGCGAGTACGTCTGGAAACACCCGGCCCTCGGGAATTTAAACACGTATGAGTGGATAAAGTTTCTTGCCGCGCATGAAGTTCGGCACACAAAACAGATGCGGGAAATTGCCGACAGTCTCCCGAAATTCGTAGAGACTTTGCAAAAGTAGGACATTTTTTCCACCCTGAGTCACCTACCTGTCCGTTCGTACCATGGATCCCGATCTTCAGAAAACCGCGTTAAATGCCTTTTTACACAGGAGTTTGAAACAAAAGTACTAGGCTATCCGTTTCATATGTAGAGAACGGAACTACTATTGCTCTAGAAAGAGAGCATCGCGTACGCTGCAAGAAGCATCAAAGGATTGTAAAGCCGGAAGCGATGCGCGGTGTGGCACACAGTTAAAGGAACAAGGCCATGGTTACCGTAAAATCGAGCCAAAAGATTTTCACTGATGCGGAGATCGCCAGCCTGACTGGCATCTGCGTGGACCACATCCGCAATTTTGCAAAGAGCCGGCACTTGGGCTTTATCGCGCGGGCCGCGGAAGCCGCGGGCAAGCAGGCAGATCAATGGCTGTTCACATTGTCTGACTTGATGGTGCTGGTTACGCTGTTCCCGCGCTGCACGCACTAACTGTTTTCAGCGCGTTTCAGCCTTTTCGCGAAAAGCTCTTTCCCGGAACAAGGGAAAGAGCTTTTTGCTTTTCTGTAGCGTCTTTATTCCGGTGTGGCCCAGCGTGATCTCTCTCAGCGCAGAACGTCAAAAAGCGGGAGCAGAGCTCCCGCACTCCAGACTAGTAGACGAGCTGCTTTGGGGCCCGGTTGCGGGCTGCGAGGCGGCGGGGTATGCTCGCGGATGGACAAACTGAAGCGCCCTGACGGCATCTGAAAGACCAGAAACCGCTATGCGTTTGGCTCCTACTTTCGCCTTAATGCTTCCCATCGCCGTTGTGGTCTCGGCAGGATCTGCCTGGAGTGCAAGGCCAGTCGCGGCGGGCGTAACGCAGCAGGATCCGGCGGCGGGTCCTGGGGGATCGACGTCCTCGGCACCACTTCCCCGGGGCAAGAAACTGATGCTGAAGGACGGAAGTTACCAGCTCGTTCGCGATTATGAGAAGAACGGCGAGCGGGTGCGCTATTTTAGCGTCGAGCGGGGCGGTTGGGAGGAGATTCCGGCGTCGCTGGTGGACTGGGACGCGACGAAAAAGGCGGAAGCTGCGGACGAAAAGACGACCGAAGCCATGCTGGAAAAAGTGCGCATCCAAGAGGCCGCCAAGAACGCGCAGACTCCGGTGGATGTGGACGCCAGCCTGACGGTTGCGCCGGGGGTGTTCCTGCCAGATGGCGAAGGGATGTTTGCGCTGGAGGGCAAATCCATCAAGCGCATAGAGCAGGCCGGTTCGCAGGTGAGCGCAGACAAGAAAACGGTGTTGAAACAGGTGCTCTCGCCAATTCCGATTGTGCCGAGCAAACACAACATTGAGCTCCCCGGGGCAAAGGCCGCGGTGAGGCTGACAAGTCAAACGCCGGAGTTTTACTTGCGCGAGCCGCCCCCGGATCCCAATAAGGTCTCTTCGCTGGATCGAACAGGGCGGCAGGACATGGCTGGGCCGGATGTTGTGCTGGTGCACGCCAAAGTGAAGGGAAACAAACGGTTGCTGGAATCCATCCGCAGCCTTTTTGGGACGGAGCTATCGCAGGACCGAGTCGAAGTTTCGATGCAACGGTGGGAAGTCGCGCCGGATATTTACCGGTTCACGTTGAGTGAACCCCTGCCGCCAGGAGAGTATGCGCTGACAGAGATCCTGGACGATGGATTGAACCTGTTTGTCTGGGATTTCGGTGTGGATGCAGTGCCCGCAGAAAAAACGAACCCGCGTTAAGAGCCGTCTCAACTCAAATATTCCCTTTGTACGCCGATACCCTGATTGTACTTCGACCGCAACCTCTGCCCGAAACCCAGAACCTTTTCGTCGGTAATCAGCAACCAGGAATTTCCCTTTTCCAATTACTTCGGGGCGAGGGCGGAGAGCGGTGAGGCGCTTTCAGAGGTTACGAAGAGCTGGCCGGTGTTGGGGTTTATGGCGAGGGCGTAGGGATTTCCTTTGCTAGGGAGAGTTTTTACGGCGGAGTTGCTGATGGCATCAATTACCGTGATGGTGTTGCTGTGGGTGTTGGCGACGTAGACGCGATTTCTTGTGGAGTCCACGGCGATTGCCTGGGGGCGTTCTCCTACTTTTATGGTGGCGATTACCTTGCGATTCGTTCCATCGATTGCGGTTACCGTGTCGTCGGCGTGATTGACGACGTAGATTGTGTTTGTGGCGGGATTGACGGCTAAGGCGCAGGGAATTGCTCCGGTTGGAACCTTTCTCACCGTGCCGGAGTTTTCATCCACAATGGCTAGTTCGGAGTTGCCTGAGCGCGCTAGGTAGAGAGTGCTTGTGGATTCGTTTACTGCAATGGCCCAGGGATGCATGCCTACAGGGATTTTGGTGACGATGGAAGGGACTTTGTCCAATACGGTCAGATGGGTACTTTCGTAGCCGAGCAGATAGATCTTATCCAGTTTGGAATCCACCGTGATGGCGTCGGCGGAGCCGGCCTTCAGAGTCGTCGTAGAGTTGCTCGCGCCGTTTATGATGGTGATTAAGTCGCTGAAGGTGTTCGAGACGTAGATTTTGTTTGTCGCTGGATTGACGGCGAGAACATACGGGAGCGGGCCTACAGGGATAGTAGCGAGGGGGGTGTCTGTGGCACCGTCGATGACGGTGACGGAAGCGGCGCCGTTGTTGGCCACGTAAATACGATTTGTTGATTCGTTGACGGCGACGGCTACGGGACCAGCGCCAACAGGGAGGCTGGAGATGGATTTTTCTTGCGGATCGAAGATGGCAATTGCGCCTTGCCGGGTATCCACCGCGTATACTTTTCCGGTTTTCGAATTCAGCGCGATGGCTCTGCTGCTGTTCAGCAGGGTGGTGGAAGGTTGCCCGGATTGCGGTCTGGGCCATGCGGCGATGGCGCAGCATAGCAGGAGTGTTGTGGCGAGAATTGTGCCGAGAGTTTTGGCGGCTAGAAGCACGCCGCTATGTTAGCGCGCTCGAAGGCCCAGGCAAAGAAAGACACAAACATTTTTGTGAGAACCCTTTTATACCGACCGTATTTAATGCAAAGATAGCGCCGCGGAAACGGGACTCCTGACTATGATCTCCTTATCTTCTCAACGGCGCGCTACTTGCATAGCGATGCTTGCGGCTGTTTTGGCGGTTTGTGCGGGCGCGGCGTTCGCGCAAAACCGGGGACCCGGCTTCCGAGTCATCGCGCTGGCCGAAGAGAAAAGTATTCACCGACCTTTTGTGGATGCCGCCAAGATCTGGCTGGAAAAAGAAGCGGCTGCCGATAATTTTTCCATCGACTACATCCAAAACACCGAAAAAATCGATGCGGAATTTCTTTCGCAATACCGGCTCTTCCTGCAACTGGATTACCCGCCATATATGTGGACCGCGAAAGCGGAGCAGGCTTTCGAGAACTACATTGAGGAGGGGAAGGGCGGGTGGATCGGTTTTCATCACGCGACCCTGCTGGGAGAGTTCGACGGCTACCCGATGTGGAAATGGTTCTCCGATTTTATGGGCGGGATTCGTTTCAAGGACTACATCGCGAAGTTCGCGTCCGCGAAGGTAAATGTGGAAGACAAGGGCCATCCGGTGATGCAAGGTCTCGGCTCGTCCTTCGAAATTGAGCGGGAGGAATGGTACACCTACGATAAGTCGGCTCGGGCGAACGTGCATGTGCTCGCTTCGGTTGACGAAAGCACCTACACACCCGATTCGCCGCTAAAGATGGGCGATCATCCCGTGGTGTGGACCAACGAACACGTGAAAGCCAGGAACGTTTACATTTTTATGGGGCACCGACCGGAGCATTTTCAAAATGAGGCGTTCACGAAGCTTTTTCACAATTCCATTCTTTGGGCTGCGGGCCGATGATTCGGGCGCTCTTTATTTTTTTGCTGGGCTCCATGCTTTTTCCCGTGGATGGAACGGCTCCCCCGCAAGCAGTCTCCTTTCGGGTCCTGGCCTTCTATACCGATAAAGGCGAGCAGGATCATATTGACTTCGCCAAGCAAGCGCTTCCCTTTTTCGAGGGGTTGGCCAGAAAAGATAATTTTGAATTCCAAGCGACGACGCGATGGGAAGACTGGAACGCTGAAAACCTGAAAAACTTCCAGGTGATTCTGTGGCTTAACGATTTTGCGCACACGGCAGAGCAACGAAAAGCGTTCGAGGATTACATGAAGGGCGGAGGCAGCTGGCTGGGATTCCATGTATCGGCTTACAACGACAGAGATACAGGCTGGCCATGGTTCGTTGACTTCCTGGGGGGCGCCGTTTTCTACGGCAATAATTGGCCTCCACTGCCCGCGACGATCGTGGTGGACGACCGAACCCATCCGGTAACGCGGCATTTGCCTGCTACGTTCACGTCGCCGGCAAATGAATGGTACATCTGGAAGCCTAGTCCTCGGCTGGATAAGCAAGTGAAAGTGCTGCTGACGCTCGATCCAAAGAACTATCCGATTGGACTGAAGGACACCATTACCGGCGGGGACTTACCGGTGGCATGGACGAACACGCGCTACCGGATGATGTATATGAACATGGGCCATGGTGACAAAATTTTCACGAGCAACGAACAGAATCTATTGTTCGAGGACGCCGTCCTATGGCTCGGAAGGCGCAAGTAACTGGCGGAGGTGCTTCCTGAAAGATTTGCGGGTTCCGCCTAAGACTCCTGAACCACGCCGAAGGATCAAGTGCTGGCAACGCATAACCGACTGGACAGAGTACCTACTCGGGCGTTGTTTCGGGCTTGTCCGCTGAGAAAATCTCGAAGAACAGAGCAAGGACATCGGAAATACGGAAGGGTTTCTGCAAATGATGAGGCTCGCCTGGCTTTGCGGGAACCTCGAGGTTTTCGATGAGCTCCCCGCTAATGAAGATTAACTCCGGCTTGTGAATTCCAGCGGCGGAGAGGATTTTTTCAGCGGCGGCTTTGCCGCTGGAGGGGCTGCCGTTCTGGGAGAGATTCAAATCGCAGAGTAGAACGTCATAAGAGCGTTGCGCTTGGAAGGCAAGGGCCTCCTCGAAAGTGGCGGCACAGTCCACATGCAGGCCGCGGGCGGAAAGGCCTTCCTGAAAGAGTCCGCGAATACTCTCTTCATCATCCAGAACAAGGATAGAGCGGCCCTTCAGCAATTCCATGGTTGGCGCGGGCGCAGCGCGAACGATGCCTGATTCGGCGGCGGGAGCCGCGACGGAGTCTTCGTCTACCGCAGCCGGGAAGAAAACGGTGAACGCGGAGCCGCCCGCGGGCAAGGCGGCGGCTTCGATGGTACCGCCGTGCTCGCGAGCGATCGAAAGGCAGATGCTGAGGCCGAGGCCCGTGCCGCCGCCGGGACGCTTGGTGGTGTAAAAAGGATCGAAGAGGCGGGCGATGGATTCGGGGCGAATGCCGATGCCATCATCCTGGAAGGTGACGGCAACGCGGCCGCCGAGATTTGCGAAGCGGATTTGGATGCGGCCGGACTCGCGGATTTCGCGAATGGCCTGCTCAGCGTTCGTGACGAGATTGAGGAAGACCTGGATAAGCTGATTGGCGTCGCCGACCACGCCTGGAAGGTCGGGCACAGAGCGGATATCCACTTCGATGTTGCTCCGGCGAAGCGAGTGTTCATGCAATTGCAGGGTGCGGTCAATGATGCTGTTGAGGTCGAGAGGCTTTTTTTGTGGGGAGGCAGGGCGGGAGAACTCCAGGAGATTCTGAACGATGCGCGCGGCGCGGCGAGCCTGGCGATGCGTCAGTTCGAGCTGGCGTTTGGTGGCATCCTCAAGATTTTCGCGTTCGCGAAGCAATTCGGTGACGCCGAGGATGGCGGTGAGAGGATTGTTCAGCTCATGGGCGACGCCCGCGAGCATCTGGCCCATGGCGGCTAGTTTTTCCGATTGAATCAACTGTTCTTCGAGGCGTTTGAGTTCGGTGACGTCGCGACCAGAGAGGACGACGCCTTCGATTTTTCCGGTTTCGTCCGCGAGAGGGCTGAAATTGAAGCGGATGCGGCGCCAGTCGCCCCGCTTATGGCGAACGCGCACTTCTAGCGAAGCGAAGGTCTGCCGGCCTGAGAGAATATCCGAGAAGAGAGAGAGAAGGAGCGGCAAGTCCTCCGGATGAGTGCGGCCGCCGAACTCCATATCAGCCGTTTCGGGCAGTTCATAGCCGAGAACTTCGGTATAGCGGGGGCTGACGAAGGTGTAATGCGAATTGGTGTCTGCGACGAGGATTAGATCCGGGAAGCTGTCCACGAGGCGGCGTGCGAATTCCTGTTCCTTGTGCAGCTGGCGCTCAATTTCGCGGCGGGCCGTGACATCCATGAGCGAGCCCTGATAGCGAATCACCCGGCCGGCGGTATCGCGAATAGCAGTCGCAGTGTTCAGGCAAACGATGGGAGAGCCATCCTTACGCAGAAGAGTGATCTCTCTAGCTTGCGGCTTGGTCTGTCGCTCGACCTGGTCCAGCAGCGACGCTCTTTCCGCCGGGTCGGCAAGAACATCCGGGACCGTTCTGGACAGGAATTCTTCCTTGGAATCGTAGCCAAGCATGCGGACGAGCGCTGGATTGGCGTCGAGAATGGTGCCATCCGGGGTCGTAATGTAGATGCCTTCGTGGAGAGTTTCGAAGAGCTCGGTAAAGCGTGCTTCATTCTTGCGCAGGGCGGTGATATCGCGGCCGAGAATGGTGAGGCCGTGGACCTCATTGTCGCGAGTCATGGCATGCGCGACGCAGTCGTAGTAACAGACGGAATTCTGTCTTTTGAGGCGTATGTGAATAATGCCGGACCAATGACGGCGCTCGATAAAGCGAGGCATGGCACGCCGGAAAAGTTCGGCGCCCTCGCCACTCGCCTCTTCGAGAAAATCGGTAACCGGGCGGCCGATAATCTGCTGGTAGCTGGAATTGACGAGATTGGCAAAACTGCGATTCACGGCGCGGATTTCGCCATCGAGAGAAACGGCGATGAGAACGTCGTCAAAGGAGTCGATGAGATCGCGATAGCCTTGCTGGGAGCGGGAGATGACCGAAAAAAGCTGGTCCATCTGCCGTTCACTGGGCAGGGAGGATTCCTGGTGTTCCAGGCCGCGGACGAGGCCGCGGAGCTCGGAAATTTCCTGGTTGCGCTTCCAGGCGTAGGCGATGAAGAGGACCACGATGACGATCAAGCCAGGGAGGAGAGGCTCGAGGCGCTGGGTAAGGGTGCGAATGGTTCCCCAGGAGACGACGGCAAAACCGATCGAAATGGCAAGAAGCAGGAAAAAGGTCAAATACCACAGTTCGCGCTGGCTTTTTTCGAATCGCTCAAGGCGAGAGGAGATCGTGGAGCGGCTAGCGCCGCCCGGCGAAGCACTGTTTTCTGAAGGTTTCCTGAGCTCGTTATCTTTAGCCATGAGCGTGCGAGCAGCGTCCAGCAGAAATGGCGAAAAGCTGTTCGAAAAGTGTCCAAATCATTGTAGGAACGCCGCCAGGCTGGAGCAATGAGCCCGACGCCCCGAGTGCCTGAAAAGTACCCTTAGAAAGTATTTAAAAAGTAAAAGCGTCCCGGGGTTGGCCGGGACGCTTCGACGGTTCGAAGGATGGTTGTGGTTAGGTCGAGATGGGCACGGCGAGCCGTGCCCCATCCAAACCGATTAGACTTCGGTTGCGGCGTCGGACTCTGCGTCCTTCTGGAGGAAGTCGAGAGCGGCGGCTTCTTCCGCGGTGAGCTCGGCGGCTTCCGGAATTTCCTCAACAGGAGCGGGAGCGGGCATTTCCGTCAGCAACTGAATGCTGCGGTAGTGCTCGAGGCCCGTGCCGGCGGGAATGAGGCGGCCCATGATGACGTTTTCCTTGAGACCGCGGAGATAGTCTACCTTGCCGGCAACAGCAGCTTCGGTGAGCACGCGCGTGGTCTCCTGGAAGCTCGCGGCCGAGATGAACGAATCGGTCGAGAGCGAGGCCTTGGTGATGCCGAGGAGCAGAGGACGCCCGGTTGCGGGACGGCCACCGTCGGCGATGACGCGATCGTTTTCCTCGCGGAAACGGAACTTGTCCACTTGTTCCTCGAGGAGGAAGGTGGTGTCGCCCACGTCTTCGACCTTGACCCAGCGCATCATTTGGCGGCTGATGGTTTCGATGTGCTTGTCGTTAATGTTGACGCCCTGGAGGCGGTAGACCTCTTGAATGGCGTTGACCAGGTAGGCTTGCGTGAACTTTTCGCCGAGAACGGCGAGCAAGTCGTGCAAGTTGAGCGGGCCGTCAATGAGGGCTTCGCCCGCCTTGACGTGGTCGCCTTCCTGAACGTTGATATGCACGCCGCGCGGGATGGAATATTCCTTAGTTGTCTTTCCATCTTCACTTTCGACGTAGACTTTGCGCATGCCCTTGGCGATATCGCCATAGCGGACGACGCCGTCCACTTCGCTGATGACGGCGGGATCCTTTGGCTTGCGAGTCTCGAAGAGCTCGACGACGCGCGGGAGACCACCGGTGATGTCCTTGGTCTTGGTGGTTTCACGCGGGATTTTCGCGAGCACGTCTCCGGCCTGCACTTCGTCGCCGTCCTTGACCATCAAGTGAGCGCGTGAAGGCATCAGGTACTTCTTGCGAACCTTGCCGCTGGAATCGCGGACAAGAATCGCAGGCTGATGCTTTTCATCGCCAGGGGGCAGAGTAACAACGTCCTGTGAGAGGCCGGTCACTTCGTCCACCTGCTCTTCGATGGTGAGGCCGGGCCGCAGGTCGTCAAACTTCACGGAGCCGGCGGTCTCGGTGAGGATCGAAAAGGTGAACGGATCCCATTCGGCGAGAATCTGGCCGTGGGTAACGTGTTCGCCATCCTGTACGCGAAGGCGGGCGCCGTAAACGACGTGGTAGCGCTCCTTCTCGCGGTCCTTTTCGTCAACAATGGCGATCAAGCCCGCGCGGTTCATGGCGATGGAAGTGCCGCCGCGGCCTTCGACGAACTTGAGGTCCACGAACTTGACGACGCCGTTGTTGCGCGCTTCGAGCGTGGAACGCTCGGAAACGCGGGTGGCGGTTCCGCCGATGTGGAACGTACGCATGGTCAACTGGGTGCCGGGTTCGCCGATGGACTGCGCGGCAATGACGCCGACCGCTTCGCCCAACTCAACCATGCGCCCGGAGGCGAGGTTGCGGCCGTAGCAGAGCGCGCAAACTCCGCGGCGGGATTCGCAGGTGAGCACGGAACGGATGCGGACGCGCTCGATACCCGCGGCCTGCACCTGGTTGGCAAGCTCTTCGGTGATTTCCTGGTTCACGTCCACGATGACCGTGCCCTCGAAGTCCTTGATCTTGTCGAGAGAAACGCGGCCCACGATGCGGTCGCGCAGCGGCTCGACTTCGACGCCGGCTTCGATGATGGGCTCGACGTAAATGCCGTCCGTCGTGCCGCAGTCGCGTTCGTTGATGATGACGTCCTGCGCCACGTCAACGAGACGGCGAGTGAGGTAGCCGGAATCGGCGGTCTTGAGAGCCGTATCGGCCAAACCCTTACGGGCACCGTGCGTGGAGATGAAGTACTGCAGCACGGTGAGGCCTTCGCGGAAGTTGGAAGTGATGGGCGTTTCGATGACTTCGCCGGAAGGCTTGGCCATCAAACCGCGCATACCGGAAAGCTGGCGGATCTGCTGTTTCGAACCGCGGGCGCCGGAGTCCGCCATGACGTAAACGGGGTTGATGTTGCCCTCCTTGTCCTGATTTTCGAGGGCTTTGAACATTTCGTCGGCAACTTTTTCGGTAACGTCACCCCAGATGGCGATGACCTTGTTGTAGCGCTCGCCGTTGGTGATGGCGCCGTCGAGGTATTGCTGCTGGACTTTGACGACTTCCTTTTCGGCGTTTTCGACCAGCTTGTACTTGTCGCTGGGGATGAGCATGTCGTCGATGCCGATGGAAATACCGGACTTCGTCGCGTACGTGAAGCCCAGTTCCTTGAGGTGATCAAGCAGGACGACGGTGTCCGACAGGCCATAGCGCAAGTAAGCGTAATAGACGAGCTGCTGAACGCCCTTCTTTTTGAGAAGACCGTTCACGTAAGGGAACTTCGCCGGCAGGTGCGAATTGAAAATGACGCGACCGACGGTGGTCTGGATGAACTGGCGCTCCATCTTGACGGGCTCGGTGTGCGGCACGTCCTGGTCGTCGTAGGCGGTGGTAAGGTCGATCACTTCGCCGCTGTAACGCAAGCGGATCGGAGTGAGCAGCTCGACTTCACCGGCTTCGAGCGCGAGTACGACTTCATCTGCCTGACCGAAGACGCGGCCTTCACCCTTGGCGCCGGGCTTGGACTTGGTCAGGTAATAGATGCCAAGAACCATATCCTGCGACGGAACGGCGAGGGGCAAGCCGTGCGCGGGAGAGAGAATGTTGCGCGCGCTGAGCATGAGCACGGACGCTTCCACCTGAGATTCCGGCGAGAGCGGGATGTGCACCGCCATCTGGTCGCCGTCAAAGTCCGCGTTAAACGCGGTGCAGACGAGCGGGTGAATGCGGATCGCTTTGCCTTCGACGAGGGTCGGCTCGAACGCCTGAATGCCCAAGCGATGAAGGGTTGGAGCGCGGTTGAGAAGCACGGGATGTTCGCGAATGACGTCTTCGAGAATGTCCCAAACAACAGCTTCCTGCTGCTCGACCATTTCCTTGGCTTGCTTGATGGTGGTGCAGTGACCCTGTGCTTCGAGCTTGTGATAAATGAAGGGCTTGAAGAGCTCGAGAGCCATCTTCTTGGGCAGACCACACTGGTTGAGTTTCAACTCCGGGCCGACGACGATGACCGACCGGCCGGAATAGTCCACGCGCTTGCCGAGAAGGTTCTGGCGAAAACGGCCCTGCTTGCCCTTGAGCGTATCGGACAAGGACTTGAGCGGGCGGTTGTTCGTGCCACGCAGAACGCGGCCGCGGCGGCCGTTGTCGAACAAAGCGTCAACGGCTTCCTGGAGCATGCGCTTTTCGTTGCGGACGATAACGTCCGGGGCGCGAAGCTCCATTAGCTTCTTGAGGCGGTTGTTGCGGTTGATGACGCGGCGATAAAGATCGTTGAGATCGGATGTGGCGAAGCGGCCGCCGTCGAGAGGCACAAGCGGGCGCAACTCCGGCGGAAGAACCGGGATAACGTCCAGGATCATCCATTCCGGCTTGTTGCCGCTCTTGCGGAAGGCTTCGAGAACCTTCAGGCGCTTCGCGTACTTGATGCGCTTTTGAAGAGAAGGATCGGTCTTCATCTTCTCGCGGAGCTCATCGGCGAGCTTGTCCACTTCAACGCGGCGGAGAAGCTCCTTGATGGCTTCGGCGCCCATCTTGGCGACGAATTGGCCGGGATATTCCTTCTGGAGCTCGCGGTATTTGTCTTCGAGCAGGACTTCGCGTTCGCGAAGCACGGCGACTTCGTTTGGATCAACGACGACGAAGGCCTCGAAGTAGAGAATGCGCTCGAGGTCGCGCATGGAAATGTCCAGCAAGTAGCCGATGCGGCTGGGCAAGCCCTTGAAGAACCAAACGTGAGAGCAGGGCGAAGCCAGCTCGATGTGGCCGAGGCGCTCGCGGCGGACTTTGCTGAGAGTGACTTCGACGCCGCACTTATCGCAGATAACGCCGCGATGCTTCATCCGCTTGTACTTGCCGCACAGGCATTCCCAGTCCGTGACGGGGCCAAAAATCTTGGCGCAGAAAAGGCCGTCGCGTTCGGGCTTGAAAGTGCGATAGTTGATGGTCTCCGGTTTGGTGACTTCACCGTGGGACCACGAACGAATTTTTTCGGGACTCGCCAAACTGATTCGAATGGAATCAAAATCGGCGATCAAACTGGCGCGATCATAAGGGCTGCTGCGATACAAGGTTGTTTCCTCCCTCCCCGGCTTTCGCCGAGGACGCGATCCGGTGTTTTGCACCGGACCGGCTGAGAACCCAAAAACCAAAACTTGCTCAACTTACAAAGTTTTGCCTGTGGGGCGCCCGCCGCGGCGGGCGCCCCAACAAGCTGGATTGCTTCTAGTCGGCTGCCTTTTCTGTTGGCTTTTGGCGCTTCATCAGTTCGACATCCAAGCACAGAGACTGCAACTCGCGGACGAGGACGTTGAACGACTCGGGCACGCCGGGCTCGATGCCCGGTTCGCCTTTGACGATGGCCTCGTAGATTTTCGCGCGGCCATAAACGTCGTCGGACTTCGCCGTGAGCAACTCCTGCAAGATGTGCGCTGCGCCGTAAGCTTCCAGGGCCCAGACTTCCATTTCGCCGAAGCGCTGTCCGCCGAATTGCGCCTTGCCGCCCAGCGGCTGCTGAGTGATGAGCGAGTACGGACCGATGGAGCGCGCGTGAATCTTGTCGTCGACGAGGTGCGAAAGTTTGAGCATGTAGATGTAGCCGACCGTGACCGGTTGGTCGAACATGTCGCCGGTCATGCCATCGAACAGGTTGATTTTGCCCGCGTGCGGCAAGCCCGCGACTTCCAGCAAGTGGCGGATTTCCGGCTCGCGCGCGCCGTCGAAAACCGGCGTGGCGAAGGGAATGCCTTCCTTGAAGCCTTCGGCGTAGTCCAACAGTTCGTCGTCGCTCAGTTTGGCCAGCGTCTTCCACACGGCGGTGTCCGTGAAAACTTCACGGAACCAGCGGCGCAGAGCTTCGGCTTTGACTTCCTTGCTGAGCAGGCGCTTCAAGCTGTTGCCAAGCTCCTTGGCGGCCCAGCCGAGGTGCGTTTCTAGAATCTGTCCAACGTTCATACGAGACGGAACGCCGAGCGGATTCAGAACGATCTCAACCGGTGTGCCATCGGGAAGGTACGGCATATCTTCCTGCGGCACGATGCGGGCGATGACGCCCTTGTTGCCGTGGCGGCCTGCCATTTTGTCGCCAATGGAGAGCTTGCGCTTCATGGCGATATAGACCTTGACCAGCTTGATGACGCCTGGGGGCAGCTCGTCGCCCTTCTTGAGCTTTTCCTTGCGCTCTTCCGTGATCTTGCGGAGAACGTCGATCTGGCGCGAAGTCATCTCCTCGATCTCTTCGATTTTCTCGATGAGGAGAGGATCTTTTTCGTTGAGTTTGAGACGCTTGAGGTTGCGCGTGGAGATCTTTTCGATCAGCTCGCGGGTCAGCTCAACACCTTTGGTCAACAGGCGCTTGTTGGTCTTTTCGTCGTGCAAGTCGGCCTGGAGAATTTTTCCGCCCAGCAAATCCGAAAGGCGCTTGAGGCGCTCATCCGTGAGGATGCGGATTTCGTCGGCGAGGTTCTTCTCCAGCTTGAAGACCTGCGTGGCCTCGATAGCCTTGTGGCGCTCGTCCTTTTCTCCGCCCTTGCGGGTGAAGATTTTGACGTCCACGATGGTGCCCTCGATGCCCGGCGGGCAGTAGAGAGAAGCGTCGCGAACATCGCCAGCCTTTTCGCCGAAAATGGCGCGCAGGAGTTTTTCTTCCGGCGTGAGCGTGGTCTCGCCCTTGGGCGTGACTTTGCCGACCAGAATGTCTCCCGGCTTGATGACGGCGCCGATTCGAATGACGCCGCTTTCATCGAGGTTGCGCAGGAACGACTCGCTGATGTTGGGGATGTCGCGCGTGACTTCCTCGGGTCCGAGTTTGGTGTCGCGCGCTTCGATTTCGTACTCTTCGATGTGAATCGAGGTGTAGTAGTCGTCCTTCACCAGCTTTTCGCTGACGAGGATAGCGTCTTCAAAGTTGTAGCCACGCCAGGGTACGAAAGCCACGAGCACGTTGCGGCCAAGAGCGAGTTCGCCGCGTTCGGTACAAGGACCGTCGGCAAGGACCTGGCCCTTCTTAACGCGATCGCCGACGCGAACGAACGGCTTCTGGCTGATGCAGGTGTTCTGGTTCGAACGCTTGAACTTAATGAGCTGATAGATGTCCGCGCCCACTTCGCGGCTGAGGACACCGGAGTGATCGGATTCGACGCGCACGATGATGCGCTCGGAGTCGACCTGGTCCACGATGCCTTCGCGCTTGCAGAGGACGACCGCGCCGGAATCGCGCGCAGTGACGCGCTCCATGCCGGTGCCGACGAGCGGAGCTTCTCCGCGAATGAGAGGAACGGCCTGGCGCTGCATGTTGGAACCCATGAGCGCACGGTTAGCGTCGTCGTTCTCGAGGAACGGAATCAAGCTGGCGGCTACGGAAACGAGCTGCTTCGGCGAAACGTCGACGTAATCGACTTCGTCGCGGCTCTTGAGTACGAAGTTCCCGGCTTGGCGGCAATTGACCAGTTCCGTGGTGATTTTCAGGCGTTCGTCGAGAGAAACGTTGGCCTGCGCCACGACGTACTTGTCCTCTTCCCAAGCTGACAGGTAGAAGCAGTACGGCTCGTAGACAACTTTTCTCCGCTTCAACTCTTCGTTGAGCTCTTCGACCTTGTCCTTTTCGACGATTTCGCCGGCCTTAAATTCGCTGTCACCGGCGTTGACGATCTGGACGTAGTCAATGATGCGCCCGCCTTTCACGCGGCGATACGGCGACTCGATGAAGCCGTAATCGTTAATGCGCGCAAAGCAGGACAGGGAGCTGATGAGGCCGATGTTCGGGCCTTCCGGCGTTTCGATGGGGCAGATGCGGCCGTAGTGCGTCGGGTGAACGTCGCGCACTTCGAAACCCGCGCGTTCGCGAGAGAGACCGCCCGGTCCAAGAGCCGAAAGACGGCGCTTGTGGGTGATTTCGCTGAGCGGGTTGGTCTGATCCATGAACTGGCTGAGCTGGGAGGATCCGAAGAATTCGCGGATCGCGGCCATAACCGGCTTGGCATTAACCAAATCGTGCGGCATCGCCGTGGACATTTCCTGGTACACGCTCATCTTTTCCTTGATGGCGCGTTCCATGCGTACCAAGCCGATGCGGAACTGGTTTTCGAGAAGTTCGCCGACCGCGCGGACACGGCGATTGCCGAGATGATCGATGTCGTCAACGACTCCGATGTTCTTACGCAGCTTGAAGAGATACTTGATGGCCGAAACGAAGTCCGGCGTATCGAGCGTGCGGTTGTCGAGAGGCGTGTCGAGCCCCATCTTGATGTTGAACTTCAAGCGTCCGACGCGGCTGAAATCGTACTTGCGCGGATCGAAGAACATGCCGCGGAAGAGATTGGTGGCTGTTTCAAGCGTCGGAGGATCTCCGGGACGCAGCTTGCGGTAGATCTCGATGAGCGCTTCCTTAGAGGAACGAATGGCGTCCTTGTCCAGAGTGCGCGAAAGGACCACGCCGATATCGTCGCGCTCCGGAAAGAAGACGTCGACTTCGGTGATGCCGCCCTCGGCGAACGCTTGCCAGAGTTCCGGCGTCAGCGGCTTGTTGGCTTCGAGCAAAACTTCGCCGGTCTGGCGATTGACGACGTCGGCGACGCTATAAGCGCCTTCGAGATCGACAAGAGCCGCGCGAACCTGCGAAATTTTCGCCTTGATAAGTTCCTTGAAAAGATTTTCCGTAATGCGCTTGTGCGCGCCGACAATCACTTCTTCGGAGCGCGGGTTGCGGATTTCGTGGGCCAGCTTGCGGTCCACGATGCCCGGCGAAACGTTCCAGAAAAGGTCCTTTTCGCGGAGCGAAATGCGCTCTACCTGATAGAAGGTGCGCAGGATTTCTTCGTTGGACTTCATGCCCAGCGCGCGCAAGAAGATCGAGCCGAGAAACTTGCGTTTGCGGTCGATGCGCACGTAGAGAATGTTCTTGGTGTCGTACTCGAATTCGACCCACGATCCGCGGTAAGGAATGATTTTGCCGAGGAAGTAGGAACGGTTGTTGGCGCTTTCAAAGAAGACGCCCGGCGAACGGTGCAACTGGCTGACGATGACGCGTTCCGTGCCGTTGATGATGAACGTGCCGTTCTCGGTCATCAGCGGAATATCGCCGTAGAAAACTTCCTGTTCCTTGATGTCGCGAATCGTTTTCGCGCCGGTGTCCGGATCTTTGTCGTAAATGGTGAGACGGATGGTGACTTTCAGAGGCGCGGAGTACGTCATGCCGCGCTCCTGGCACTCGTTCACGTCGTACTTCAATTGCATGGCGACGGGGTCGCCGCACTTGTTACAAAACGTCGGAGTGTTTTTGTTGAACGTGCCGCACTTGTGGCAGATGACGTCGCCGGTCTGGTACGGATTGGTGACAACGGACGCGCCGCAATTGCGGCAGGTGGCGCGCAAATGGTGCAGGCCCTTCAAGTTGCCGCACTTACACTCCCAGTTGCCGATCGAGTAGTCCACGAATTCGAGCTGCGACATTTCGCGGAAGTCCTTGATCGGAAACACCGACGTAAATACGGATTGCAGACCGCCGTCATCGCGCTCGCTGGGCAGCAAGTCCATCTGCAAGAAGCGCTGATAGGACTTCATCTGGACTTCGATCAAATTCGGGATTTGGATGGAGCCCTGAATTTTTGCGAAATCGAGACGTTCGCGTTCCCTGACGTGCTGGTGAGTATTTGACATTTCCTGGTTTACCTCTTCCCTTTCGGGCTCAAGCCATTCGGGCAACGTGCGGAAGAACAAAAGAAAGAAATGCAGCCTGCGTGACGCGCTTCCTGCCCGAAGTCAGCGCGCACACGGCAGCATCGGGTCCATTGAGGACCAGCGGTGTTGTGGAAATAACCAGCCTCGACTTGCGTACGTGAGTTCCTTTGGCGCGGCGATACATGTTCAAGCGGCACGCAAAGCGCACAACCCAAACAGCCACGCCCCCTCTCGAAGCCCGAACAAACTGCCGTTACTTGATTTCGACTTTGGCGCCCGCGTCCTCGAACTTCTTCTTGATGGTCGCGGCTTCTTCCTTGTTGACGCCTTCTTTAACGGTCTTTGGAGCGCCGTCAACGAGATCCTTGGCTTCTTTCAAGCCGAGGCTCGTGACTTCGCGAACGGCCTTGATGACGTTGATCTTGTTGCCGCCCACGTCGGTGAGGACGACCGAGAACTCGGTCTTCTCTTCCGCCGGTGCCGCGCCCGCTGCCGCGCCGCCACCACCGCCAGCGACAACCGTGGCCGCAGCCGCGGAGACGCCGAAGGCCTCTTCCATTTTCTTGACGAGGTCGGACGCTTCGAGCAGCGTCAGTCCCTTGATTTCTTCCAGGATCGTATCCACTTTCGCCATGACTCTTTCTTCTCCTCTCAAAATTAAAAATAAATTAATTGGCCGGTTCAGGGCTTGGTGCTGTTGCAGGAGCCGGCTCGGAACTTGCAGCCCCGCCGGACCCAAACTTGTTTGCCTTGATGGCTTCATTGACGGTGACCGCCAGGTTGCGTGGCAGCGCGTTCAAAGCAACCGCGATGCGCTGCGCCGGAGCGTTCAGCAAGAACATAATCTTGCTGAGCAACTCTTCCTTCGACGGGAGATTCGCGAGCTGTTGAATCTCGGCGATGGAAATGACGCGGCCTTCGACGACTCCGGACTTGAATTGGAAGGCCGGAACGTCCTTGGCGATTTTGGTAAGCGCTTTTGCGAGCGCCACCGCGTCGGTTTGCGTAAAAGCGATGGAATTCGTGCCGCTCAGGTTCTTGAGCAGGTTTTCCGCGGGCGTGCCGGCACCGGCGCGCTCCGCAAGCGTGTTTTTTACCACCTGGTACCTGCCACCCGCCGCCTGAACGGCGCGGCGGAGCTTGGTGTCGTCTTCGACGGTGATGCCCTGGAACGTGGTCAGAATCACGGTCGAAACTTTGGCCAGTTCGAGTTTCAGTTTGTCTAGGTCCTGCTGTTTTTCGCTACGCTTTTTCATGATCCCGTTTCCTTAAGTTCTTTCGCTTAGGCCGCTGCTGCCAGCAATTCCGATTCGGCCAAGTCGATGTTGATTCCCGGACCCATGGTGGAGGTCAACGTGATTTTCTTCACGTATTTGCCCTTGGCTGCCGCGGGTTTGGCCTTGATAACGGCGGCGATGACGGCGTGGCCGTTTTCAGCCAGGTTCGCCGCAGCAAATTGAATTTTGCCGATGGCGCAATGGACGATTCCGGCTTTATCGACGCGAAATTCGACTTTTCCGGCTTTGGTTTCCTTGATCGCTTTCGCAACTTCAAAGGTGACCGTGCCGGTCTTTGGGTTCGGCATCAAACCACGCGGGCCGAGAACTTTGCCCAGCTTGCCGGCGGACTTCATCATATCCGGCGTGGCGATCACGGCGTCATAATCCGTCCAGCCGCCCATGATTTTTGCAACCATGTCTTCGCCGCCGACAAAATCCGCGCCTGCTTCCTGCGCTTCGCGAACTTTTTCGCCGCTGGCGATGACGAGCACGCGGACGGCTTTGCCGAGGCCATGAGGTAGAACGACAGTGCCGCGAACCACCTGGTCGGAATGCTTTGGATCAACGCCCAGGTTGATGGCCAGTTCCACCGTCTCGTTGAACTTCGTGTGATGCGTCTGTTTGATCAGCTCCGTTGCTTCGGCGAGCTTGTAGGGACGCGCTTCGACTTTTTTGCGGGCGTTCTCCACGTGTTTGCCGGATACCTTGGTCATTTCTTTTACCTCTTCGATCCCTTAGCGCCTGAACTTCTAGGCTTCCACGACTTCCAGACCCATGTTGCGCGCCGTACCCATCACGGTGCGCACCGCGGAGTCCAGATTTGTGGTGTTGAGATCGACAAGCTTGATCTTCGCAATCTCTTGCACTTGCTTTTTCGTGACTTTGCCGACTTTGTTGCGGTTCGGCTCGGCTGAACCTTTCACGATGCCCGCTGCACGGAGCAGCAGGATCGAAGCAGGCGGAGTCTTCAGTATGAAGGTGAACGTGCGGTCGGTGTAGACCGTCACGAGCACTGGGAAAATCATTCCGTCCGGTTCCTTGGACGTCTTGGCGTTGAACTGCTTGCAAAAATCCATGATGTTCAAGCCGTGCGGACCGAGCGCGGTGCCGACTGGCGGCGCCGGAGTCGCTTTGCCCGCGGGCAACTGTAATTTGATCGTCGTCTGTATTTTCTTAGCCATGTCCCTGCCCCAATCTCGATTAGATGCTCAACGGCTGCGCCGCGCGTCAACCCAGCTTTTCGACGCTTGCAAAATCCAGCTCCACCGGCGTCGAGCGGCCAAAAATCGTTACAGAAACTTTGAGCCGGCTGTGATCGTTGTCGATCTCTTCCACCGTCCCGTTGAAATTTGCGAACGGACCGTCGACGATGCGGACCTGCTCGTTCCGCTCGTAGACCACTTTTGGCTTCGGGCGATCCGTCGGGACGTGGACACGATTGATGATGGCGTCGACTTCCGTATCTGAAAGCGGCGAAGGCGCAGTGGCCGAACCGACAAACCCGGTCACTCGCGGTGTTGAGCGCACGATGTGCCAGGTGTTTTCGTCGAGATCCATTTCAACCAGCACGTAGCCCGGATACGTCATGCGCGAAGAAAGGACCTTCTTGCCGCCGCGCATTTCCACGACGTCTTCCATGGGAATCAGCACGCGGCCGATTTTGTCCTGCAAACTGAATGCGGACACACGGCTCTCCAGGCTTTCTTTGACTTTCTTTTCAAAGCCCGAGTACGTGTGGATGATGTACCACTGCATTGCCGTCAAGCTGTATTTCCCTTCAGATGCCGAAAATTTTGAAGACGCGGTTTACGCCAAGCGTCACAAGCCAATCCACAACCGTCAGAAAAACGCCGAAGAAAAATACCGTGGCGATAACCACGCCGGTGGTGGAGACCACGTCCTCGCGACTCGGCCAGGTAACCTGCTTCATTTCCACGCGGACGTCGTGCAGAAACTCACGCGTGTCCTGAACCGTGCCGGTGACCTTCTGGCCGATGCCAGCGGCCGCCCCGGTGATTGCGTTGCTTTGCGACTCTTCGTTCTTCACTTTGACCGCCTGCGTGGCCATTCGTCCTCTTCAACTGACAAGCGCCATTGCTTGTCGCTAATCTCTGGCAGGGGAGGAGGGACTCGAACCCCCATACCCGGTTTTGGAGACCGGAGTCCTAACCGTTGGACGACTCCCCTAGAAAACCCAAAACCGCGTTCCGCCAGCCCGCTCCCACTGCGAAAACTACTTCACTTCCTTGTGCCCCGTGTGCTTGCGGCACGTATTGCAAAACTTCCGGGTCTCCACACGTTCGGAGTGCTTCTTCTTGTTCTTCGTCGTCGTGTAGTTGCGGTTTTTGCAATCGCCGCACTGCAAGGTAATGATTTCTCGCATGATCCAATTCCTTCTCTTGACCCGCCCTCGACGCGCAAGGGGAAAGGGTTACTCGATAATTTCGACGACGGCGCCGGCGCCAACGGTGTGGCCGCCTTCGCGAATGGCGAAGCGCAAGCCCTTCTCGAGCGCTACCGGCGTGATCAGCGTCACTTCACAGCTTACGTTGTCTCCCGGCATCACCATTTC
>CAJCHZ010000016.1 GCA_903970165.1 Betaproteobacteria bacterium
GGGCGCAACCTTCGCCAAAAGATCGTGCGCCTTTTGGTTTAGTTGCGTAGCGCTGCGCCCGCCTGCGGCTTGGGCATCTTCACCGCGCATGACGGCGCGGGCCAGACGAAAAATCCCCACGACCCCGAAGACATACGCCACCAGCGAGGGCACCGAACCGCCGGCGCCGCTGCGCCATAATTTGTCGGACGCCAGAAATGGCATCATCAGCAGATGCGGGAGCGGGAGCCAGACCGTCCCCAGTTGGAGCAGGCCGGGAGTCCGGGAATCGAAGACGCGGCGCGCAATGTTGATGTGGGCCAGGGCGTCGCCATAGAGCAGCACATCGCCATTGCGGTAATAAAACAGAAAAGAAAAAACGGAGACGCAGGTCGCCATCCAGGCCAACAGCCTGACCTCGGAGTCCCAGCGGGAAATGGCCCTGCCCTTCGCTGGTTGGGGATGACTCTGGCGCAACGTCATTCGAGATGGGTCAGTTCGCGGAACACTCCGAAGCGCGCATCGATCTCTTCGCGGGTCAGCGATTGCAGGCGCTCGGTGCCGAAGCGCTCAACCGCAAACGACCCCATGACGCTGCCGTAGAAAAGCGCTCGCTTCAGAGTTTCGCGGTTCAATTGCTTTTGCGAAGCCAGATAGCCCATAAATCCTCCGGCGAAGGAATCTCCTGCGCCAGTGGGATCTCTTACTTCTTCGATGGGTAACGCCGGGGCGCGAAACGGATGATGTCCGATGCCGAACGCTCCTTCGCGAAAGAAAATCGTGGCCCCGTATTCGCCGTGCTTGATCACCAGCGCTTTCGGCCCTATGGCGAGCACTTTGTTCGCCGCCCGGAGCAGGTTCGTTTCGCCGGCCAGCATTCTGGTCTCCGTGTCGTTAATGAGCAGAATGTCCACCAGCTTCAACGTCTCCGCCAGCTCCTTCGGCGTGCCCTTGATCCAATAATTCATGGTGTCGCAACCGGTTAGGCGGACGCCATTCATGTGCCGCCGCACGTTGGTCTGCAGCGCTGGCTGGATGTTGGCCAGAAATAGAAACTCCGTGTCGTCGTAGGCGGAGGGAATCTGTGGATGAAAGCTCTCGAACACGTTGAGTTCGGTGAAGTCAGATTTGGCTTCGTTCAGATTGTCGGTATAGGAGCCGCCCCAGCGAAAGGTCTTGCCCTTGGCGCGCTCGATTCCGCGCGTGTCGATGCCGTGGTCCTGGAAAACTCGTTGCTCGGCCGGGCCAAAGTCCTCCCCCACGACTGCGACCACACGCACCTGGGTGAAATAGCTGGCCGCGAGAGAAAAATAAGTGGCGGCGCCGCCCAAAATATTCTTGACGCTGCCCGAGGGCGATGTGACATCGTCAAATGCAACCGATCCCACTACCAGAACGCTCATGCTGAGTCTTAATCCCTTCTTTGGAAAACAGTGGTCAGTGGTCAGTGGCTAGTGGTCAGTGGCTAGTGGTCAGCAAACCGTAATGCCCACTGACCACCGATCAGCGGGCACTGGTTTTCACGTACTTCCCCAGAATCAGCTTTAACTTTTTTCTTGTAGCGGCCGGAATTTTTGCCGGGTCTGTGAGAATGGCGTGAGCCAAAACCGATTGGCATTTGCAATTGCGCTCGCGCGGCATCGCTGCCACCGTCTCGCGCACCACCTTGGCGGCGTTTTCCGCATTCTTGGTCAGCACCGCCAGGATCTGATCGACGGTGACCGAATCGTGATGAGGATGCCAACAATCGTAATCCGTCACCATGGCAACGGTGACGTAGCAAAGTTCGGCCTCGCGCGCCAGCTTGGCTTCCTGCAGGTTGGTCATGCCGATCACGTCCGTGCCCAGGCTGCGGTAGACATTCGACTCGGCGCGTGTGGAAAACTGCGGGCCTTCCATGCACAAATAGGTCCCGCCGCGCTTGCCGTTTACGCCTGCCTTTTTGCAGGCCGCCTCGATCACCGCGGCCAACTCGCCGCATATAGGATCGGCAAAAGCGATGTGCGCCACCACCCCCGCGCCAAAGAAAGTATCCACCCGATGACGGGTGCGATCGAAAAATTGCTCGGGAATAACGAAGTCCAGCGGCTTGTGTTCTTCCTTAAGCGACCCGACAGCAGAAATGGAAACGATGCGCTCAACGCCAAGCTGTTTGAAGCCATGAATATTTGCGCGAAAATTCAACTCGCTGGGCAGAATGCGGTGTCCCCGCGCGTGCCGGGCCAGAAACGCCACCTTTCGGCCTTCGAGCACGCCGCACAGGTAAGCATCGGAAGGAGCGCCAAAGGGAGTCTTGACTCTGACTTCTTTTACACGATCCAATCCCGGCATAGCGTACAGACCACTGCCGCCGATGATGCCGATTTCCGCCTGTGGCAAACTTCCTCCAGAAGGGTGAGCGTGGATGATTGAATGGCTGATTATACAAGAGGCGTGGTGACGCTTTCGTTTTCGCGCGCGCGAACCTTCTGGCCGCATATTCGAGCGGCACACGCTCAGCGCATCAGTTCCGGAACACTTCTCTTTCTATAGTCTCGGTCGTGGCAGCGTCCAGGCTCTCGCTGACAAACACGGTATCGCCTTGTTCTTCAATAATCACCGTGCCCTCTTCGGTAGACCAAACGTGGCGGCCTTTTAAGACTTCGACTTTGACCTGGGGGGCCTGCGCGCCTGCACACTGCGGCGGGTCATTCGGCGGCGCGTAATTTTGCGCATATGCTTCGCCCACCGCTTCCACTTTCTTATACCGCTGGGGCAACGAGCGGGCGTAAATATTGGCGAACTCCGCCGCCTTCTCTGCGCTCGACCAGCGCGAAATATACAGCAAGCCGATGGCCCCCGCGGCATCGCCTTTGGGACGCGCGGCGTAGTAATATCCCCCGCGCCATTCCGGATAAAGGCGCTTGGACAACGGCATGCCTGCGTACTGCTCGATCAGCACGGCCACGTCGAACTCACCCATGGCTCCAATGTCGAACTTCGTGTATTCCTTGAAGTCGCGCGCAAAATCGGGAATCCTCATGGGCTCGATCTTTTCGCCGGAGAGATAAGTTTCCGGTTCCATGATTTGCCGCGTGGTGTGCGGAGGATTGGCGAGTACGCCGGCAAACGCCTTTTCCTTCCCGCCTTGTTGCAGCAACTTCACTACGAACTCCAGGCCGTAGCTGTAAGGGAAGGTCAGCGATTCCTTGAGAAAAATCGGGGCATCCGAGAACACCTTGGAATCGGGTGTGCCGTTGATCATCTCCGACTCCATGGACTCCACCAGGTCGGGAGAATCGGCGATGGAACGGCCTACGGGGGCGAGCGCGTACTGCAGCATCACGGCTTCCGCCTGGCCTTCGACTACCGCTTGGCGGGCGTTGTCGATTTCGTCGTTCTCGATGTCGGCGGGCGTCGGATCTTTTTTGATCTCCGCCAGATCCTTCTCGCCTTTCTTCATCCACTTCTGCAGATTGACGTCCTGATCCTGCAGCGCATGAGTGAGTTCGTGGGCCAGCACCGGTTCCTGCTCTTCCACCGGAACCCAGTCCAGCAAATTGACCGTCTTGGTCTTGGGATCGTAATACCCGGCAACCTGCTCGCGCAACAGGGCGACCAGGAGTTTTTCCAGATCGAAATCGCGCGGGAGCAATCCGAATTTCTTGAGCACCAGTTCCGATCGCCGCAGCCGCTGCGTGTCTTCGTCATTCATGTGCTTGGTCAGATAGGAGACAACTTCCTCGCGGCTGGTCAGTTTGCGCTTCACTTCTTTCTTGATGGGCAGCCCGGTCTGTTTGGAATCGAAGTCCAGAATTTCGTCGACCGAGTGAAAAAGTTCCTCGGCCTCGTGCGGCGTGATCTTGACTTCTCCTTTTGGAACTTGTGTGGCAGGATCTTGTGTGGGGCGGGCGCCCTCGCCCGCCTGCTGCTGATCTTTATTCAACTGCTCCTGTGAAAGCCGATCTTGAACCTGAGCCGAAAGGGTACTGGCGATTAGCACCGGCGCCACAACCGCCAAAAACTGCCGCAGAAACCTTCTGAAAAACAGCTCGACGATATCCATTAGGGTTGAGTCTACCCTGTTTGCCTATACTTTTCCCCAGGACGCAAACATGACTACGAAGCCGCCTGTTAATCTCTGGACTTCCCCCAACCACGCCCGCGACTACCTGGGACGCGCCGACTCCATCGCGCATCGCAGCGAGGGCGAGTCGGCTCTTCTGGAATTCATCCCCGCCAACGCGCGCAGGATTCTGGATCTCGGCACCGGCGACGGCCGCCTGCTGGCGCTGGTGAAGTCCGATTTGTCCGCGTCCGGGAACGGCATCCCAGAGGCCGTCGCCATTGACTTTTCCCCCACAATGATCGAAGCCGCAAGCAACCGCTTTGCCGGAGATTCTTCCGTCACGATCTTGACGCACAATCTCGACCATCCGCTGCCCGCGCTCGGCAAGTTCGATGCCGTCATCTCCTGCTTCGCGATCCACCACCTGGTACACGAGCGCAAGCGCGCGCTCTATACCGAGATTCACAGCCTGCTCAACCCCGGTGGCGTCTTCTGCAATCTGGAACACGTAGCCTCGCCCACGCCGCGGTTGCACGGAGAATTCCTGCATCGCATCGGCTATACTCCCGATACCGAAGATCCTTCGAACAAGCTGCTGGACGTGGAAACGCAGCTTCAGTGGCTGCGGGAGATCGGCTTTGTGGATGTGGATTGCGCCTGGAAGTGGCGGGAGTTGGCGTTGCTGGTGGGACGACAATCATAAGAGACGACAATCATAAGAATCGAGATTGTCATCCTGAGCGGAACCCTGGCTTCGGGCACGTGCGGAGTCGAAGGATCCCTTGTAGCATTTCAGCCTCCAATAGCCCGTCAAGGATTTTCCGGAATTATCCACTTGGCAGACCCAAAATAAAATGGCATGATTAGGCCATGAAACGCACGATCTATCCCAAAGGCCAAGCGGAACTAATCAACAACGAAGAGAAGGCGCGGGAGTTCTTCGAGAGCCAACGCTGGCCCGATGGTCCGGTATGCCCGCACTGCGGTCTGGTAGGCGAAGCCTACAAGCTACAGGGCAAGACTACGCGCAAGGGTCTGTATAAGTGCGCCGGGTGCCGAAAGAAATTCACCGTCACCATGCGGAGCATTTTCGAGGATTCGCATATTCCGTTGCACAAGTGGTTCTATGCGATTCATCTTATGTGCTCTTCCAAGAAGGGCATGAGCGCATATCAGTTTCACCGCATGACCGCAACGTATTACGGCGAGAAAGTTTCGTATCGAACGGCGTGGTTCATGTTCCACAGAATCCGCTTCGCCATGACGCAACATCCAATGGTTGAGAAACTGAGCGGCACAGTCGAGTGCGATGAAACATACGTTGGCGGAAAAATTCGCGTAGGAACGTACAAACCACGCGACGGGAAGAAACCAAAGTACCGTTCGCCGCGCGACAACAAGGCCGTGGTGTTCTCCGTTCTACAGCGTGGCGGCGATGTTCGTTCGCGGCATATTGAGCGAGTGACCGCAGACAATCTCCGGCCCATTGTCGATGAGATGATCGCCGAAGATGCCCACGTAATGACCGACAGTTCTACGGCGCTCACAGGCGCTCTGGCGGATCGCAAACATGATCAAGTGAACCATAGGCATGATGAGTACGTGCGATATGAGAACGGAGTTTGCATCACAACGAACACGATTGAGGGATATTTTAGCCTGCTAAAGAGGGGCATCTACGGAACGTATCACCAAGTAGGAAAGCCTTACCTACAGCAGTATTTGAATGAATTCGACTTCCGTTACAACAATCGCAAGAGCACGGATATGGAGCGGTCGGGAGTGGCACTCAGGGCTACCGCAGGAAAAAGGCTCACACTTCGGCGTCCAATTGGGATACAATAACTGAGACTTGGTACGGCAGACGAGATTTGAACTCGCAAGGGGTGTGATCCTGATCAGAGGCACCCCACTAGCTCCCAAGGCTAGCGCGTTTACCAGTTTCGCCACTGCCGCACAATACAACAAAACGGCCAATGTCTCGGTATTCCCTCCAAGGATTCCACGACGTTGGCCGTTTTACTTGGCTAATTCACTACCGCCTGTTCTTTGTGTTCCTCCGGTTTCGGGATTAACTTAAGGCAGTACTTGTTTCGCCGCTTTACGATTTCGTCGCGGTCGCGCAAGCGTTTTAGCACAGAGTACAGATACGGACGGTGCTTGAAATCGGCGCTCACCTCGTTCCAAATATCGACTGCGGTCATACCTGCCGGGTGGCGAGCCAGCAAGTCGCGGACGGTGTCCGTTTTGTTGAGACTTTCAGACATCTCATCCACGAGATCGACAGGCTCAATAAATACCTGGGGTTCGGGGATTGGGTCAGGTTTAGACGTGGAGACCGTGGGCGACGGCAGTTTCTCGGCGACAGTAGTCACCCTGCGCTGTTCGTCACGCACTTCTGCTTGCAACGCATTTACCCAAATAGTATGGTCTTGCTGCGCTTGCTGGAAGGCCGCTTGATACATTTGGAATGCTTTAGTTGCTAGATCAAGACGGAGTTTAGCGTCCGCAACGCGGGCTTGCAACTCTTCTATAATCTTTGTCATGCATCCCTCCAAGGATGAAATCAGTATAGCATACGTTGCTTGCAGGTTTACGCTTGCAGGTTTTGCAATGAAAGGCAGCAATGCGGTGCAATGTTAGTAAGTACTTTATTTTTAACTGTTTACCGTAATTTTTCGCTTGCATCTTTTTGCCAGTTCGCATAATCTAACTATGAAATTGCTCCCCGTCCGACATGCTCGCAAGGGCCTCGGTCGGGGTTATTTATTTTGTGCCCACTTCTCCTCCACTTTTGGTTGAACCTCCTGTCAAGCGCGCCGTCACTTTTATTGACGGCCAAAATCTCTACAGATCAGCAAAAGAAGCGTTCGGTTATCACTACCCCAATTACGACGTTCAGAAATTATCCGATGCAGTTTGCAAAGCCCAAGGATGGGACTTGAAACAGGTTAGGTTCTATACGGGTGTTCCCGATAAATCCGACCACGCCATGTGGAATCGTTTCTGGGTAGGGAAGTTGGCAGTAATGGGCAAAGCAGGAATAGAAGTCTTTAGCAGGCCACTCCGCTATCGAAATGACAGTGTGAAATTGCCAGACGGCTCTTCGCACACTTTCCTTCGCGGGAGCGAAAAGGGTATTGATGTCAGAATTGCGCTGGACGTGATTCGATTGGCCGTTCGCAATGAATACGATGTCGCTGTAGTTTTCTCTCAGGACCAAGATTTGTCAGAAGTGGCGGACGAGATTCGAGTCATTTCTAGACTTCGTTGCAGATGGATTAGGATCGCGTGCGCTTTCCCGGTCAGCCCGACTAGTAAGAATACTCGCGGGATAAATCACAGTGATTGGATCAAGGTCGAACGCACCGTCTACGATACATGCCTAGACCCTACCGACTATAGGTAGTGCTACACTGTCCGCATGAGCACCAAGAAACAGGTTCCGAATACGACAGGCAAGCGTGCAGGACCAGTGTCCCTGTATCCGTTGAGTTTTGAGGAAGCGGTCGCAGGGCTAGCGCAAGTCAAGATGCCCGAAAAAGAAAAGCCCAAACCTAGCGCGAAGAAAGGCGCAAAGTAAGGGCTTCTGTGGTATAACTTTGGCCTTCCCTCAGAAAGCGAGTTTCCGAGTATGGCCGATCCGAAACAAGGTGACGTATTTGAGCCGGGTCAAAAGTGCCAACGATCTGGCGTATATCGCGTCGTTCACGATCCTTTTCACACTGAGAGCGAACACGATGTTACGTGTGTTTTCGGAAAGCCATTTCCACCGTGTAATCACTGCGGTCATCACGTCCGATTCGTACTGGCCAGAGCAGCTATCCATGTTCGCGACCACGAATATTTTAGGAAGAGGAAGGCATAGTCTCTTCAGTGTCGCAAAGTTCCGCAGTAAAAGTCCCGCCAGAACGCCTAACAGTTAGCTCTGCCGTTTCCAATCTCCCTGCGTTGTGTGCGAGAAATTCTTGCACGTCCTCTAGCTCCATTGTCTCCAATTTGGAATAACCTGCCCTGTCACGGTGCTCCATACTCACTTTTCTCCTTTGGGTCTGTCAAGTGGATAATTCCGGGATTTTCGGCACAACGGCAGAAGTTCCACCAAGTTACATACCGGGGAGAACGCCCTGACGTGTCCCTCACTGTCCAAACCGTGCAGGGATCCGTCGACTGCGCGAATCGATTCGCGAAATGCGAATCGATTCACTCCGCTCAGTATGACAGAACCCGGCTCGCCACCCACTCCCCCGCTTCCCGCGTCCCGAGCGGTCCTCCAATATCCTGAGTAGTCTTTTTCTCGCGCACGGCTTCCAGCACAGCAGCTTCAATCTTCTCCGCTTCGCGCCTCATCCCCCAATGCGCCAGCATCATCGCCGCAGTCAGAATCGCGCCAAAGGGATTCGCCACGTTCTTCCCCGCGATCGGCGGAGCCGAACCATGCACGGGCTCGAACATCGATGTCTTCCCCGGATGAATATTGCCGCTGGCCGCCATGCCCAAACCGCCTTGCAGCCCGGCGGCGAGATCGGTGAGGATGTCGCCGAACATGTTATTGGTCACGATCACGTCGAACTGGCGCGGATCGCGCACCATCTGCATGGCCAGCGCATCCACATACATGTGCTGCGCGGCGATGTGCGGATACTCCGCGCTCACTTCCTTGAACGCGCGCTGCCACAGGCCGCCAGCGTGGGTCATGGCGTTGGATTTGTCGCACATCAAAACTTTGGCTCGCGGCGAGCCATCCTGTTTTTTATTGTGCCGGCAATATTCGAAGGCATAGCGGATGATCCGCTCCACTCCCTTGCGCGTGTTGAGGTCCTCCTGCGTGGCAATTTCATCGGGAGTGCCCTGCTTGAAAACGCCGCCCGCATCGGTGTAGACGCCCTCGGTATTCTCACGGATCACCACGAAATCGATGTCTTGCGGCTCTATTCCCTTCAACGGACACAGCGCCGCATCGAGCAGACGCACCGGACGGACATTGGCATAGAGGTCCATGGTGAAGCGCATGCCGAGCAGAATTTCTTTGGCGTGAATATTGGTCTTAACCCGGGGGTCGCCGAAGGCGCCCACGAGAATCGCGTCGAAGTCGCGCGCCAGCGTGGCGAATCCGCCGGCGGGCACGGTGGTTTGATCGCGCAGATAGCGGTCGGCGCCCCAATCGAAATCGGTCAATTCGACATCCGCGCCCGATGCCTGAATAACTTTGACGGCTTGGGGAATGACCTCCTGCCCGATGCCATCGCCGGGTATGATGGCGATGCGTTTTTTTTCTGGGGAAATCCTGTTTTCTGGGGAAATCTTGGGTGAATCCACGGAAAGAAAGTTACCACAAGTGTGGAAGCCTCCATGACTCCGCTATAATTGAGACGACTTCGATGAAACAAACAGCGCTTTACAACTTGCTGCAAGGGCAGCCCGGAACGGCGAATGCCCTGGCGTCAGCCGAATACTGCGGCGCCTTAACGGCTGCGAATTTCGGCGGCGTTGACGAGGAGTTTCACGCCCTGCAGCGGGCGTGCGGGGTTTACGATCTGGGATTCCGAGCCAGAATTTCGCTCGCCGGCAACGACCGCGTGCGCTGGCTGAACGGGATGGTCAGCAACAAAATCAAGGATTTGCCGGTAGGACAAGGCATTTATGCCTTTGTGCTTAATCCGCAGGGACACATTCTCGGCGATCTATATGCTTACAACCGCGGCGAATCGCTGGTGGTGGATACCGACCGCAGCCAACTCGACAAGATTCTCGGCCTCTTCAAGCGCTATATCATTATGGACAAGGTTGAGGTGAAGGACCTCAACGAGGAACTTACCGCAATCGGCGTGTCAGGACCGGAGTCGCGCAAAGTGCTTCGCGCGGCAGGGGTTCAAGCGCCGGAAATGCTGCCGTTGCAAGTCGTTACGCCGCGCTGCGACTGCGCTTGCGAATGTCTGGAATGCACAGTGGTTCGCGGCGATTCGCCTGGGGAGTCTTATGAGATCTGGATTTCCCCGAGCGCGGTGAAGAAGGTCTGGGATGCCTTGGTGGCGGCAGGGGCCACGCCAGTGGGGTCGGAGGCGCTGGAGAAAAATCGCATCGTCTGCGGCATTCCTCTTTACGGCGTCGATATTCGGGAACGGGAGTTGCCGCAGGAAACGGACCAGTTGCGCGCGCTCAACTTTCAAAAGGGCTGCTACATCGGGCAGGAAATTGTGGAGCGCATCCGCTCGCGAGGCAGCGTGCATCGCAAATTCGCCGGTTTCGTTAGCCCAGCCGACGCGCGCATTGTTCCCGGCGATAAGATTTTTTTCGCGGAGAAAGAAGTGGGCGAGATCACCAGCGTAACTACGATACGCGAAGCCGGGAGAGAGCAAACGGTCGCGCTGGGTTACATAAGGCGCGAGATCGGCGCTGCGGGCCGTGAAGTGGCGATTGGCACCCACGCCGCCGTTGTGGCGGAACTGCCTCTGACGGCGGACGTCCGGAGCAACGTGCGGACCACCGAACACGCGGCTGCGCATCGGTAACAAGCTTCACGTTCGAATAGACAAAACCACACAAGCATCATTGGCGAAGGGTCTTTCCTATGGCAGAAAAAAAACATGAATCTTCGGGTTTCACGGTAACGGACCGGCGGCTGTTTACTTCGGATGGCGATCCGCGCATGGAGAGTTCCGAGGCGGTGGAAGAGCCCAAGCCAGCGCCTTCCGAACCCACGGCATCGGTGGCGAAAACCGACACGTCTCCGATCGATGCCGGCGACGGCACCGCTCTGCGAGATATGCCACTTCCGCCCACTGCCGCCGAACAGGATGCGCAAGCCGCGGCGTACCGCCAGTCTTCGAAAGAAGTTGACTCCAAGGTGGAATTGAGCGGCCGTTCCTCCAAAGAGTTCGAGGTCAACTTTGAGCGGTTCATGGCCTCGCTGTATATGACGGCGATGCTGCAACTGGGATTGATGCATGAACAGGGCGGGCAACCGCGCATCGATATCATCGGCGCGCGACAGACCATCGATACGCTCAGCCTGCTGGGCGAAAAGACAAAAGGCAATCTCACTCCGGCGGAAGAGGGTTTTCTGCAGAACAGTCTCTACGAACTGCGTATGGCCTACGTGGAAGTCACCAACGCGCTGGCCCGGCCTCCGCAGGCCGGACAAGCCACGGGCACCGCCGGCAGGTAACGATTTTCTCCGGGCACACCACTGGATAGAAACGGTCAGGATAGAACCGAACGATGAAGGCGACGCTCACTGTGCTGGGCAGCGGCACTTCCATGGGCGTGCCAACGTTGACTTGCGAGTGCGCGGTTTGCCGGTCCACCGACCCGCACGATAAACGCACCCGCCCTTCGGTGATGGTCGAGTATGGCGGCAAAGTTGTGCTAATCGATACTACGCCCGATTTCTACGCGCAGGCGTTGCGCGAGCGCATCACGCATCTGGACGCCGTGTTCTACACCCATTCGCACGCCGATCACATTCTGGGCATCGACGACTTGCGGCCCCTGAGCTACGCATTGAAACCGAATAAGTTGCCCCTCTATGCCCGGCCCGATGCGGCGGCTTTTTTGCGAAAAATGTTCAGTTATATTTTCGAGGCCGATTATAAGTTCGGCGGATTAGCCCAGCTTGAACTGAAGCCCATCGACGGGCCCGTGGAAGTTTTTGGAGCGCGCTTCGATCCGGTGCCGGTGATTCACGGCGAAACTCAGATTTACGGTTACCGTTTTGGATCGGCGGCGTATTTGACCGATCACAGCGAGATTCCCGAAGCCTCCATGGTTCAGTTGGAAGGCTTGGACGTGCTGTTCCTGGATGCCCTGCGGCACAAACCTCATCCCACGCATTCCACGGTAACCAATTCGCTGCGCATCGTGGAGCGGCTCAAGCCGAAGCGGGCCTTCTTCACCCACATTTGCCATGACCTGGCGCATGAGGCGACAAATTCGACACTGCCGCCGCAAGTGCGGCTTTCCTATGATGGAATGAAGCTGGAATTTGAAATTTGAAGTCGGACCTTGGACTCCGGACTTCAGACTTAGCACTTGGCGACCGAGAGTTTCGAAAGCCGGCGTCAGAGGTCTGAGGCCCGACGCCTGACGTCCTTTTTGCAATGGACATCTTCCACAAACTCGACGACGTCCCTCCCACCTTCGGGCCTTCCATCGTCAGTGTGGGAAACTTTGATGGAGTGCATCGCGCGCATGCGCACGTACTCGATGAAATCGTCGGGCGCGGGCGACAAAATGGGCTCCGAGCGATTGCGGTGACGTTCGAGCCGCACCCGGCGCGAATTCTGCGGCCCGAATTGACGCTCAAACTGCTCACGCCGACGTCGGAAAAACTGCGCTTGCTCGAAGCCGCCGGCGTCGATGCCGTGTTACTTCTTCCCTTCGGGCGCGATCTGTCGCTGACGACGCCGCGGCAGTTTGCCGAGCGCATCTTGAGAAAGAAATTGCACGCGCGCCAGTTGCACGAAGGCTACAACTTTCGTTTTGGCCACCAGGCCTCGGGCGATATTCGCCTGCTGGCCGAATTGGGCCGCGAAATGGGCTTTGAGGTGGTGGTCTATCCGAAGATGGTTCTGCGCGGCGAAACTGTTTCCAGCAGCCGCATCCGCGAACTTCTTTCTGCGGGACAAGTCAGCCCGGCGCGCCATCTGCTGGGCCGTCCGTTCTGCATTCTCGGGACGCCCGGACGGGGCCGCGGGTACGGATCGAAATATACGGTGCCGACCATCAATCTTGCCCGCTACGAAGAACTGGCGCCCCAAGACGGAGTCTATGTCACCTGCACGCGCGTTGACCGGGAACGATTCGAGTCGGTTACCAATGTCGGCAACCGGCCAACTTTCGGAGCCGATCTATTCGCCATCGAGACTCACTTGCTGAATTTCCATCCCATTGAGTTGACCCCGGAAACCGAAGTGGAGATTTGTTTTCTCGACCGCCTGCGGGATGAAATCAGATTCCCTTCGGTCGATGCGCTGCGGGAGCAGATTGCGCGGGACGTCAAGACCGCGCGAAGGTATTTTCATCTGCTGCGCAGGCGAACCGCTCCTTCGTCGATCTCCGGATGACGCGCGCCCGGGCCGTGCTACCATCACCACCGATGAGCGGCCCAGAGATCAAAATCAATATTGGCTGCGGTCTTTCGGGAATCCCGGGATGGCACAACCTGGACAACTCGCCGACTATCCTGCTTTCGCGGATTCCCATCGTCAAAAGCTTGCTCAAAACGCCCGCGTGGCCCAGCGATGTGCGCCGCTGCGACGTACGCAAGGGCCTTCCCTTTTCCGAGAGCGCGGTCCGCTACATCTATTCTTCCCACGCTTTCGAGCACTTTACCTGGCCGGAGTCGCGGGCAATCGCCAGGGATTGCCTGCGTGTGCTCCAGCCAGGCGGAGTTCTTCGCGTCGTGGTGCCCGAGCTCGAGTTGATTGTCCGCGAATATCTTGCGGATCCTAATCCTTATGCCGCGCACACCTTTCTTTCCCGGCTGTCGCTCCATCGTTCCTTGCAGGATTATGTTCATCCGGGCTCGAACCACTCCCAAATGTTCGATGCGCGGGCGTTGGTTCAACTTCTGCGCGAAGCGGAATTTGCAGACGTGGAAGTCAGCCGCTATCGCGTGAGCGCCATCCCAGAGATCGACCAAATCGAACTGGAGGTGCGGCGCAACGAGAGCCTGTACGTGGAAGCTCGTAAATAGCGCCGGCGTAGCGTTGGCGATATTTTCTATTCCATGGGTTCCACTACCACAGCATCGTTTTGCACTCCTGGAAGCCCCGGGGCCCCACGCTGCACGAGCACGATGGCTGCGAGAACCAGCACGATTCCCAGGGTTTGCCCGGGCCGCAGCAACTCACCCAGAAGTGCGGCGGCCAGCAGAATGGAAAACACCGGCTCCAGACAACTGGCCACGATGGCGCGTGTGGGGTCCAAGTATTGCAAACCGTTAAAATAGAAAGAGAATGGACCCAGCACAGACAGCAGGGAAAAAACACAGAGAAAGCCCCATTCCGCGGACACGTAGTGCGCGGCGGCGATTTTCCACGGCGGATTCAGAAACAGCCAGCAGATGGACGCCGAACTCAGTGTCCACAGCAGAACCAGCCAGCGATCATGACGAGCCAGAACCTTGTGGCCACCGACGTTGTAGAAGGCGAAGGAAAACGAGGCCAGCAGCGCGGCCACCAATCCATAGGAATCCAGACGCAAACTCGCTCCCGTCTTGCCGCCACCTACTCCGATCACCAGCACGATACCCGTAACCGCGAGCGCCACGGCCGCGGCCTTTTGCGGCGATATTTTTTGTTGGCCGCGAGCCGCCACATAGAGCAGCACCCAAACCGGCGCCGTGTATTGCACGATGATGGCGGTAGCGACGTTGGTTCGCTGAATGGCCACATAATAGAAATAGTTGGAAATGGCCACGCCCAGAGTTCCCAGGAGAAAACACCGAATCAGATCTGCGGTGGGGAGTTTGAGGCGTTGCCATCCGCGAGCCTTCGCTAAGATGGGAAGTAAGAGCAGAAACGAAAAACCAGCGCGCGTTTGCGAAAGGATGAGCGGATCGATGGGATGCCTCGACGCACCCAGCCACAACAATCGGCCGGTAAAAACGGCGCGCCCTAATACAGCCGAGACGCCCCAGAGGAAGGCCGCAGCCGCGATTAAGAAGTATCCGCGAAGAGGATGGGCGCCACGCGAACTTTCGTGCTGTTCTGTCTTCATGCAATCCCAGCAGCCCGTGGTGCAACTGCGCTTCGTATCAGGGCACGCATTCATGCGTGCCGTAAAGGTCGTAACATCGACGCGCCTTTAGGCGCTGGTGTCAGTTTCAGACTTGCGCCACGGCCTGCCAGCGCGGGCCGCACTCGCGGGATTGATTAAGATTAGCTCAGGAAAGATTAGCTCAGGAAAGATCCGCATATTCGATTTCGGTGGTGATCGTCGCGGTTTTGTTGAGCATGGCCGAAACTGAACAATATTTTTCTTCGGAAAGGCGCACGGCGTCTTCTACCGCCTTGCGAGAAACTTTTCCGCCGACGCGATAGATCACCCGGATCATGGTATAAACCGATGGAGGGTCGGGAGCGCGCTCAGCTTCGGCTCGAACTTCCAAGCTGGTGAACGGCTCGCGCTTTTTCTGCAAGATGGAGACGACATCGTAGCCCGTGCATCCACAAAGGCCGATGAGAACGAGCTCCATGGGAGTGTTGCCCTTGGTTTTATCGCCATCCACGGCGATGGCATGGCCGCTGTCGGCGATTCCAGTGAAGCGATGCCGCTCGATCCAGGTGGCTTTGGCGCTGTTCATGATGCTTTCTTCTGGGCAAATGTTGATTTGTGATTGTTGATTGAGAATTTTCTTTGCCGTTGTCCGCGAGGCATTGAATATCGCAACCAACCGATTGGCTTCGGACTTCTTGGGCTTACTCTCCGAGATGACGTACTTGCGCAAGTGCTAGCCAACCGTCTTTGGCTGAATTCCGTATGCTTTCACCCACTCATCGTGCCATTTCTGCGTGGCGGGCCATTGAAAGCACAAGCCATAGCCATCCGGATCCTTAAACGACAACTGCTTCATGCCATAAGGCGCGATTTTCGGTTCTTTCAAATCCACGCCGTGATCCCGCAGGTGCCGGTGCGCGCCGGCCAGATCTTCGCACCCGAAAAACAAGCCGGTATCGCGGTGCGCCGCAATCCGCGCCGGATCGGGCGCTGGCGGGCGCCGGTCGTGCTCGTAGGCGGTGTTGAGCATGACCGCTGCGCCGTTCAACTTCAGCAAGCACCAATCGCAGTCGTCTCCAGGTTCGGACGTGGCTGCCACCACGAACCCCAGCACATCGCGGTAGAACCGAATGGCCGTCGGCATATCGAAGACCTGAAGCAGCGGAGCGACACCGTGAATGTCCATAAACAGAATACCTTCCTTGATTGCAACAATCAGCAATTTCCGCCACGCTGCCTGCGGTTTCCCGTGACCCATGTCACTATCTGCGATTATCCGTGCTGGGCTCGGGATGAATTAAGACGCGAAAGATTTCCGGCGTTCGCTGCTTGAAGTGAATTTCCATTTCGGTTTGAATATCGTGCACGCGAGCCAGCGGCAGGGTGTCGGGCAGCGTGCAGTGGCAGGACACGTAGAGCCGCCCGCGAACCCGTTTTATGATCACGTCGTGCACGTCGAGAACTTCGGGGAAATCGGCCGCCACAGCTTTCAGGGAGCGCTCCAGTACGGCGTCGGCCACCAACGCCTCCGGCCTTTCGATGGTGGCCGGTTCGCTTTCGATGTGGGTGAGGATATCGGCAATCTCTGGCAAATCGCGGCGCATGCTGGCTTCCAGTTCCGTGACTTCATCGTGCGCCCCTTTCAGCGTCATGCGCTCGTCGAGCTCCACGTGCTGCTCCACGTGCAACTGCCCGGCAAGCTCCTGCACGCTGATGTCATGAACATTCAGATTATGGCGCGTGGCCGCGGCGCGAATGCGATCGAAAACGTTCTCCGATCCCTGCGCCCGGGGCAGCGGCAGCACCGTCACATCCGCGTTGGGAAGGATTTTTTGTACGGCCGAAGTCACCGCCTCACCCAGTTGCTCGGAACGCTGGAAGGTCACGTTCCGCGCCAGGCCCACGGCAAGATCGGCAAAATAACGGTTGCCAGAGCGGCGTATACGCACCCGGTCCACTTCGAGCACGCCATCCACGCGCGAAACTGCGGCGGTGATCTGCGCTCGCACTCCGGCGGGAGCCGCATCCAGCAGGGCGTCGACGGTTCGGCGAGCCAGCCGCCAGCTTACAAAAACGATCACACCGGCAACAAAAAGAGCGGCGATCGGGTCGGCATTGCGCAACCACTCGATGTGAAAGGCGCGCCCCAGGAACACCAGCAGCAGACCCAGCACCACCACGCCGGCAGACCAGACGTCGGTGGAAAAATGCAAGGCATCGGCCTCCAGCGCCTGGCTGTCGTATTTGACGGCGATGCGATTCAAGGCCCGCGAGCGCCACCAATCCAGAGCCATCGAAAGCAGCATGACGGCAAAGGCCGCCAGCGAAGGCTCGATTTCGATGTGCCGGTAGAATAGGCGCACCACGGCTTCGTAGACCACCCAGGCGCAGGTTAGCAGGAGCAAGGTGGTCTCCACAAAGGCGGAAAAATTTTCCACTTTGCCGTGACCGTATTGGTGGTCGGCGTCGGCTGGCTTATCGGAGACTCCGACCGAGAGAAACGTAATCGACGCGGCCATCAGGTCCAGCCCGGAGTGCGCTGCCTCGGAAAGAATGCCCAGACTGCCCGTGGAAACGCCGACGGCAATTTTCAAACCGGTGATCAATATCGCCACCAGCACGGAATTGCCCGCGGCCGTGCGCTTTTCCGCACGCATTGACCCCGGCGAATAAATGGCCGGATTCCCCGACATGCAGGAATTATCGCCGCTAGAGCGGAAACAAGCCATGAAATTCGCGCCTTGCCCGGTATCCCAGGCGCACGATCCCAGGATGAAACCGTTTATCGCGGATTTTGGCCGAGAACTGAAGCCGATACGTGGCGCGAGCGCCCTCGTGTGCTAGGATTTCATGCTTGGATTTTTCATTCGCAACGATCAATATCTTTTAATGCGTCCACCCTGGAGGAATCTGCTTATGCGCAAGAGTTGGCTGATGTGTGTGTGGCTGGGAACGGCCCTGGTCTATGGTCAAGTGTCGTCGCTCCCAGGAGACCGGGCACAAGTTCCAATG
>CAJCHZ010000017.1 GCA_903970165.1 Betaproteobacteria bacterium
GTTGAAGAGGCCGGCGGGCGCGTGGTCGCCGCCGGTGCGTTGATCGACCGCAGCGGCGGCAAGATTGAATTTCCGGTCGAGAGCCAGGCGCTGCTCGATTTGCCGATTGCCAGTTACGACCCGGAAGACTGCCCTCTGTGCCTCCAAGGCAGCGCGGCCATCAAACCCGGCAGCCGCTTCGTGCGTTCCGTGTCTTGAGTGAATTGTTTCCATCGCTTGCTAAAATGGCGCATGTTCTGAGAATTGATCCCTAAAAACGGAACCTCTCTTTCCATGCGCCATTTCAAACTTACCATCGCCTACGACGGCACCGATTTTCACGGCTGGCAGATTCAATCCGACAAGCCCACGATTACCGGTGAGATTGTGGGTGTCCTCCGGCGCCTGACGCAGGAAAACGTCCAGCTGTACGGCGCAGGGCGCACCGACGCCGGCGTGCATGCACTCGGCCAGGTGGCCAGCTTCCGCACTCAGTCGGCCCTTTCTTCAGGCGAATTTCAGCGCGCTCTGAACGCTTTATTGCCTCCCACGATTCGCATCGTCGGCGCGGAAGAGGTTGGCCCGGATTTTCACGCCCGCTGGTCCGCAGTCGGTAAGATTTATCGCTATCGCCTGTACCGCGGCAAAGTCGTTCCGCCATCCGAGTGGCGCTTCGTGCTCCACTATCCCTTTCCGTTGGATGAAGACGCCATGCGCATCGCAGCGTCTCGTTTTGTGGGCCCCCACGACTTCGCGGCCTTCGCGGCGTCCACTGGCTCCGAGGACGACGACAAGGTGCGCTCTACGGTGCGCGAGATTTACTCGAGTGAACTCGCCCGCAGCGAAGGTGGCGAGGAACTCGTCTACACCGTGCGCGGCCGCTCGTTCATGCGCTTCATGGTCCGTAAAATGGTTGGCACGCTGCTTGAGGTCGGCCGCGGGAAACTCGTCCCCGACGACATCCTTCGCCTTTATCAATCGCACGACCGCGCCAAGTCCGGTCCTACAGTGCCGCCGCAGGGCCTCTGCATGGTCCAAGTCATGCATGACGAAGCCTGGCGCATCGGCGAGCCATAAAATTCTTGCCGCTTGTAAGGAAACTATTTTTGCTACGTCTACGTATTGCACCTGAACTTAAAGCAGACGCACTGCGTTCACAGGAGATACAGGAGAATCATGAATCGCTGTAAATTTCTAATCGTCGCCGCATTCTCTCTTGTTTTGTTGACATGTACGATCTGTTCGCAAGCACAGCAAGAGCAGCCCGGCCCGGGCGCAAAGCCGGCAACCGTCATGCCGGACGTCATCGCCGTCCCGCCAGCCGCGCAGCCCTCCTCGCATTTCGATGTGGAAGCCGCCACCAACGCCTATCTCGATGCAATTCCCCCCACTGCGCGCTCGAAGTCCGACGCCTACTTTGAAGGCGGCTACTGGCTCATCCTCTGGGATTTTCTCTACGCGGCGATCATGTATTTCCTACTGCTGCATTTCCGTTGGTCCGCGATGATGCGCAACCTCGCCGAGCGAATCACTCGCTTTAAGCCGTTGCAGACCGCTATCTATATTGTGGAATTTTTGGTCATCACCACTGTTCTTGGCGCCCCGCTCGCGATTTACGAAGGCTATATTCGCGAGCGTCAATACGGTCTCGCCACGCAAACCTTCGGCCCATGGATGCGCGAGCAGTTTCAGATGCTCGTGGTAAACATCGTAATAAGTGCAATCGTGGCGATGGTGCTCTTCGCCATCGTACGGCGGTTGCCGCGGACGTGGTGGATAGGGGGCGCGGCCGTTTCCATGTGTTTTCTGGTTATTCTCGTAATGATCGGACCGGTTTTTCTCGTTCCCATATTCAACAAAGTTACCGTCCTTAACGACCCGCGCATCACGCAACCTATTCTGAGCATGGCGCGCGCGAATGGCATTCCCGCCGAAAAGGTCTATCAGATTGATGCCTCTCGCCAGACCACGCGCATGAGCGCAAACGTCAGCGGGTTTGGCAGCACCATGCGAATAACTCTGAACGACAATCTTCTGCGTCGCGGTTCGCCGGAAGAAATTCAATCCGTCATGGGCCACGAAATGGGTCACTATGTCTTGCACCATATCCCCAAGGACGTCCTCTATTTCTCGGTGGTCATCGTGATCTTTTTCGCGTGCTTGCGTTGGTTACTCGAGCGCGCCCTGGCTCGTTGGGGCGAGCGCTGGCAAATCCGCGACGTCGGGGATACCGCCGTTCTGCCGCTGGTCCTGCTGCTCGGCTCTGTTTTTGGATTTGTCTACACTCCATTCTTTAACACTCACGTCCGCACCAGTGAGTATGAAGCTGACCTGTATGGCCTGAACGCCAGCCGCCAGCCTGACGGTTTCGCGCAAGCGGCCATTCATCTCGGCGAGTATCGCAAAATGAACCCCGGCCCAATCGAGGAGTGGATTTTCTTCGACCACCCGAGCGGCCGCAATCGCATCAACGCGGCCATGCGCTGGAAGGCGGAAAATCTGCAACTCTTCACACCGAAAACCGGTCAATAGGCGGCGACGCCAGGCACTAGTCCCGCTCTTTTGAAGCGATGCCCGGCGGCGGAAACTCTCGGTAACTCCGCCGCCCCATCGCAACCTTGGAATCGGATACAATCGCGTTTATGGCAGCAACCGCTATCCCCCTCGAAACGATTCCCTCCATTGACCCGGCCACGGGCAAAGTCCTTGCTCAGGTGGCCCGCACTTCGGCTGCGGAGGTTCCAAAGATCGTCGAGCGGGCACGCACCGCGCAAGCGGCATGGGCCGCGATGCCCATCGGTCAGCGTTGCGCGCAATTGCGCCTGCTGCGCGAACGAATGATGGCGTCGCGCGATGTACTCGCAGATGCGGTCGTCGCGGAGTCCGGCAAGCCCCGCGTCGAAGCCCTCTTCGCCGATATCTTCGTTGCGCTCGACACCGCCGGATATTTCGCAAAAAATGGGGCGCGGCTGCTGCAGCCAGAGCGTGTTCCGCACCACAGCACGGCCGGAAAAGCCAAGTCCGGACGCCTGGTTTATGACCCGGTGGGCGTCATTGGCATCATCAGTTCGTGGAACTATCCTCTTGCCATTCCGCTGAGCCAGATCATCCCTGCAGTTGCCGCCGGCAACGCGGTCGTTTGCAAGACGAGTGATTTCACCCCGCAGTGTGGCGCGCTGATCGAAAAACTTTTCGCGGATTCGGGCTTTCCTAAAAATCTCGTCACGGTGATTCAAGGCGGCGGTGAAGTCGGCCAGTCACTCATCGATGCGGCGCCCGACAAAATCATGTTTACTGGCAGCGTGGCGACCGGCCGGCATGTGGCCGAAGCCTGCGCAAAGAAACTGATCCCCAGTGTCCTCGAACTCGGTGGCAAAGACGCCATGATCGTTCTTGCGGATGCAAATCTGGAAGTCGCGGCAAGCGGCGCCGTCTGGGGTAGCTATACGAATTGCGGCCAGGTCTGCCTTTCGGTCGAGCGGCTTTTCGTCGAGCAGTCGATCGAAGAAAAATTTCTTGCGCTTTGCGTTGAGAAAACAAAAAAACTTCGCCTCGGGCCTGGCGGTGATCCTGCCACCGATCTAGGCCCGTTGATTCGCCAGCAACACGTGCAACGAATGAGCGGCTTGCTTGACGACGCGGTAGCGCGCGGCGCGCGTATCCTTTGCGGCGGCAAGCCTCGTCCCGACCTCGGACCAAACTTTTTTGAGCCAACGGTTATCGCAGGCCTGGACTCTGCGATGAAACTTTTTCAGGAAGAAACTTTCGGTCCTATCCTCGCAGTCCGATCCGTGAAAGACGCCGAAGAAGCCATCGCCCTCGCAAACGATTCCAGCTTCGCCCTCGCCGCAAGCGTCTGGACAAAGGACACATCACGCGGCCAGTCCATTGCTGGCAGGCTGCGTGCAGGTGCAGTCATGGTCAACGATACAATCAGCTATTTCGCCATCGCCGAAGCTCCGCACGGCGGCTGCGGCGCCAGCGGTTGGGGCCGCACCCACGGCAAAGCCGGTTTGCTTGAAATGGTCCACCCAAAATACATTGACGTAGACCGTTTGCCGGGCGCCGAGAAGCCCTGGTGGTATCGTTATGGAGCGGACCTCGAGCGCGCTGCCGACTCTTTTCTCCGCTTTGAATTCGGCGGAGGCCTGACCGAAAAATTGCGCAATATGCGCGGCGCTCTCAAAACCATGTTTCGCAACCACGGTCTCTAGTTTCAAGGGGAAGGGAAGTCCGATGCAGCAAAGCGAATGGATTTACGATTGGAACGTGGCCGCCGCCCCGCTCCTCCCGCCCGGCACGCGTGTCCTCTTAAACGACGAAACGCTTCGCGATGGCCTGCAAAATCCCAGCGTACACGATCCGAGCATCCACGAAAAAATAGAAATCCTTCATCTTATGGAGGCGCTCGGCCTCGACTCCTTAAACATCGGCCTGCCAGGAGCCGGCCCGCGCGCCTTCGAGCACACCGAAGCTCTCGCCCGCGAAATCGTTACCGAGCGGATGAAGATCAAGCCTAACTGCGCCGCGCGAACCATCGAAGCGGACATTCGCCCCATCGCGGAAATTTCCCAGCGCGTGGGCATGCCGATTGAGGCGGCAACGTTCCTCGGCTCAAGCCCGATCCGTCGCCTCGTCGAAGATTGGACGGTTGATCATCTCGAGCGCACCACGGAAAAAGCCGTAAAGTTCGCCGTCGATCACGGCCTTCCGTCCATGTACGTCACCGAAGACACCATCCGCACCGATCCCGACACCGTAAAGCGCCTCTACTCCACCGCAATCCGCAGTGGCGCCAAAGCCATCGTCCTCTGCGACACCGTCGGCCACGCCGTCCCCAACGGTGCCTACAACCTCGTGAAGTTTGTCATCGAAGAAGTCGTCAAGCCCAGCGGCGAAAAAATCCGCGTGGACTGGCATGGCCACAACGACCGCGCCCTTGCCGTTGCCAATTCTCTTGCTGCAATCGCCGCAGGCGCGGATCAAGTCCATGCAGCGGCCAATTCGCTTGGCGAGCGCGTCGGCAATACGGCGATGGAGTTGATGCTGGTAAATCTCCGCCTCATGGGAGTCATCACACAAGACCTTTCACGCCTTAAGGAATATTGTGAAAAGGTCGCCGAGTACACGCACACGGCCATCCCTCCAAACTATCCCGTCATCGGCCGCGACGCCTTCCGCACTGCCACCGGCGTTCACGCTGCCGCCATCATCAAAGCCTTTCACAAAGGCGATCAATCCCTCGCCAACAGCGTCTACAGTGGCGTTCCGTCGCATCTTTTTGGTCTCGACCAAGTCATCGAAATCGGCCCCATGAGTGGCAAATCCAACATTCTTTTCTGGCTCGAGCGCCACAAAATTCCCGCTGACGATGCCCTCGTGAACCGCATCTTCGATGCCGCCAAGCAATCGGCTCGCGTCCTTAGCGATGCGGAGATCTCCGCGCTCTGTGCCGAGGCCGCACGTCCTTGAGCTTTGCAACGGCCCGCAGCAGAGCAGTGAAACGTGTTCTTTTTTGGGTTATCCTCTTCGCTATGCCGGTTCGCTCCTCTCTCGCACATTTGTCCACGCGTTCCGCTCCCCTGGGCCAGCTTGGCGAAAACGCGCAGGTGCGTGAAGCGCTTGGATGGTTTGCCAAAAATCTTGGCTGGATCAATGAGCAACAGGCTCGCCTCACGGAAATTCCCGCGCCTCCTTTTCAGGAATCCCAGCGCGCCGCCGCCTTCAAGGAACTCCTCTCCGCCGCAGGCCTCAACGTGCAGCTCGATCCTGCCGGCAACGTCATCGGCGAGCTGCGCGGACTCAACGAAAAAGAAGCCGTCGTTCTCTCCGCGCACCTCGACACCGTGTTTCCCGCCGGCACGGACGTCAGAATCCGGCACGACGGCAGCCGTCTCCTCGCCCCGGGCATTTCAGACAACGGCACGGGCCTCGCCGCACTTGCCGCTATCGCCCGCGCCATACACGAAGCGCAAATCAAGCCGCAGCGCACCATTCTTTTTGTCGCCGATGTCGGCGAAGAGGGCGAAGGCAATCTCCGCGGCATGCGCGCGTTCGTGGATGCCTATCATGCACGCCTCAAAGCTGCAATCGTCCTCGATGGTGCCGGCACCGATCACGTCACCACCATTGCTCTCGCCTCCCGACGCCTCGAAGTCGTCATCAAAGGTCCCGGCGGCCACAGTTGGTCCGACTTCGGCATGCCCAATCCCATCAACGCTCTCGTTCGCGGCTCGGTTCGCTTCATCAATACAAAAATTCCCACCGTCCCTCGAACCACCTTCAATCTCGGCCAGATCGAAGGCGGCACCTCGGTAAACTCCATTCCCTACGAAGCACGCTTGAAAGTGGACGTGCGCTCGGAAAGCGAAGACGAACTCGCCCGTCTCGAAGCCGCGCTACGCGATTGCATCTCCGCCGGCGTCCGCGATGAGATGGAATCTTCCCGCGACCGCTCCAAAGGAAAGCTTGAGTGGAAGGTCGAACTTCTCGGCAGCCGCCCCGGTGGCGAATTGGCGGCAGACTCGCCTCTTCTCGCCGCATTACGCGCCGCGGATGCTATCGTGGACAACGAATCGCGGATTGAGCGTTCTTCCACCGATGCAAACATTCCGCTTTCGCAAGGCATCGACGCCATTTCCATTGGCGCTGGTGGCAACGGCGGCGGCGCTCACTCCCTTCAGGAATGGTACGACCCCACGGGTCGCGATATGGGATTGAAGCGCGCGCTTCTCACCCTGCTGGGCGTCTCAGGCGTTGCGCCGGAGAAGAGATGAAGATTCGTATCACCAGCTTGCTTTCCATGTTCGCTGTGGTGCTCCTGAGCATCTGCGCCGGATTTTTTGTCCTGCGCACGAGAGCCCAAAGTTCTCAGGGCGAATCGCATACCATTCTCTACCTTCACGGCCGCATTTACACCAACGACCCCGAGCATCCCTGGGCTGACGCCATGGCCATCCGCGAAAACAAAATCCGCTGCGTCGGCAAAATTGATTTCGTCCTCCTCGAGTGTGGCGGCAATGATCCCGCTGCGGAAACAATCCAGCTCCGTGGCAAGTTCCTCATGCCCGGTTTCAACGATGCCCATGTTCATCTCGGCAGCGCCGGCGCAGGCATGCTTTCCGTTCAACTCAACGGCGTAGCCACCATCGAGGAATTGCAAAAGCGCGTCGCCGACGCAGTCTCTCATCACAAAGAGGGCGAGTGGATTACGGGCGGCGGCTGGGATCACACCCTCTGGCCCGACAAGAAATTCCCCAATAAAGACCAACTGGATGCCGTCGCGCCCAAGAATCCCGTTTTCCTGACTCACGTCTCCGGCCACGTTGCGGTTGCCAATACGCTCGCGCTCCAACATGGCGAAATCAAGGACGACACCCCGAACCCACCGGGCGGCGTGATCGAACGCGACGCCGACGGCCACCCCACGGGCATGCTCGAAGAAGATTCCGCGATGAGCCTGGTCTCCGCCAGGATTCCGGATCTGAAGGCCGACCAGCGCCGCCGCGGCATTCAGTTGGCTCTCGCCGATGCCGCAAAAAATGGCGTGACCTCCGCGCAGGATTTTTCAGACTGGGCGGACTACCTTACCTATGTCCAACTAAAAGAAGAAGGCAAGCTCACTCTGCGCATCACAGAATGGCTGCCCTTTATATCCTCGATGGATGACCTGCTGAACATGCGCGCGCAAGGCGGCACTTCCGATCCCTGGCTCAGAACGGGTGCGCTAAAGGGCTTCATCGACGGCGCACTCGGCTCGCGCACCGCTGCCATGCTCGCTCCGTACTCGGACGATCCCTCCACCAGCGGCATCCTCACCAACGATCCCGACAAGCTGCGCAGCATGGCCATCGAGCGCGACAAAGCCGGCTTCCAGATTGCCTTTCACGCCATCGGCGACCGCGCCAACCACGTTGCCCTTGACGTCTTCGAAGCCGTTTTGAAAACCAACGGTCCGCGCGACCGTCGCGACCGCGTCGAACACGCCCAGGTTCTCTCCCTCGACGATCTCCCGCGTTTCTCGCAGCTCAAAGTCATTGCTTCCATGCAACCTTCCCACGAAACCTCCGACATGCGCTGGGCTGGACAGCGCATCGGCCCCGATCGCGCCAAAGGCGCCTACGCCTGGAATAGCTTGCTCAAAAGCGGAGCACGCCTTGCGTTCGGCACGGATTATCCCGTCGAACCCATCACTCCCATGCGCGGACTCTACGCCTGCGTCACTCGCGAATTCCCCGAGGGTGGTCCCGTGGGCGGATGGCAGGGGCAGGAAAAGATCTCCATGGATGATTGCATTCACGCCTACACCTCAGGCGCCGCCTACGCGCAATTCGAGGAAGGGAAGAAGGGTGAGCTGAAACCCGGCGAGTATGCCGACTTCATCATTCTTTCCGACGACATCACCAAAATTCCTCCGAAGGATCTCGCTAAAGTCACCGTTCTCCGAACCGTCGTTGGCGGCCGCATCGTATACCCAACCGATGGAGGCTCGCTCCCATAGTCCAGCGTTATTACCCGAGCATGAGCGTTCTGGGGATGGCGCTCAGTTTTGACGGGCGAACTCTTCTCCGCGCTCTCTGCGTAACGTTTTTTCTAATCTGTCTAGACGTTGGGGAAGAGCGTGGTTTTTATTGCAAGTACTGATGGTACTAAATCTATCCTCCTGTTGCCGCATCGCAATTTCCATCCACTCCATCTAAATTTTATGTTGCTCCTCTCTCACTTTGTTATTGACAAAAATTCCGACCGACAATATATAACCTCCCACAAAGTTCTGTGACCGGTGGTGGTTTTTCGGAGATGCATATTTACGCTTGTGCATGCCCTTTTTTTTCAACGTACTGCGTGTCTCCACACCCGGCCGAACTCACAGAGAAAGTAGCTCCCAAAATTTGTATGAATCCTTGTAGCGATATATGGCTCGACGTAGAAAGGCCGAAAATAAATTATCTTCGCTTTATATAATTTATAGAGAACGCTCAGGTTAATTAGAAGCCGCACAAATGGCAGTCGGCTTGCAATTGTTCTTGTCATAGATTTTTGCAAAAGTGGTTGCCCAATTCAAAAAAATATTTCCGAAGGTGGCTGGCTCTGCTGTTTCAGTTTTTTGTTTTAGGAAGTTAAGGGTCTCCCAAGGCCCAACCAGGAGGTAGTGAATGTCCAGTAAGCGAGTGGCTCTGCTCCTAGCAGCACTGTTTTGCATCTTGGCTGTAGCCCCGTCGGCGTTGTTCGCGCAGTCCGCCAGCACGGGTTCGGTGGCTGGCACCGTAACCGATCCGCAAGGCGCCGCCGTGGCCACCGCCGCGGTTACCCTCACGGACAAGTCGACCGGTATTGGCCGCACTGCCACCACCAACGATAACGGCCACTACATCTTTGTGGACGTCAATCCGGGCACCTATAATATCTCGGTAAGCAAGACCGGTTTTCGCGTTTCGAAGATCGTTGACCAGGTAGTTCAGGTCGGCCTCTCTTTGACGCTGAACGTTACTATGGAGATTGGTTCGGTCGCGGAGACGGTGGAAGTCACCGCCACTTCGGGCGCCGAACTGCAGACTTTGAACGCCACCGTCGGCAACACCATCGGCGGCGAAACTTTGCAGCAGCTGCCCACCATTCAGCGCGACGCCGCAACGTTCGTCACTCTTCAGCCCGGTGTTTCTCCTGATGGCAGCGTTGCCGGTGCGGTCACTGACCAGAGCACTTTCATGCTCGACGGTGGTCAGAACTCCAATGACATGGACGGCAGCATGGCCGTCTACACGCCCAGCTTTGCTGGCGACCCGACGGGCGGTATCGTCTCCAACTCGATCAGCGGCAGCCCCACCGGCGTCATGCCCACCCCGATTGACAGCGTCGAAGAGTACAAGGTCAATACCGCCAACCAGACCGCAGATTTCAATAGCTCGGCTGGCGCCGAGGTTCAGGTCGTTACCAAGCGCGGCACCAACACATGGCATGGCACGGCATATGAGTACTATTACAATAATAATTTCAACGCCAACACTTGGGACAATAACGCCAGCGGAACACCGCTTCCCGTTTTCCATTACAACCGCTTCGGCGCTGCCGGCGGCGGCCCCGTCATCAGCAAGAACTTTCTTGGCGGCAAGACCTATTTCTTCGGTAACTATGAGGGCTTCCGCTGGAATGACTCTGCCACTGGCACTTGGATCGTTCCCTCCGCACAAATGCGCCAGGGTATCCTCGAGTTCAACGGCGTAACCTACAACTTGGGCAACCCGGCAACCGCGACGCCCACAGGCTCCAATTGCGGAAGCGGCACTACTCTTTGCGACCCCCTTCGGTTGGGTCTTGACCCCGATATCGCGGCTCTCTGGGCCAAGACGCCCATGCCGACAGCACCCAACAGCACTAACCCCTGCCTCAGCTTCAGTGGCTCTCAATACTGCGATGGCGTGAACGAACAGGCATTCCGCGCCAATTACTCCCTGCCCTACAGCTCGAACTTCGCCGTCGCTCGCTTGGACCATGACTTCGGTGCAAAGTGGCACTTCAACACCAGCTATCGCTACTACAAGCTGACCCGCACCACCAGCAGCCAGGTGGACATCGGTGGTGCTCTTCCTGGCGACACGCTTGGCAATCCGGTCGCTCTTTCCGAGCGCCCTCAGCAGCCTTGGTACTATGTGGCTGGTTTGACCACCAACGTTACATCCAACACCACCAACGACTTGCACTACAGCTTCCTTCGCAACTACTGGTCATGGTCTGATCCAGGCGGTATTCCGCAGGAAACCGGTCTCGGCGGCGCCCTCGAACCCTTTGGCGAGAGCTGTGCCTGCATGGGCCCCTATAACGTCAACACACAGTCTGTCCGCACCCGCTTCTGGGATGGTCACGACAATTTCTTGCGTGATGATTGGACCATGCTCAAGGGCAATCACCTCTTTACCTTTGGTGGCGCCTACCAGCGCAACTGGGACTGGCATCAACGCTCAGACAACGGTGGCGGCATCAACTATCAGCCGACCTACCTACTCGGCAACGGCGCCGGTTCTGGCCTTGTAGACTTTTCCAGTACCCAACCGACGGGTGTAAACACAGTGCAGTGGGAACGCGACAGCGCCGCTGTCCTGGGTATCATCACTCAGTCCCAGACCGTTTATACCCGGTCTGGATCTGATCTCACCCTCAATCCTCCGCTCACCCACGCGTACGATCAGAGCACTATCCCTTACTACAACGTCTATTTCAGTGATTCCTGGCATGTGAAGCCATCCATCACCTTTACCTACGGCTTGGGTTGGACCCTTGAAATGCCCCCAACAGAAGCGGCGGGCAAGCAGATCGAACTCGTGGATGCTGGTGGCCAGCAGCTCGATGTCGAAGCCTATTTGAAACAGCGCGAAGACGCCGCTTTGCAAGGTCAAGTCTATAACCCGAATGTCGGTTTTGACCTGGTCGGCAACACCGGCTCCGGGCAAAAGTATCCCTATGATCCCTTCTACGGGTCCTTCAGCCCGCGCGTCGCCTTGGCTTGGAGTCCCAATTATAGCGACGGGCTCATGGGCTCTGTCTTTGGGAGCAATAAAACGGTTGTTCGCGGCGGCTATAGCCGCGTCTACGGCCGTCTGAACGGGGTGGACCTTGTTCTCGTTCCCTTGCTCGGTACCGGTTTGATTCAGGCGGTGGAATGCAGTCAGCCTCTTATGACCGGGGTTTGCGGTCCTACCAACCCCACAGTTGCCAACGGCTTCCGTATCGGAACCGACGGCAACAGCGCTCCGCTTCCGGCACCGTCTGCTACGCTTCCGCAACCTACATTCCCAGGCGTAAACAACGTCTCCGCTGCCACCGGCGAAGCCCTCGACCCGCATTTCCGTCCCAACGTCGTGGACTCTTTCGACTTGACCATCCAGCGCCAGATCACTCCCAAGTTGCTCCTGGAAGTTGGATATATCGGCCGCAGGATTACCCACGAATATCAGCCGATCAATATCAACGCCGTTCCTTACATGATGACCCTCGGCGGACAGCAATTCTCCAAGGCCTACGCGGCCGTCGAGACCCAACTCGGATGCACAGTCTCTTACGCCAATTGCGGCGCCGCGATTCCTTCGGGAGCTGCGAACCAGTTGGCTTACGCCAACGGGTTTACTCCGCAGCCCTTCTTTGAGAATGCGTTGAAAGGCACTGGCTATTGCGCCGGCTTTAACAGCTGCACCGCGGCAGTCGTCTACAACGAGGCTATCGGTACCGGCAATTTGCTGACCCAGAGCGTTTGGAGCCTGTGGAGCGACCTCGACAACGGTGGGTTTAACTTCCCCCGCAGCATGCTCAACACTCCCATCGTTGGCGGTCCTGCGGATTGCAACGGCCTGCCCTGCGGTGCCAACGGTCAGATTTCCTCCGGCGTGGCTGTGAATGCCAGCGTCGGCCACGGCAACTACAACGGTGGTTTCGTCTCACTGAAGGCCAACAGCTGGCACCACATTACGCTCACCGAGAACTTCACCTACAGTAAGGCTCTCGGCACCGGCGCCGTTGTTCAGGCCAGCAGCGAGTACACCACCAACGATCCCTTCAACCTCAATAACATGTACGGCGTACAGAACTTCAACCGCAAGTTCGTGGACAACGTCTACGCCCTCATTGACGATCCCTGGTACAAGAGCCAGCAGGGTTTTGTTGGCCGGGTGCTCGGTGGCTGGTCCCTCGCTCCGATCTTTGCGATTGGCAGCGGCGCTCCGGTCTACTGCAACACCTGGACCGATGCTCAGTCCTTCGGCGCTGGTGATGGCGCGAACTTCTTCGACAACGAGCAGTGCATCTTCACTGGCCAGCATCCCTACGGTTCCGGCCACTACACCAGCGGAAACGCGAACTGCGGCGCCGGCTGCTTCAACATCTTCTCTAACCCGGTTGCCCTTCTCAGCACCGTTCGCAACCCCATTCTCGGTCTCGATACCGGCACGGGCGGCAACGGTTCCGTCATCGTCGGCCAGTATTATTGGAATATGGACATCCGCCTGGTGAAAAGCATCCGGCTCCTGGAGCGTTATAATCTCCAGTTTGAGTACACGGTAACCAACGTATTCAACCATCCCGTGTTCTACGATCCGAGCCTCAACCCCTCTGGCGGCGTCGGCCAGTTCGGTCAAGTCTCCGCTGAGGGCAACAACCCGCGCGCCATGCAGTTCGGTCTGCGCTTCCAGTTCTAATCTCTTCCGGCGAGCTTTCAAGATCTCGCCGCAAAAACGGGGAAGGCCGAATCGGCCTTCCCCGTTTTTTTTTTCCTGTCCATTTTCTGTCAGCTTTTTTTTCCTGTCCATTTTCCGTCAGCTTCTTTTAGTCTCTCTGCATGACCAGACGCCTTCGCGCCGACCTCGCTCTGGCCTTCTGTACCCTCCTCTGGGGTGCTACCTTTGTCATCGTAAAAAACTCCCTCGTCCACGCATCCGTCTTCGTTTTTCTGGCCGCGCGCTTCACTGTCGCTGCTTTCCTGATGGCTGTCTTTCGCCCGCATGTCTTCCGCTCCCTCAAAAGGGAAGAACTGCTCGCAGGAGCCGCCCTCGGCTTCTTCATGTTCGGCGGCTATGCCTTCCAGACCGCCGGCCTCCAATTCACGACTCCCGCCAAATCCGGATTCGTCACCGGCTCGAGTGTCGTCCTCGTCCCTCTGCTCCTCGGCATCTTTTGGGGACGACGCCTCACCTCCTGGGTTTACGCGGGCGTTTGCGCCGCTGTATTCGGCCTCTATTTCCTTACCGTCCCCGCCGAAGGCATCTCGCAACTGAACCGCGGCGACGTGCTCACCTTCGTCGCAGCGGCCCTCTACGCTGTGCATATCATTCTGGTAGGGAATTACTCCCGGCGACACTCCGTTGCCGCCCTCAGCGTCCTCCAGGTTGCGGCCTGTGCCATCATGGCGTGGCTCGCCACGGGAGTAACCGCTGCCACTGGCTGGCAGTTTGCCCGTTTCTCCTGGAAGCCTGACTCTTTGCTAGGAATTGCAATCTGCGCCATCTTGGCGACCGCCGTAGCCTTCTCCATCCAGCTCTGGGCTCAGCAGTACACCACCTCAAGCCACGCCGCCATCCTCTTCACCCTGGAGCCGGTTTTCGCCTCTCTAACCTCGTATCTCATGATCCGCGAAAGACTGACCCCACGTGCCCTGACCGGCGCCGCGTTCGTCCTGGCCGGAATCCTGATCGCAGAGCTTCTGGGTCCGCCAGCCGCCCCAGAATCCCCGGAGCCCACCACCGAACCTGCCTGAACCCCGAATCTCCGCGAACGCCCAACTTCCATGACGGATGAACGGATCGTGGCACGTGGCGTACAGGCCCCCGACAAGAATGGGAGGCGACTCTCGCTTCGCTCATCGCCCAGCCTCCTAAGCTAGCCCTCACGGTAAGCCTAAGTCCCGCATAACAACACTTACAGGCCATCCCGCAAGTGTCGATTCTAAATGACTTACAGAAAAGCTAAGCCCTGTAAATGCAACACTTACGAAAAACGAAAGGGGGGCAATCAGACAGTGAGCGATTTGGGAATGGCAAATATCCCATCGAGGCGCAGGCTATCTGGAAATTGCTATGAGAGAAAGTTCTAATCGCGAAGCAGGAATGGGGAGACCGCCGGTCCTAAAGGCTACCGCCCAGCCTGTCTTCAATTATTGGCGGTTGGAGTAATTTTGCACGTCTACAGCCTCATACATCGTAGCAGTAGCTGCATGAGCCTTTTCGTAAGCGGTTATCTCCGCCTCATGCTGCAAAGAAGTCCCAATGTCATCCAGCCCCTTCAGCAGAACTTCCTTCCGCGAAGGCGCGATATCGAATCGGAACATCAGGCCATGCCGGTCGGCGATCGTCTGATCTGGCAAATTCACCGTCAGCATGTAGCCTTCTTCTTTTTCGGTGCGCTGAAAAAGCTCCTCGATTTGCTCCTCGGGAAGGGAGGCGGGCAAGATCCCATTCTTGAAGCAATTGTTATAAAAAATGTCCGCGTAACTCGGCGCGATGATCACGCGAAAGCCATAATCTTTCACGCCCCAAGGCGCATGCTCGCGGCTCGATCCGCAGCCGAAATTAGCTCGCGCCAGCAAAACCGATGCGCCTTCGTAGCGCGGAAAATTCAACACGAATTCGGGATTCGGTTTTTCGCCCGGCAAATAGCGCCAGTCATAAAACAAAATCCGCCCAAAGCCTTTGCGCGTCAGCGCCTTCAAAAACTGCTTCGGCACCATCTGGTCGGTGTCGACATTCACCCTGTCCAGCGGCATCACCATGCCCGTGTGCGTGTTAAATGGTTCCATTGCCCTTGACGCTCCTAAAAGTTTGTTTCGTGCGACTCTGACTTATTCCTTCGGCGATGCAAAAAAGAATCACGCTTGCTGTAACACAATAGCTGATTCCACGAGCCACGAAATGAATTCTCGCCGAGTGAAACCCAGACAAAACGAACAAAATTGCCTGACCCGCCAGAAAGAACACTATGAAAACCCGGGTTCTCCGTGTGAGCCTCTCATAGCTTCCTCGTTGCATTTGCCACAGAAAACTTACACACACTGTCAGAACAACAGCCGCAGGCAGGATCAGGGAGCCAGGCCAAGTAAGATTAAGACTGTAGCAATCAGCGACTATCATCGGTACGAACGCCGCCAAAGTGAGTATCAGATCGTAAAGCATGTCACGCGTTCGGACGTTCATAAGAAGACACAGCTACTCGATGTGCGCCACATCGAACTGGCGCACATCCACAAAATGGCCGGCGATGGCTGCTGCAGCCGCCATGACTGGGCTGACCAAGTGCGTGCGGCTGTCCTTGCCTTGGCGGCCCTCGAAATTGCGGTTGCTTGTGCTCGCACTGCGCTCGTGCGGCGGCAGAACGTCGGCGTTCATGCCGATGCACATGCTGCAGCCCGCGTCGCGCCACTCGAAACCGGCTTCGCGGAAAATCTTGTCCAAGCCTTCCGATTCCGCTTGCGCTTTAATTCCGCGCGAGCCAGGGACGATCAGCGCTTGCTTGATGCTGACGGCAACGTGCTTTCCCGCAACGAGATGCGCCGCGGCACGCAAATCATCCAATCGCGAATTCGTGCACGAACCAATAAACACGCGATCAACCGGGATGTCCACGATGGGCGTCCCTGCTTTCAATCCCATATATTTCAGAGCACTCTCGGTCGCTTTCTGGTCGTTCGGATCGGTAAACGCGCCCGGTTCCGGCACGCGTCCTGTAACGCTCGTCACCATCCCGGGATTCGTTCCCCATGTCACCTGCGGCGCAATCTCCGACGCTTGCAGCTCCACCGTCATATCAAACTTCGCGCCCTCATCGCTCTTCAGCTTCTTCCAACCTTCCACTGCATCGTCAAACGCTTTCCCGCGCGGCACAAACGGTCGCCCTTCCATGTATTGAAATGTGGTCTCGTCCGGCGCCACCATACCCGCCCGCGCGCCGCCCTCAATGGTCATGTTGCAAACGGTCATCCGCCCGTCCATGGACAAATCGCGAATCGCTTCGCCGCCATACTCGGCCACGTGCCCGGTTCCGCCGCTGATCCCCATTTTTCCGATGATGGCCAGAATAATGTCCTTCGCCGTAACGCCGCGCGGCCGTTTCCCGTGCACCAAAATGTGCAAGGTCTTGCTGCGCGACTGTACCAGGCACTGCGTTGCCAGAACATGCTCGACTTCGCTGGTCCCAATCCCAAACGCCAGCGTCCCAAACGCTCCGTGAGTCGAGGTGTGGCTGTCGCCGCAAACAATGGTCTGCCCGGGCTGCGTCACACCCAGTTCCGGCCCGATAATGTGGACAATCCCCTGGTTCTTGCTGTTCATATCGAAAAGCCGCACGCCCGTCTCGCGGCAATTCTTTTCGAGCGCCTCAAACTGCAAACGCGCACCCGTATCCACAATGGGCAGATATCGGTCTTTCTGCGTCGTGGGAACCGAGTGGTCCATCACGGCAAACGTCAAATCCGGCCGCCGCACCTTGCGCCCTTCCGCGGCCAACCCGGCAAACGCCTGCGGCGATGTCCCTTCGTGAATCAGGTGCCGGTCAATGTAAATAAGAGCGGGCTTTCCCGCCTCTTCGTGTACAACATGTGAATCCCAGATTTTTTCGTAGAGTGTTTTAGATGGCATGTTCGTTCCCCAGCGATTTTAACACTCCATACACATATGTCCAATGAAGCGGATCCAAATCCCATGTGGAGCGTAACGGAACCATTACAGCCGTTCAGTCCTCCCACGCCAAGTACAATGATGGTATAGTCACCGCAGTTCGCACAGGTCGCCTATCTTCGGAGGCCCTTCGATGATTCGAGCTGCCCTCTCGTTTCTCCTCCTGGTTCTCGTTTCCGTTTCATTTCGCGCACAAGAGCCAAACGATCTTTTCTCCCAGGCATTGGCTCAGGGAGACCTCTACCAATCCAAAAAGAAGTTCGATCTCGCTCTCGACGCGTATCACAAGGCCGACAAACTCTGCCACCACTCCTCAGCCCCCTGCTACATGAAAATCGCCTCCATCGAGCGTAAGCTCGGCGATTTTTCCAACGCACTGGAAGACGCCAAACGCGCCGAAAAAGTCGCCGCCGACAACAAAACGGTCGCCATTCAGGCGCATCTCTTCCGCGCCACGCTGCTGACGCAAATGTCCGGCAAGCCTAGCGACAAAAAGCTGAAGGAAGCCGAAGAAGAACTCCGCCAGTCGCTCGCCCTCGATTCAACCATTCCACTCACACATTTCAATCTCGCCATGGTTCTTCTCAAACAAGAGCGCGACCCCGAGGGCCTCGCCGAAATGAACGCCTACGTCGGGTTGCCCAACGCCGACCCCGCCACGGTCGTGGAAGCGCGCCGGATCATCGCCAGCCCCATCCGCGCGCGCTCTCCTTTCGCTCCGGATTTTTCGTTCACGACTTACGAGAAAGAAAACCTCTCGAACGCCGCGCTTCGCGGCAAAGTCGTCCTGCTCGATTTCTGGGGCACCTGGTGCCCGCCCTGCCGTGAATCCATCCCCGTCGTGCGCGGCCTTCAGAAGAAATATGCCGACAAAAATTTTCAGATTGTCGGCATCAGCTCCGACGACGATGAAGACGTCTGGAAAACGTTCATCAAAGCCCAGCAGATGACCTGGTCCGAATACATCGATCTTTCCGGTAAAGTTCAGGAATCCTTCAAGATTGATTCCTTTCCTACGTACATTCTGCTCGATAAAGACGGCGTCATTCGCTACCGACAATCCGGATTCGGAGAAGGCACGCAAGCCGAACTCGAAGAAGCCATCAACAAAGCCCTGAAGCGCGAATCCGACCCGAAGTTAGCCGCAGCCGCAGCGGCTGACCAACAGTCCTCAATGGTACGGGCAAACGATCAGTCCGCATCCACCGCCAAACCTTCTTTGCATTCTGCTGGATTGCAAACCGGTTCCAGTGCAAACGCTTCCAGTGGCTCCGGCTCCGCCGTGCCGGCAGCCGGTCTGGAAAATTCATCAGCAAACTCCTCAGGGAGGGGAACCGCAAACCCAGCTAACACGCCAACGTCCGCCTTCCCTGGCATTGAAGGCGGTTCTGTTTCAGGAAATGTTTACACAAATCCCGCGCTCGGCGTGAGGTTCCAGGTTCCCGCGGGTCTGCTTCCGGCAAGTTTTGAATCTCTCCATGCGCTCAACGACAGCGTCGAGGAGTTGGCGATGTCTACGATTTTGCCGCAGGAGACAGCAGCGTCCCTCGGCTCTCCTCACCCCATTCCTCCCAAATATATTTTCTACGCATCCAGGAAAGGCGAATGGGACGGACGTGAAATCAATATGCCTTCGGTCGTTATCAGCGCGCTGCCCGCGCGCTCGTTTCCTCTCGATATGGAGAAATTCAAGAAGACCGCCGACAACGCAGCGACAATCTCCGGAATGAAGATTATTGGCAACGTTTCGGACTTCCCCGCGAGCAAACACCAATTCTTCCGCGCCGATTTCGAACGCAGCATCGGCGCCCTGCACGTCTACAAAACTTTAGTTCAATCTCTCGTAGGGGATTACCGCATCGAGATCGAAATCAACGCCTACTCCACCGACGAACTCCAGCAAGTCGCCAGCTTCCTGCAAACGATCTCCATAAAATAAGCATCGAGTCCGGGACTTCGAAGCTGCAGCAACGTATATCTTGAGGGCAACGCAGCAAATCGGGAACAGCAAAATTGCTGCACGACCATCTCCAATCGCCCGCGCCGTTGCTGTTACCGCTTGACGCTTACCGCGGCGTCATTCGCCTCGTAGCCTTCGTCCTTTACGGTCTCGGCAGCCTTTGCGCGAAGCGTCTTCTCGTCCGCATCCTTCGGGGCTTTGTAGTGGCGCCGGATCACTTCGTCACCGCTTTGCATCCGGATTACCCAATCGGATTTTTGGCTGTCCCAGGAAACTTCCACTTGATCGACACGCATAGTTCCTCCCACAGAATTCGGGGGGATTGTAATCCAAGCCATAGCGCAACGGTACCCCGTATATCCCGTATATGACGTATGGACCGGGGTACCCGGGAGACGGCCAGGAATGGCTGTTTCACGTCCAAATGGACGGAGCGGAAGTCGAGAGATTGCAGGAGGTTGGCGAGGGCGTGAATTGTTCGTGACGGCTGTGGAGATCTGTGGAATTGTCCCAATGCGATCGGGACTTGCCGTCCCGCGAGCGAGATGTACAATCCTGCTCCTGAACGGGAAGCGAGATCGGCATAACGGCGAGGACACAATGAAAAACTGGATACTGCGAGTGCTGGTGTTTGCTCTGCTGTGGCAAGGGTGCCCGGTACGCGCGGGAGATGCGCCGGTGGACACGGCGAAGATCGACAAGCTGGTCTCGCAGTATGCGGACTGCTGCGGGTTTACCGGCACGGTGCTGGTTTCGGAACACGACAAGATGATTTTCGAGAAGGGTTACGGCTACGCGGATCGCGAGTGGAACATTCCGAACACGCCGGACGTGAAATTTCGGCTTGGCTCGATCACCAAGCAGTTCACTTCGATGCTGGTAATGCAGCAGGTGGCAAAAGGCACGATCAAGCTGGAGGGGCATCTTTCGGATTATTTGCCGTACTACCGCAAGGACACAGGAGCGAAGGTGACGATCAGCCAATTGCTGAGCCACACGTCGGGCATTCCGAGCTATACGGAGGCGCCGAATTTTTTTGCCGAAGTTTCGCGCAACCCTTACGCGGTGGACGACTTCGTGAAGAAATTCTGCAGCGGGGACTTGCAGTTCGAGCCAGGGACGAAGTTTCACTACGACAATTCGGGATACTTTTTATTGGGAGCGATTCTAGAGCATGTCACTGGGAAAACGTACGAGACGCTGCTACAGGAAAACATTTTCGTCCCGGTGGGAATGAAGAACACCGGTTACGACCACTTCGCGGAGATTCTTCCGAAACGGGCGACGGGATATCAGCAGGAAATGGGCAAAGTGGTGAACGCGCCGTATCTGGATATGTCGCTGCCGTACGCGGCGGGATCTTTGTATTCGACGGTCGAGGATATTTACAAGTGGGATCAGGCGCTTTACACGGACAAACTGGTTCCGAACGAACTAAAGCAAAAACTTTTTACGCCGAATCTGGAGAACTACGGGTATGGCTGGGCCATTAAACAGATTCCCGCGGGTGAGCCTGGCGCGGGACAAACGGAAATTTCGCACGGCGGCGGAATCAATGGGTTCAATACGTTCGAGGACCGGCTTGTCGGCGATCACGACCTCATCGTGATTTTCAATAACACGCCCGGCGCCAGCCTGGAAGACATGGCGAAGGGAATCCGCGCGATTCTCTATGGTCAAGAGCCGGCCAAGCCGAAGCGATCGTTGGCAAACGAGCTTGTACCTACGCTGATGAATCACGGCGCGGATGACACGGTGGCGCAGTACCGCGAGCTCAAGCGAACGAATCCGAACGACTACGATTTTGACGAGCGCGCGCTGAACCAGATCGGGTACGGGCTGCTGGGGCTGGGCCGAAATGCGGATGCTATTGCGATCTTGAAACTGAACGCGGAGGAATATCCCAAGTCGGCAAACGTGTATGACAGCCTGGCGGAAGCCTATGAGAAGGATGGGCAGAAACAGCCAGCGATTGCGAATTATCGCAAGGCGCTGGAGCTGGATCCGAAGAACCAGAAAGTGGCGGACAAGATCAAACAGCTGGAAGAGAAATGATGAAATAACTATTCGGTCCCTAATGATCGTCTCTCGGATAACTTGAAAAGTGCCTCATTTGGAACAGACGCGCCATCGTGAACCGGTCTACGATGACTTGTTTCAAGAGACAAAAGACTGAGATAACTGAGGTGAACTTATGCGCGGATTCAAATTTTTGGTAATAGCGGCGTTTGCAGGATTTTGCTTTGTGGCAAGCACCCCGAAGGCGGAGGCCCAGGTCAACGTAGAGGTCGGAGTAGCACCTGAATGTCCCTACGGTTACTACGACGTGGCTCCGTACGACTGCGCACCGTCTGGCTACTACGGTCCAGAATGGTTTAGCGGCGACGTGTTCGTCGGCGCAGGCCCGTGGTTTCATGGCAAGAGCGAGTTCCGCGGCAAGGTAGACAACAGCTTCGATCCGAAGAACGGCTACAAGGGCGTAAAGCCAGCCCGTGGCGAGAAAGCCGAGCCAGCAAAGCGCGTCGATAGCGCTCACTTCAAAGGAAACGAAGAGCGGGACGGACGTGGACACGCAACGGGTGGCGAGAAGCGGTAGTTTTCTAAGCAGACGAAGAAGATAGAGAAGAACGAGGCATGTGACCGCGCGCCCAGGCGTTGCGGCACATGCCTTTTTGTTTTGGCTCGACGCGCCTAACGGCCTGCGAGAAAACGCTTATTCGCGAGCGTCCACGCCAGAAGAGCGCCCGCAGCCGCGCTCAGCGGGACGACGCTGGCATGCCATAGGAGGATATGCAGGGCTTGGAGATTGGCGCAATGGAGTTCGAGCATGGCGACGCCGGCGAGGCCGGCGAGTGTGCCCGCCGCTGTTGCGGCCGCGATGGAGTTTACGGCGAAACCACGACGGAGAGCGAGCCAGCTTGCTAGGGCCGTGGGGATTGCATAGAGAAGCCCGGTGGCGAGACAGGGAATTCCATGGGGTACGAGGTTTTCGGTCTGGTAGCCACGGAACAGAAAGCCGAAGAGCGCAATAAGCGCGACGCTGATGCCGGCCAGAAGAGCGGCAGAGGAGACGAGTCGACGGCTGCCGGGGATGGTTGCGCGGACGGATGTCGTGGCAGCCAGGCCGATGAGGATTAGCAGGGCGGGAAAGATCATTGCGCGGTCCAAAGCGTTTTGCGCTTGAAAGCCAAAAAAACCGGATTTGGCGGCACCCGCGAGAGCAACGGCAGCACAGATCAGGATCAGAAGGCTTACCAATAGCCATGCAGGCCAAATCGTGCGGACCGGACGCATAGAAGGCTTGAGCGATGCGGCAACGCGGTCGAGGAGGGCAGGTTCGACTGGCGGCGCGGCCTGCGCGGTGGTCTTCAGGATTTCGTCGATCTCTCTGTCTTTCACGACAGACCTCCCTTGCGGTCGCTTCCCAGCCCCATGGCGGTCAGGCGTTCGCGCAGTCTTTCGTAGGCGCGGTGGGCTTTTTGTTTGACCGAGCCGACGCTGGAAGAAGTTGCGCGAGCGACTTCCTCGAGCGACATTCCCGCGACCTTTAGCATTTCAATCACTTCGCGTTGGCTATTCGGGAGCGGTTCCAGGAGGGCGGCGAGGTCCGGCGTTTTGCTTGCGGCAGCGGGCTTGGACGCGACCTCGTGCGTTTCCTCGAGTCGTTGCTCGCGGGCGGCGGTGCGGATGGCCTTGCGGTAATGGTCGACGCGAATGTGGCGAGCGATGGCATAGAACCACGGAAGGACCGGTTCGCCCGGGCGGTAGGTGTGGCGGACTTTGTGGATGCGCAACCAGGTTTCCTGGAGCAGGTCGTCGGCATCTCCCCGCGAAGCAAACTGAACGATGAAAAAGCGATGGAGCTGCGGGCTGAGGCGATGGATTAGGGCCGTGGCGGCGGAATGGTCACCTTGCTGGTAGCGGGCCATCAGCGTTTCCAAATCCTTATCCATGTACATGGGGCCGAGGGACCTCACCCAGTCGTTGCCAGAGTTGTGGCCAGAATTAGGGCCGGGAGCGGCGCCAGTACTCGCGCGGGCGCTCGCGCCGTCGAACGGCGTCATTGCCGCACCATGAGTGAGTCTTTCATAAAAGTGCCATCTAGACCTATTCGAAGGGCGCGGGCGAAAAGTTACGGTGGCGTCGCCGGGAGCGGCAAAAAAATACGGGACATTCGCCGTAACTTTCCAGCCGGCCCAAACGAACAAGACACCGATGACGATGCCCGGATCCTTTGGGGAGGAACCAGGCTGCGGCGGGGCACGCATCGAACACAAATTCTAAGGAGACCAAGATGAATTTTCGCAAAATCCAGAAATTTTGCTTTGCCGGTTTAGCGAGTGCGTTCCTGGGAGCGGCTCCGGCTGTGCTGGCCAGTACAAACCCCAACACTTTGGTGGTCACTTCTTCCAACGCCACGAAGAACCAGCTTCTGGTCTACAACACGGAAGGAAAATTGATCCAGACGGTGGCTACGCAGGGGCAAGGCGGCGCGAGCGGCAACTCTGGGGGAATCGAAGTGAAAGACAACGTGGTCGCGGTCGTGAATTTCGGGTCGCGATCCGTTTCCATATTTGAGCGCTGGGGCAATGGGTTCGTACTCAGGCAGTTGGTGCCGACGGCTTCCAGTCCCTTGAGCGTGGCGTTTGGGAAGGATCATTTTTACATCCTGGGGACGACGACCGTGGAATCTCACTGGATGAATGAATCGTATGTGAGTTCGGGTGTGGATGGAGTTGCGACGCTGCTCATCGCGGATGGGTCGGCGGCGCAGGTAGGCGTTTTGCCGGGGCAGTTGGTGGTGACGGAAAAAAGCAACATGATCGAGACAGTGAATCTGACCGCCGATGGAGCCGTAACTGGCGTGCCGACGATGGTGGCGAATATTCCGTCGAATGTGAATGCGCCGTTTGGGTTGGTTACGCGCGGGAACGATGCATACGTGACGATTGCGCATGCGAATGAGATTAGTTTGGTGCGCAATGGAGCGATTCTTACAATTACGGGGTCGGGGACGCAGAACGCGCCCTGCTGGCTGACGCTGGTTGGGCCGTTTATGTTTTCGAGCAATTCTCCAAGCATGACCGTTTCGCGCTACGCCGTGTATGGGCAGAAGATTGTCCAGGATGCGGCGGTGGTGGCGACGTTCAATGGCGATCCGACAGACATTGCTTCTGGGGACGGACTGGTGGCAGTCGTTGATGGCCTGGGAGCACTCTCCCATTTGTCGATCTTTTCCGTCGACGAGGATGGCAACCTGACGCTGCTCAATGCGGAGACGATCAGCGGGGCGGCGAATGGAGTAGCGGTGGTTCGCGGGCAGGAGTTTTAGAGGAGGCCGCGGCGGCAACGGGTAGGGTTACGCCCGAGTAGGGGCATGATGAATCGTGCCCTACAAACGGCGGGAACCCACCTGAAGGTCGGCCCGTACAAGTGGCCGGCGGCGTGGGTTAGTGGCCCCCGCCGCTTAGTTCGCGCACGATGTCGCTGACGAACTTTTTTGCGTCGCCGAAGAGCATCATGGTGTTGTCGAGGTAATAGAGCGGATTGTCAATTCCTGCGAAACCGGCAGCCATGCTGCGCTTGATGACCATCACGGTGCGCGCTTTGTCTACGTCAATAATGGGCATGCCGAAAATGGGGCTGCTTTGATCGGAACGGGCGGCTGGGTTGGTCACGTCGTTTGCGCCAATCACCAGTGCGACATCTGTCTGCGGAAGGTCGCCATTGATCTGGTCCATCTCCATCAGCCGGTCATAAGGAATGTCGGCTTCGGCGAGCAGTACGTTCATGTGGCCCGGCATGCGTCCCGCGACGGGGTGAATGCCGAAGCGCACGTCAATGCCTTTCTTGGTCAGAATATCGTAGAGTTCGCGGACTTTGTGCTGGGCCTGCGCGACGGCCATGCCGTATCCGGGAACGATGACCACTTTGTTGGCCGCAGCGAGAATTCCTGCGGCGTCTTCCGGCGAAGCGCTCTTGACCGCGCGTTCTTCTTTCGCGCCAGCGGCTGAAGGCTGCACCTGCCCAAACGCGCCGAACAGCACGTTTGTAAACGAGCGGTTCATGGCTTTGCACATGATCACGGAAAGTATGAAGCCGGAAGCTCCATCTAACGCTCCGGCGACAATCAGCACCTTGTTGCTGAGGACAAAGCCCAGCAAAGCCGCGGAGAATCCGGCGTAGGAGTTCAACAGCGAAATCACCGTCGGCATGTCCGCGCCGCCGATGGGCGTCACCAGCATGATTCCGAAAAGCAGCGCCACACCAATCATGATCGGAAACAAGTACGTGTAATCGGGGTGAATAACGAGAGCGATCATCAGGCCAATCGCTGCTGCAAGAACGGTCAAACTGACAATATTCTGTCCTTTGTATGTGATGGGCCGCTGGGGCAAAATCTCCTGCAATTTGCCGGCGGCGATGATGCTGCCCGTAAATGTCAACGACCCGATAATCACTTCGAGCCCGATTTCCGCCATTTGAAACTTCGGCACATTCGGGGCAGAAACATAATATTCCGCGATTCCGATCAGCGCGGCGGAAAGCGCTCCGAACGCGTGGCTCAAAGCGGTTCGCTGTGGAACCGCCGTCATCTTTACCAAGCCGAGTGGAAAACCCACCCCCGCGCCGATGATCAGCGTGATGATGATCCACTTGTACTGGCTCACTTCGGGATTGCAAAGCGTGGCGACCACGGCAATGGCGGAGGCAATTTCGCCGATGAGCACGCCGCGTTTGGCTGTGACCGGAGAGCCCAGCCATTTGATCGCCAGAATGAATCCAATAGCCGCCAGGATGTAGGTGACATCGATGAGCTGCTGCAGGTCGGCCGGGCTCATGATTTTTTCGCCGCCTTGCCCGTCTTGAACATGCCCAGCATGCGGTCGGTGATGACGAAACCGCCAACCATGTTGCTGAAGGAAGCGGCCACGGCGATCAGCCCGAGAATCGTGGAGAGCCGCGTCTCATGGCGCCCGGCGATGATGATGGCCGCAACCAGAACGATAGCGTCCAGCGCGTTCGTCAACGACATGAGCGGCGTGTGCAGAAGCGGCGATACCCGCTTAATCAGTTCGATCCCCAGGAATGCGGCAAGGATGAACACAAACAGGCTCGATATAAAATCCGCGGGCATCCGTTCCTCCTTAAGACTTCGCAGCCATCGCCGGCAGCTTATAGAATTCACGCAGCCGCGCGCTTACAATCTCGCCGCCCTGGGTCAGCAGCGTCTCGCGTATGATTTCGTCCTGCGCATTGATCTGCAACTTGCCGTCTTTCATCAAGTAGATCAGAAACGTGGCCAGGTTTTTCGCGTACATCTGGCTGGCGTGGTAGGGAACCGTGCTCGCCAGATTGATCGAGCCGATGATGGTTACGCCTTTCGCGACGACCGTTTTTTCGGGCTGTGTGAGTTCGCAATTTCCGCCGCGTTCTGCCGCAAGGTCTACAATCACCGACCCCGGCGCCATCCCCGAGACCATTTCTTTCGTTACGAGGATCGGCGACTTCTTTCCCGGAATCACTGCCGCGGTAATCACAACATCGCTTTCTGCAATCACTTTGCCGAGCAATTCGCGCTGCTTCTTATAAAACTCCTCGCCCTGGGCCGTCGCATAGCCGCGGGCATCCTGAGCATCTTTTGCCTCGATCGCTATTTCCACAAAGCGCCCGCCGAGGCTCTGCACTTGTTCTTTGACGGCAGGCCGCAAATCATAAGCGGAAACGACCGCACCGAGTCTGCGGGCCGTGGCGATGGCTTGCAGGCCGGCAACGCCGCATCCAACGATAAACGCGCGCGCCGGCGTAATCGTGCCAGCCGCGGTCGTCAACATGGGAAACATTCGGGGCAAATAATCCGCAGCCACTAAGACCGCTTTGTATCCGCTGATCGTGGCCATCGAGGAAAGCGCGTCCATGCTCTGAGCGCGAGTCGTGCGCGGCATCAACTCAATCGAAAAAGCCGTCACACCCTTTGAAGCAACTTCCTGAACCGGTTCGAGCGCTCCGAGCGGCCGTAAAAACCCAATCAACGTCTGGCCATTGCGGTACAAAGGCACATCCTCCTTGCCGGTCTGGTCATTCGCGCCATAACAAAGCACTTGGGCCACGATGTCCGCCGCCGCAAATACGTCCTTCCGCGTGGGCAAAATTTTCGCGCCCTTCGCTTCATACTCCATATCCGGATACCCCGCCGCCGATCCCGCGTCCGCTTCCACCACAACTTCCAATCCCACTTTCGTGAGGCTGGGAATGACACCCGGCACGATGGCCACGCGCCGCTCCCCAGGAAAGCTCTCTCGTGGAACTCCAAGAATCATGAAACTTCCTCCGGTACTGTCTGCGGAACACACTTTCCAATCTCACAACGAAGCGAAACTCGAAACTCAAAGTTCGATCGCACCGTACGCTTTATTCTGCAGCTTCTTTTCCGGGGATAAAATAGACCTCTTCGAACATCGACCCTTTGATCCAGCCGGCGCGCGTCAAGATGCCTTGCCCGTTTTCGCACATACTCGGATGCCCGCACAGATATCCGGTGGTTGCCTCAGGACGCAATCCCCACTCCGAAACATACATGCGCACCAGGTCATCCACGCGGCCGGTCTGGCCCTTCCACGAGACGTCTTCCCAAGGCCGGCTGATGGTCGCTACATATTTGAACCAGGGAACTTCCGCAGCAATGCGTTCGAGTTCCTCGCGATACCCGAACTCCCACGACCGGCTGCCGCCTTGAAGGCAATAAAGCTTGTGCGGGCCGGGCATCGCGCTGTTACCGTCTTTCCAATCCCTGTAGAGCGTGCGAACGTAACTGACGAACGGCGCGATACCTGTGACCGTGGCGAGAAGAAGATGATTGGTGCGCCCGCTGCGCAAATCCAGGGTGAAGCGCCCCTTCGAGATTTTGCGGCAGAGCAAGGTGTCGCCTACGTTCAGCTTATAAAGATGCGGTGTAAGCGCGCCTTGCGGCACGAGCTCAATGAAAAACTCCAGCGATCCCTCTTCATAGGGCGACGACACGATAGAGTAGGCTCGCTCAATGCGCTTTTCCTCGTGGTCCACGCCCAGTGTTGCGTACTGCCCCGCCTTAAACGCAAACGGGCCACCTGGATCCACGCGAATCAACCACAAGTCTTCGGACAAATCTTTCCGTTCGATAACCCGCGCCGTGAAATGTTTGTCCGTTGGCAGAGACATGCGTGTAGCCCTCCATCGCAGAAAGTCAAAAGTGATTTTGCCAAAAAAAGACCGGGAGGAGCACCCCAATGCGCCGCCCGGTCAAAGGTTTCTATGCGCTACCCCTGGATAGGATCAATCACACGAACGAAGCCAACTTGTCAGCGAGCTTGTCCGTTATGATGGGGAGATTCAGGCTGACGTCCGTGATTCGGCGCACCCAGATACCCAACCGGGCGGCATTGTACACCGGGAAGCCCATTTTGGGAGGAAGGGAATCACGGAGGAGAGAGACTTTTTTTGAAACATTTGGGGGCCTCCGGTACGTCTAACTTAGGACGCAAAGGGTACAGCTTGTCTGCCACATTACCCTCCACGGTAAACTCAGACGAGGTTTGCATTTCGCGTTAGCTAGCAGGAGACATCATGGAATTGTGTAGCAGAAGGCGTGATCGTAAAAAGCGCCTGAGGTTGAGGACTATATTCATAAACGCGGCTGTGTGCGCCGCTGCGAGTTTTGTTGGAAGCGCGAGCACGGCGGCAGCCGGGCGTCCCGGTCTTTCCCAAGCGGCAGCAGCACAGGCTGGCGCGGTTCACCCGGTGGGCACGGTAAAGGCCATCTCCGGAAAGACGATCACCTTAACTACCGAGACTGGCGATGTCATCGTGCAGGTACAGGATGACGCACGCCTCCTCCGCATTACTCCTGATCAAAAGGATTTGAAGAATGCGGTGCCGCTCGACCTCAAGGATTTGCAGACCGGCGATCGTATTCTGGTCCGCGGCAAACTCGGTGACGACGGCAAAACTGTTCTGGCCGCTTCCGTCATCGCCATAAAGCAGGCGGACATCGCCACGAAGCAGGCCCACGAGCGCGAAGAGTGGCAGCGCCATGGCGTAGGCGGCCTGGTGACCAAGCTTGACGCCGCCAGCGGCACGATTACGATTTCCACGAATGCCGTCGGCGCGGCTAAAGATGTGACCGTTCACATCTCCAAGGACACGATTCTGCGCCGCTACGCCACGGACTCCGTCAAGTTTGACGACGCAAAAATCGCGCCCATCGAGCAGATCAAGAACGGCGATCAACTGCGCGCCCGCGGGACGCGCAGCGCCGACGGCGCCGAACTTACGGCCGACGAAGTCGTCTCCGGAACGTTTCGCAATGTGGCGGGAACGATCAATGCCGTGGATACCGCGGCAAACACGATCACCGTAATGGACCTGATCACGAAGAAACCCCTCACCATAAAAGTCACGTCGGATACACAGCTTCGTAAATTGCAGCCTCAGATGGCTCAGATGATTGCGATGCGCCTCAAGGGCGGAGCTACAGACGCGGGCGCGTCTGGCGGCGGGGCAAGCGGTTCCTCGGGTTCTTCGGCCACGCCGGCTGCGAAGCCTGCGGATGGGTCCGCAGCCGCCCAAGGCAGTGCAGGCGGACAAGGTAGTCAAAGTGGACAAGGTGCTGCAGGCGGTACGGGAGGCGCAGCAGGACGACCGGGCGGCGCGGCAAGAGGCGGCGACATGCAACAAATTTTGAGCCGCATGCCAGCTGCCACGCTTGCGGAATTGCAGAAAGGCGACGCAGTGATGATCGTCACAACGGAAGGAACGCAATCCAGCGGCGCAACAGCCATCACCCTGCTGGCCGGTGTCGAAACAATCTTGCAGGCGTCCCCACAAGCCTCCGGCATCCTAACTCCTTGGAGCCTCAGCGGCGCACCCGCTGGAGGGGATGTGGCACCTTGAAGTATTTCGGCCACAAACAAGAGTTTCTAACGTCAGGAGAAGGAATGAATTTCAGCTCGATTTTTCGGAGTATCGTTTTCCTCGCAGCGCTTTTGCTTGCCCTGGGCGCGGTGAGCTACGCAGCGCAAGCTCCATCGCAAACTCAGCCGGCTGCGGGCACGGGAACTCTGCGCGGCCAGGTAACCGATCCTTCGGGAGCGGCGGTGACGAGCGCAACGGTTGTTGTTTCCACCGCAGCTGGCGCGTCCACCGCGACAGCCAATCGGGACGGTATTTTCGAGGTCACAGGATTGGCTCCGGGAAAGTATGGCGTGAAAGTAGTGGCTCCTGGTTTTACGGTTTTTGAAAAGGCGGACGTCGAAATCAGCGCGGGCCAGGTGCAGAGACTGAATGTTTCCCTGACCATTGAAGTGCAGGAGCAGAAGGTCGAAGTTACCGACACCAGCACGAAAGTAGACGTCAATCCGGAGAACAACGCCGGCGCCATCGTGATGCAGGGGAAAGATCTCGACCAGCTTTCCGACGACCCCGATGAACTGCAATCCGAACTACAGGCGCTCGCTGGTCCTTCCGCGGGCCCTAACGGCGGCCAAATTTATATTGACGGCTTCACGGCGGGCCAGCTTCCGCCGAAGGCTTCCATTCGCGAAATTCGCATCAATCAGAACCCTTTTTCCGCCGAATACGACAAGCTCGGCTACGGGCGCATCGAGATCCTGACTAAGCCCGGCACGGACCAGTTTCACGGGCAGTTTTTCATGACGGGGAATACGGATTCCTTCAATTCGAAGAACCCGTTTGAAGTTTTGCCGCCGGATACTTCGCAACCCGGGTATGACACCTTTCAATTCAGCGCCAACGTGGGCGGCCCGCTTAGCAAAAAAGCATCTTTTTTCTTTAACATCGAGCGCCGCACCATCAGCGATCTCAATATCGTCAGCGCGCAAATCGTCGATCCCACAACGTTCGCTATCGAACCGTTCAGCGATGCCGTACCCAACCCCAAAACCCGTTTGAATCTCAGCCCGCGAATTGATTATCAGGTCACGTCGTCCAACACGCTCAGCGTGCGCTATCAGTATTGGCGCAATACCGAAACGGATGACAACGTCGGCACGTTTAACCTGATCTCTCAAGCGACCAATCTGGCCGAAAGCGAACATACGATACAGGCTACCGACACGCAGACCATCAGCCCCACCACCATCAACGAAACGCGTTTTCAGTTCATTCGCTCCACGACCTACGGCAACCCGGGTAGCCTTCTTCCGGCCATTAACGTTTCCGCCGCGTTCACCGGCGGAGGTTCCACCAGCGGAATCAACACCGACGCGATGAATCGCTATGAATTGCAGAACATCACCTACATCAACAAGGGAAAAAATACCTGGAAAATCGGTGGCCGCTTGCGCGAAACCACCGATAACAGCGCCTCCAACGGGACCTTCAACGGTTCCTATTATTTCGGATCGCGCCTTCAGCCGGGATGCTTGCCGACTACCTCGAACAATTGCGTCATCACACCGCTTGTGGCCTACCAGAACTTGTTGGAAGCGGTCGCCTCGGGAACCGAGGCAGCAGCGATCGCCAACGGTTATGGCCCCAGCTTCTATTCCTTGAATTACAACAGTGTCGGCACGGCCGCGGCTTACGCAAATTATTTCGACGGCGCCCTGTTTGTGCAGGACGACTACAAGTTGCGGCCGAACATCACCGTGAGCGGCGGTCTGCGCTTTGAGACGCAAAACAATCTTGGCGACCACGCGGATTTCGCGCCGCGCGTCGGCATTGCCTGGGGTATTGACGGCAACGGCAAGAACAAGGCTCCGAAAACAGTTTTGCGCCTGGGCTACGGAATTTTTTACGACCGCTTCACGGAAAGTCTCGTTTTGCAGCAGCAATTGCAAAACGGCTTAATTCAACAGCAGTACCTGATCGAGAATCCGACTTTCTTCAATCCCGCTATGACGACTCTGCCAGGAGACCCCGGTTTTCCCGCCAATAGCACGTCGCCGCAAACCGTTTATGTAAAGAACCCGAATCTGCGTACGCCTTACACAATGCAGACCGGCGTCACGCTCGAGCGCCAGGTCACCAAATCCGCCAACCTCTCGATCACCTATCTCAATTCCCGCGGCGACCACCAGTATTTCACCAACGTTTGCCCGCCAAACCTGGCTATCACCGCGGACTGCGATTTTCACCCCCTCAATCCCAGTGACATCGGCTATCGCTTCGAATCCGAGGGCGTTTTCAAGCAAAACCAGCTCATCGTGAATGGCAGCGTGCGTATTCCGACTGGCCGTGGTTTCATCAAGGATCTTTCTCTCTTCGGCTACTACACATTGAATTATGCAAACAGCGACACTGCCGGCTCGGGCTTTGTTCCTTCCACGCCCGGCGACATCAGCGGCGATTATGGCCGCGCCGCGTTTGACGTTCGCAACCGCCTGTTTTTCGGAGGTACGGTTGGTATGCCGAAAGGATTTCGGCTGAGTCCGTTCCTGATTGCCAGCTCCGGCATTCCGTTCAATATCACCACCGGCTCGGACACTTACGGTGACGCGCAGTTCAATACGCGACCTGCGTTCGCGACCAACTGCAGTGCGGGCGCACAGACCGGCGTGGTTCAAACGGCGTACGGCTGCTTCAATCTTCTCCCGACGCCCGGCGAGGCCCTGATTCCGATTAACTATGGGACGCAGCCGGGGCGTTTCACCTTGAATCTCCGGCTCAGCAAAACCTTCGGCTTCGGGCTCAAGAAAGAAACGGCCGCGTCAGGCCAAGGTGCGGGTGGCCCTGGTGGCGGCGGAACGTTTGGGCGCGGTCCGGGTGGTCCGGGCCCTGGCGGACGAGGCGGCGGAGGTGGTGGACCGATGTTTGGCGGCGGAGGTGCTTCCAACTATCGCTACAATTTGACGCTTAGCGTGAGCGCCCGCAATGTGTTTAACAACGTGAACTATGGAGGCTATATCGGGAATCTCAGCTCACCGCTCTTTGGCGAAGCAAATTCCCTGGCAGGCCAACCTTATGCCACGACGGACGCAAACCGCCGCATTGATTTGCAATTGCAGTTCACCTTCTAACTACGCGCGAACGAAAGCATGAAGCACCGCAAGAAAAAACTCGACGCCGGCGTGGAAGCGCGCCGCGCCGCTCGCAACTCCGGCATCGCACCCAGCGCCACGCGTGTTATTGCCGATAAGCGCGAGCGCCCCGCCAGGCACAAGAAAAAATGGCTGGAAAAGGAAGCGGAGTAGTTTCGAAATTCTTTCTGTGCTGGTTAAGTCCCGACCGGACCTAATTTTTCGAGCCTCATCCAGGCTTGTGGGCAGGAACCGATTCATCCGCACGAAAAAGTGCGGCCGGAGCTATTTTCTTCCGCTCGGCAAGCGCCGCGCCAATCGCTTCGAGATCCTTCTTATCAAACCCCATGCAACTGACCTTGACGTTGCCATCCGGCTCGATGAGAAAAATGGTGGGCACGCTGGTCAGACCGTAGGCATTCGAGACGGCGTATCCTCCTGCTTTCTCGTCCAGCGCCATCGGAAACGTCGTTCCAAACTTCTTCGCAAACTCTTTCGTGTCGCGCGCATCATCCTGCGAAATGCCCAGAAACGTCACGCCGTCGCTGCCATAGCGCTTATGAAGTCTTTCGAGAAATGGAAACGTGAACTGACACACCGGGCAGGAAATTTTATAGAACGCGGCAATGACGGGGCCGCGTTCGAGCAACTCTCCGAGCGCATATTCCTTCCCATCCAGGCCCTTCAACTTGAAATCCGGTGCCACATTTCCCGCATTAATGTTTGTCATAAGTCGTTCCGCACCCACCCAGCGTGTGAGCCGCCGCAGAATTCCCATCGATTTATTTTACCTCAACCGGGAATGGCGGGAGCGCGACAAACAAGTGTGTTCCGTCACTTTGATTCCTGGCTTTCTCTTTTGTTTCTGACGGTGAGCTGTCCACTGTAGGTGGCCAGGCCTTTTCTTAATGAATCTGCTTCGTCTTCCGCGACATATAGTCCATCAACAGATACTGTCCAAGCGTATAAGGCGTCGTGAAATACGCTTTCCCGCGGCACATCTCCGTAATCTTCTGCACAAAATGCACCAGGCTGTAGTCGCTGGCCAGCATGAATGTATTGATCATGATTCCTGCGCGCTTGCACTTGTTCACTTCCTCAAGCGTCTGGCCAACCACAAAAGGATCCAGCCCAAAGGCGTTCTTGTAAATGCGCCCGTCTTCCAAAGTCAGCGCGGAAGGCTTTCCGTCGGTGATCATGACGATCTGTCGCATGTCTTTTTTCTGGCGCAGCAAAATCCGTTGCGCAAGCCGCAGTCCTTCGCGCGTGTTCGTGTAATAAGGGCCGACTTGCACGCGTGCCAGCTCGCCGAGCGGAACCTCCTCCGCACTGTCGTGAAAAAGGACGAGGCTTAGTGTGTCACCAGGATATTGCGTGCGAATCAAATGAGAAAGCGCCATCGCTACACGCTTCGCCGGAGTAAAACGGTCTTCGCCATAAAGAATCATGCTGTGACTGCAATCGAGCAGCACCACCGTCGCGCACGAACTGTGATATTCGCACTGATGAACCATCAAATCCGAATACGCCATATCAATCGGCACTTTCACGCCTTGCCGCCGGACCGCATTGAAAAGCGTTCCGCTGATATCGAGATTCATGGTGTCGCCAAATTCATAAGCACGGGAAACGCCTCCGGACTCAACGCCCGTCGAGAGATCGCGCGTATCGTGCCGTCCAAAGCTGCTCCGCCCCAGCGACCCCAGTAAATCCTGAAGTGTTTTAAATCCGAGAAAGTCGATCGTCTTGTCCGTAATTTCGAAGCGTGCTTCCGGTTGCCGCTCTTGGGCGTCGCCGACTTGCCCGCGTGCCGATGCTCTTGGCGGCGGCGTAACCTGTGGCGGTTGCTGCGGATTGATAAAGCCTTCCTGCGCAAGCCGCTCCATCAATTTCTCGATAAGGTCTTTCACAGCCTGATTGTTCTGAGCGTCCGGATTCTGCAGCATCTCGCGCAGTTCGTCGCTCATCGCATCTTCCGGCATCAGTTCGCCTTCCTGAAGCGCTCGAAGAATGGCTTCGCGTAGGGCCTCCATCGAGCGGTCCGGATCCATCTGCGATACGCCGTAGAATTGAGACTCAAAGCCACTTTGCAGGAAGAAATCGCCGAGCCGCTTGATGAGCTCTTCGAGGTCGACGGCATCGGCTGGTTCGCCGACATATTTTCCGTAGCGGATAAATTTCATTTGTGCCTCTGCTGCTTTTCAAGCCCGAATAGGGAGCTCTCTCGTAAACAAACTCCTTTAATTGAACTGCCTGCGTGGCGGGCGGCCGGGAGCTTCGCGCTGCTCGGGCTGCTGCTTGGGTTTGTCCGCGTAGAAACCCCGCTCTTCGCTGCGCCCGATGCGCCGGTGCGCCCAGAGCCCCTCAAGAATCATTTCCGCCGCGGCAGCGGCGGCGCCGGCATCTTTGCGGTCCTGGACTCCAAGCCGGCCGACCTGCTCCATCAATCCCTGAATCTTCGAAAGCTGTTGGTAACGCTCCGAAGTGGTTGCCAGTTCAGGCAGTTTCAATTCGCCTCCAATTTCAAACCACTGAATCACCGGCTGGAAGCTTACCTCCGCAAAGTGTTTGCTGAAAACCCGGCCAACCGCAGTCCTGATGAGCTCACGCGCGATCGTGTCCGCGCCTTTCAGTTCACCCTCGTATTCGAGTTCCATCTTTCCGGTAATCGCGGGCAGAGAAGAATAAATATCGGCGATGCGCGCGTACACGTGTTTTTCTCCGTTGCGTGCCGCGCGCTGTTCCGCGCTGCTCACCAGGCTTTCCGTCGTGGTAATGGGAAGCCGCTGGCTGACGCCGGAGCGCCGGTCCACGCGCTTGTCCTCGCGCGCCTGAAACGCAATTTCTTCCACTACGTTTCGCAAATAAGCTGGCACTTCAATCTTACGCCCGGCATCGCGCGCGACCCATGCTTCCTGCGCAGTGATGGTCATTCCTTCTTCCACAGTTGCCGGATAGTGTGTGCGAATCTCCGCGCCGATTCTGTCTTTCAGCGGCGTGATGATTTTCCCGCGCGCGGTGTAGTCTTCGGGATTTGCGGTGAAGACGAGCAGTACGTCCAGTGGGAGGCGCAGCGGATAGCCCTTAATCTGAATGTCGCCTTCCTGCATGATGTTGAACAATCCGACCTGAATTTTTCCCGCAAGATCGGGAAGCTCGTTGATGGCGAAAATTCCGCGGTTGGCTCGTGGCAGCAGCCCGTAATGAATCGTCAGTTCATCGGAAAGATCGCGCCCGCCACGCGCAGCGCGAATGGGATCGACGTCGCCGATGATGTCGGCCATGGTCACGTCGGGGGTCGCCAGCTTTTCCACATAGCGGTGATCGCGCGGCATCCACGCGATGGGCGTATTGTCTCCCTCTGAGGCGATACGTTCGCGGCAAGCACGGCAAATCGGCCGCAGCGGGTCGTCGTTAATCTCGCATCCCACGACGACAGGAATCTCCGCGTCCAAAAACTGCGCTAATCCACGCAGGATGCGGCTCTTGGCCTGCCCGCGCAAACCCAGCAAAATAAAGTTGTGGCGCGAGAGCAGGGCATTAATGATTTGCGGCACAACGGTATCTTCGTAGCCGTGCACACCAGGGAAAAGCGGCTCGTTTTTCTCGATCATACGCAGCAGGTTGTGCCGCATTTCGCTTTTTACGGAACGCGAAACGGTCCTGGCGTCGAAATCCGGGATGCGTTTCAATTCGCCCAGAGTTTTCGCTTTCGGATGGGGTGAAGAGTGCGTGCTTGCCGTCATAGGGCCTCGTTCCGCGTCCAACCACCGGAGGACGCTTCCATACTAAAAAAAACCGTGCGACTCCGACTGCGTTGCTGTGAGACGTGCTAGTTCAATCCGTGCCCGTTACCGCCTGCGCGCTGCCGCATCACGCCTTTTCTCTGTAGATGCGGAGCCCACTCCCGAAGATACGCGACCAGACGCTCTTGCCGGTCAAACTCCGTTCTTAACTCCAGAATCTGCTGCTTCCAGAGCAAGTCCATCGGCAGAGCCGCCGCAACAATATAAGAAAGTTGAGTTTGCTGCTCGCCCTCGGCGTTCTTCGGATAATCTTCGAAGATGAGCGTATGACAGGTCTCGTAAAGCTCGGTCAGTTCGCGCTGTAGCGCCGCGCTCGGGGGAACTTCCCGGTCTTCCAGGTAATCCACATCCCCCTCCGCCAAAGGATTCTCCGAATAGAGTTCGAGCACGCGAAACGGTGAACGGCCCACAGCTAGAATGTCCAGGGTATCGTCCTCTTCGCGCTTGACGACTTCCAAAATCTCCGCGGTGCAGCCAACTCGAGCCACTCCTTTGGGGAGGGCAAGAAGCATCCCGAACACAGACTTTTCCTTCAAGCAGTGGTTCACCATGTCCAAATAGCGCGGCTCGAAGATATGCAGGGGAAGGTCCGCGCCGGGTAGAAGAACGACGTTCAGAGGAAACAGAGGAATACGGTCGGGCCGCATGGTACGAAGCCATGATACCAGATGCCGCCGCGCACAAGTGGTGGGGGGCATCCTTTTGAGGATGGCCGGGCGGCACGGCCTTTAGACGGGCCAGTTGTAGATTCCCCGTGGTGACACTATTCTTCCGAGGCGATTTATCACGCGGCGCCTGAACTTTTTTCACTTCGGCTGCGTAGTAAAGAGGGAAGAGGTGTGCGATGGCTCAAGATCGTCCTTTTCGGACTGCTTCTCTGGTATTTCCAATTCTGCTTATCGCCGTCGGCGGAATTTTCCTCTATGCCAACTGGTACCCGGCGTTCGATCCCTTGCCGATTTTGTGGAAATACTGGCCGCTCGCGCTCATCTTCCTGGGGTTGGGAAAGATGTGGGACAGTTGGAGGCGGCGACAGCATCCGGGCACGCCGCCAGGCGCCTCCATGGGAGCGACGGTTGGCGCCTGCGCGTTCGTGGTTGTATTGGTCGCGCTGCTCTGGAACGGACGCTACTATGCGCGGCACCATCCTGACTCCGTCTACGCGATGCAACATCTCTCGCGCACCGTCGATCGCGACGATGCCAAGGATGTCCGCCTATCGCTGGAAATGGGCGCTGGCGACATCAATCTCAGTGGCGGCGCGAGCCATTTGTTGGAGGCCGACTTCGACTACCGCACTTCTTCCGGCACGCCCAAAGTGGATTACTCCATTTCAGGAACTACCGGCAATCTGCGCGTATATCAAGGCGACTCGGACGTTCACATCAACACGACTTCCGATAATCATTGGACTCTGCACCTCGCCAACGACGTTCCTCTGGAAATCAAGATGGAAATGGGCGCTGGCCGCGGCAACCTGCGCTTGCGCGACATTGATGTGAGGCGCCTAACTCTGGAAGTGGGAGCCGGCCAGGCAGATGTGGACCTGACCGGCGATCGCAAGTCCGATCTGACCGCCGATCTCGAAGGCGGGGTCGGCGAAGCAAACATTCGCCTGCCTAAGAATGTCGGAGTCATCGTTCACGCAAGCGGCGGCATTGGTACGATCGACGCGCGCGGCCTGCATCATGACGGGGATGAGTACACCAACGACGCCTACGGCAAAGCTCCTGCGACGATTCACCTGAAAGTGAGCGGCGGCGTTGGCCGCATCACGCTGATGCAAGAGCCGTAGTTTGTTCGGGTCCGCACGCGCTATCTCTTTTCATGTTTTGCTTTTGCATACATAGACGCCCTCCGCAAACCGGCCTCGCCAAGCCCGGTTTGCCACGATTTTCCGCAAGCCGTATAATTTGAGGTTTAGGCTGTGCGCTCCGAGCGCGCTGTCTGAGCTTCGCTTTGGCCACCAAAGAACTCACCTCCGTGCTTCGTGAAGAAGAGGCGATACGCGTCCGCGGCGCGCGTGTGCACAATTTGCGAGACGTCAGCGTGGAGATCCCTCACAACGCCATCACGGTCGTAACCGGCGTCAGCGGTTCCGGCAAATCTTCCCTGGCATTTGACACTGTTTATGCGGAAGGGCAGCGGCGTTACGTCGAATCGCTTTCGTCGTATGCGCGTCAGTTTCTGGAACGCATGGAAAAGCCCGACGTGGATGAAATTTCGGGCATCGCACCGGCCGTCGCGATTCGGCAGAAGAATTCCACGCGCAATCCGCGCTCGACCGTCGCGACTTCCACCGAGATTTACGACTACCTTAGGCTGCTCTTCGCGCGTTGCGGGAAAACGTTGTGCATAAAATGCGGCGCGGAAGTCCGGCGCGATAGCCCGGATGAGATCGCCACGCGCGTGCTTTCGCTGGCGGCAGGCAGACGCTTTTATATTCTATACCCACTGCGCATCGCCCAGCCGCAAGCGTCTGGCATAACCCGCCGAGTCTCAAAGAAAAAAGCAGCAGTTCCGTCCCAGGAAACGCTCAAGCAGGCGCTCGGCGACATTCAAAAACGCGGCTTCAATCGTCTTTATCAAGATGGCCGCGTGCACGAATTTTCTTCCCCGGAGAGTTTGCTCGATGTCGATTTCTCGAAGCCAGTGTACGTTCTCGTGGATCGCCTCTCCGTAAATCCCGACTCACGCTCGCGCCTCACGGACTCCATCGAAATCTGTTATCGCGAAGGCCAGGGCGAAGCCATCCTCGAATTCATCGCCGATGCCGCCGGGAATCCCGCGGTACGCCTCGCCTTCAACGAACGCTTTGAGTGCAAGAACGATGGCACGCTTTATCAGGAGCCTGAGCCGCGCCTTTTTTCGTTCAACAATCCGTATGGCGCCTGCCCGCGCTGCCAGGGTTTTGGTAACACCATCGATTTCGACCTGAATCTAGTGGTGCCCGATCCGAGTAAAACGCTCGAGGAGGGCGCGATCGAGCCGTGGACCAAGCCACGTTTTCGCGCGCTCGCCCAAGATGCAAAAAAGTGGGCGCGCAGCCGCGGTATTCCGCTCCACGTACCATGGCGCCAGCTTACGGCCGAACAGCGCCGCCTGGTCCTCGAAGGCGATTCGGAAAACGACTACGAGGGCGTGAAAGGATTTTTCGCCTGGCTCGAACGCAAGAAATACAAGCTGCATGTGCGCGTGTTTTTGAGCCGTTATCGTGGCTATGCGCTGTGTCCGGAGTGCGGCGGCACGCGCCTGCGCCCGGAAGCGCGGGCTGTCCGCGTGGCAGGCCGTTCGATCACGGAAATCTGCAAGCTCACCGTGAAAGAGGCTCGCGCTTTTTTCGCCACGCTTGCGCTTTCGGAGTTACAAGCCAAGGTTGCCGAGAAAATTCTCGAGGAGATTCGGACGCGTCTGCAATTTCTGGATGAAGTCGGCCTCGACTATCTGACGCTCGATCGTCTCACCTCGACACTCTCCGGCGGCGAATCGCAGCGCATCCAATTGGCAACATCGCTCGGCTCGCATCTCGTCGGCGCGCTTTACGTCCTCGATGAGCCGTCCATTGGCTTGCATCCGCGCGATACGCAGCGGCTCATCGACATTCTGAAATCGCTCCGTGATTTGGGTAATACGGTGCTTGTCGTCGAGCACGATCCGGACACGATTCACGCCGCGGATCACGTTATCGACCTTGGCCCGGGCGCAGGCGAACTCGGCGGGAGGCTGCTCTTTGCCGGCACTTACGACGCCATGCTCGCGGAGCACAAATCGCTTACGGGCCGCTACCTCAGCGGCGAACTGGGAATTCCCGTTCCCAACAATCGGCACAAGCCGGTGGGCAAATTTCTCCGTCTTTACGGTGCTACGCTCCACAACTTGCAGAATATTGATGTGATGGTGCCGCTCGGCACTCTGACGGTCGTCACAGGCGTCAGCGGGTCAGGCAAATCCACGCTGGTGCACGACGTTTTGTACCGCGCGCTCGCTGCAAAGCGCACCGGCGGCAGCGTCAAGGAATTTTGCGATCGCCTAGAGGGAGACGAGGGCATCCGCGAAGTCGTCATCGTGGATCAATCCCCGATTGGCCGAACCCCGCGCTCGAATCCCGCCACGTATCTCAAGGCGTTTGATTCCATTCGTGAAGTTTTCGCCGCCACGCCGGACGCCAAGCGCCGCGGCTTCACCGCAGGCCACTTTTCCTTCAATGTCCCGGGTGGCCGCTGTGAAACGTGCCAGGGCGATGGCACCGTGACCGTGGAAATGCAATTTCTCGCCGATGTCGAGCTTATTTGCGAAGAGTGCCGCGGTACCCGCTTCAAAACAAGCGTCCTCGATGTACGCTACCACGGCAAAAATGTCCACGAAGTTCTGCAACTCACTGCTCGCGAAGCTCTCGCGTTTTTCAACGGCGTTCCCAAAGTTGTCACGAAACTTCGCATCTTGAATGAAATCGGTCTCGGTTATTTACGCCTCGGCCAATCCGCCACAACTCTTTCCGGCGGCGAAGCGCAGCGCCTGAAGCTGGCCGCGCATCTCACGCGCTCGGAAAACCAGGGCATCCTTTATATTCTTGACGAGCCCACCACCGGCCTTCATTTCGATGACATCGCCAAACTTCTGGCCGCTTTCCGCAAGCTCTTGGAATCCGGCGCCTCACTGCTCGTCATCGAACACAATCTCGATGTCATTAAATCCGCCGACTGGTTGATTGATATGGGGCCCGAAGGCGGCGATCAGGGCGGCAAAATCATCGCCACCGGCACGCCGGAGCAGGTTGCGCGCAATCCGCAGTCCCACACCGGCCGGTTCCTCGCGCGTGTTCTCAATGGAAATGGCCAGGCAAAGCGGTCCGCGAACGGTGCATCCAAGTCCACCATGCCTTCAGGTACAATCGCTAGTGGAGCAGGGAATCCTCCTGCCGAAACATGAAGCGTTGGCCTTCGAATAATCTGTTTCTGCCATCGCCCCTGCAAATAGCGCTGGCGGGGTTCGCACTTGTAGGCGTTCAATACACTGCGCCCCGCTCGTGCCAAGTAGCGGCTTCCACTCCTCAATCGACGTCTCAAAAATCCGGCCAAACCAAAACGCAAAAACTAGCCAATCCCCTAAACGATCTCCTCGACGAAGCCCAACGCGACATTGACAACAACCAATTCGAAGCCGCCATAGCCGCCCTCCAAAAACTAATCGCTGAAAAACCAGACATAGCCTGGGCCCACTTTCAACTGGCGTATGCGTACACCGCGCTCAAGAAAACAGACGAAGCCCGCCCCGAATATGAGCGGGCCACGGCCCTCGATCCCAAAATGTCCGAAGCCTACCTGAACCTCGGCATTCTGCTT